>NZ_AP026802.1:1200000-1800000 GCF_033095985.1 Xylocopilactobacillus apicola
ACATTTTGATAAATGGATAGTAAATGAAAATTCCTAAAATAATTTCAAAAATCTGCAGCACTGGACCTTTCCAACTTCCGGTAGTAAGCCAACCAGAAATAATCGGCGGTGTCGTCCAAGTTAGTTGAATCCCATTAGTAAAGGGAAGCAAGTGCCAAGAAAATGCCAACCCAGAGATTAACGTATTAATCGTTGGAGTCAAGATAAAGGGAATTGCAATAATCGGATTCAAAACAACCGGCAAACCAAAGATAAGTGGTTCATTGATCCCAAAAATTCCTGGCATGATAGCAAGTTTTGCCAATTCCCGGATCCGTTTCGATTTACAAACAACAAACATCACGATAAGAAGCGATAAAGTGCTCCCTCCTCCGCCGTAAGTAGTGAACATGTCAATAAAAGGCTGAGTATAAATATGAGGCAGTGGTTGATGATGATTCCAAGCACTTAGATTGTCCTGGGTCAAAACGAAGAAAATTGGAGACCATACCGAGTTTGTGATCGTTGGACCATTAATCCCAATACACCAAAGTAAACTAGCAAGGAAATTATAAAGTAAAACTGAGGGCAGACTGTTCCCTACATGTTTTAAAGGGGCCTGCAAGATCGTATAAATAAAATTATAAGCCGTTTGAAAACTAGTAACGCTAAATATTATCCGAACCAAGAAGAATACGATAATGACTAAAGCACTTGGTAACAGTGCATCAAATGATTGAGTGACCGCTGGTGGAACCCCATCAGGCATTTTGATTGTCCAATGCCGTTTAACCGCAAAGCGATAAATTTCAACACTAAAAATTGCAATTAAAATCCCAAGGAAAACACCGTTAGCGCCCACAAATTCTGTTTTAACAGCTGAAACTGTCGTTTTGCCGACGTTAAATGAGGTCGGGGTTAAGATCAAAAATGCGACCAAAGCAACCGCAGCAATATGAATCGGCTCTAAATCCCGATTTTTTGCATAACAATAGGCAATCCCCAAACAAGATAAGAGTCCAGTAAAACTAAATACCGAATTGTATACTGCACTGAACCACATGTCCCAATTTTTACCAAAAATTCCTTCCCAGAAAGGGTTCCAACCTTTTACTGGAAAATTTCCCAACAAAAGGAAAAATGAAGTGACCATAATTAAAGGCATCACAATCATAAAACCATCTCTTAAGGAACGCAAAACAACATTATTCCCGAGCTTAACCGCCATCGGCATTAGAACTTTTTCAATTTTCTTTTGCATATACTAAAAATCCCCTTAATAACAATACTTAGCCTTAAAATCAGCTACATCATGATTTTGAACAACCGTGTCGCACCCCAAAGCAACGTGCTCGATCGAATCTGATAATCCCGTTCCACCCTTAGGAGGCATCTTCACAATAACTAAGTTATCATGGTACTTTTCAATCAGTTCTTCATTCTTCTCTTTAGCGCAAGCAACAAGCGCTGGAATTTTTGTTTGTGATTGAATATAATCAGCTATTTCACAAGCCATTTGAGAAAAATCTGGATAATCATAAGCTGGTCCCAAAATTACTACATCAGCTTCCATCTTTTCTGCCATCTTAGCAAACTTTCTTTGAACTAAATCACGATTTGCCTGATAATAATCGGTTCCACAATAAAAAGTACCAATGATTTCTCCTTGATAATTTTTGAGGGCTTTTTCAACATTATCGGCACTCCCCATTGGCATTTTCTTGCCGCCTAGAGGAGTATCTGCGTGCTCTTTGCCGCCCAAACCTGCTTGAATTTGGTCTAAAATAATAATAACTTTCAACTTTCTCTCCTTTAAATTGGTTCTTTGATCCGTTTTTCGTAAGCATCAAGCCATTCTTTTGTAATCGGCTCAATTCTAGTAGTCTGATTAGCATCTGGATAGGCAATCATAATTTTTGGTGCCTGTTGATCGGTCGCCACGCAGAAAGTAAATTCAACATTAGTAGCGATCCCCCATTCGCCTTGATTATTTAAGGCAACGAGTGAAAATTCACCAGCTTTACCGTAACGTTTTTTTAATTTTTCGATAAACGGATAAACTGCTTCATCGCATGCAGCTTGAGGACTTTGCCCATCAGCCATCCGGCGTACAATTTCATAAGACATGCAGCCTTTCATAATATCCTCACCTAAGCCTGTCGCAGCAGCGCCGCCGATCTCACTGTCAACATAAAAACCTGAGCCTGAGAGAGGAGAATCGCCAACGCGTCCGGATTTCTTCATAAAAAGACCGGAGGTAGAAGTTGCTGCTGCCATTGATCCCTTATTTGATAAGGTTATCGCCCCAACTGTGTCATGACCGTTATACGGATTCAAATTATTTTCTTGGGTTTCACGCAGGCGTTTCTGCCAACGTGCCTTCGCTCGATCTGTCAGCATATTTGTCATTTCAAAGCCATGCAATGAAGCATATTTAGTCGCCCCCGCCCCAACTCGAAAACTATTATAGTGCTCACTGCTTAAAGATCGGGCGACTGAGACTGCGTGCATTACGTTTTGGATTCCCGCAACCGAACCTTGAGCTAACGTATCGCCGTCCATAAACGCTGCATCCATTTCGACAACACCTTCTTCATTCGGCAAGCCTCCATATCCCACCGATTTATAGTAAGGATACGCCTCAACCTCATTGATTAATTTCTCCACGGCATCTCCCGCAGAACCATCTGCTGCTAAAATTTCACTAGCTTTCTGCATTCCTTCGTATGCCATCCGCCAAGTCGCAATTGTTGCCCAAGTCATCTATTCTCCTCCTTCGATCGCTAATTTAAAAATCGCATTTAAATAAATTGTTAAATTAAGCATTAAATCATCAATCTTCATCCATTCATCTTCCTTGTGTGCAATTCCTTTTTGCCCCGGAAACGAGGGTCCAAACGCCACAATATTAGGCATCGAACGGGCATAAGTGGCACCAGTGGTCGTCACTGGCGTTCCATCAAGCTTTGTCAAATCTTCATAGACCTGAGATAAAATTTGAATTTCTGGACTATTTGGATCATGCATAACCGAAGGCATACTCCGAATTATCTTGATTTGACTCCCCGAAAATACTGCCTTCTTTAGTTGTTCGGTCACTTGTGATTCCGTATAAGTCACTGGATAACGCATCGCTATTTTTAAAGTCCAACCAGCGTCACTTTTTTGTAGAAAATACGGAGTCACAATCAAGCGACCACTTGCAGGATCACTAAATTCAAGCCCCAAACCTTCACCATAATGTTTATCTCTAAGTGCTTGATCTAACCACGTAAAATAATCTTTTAGCTCTCCATGAACTAAATCCTGCGCTAAGATTTGTTGTGTTAAAACAGTGATCGCATTAACTCCTAACTCAGGTGCATTCGTTGGTGATCTCTTGCCTTTAGCAACATAACTCTCTTGATTGATCATTATTTTCAGTTCATCAGGAACGTGATCAGGTGCTTGATCGCCAGTTATCTCACTGACTTGATCTTCATTAATTGGCGTGAAAATTTCGTAATTAACAATTCCTCGTTCTCCGTAGACAACCGGGAATTTACAATCAGGAGTGAAACCAAACTGCGGAGCCTTTTCTTTTGCAAGATAAAGTGGAATATCATTACTTCCGCTTTCTTCATCAGATCCGAAAATGATCCGAATTGTTTTTTTAGGCAGATAACCCTGATCTTTCAAAATTTTTAAGGCATAAAGGCATGCAATACTGGGACCTTTATTATCTAAAATTCCTCGTGCGTAAAGATAATCTCCCCTTTGTCTTAAGGTAAAAGGATCACTTGTCCAGTTATCTCCTGCTCCCACGACATCCAAGTGCCCGACAATTCCGAAATAATTGTCATTATCATCACCCCACTGAACGTAAGCCATTGCATCATTAACAACCTCATATTTAAAATCATATTGTCTTGCTAATTGAACAACTTCTGATAATACTTGACGAGGACCAAGTCCAAACGGCGCATGAGATTTTGCCTCAGATCGAACACTAGGAATTGCAATTATTTTCGCTAAATCCGCCAGAAACTTCGGCTGTTCCTCCATAATCAACTTTGATGTAATCAATTTAATTTCTTCTTTCTAATAAAAGATCAACTAAATTATACAACAAAAAAAGGCAAGTACTGCTTTTTGCCTTTATCGTTTTTACCATTCATTATCTAATTGGACTGAGGACTTAGAAGCCAAGTCGTTATAAAAAGCAGCATAAGTACCGTTCTTGTATGGTGTCAACCAAAATGAACCAATCCCGAGAGTCATCATATTGAGAAGATCCCAACCAAGAAAACTAAGCTGAAGGACAAACAAGCGCCACTTATGACCAACCATTAAGGAACGGCTCTTCGTGATACAATCAAAATAGCTCACGTCGCCATTGGCATTTATCTCAGTTATATCTTTAAAAATAAAGAGTGCTTGCGAATAAGCCAAAGCTTTTACGATCCCTGGAATAATAAACAATAACATCCACAAAGATGTAAAAATTTGAGTTAAGATTTGAATCACCAGCACGCCTAGAAAATATTTTTTACTAAAGACCGAAAAAGCACTTTTTAGAAATTCACGTGGTGCTTCTTTTGTTCTAAGCCAATCGACTGTTTTATACAAAATCCCAGTATTAATTAATGCTGTCAAAAATCCCCATAAGATGCCTCCTGAATAAGTTCCAAACCCGCCGTTAGAAACTATGTCTGAATTGGTTTTATTATAGTTCCATAAACCGGCAAATAAAAAAATAAAGATAAAACCAAACACAGCAATAAAAGCTACTGCGGCAATATTTAAAAAAATTGGAACTAAATTCAACTTAACTGCAGTCGACCATTTACCGTGGTATAAATCTTTTACTTCTCGTTTCAATTCTCCACGAGTTTTATAAGTTTCCATTAAATCCTCCAAATTATACTCAAAAATCTTATAAATTATAACATAGATATAAGGAGAAAAAAATTGATTGACAAATATATTATGGCAATTGACGAAGGCACGACCAGCACTCGCACCATTATCTTTAACCGAACTTGTTCCAGAATTAGTGAAGCTCAAAGAGAATTTACCCAATATTTTCCGCATCCGGGTTGGGTTGAGCATGATGCTAATGAAATTTGGAATGCTGTGTCGTCAACGATCGCCGATTGTTTTATTCAAAACAATATTAAACCAGAACAAATTGCCGGGATTGGGATTACTAATCAGCGTGAAACTACTATTATTTGGGATGCGTCCACTGGCTTACCGATTTACAACGCGATTGTTTGGCAATCACGTCAAACTGAAGAAATTGTACAAAAATTAAAGCAAAAAGAAATCGCCGAAGATATTCCTCAAAAAACTGGTCTTTTAATCGACTCTTATTTCTCCGCTACTAAAATTCGCTGGATTTTAGATCACGTCAAAGGAGCTCAACAACGAGCTGAAAAAGGCGAATTGCTATTTGGAACGATTAATACTTGGTTAATTTGGAAAATGACTGGCGGCAAGGTCCACGTCACCGACTACACTAACGCCAGTCGGACGATGCTATTTAATATTCATGATCTAACTTGGGATAAAGATATCCTGCAAGTTCTAAAGATTCCTAAAAAGATGCTACCAGAAGTTAAATCAAATTCCGAGATCTATGGCTATACTGCAAGTTATAATTTCTTCGGCAGCAACGTTCCGATTTCTGGCATGGCAGGAGACCAGCAAGCCTCGTCGTTCGGTCAAATGTCTTTTGAGCCTGGAACGGTCAAAAACACTTATGGCACTGGCTCTTTTGTCATGATGAACACTGGTAAAGAAATTAAATTATCGCAAAATAATCTACTAACTACTATTGCCTATGGGATTAATGACGAAGTTTATTACGCTCTTGAAGGAAGCATTTATGTCGCTGGTTCGGCAATTCAGTGGCTACGTGACCAAATGCAGTTGCTTAGTTCTTCTGAAGATTCTTATCAAGCAGCAATTGAATCAACTAATGAAGATGAAGTTTATGTAGTCCCCGCATTTACTGGACTTGGTGCTCCTTATTGGGACGCCGACGCCAGAGGAGCAATTTTCGGAATCACGCGGGGTACAAGTCGCAATGACTTCATCAAAGCCACTTTACAATCGATTGCTTACCAGACCAGAGATGTGATCGACACCATGCACTCAGATACTGACGTCAAAATCAATTTACTGAATGTTGATGGTGGCGCAGCAAAGAATGACTATTTGATGCAATTTCAAGCTGATATTCTTAACATTCCCATCAAAAGAGCCCATAATTTGGAAACAACTGCCCTCGGCGCTGCTTTTCTAGCTGGACTCGCCGTTGGCTACTGGCGAGATCTTAACGAATTAATCGAATATAGTAAAGGCGAAATTTTTTATCCAAAAATGAATCCAGAAAAAAGACAAAAATTATATCTTGGCTGGCAAAAGGCTGTTACTGCTACCAGAATATTTAAAAATCCCGATTTTTAGCTCTAGTTAATTTTTCGTTTTGGATTAAGGATTCCGAGTGGATCAAAAATATTTTTAATTTCATGTTGAATTTGGTCCACATCGCTGCCTAACTCTTCGACTGTCCATTGATTCTTAGACATTCCTACTGCGTGCTCGCCAGAAATTGTTCCACCTAGGCTCAAAGTTTTTCTAAAAAGTAATCTGATTGCCTCAATTACTTCTTCCGGTGCATCTGGCTGATTATTCCACAAAAGAGTCGGATGTAAATTCCCATCTCCTGCATGTCCAGCAGTGTATATGTCAACATTTTGTTTCTTTGCAACTTGTCCAATATAGTCAACCATCTCAGCCAACTTGGATAAAGGAACCGCCATATCCTCCATTATATAATATTTGGATTGAGCAAAAACGGCTACCAACATATCCTGTCGCATTTTGATCAACTTCTTGGCTTTTTCATGATCAGTGGTGATGTCAATTCCCCAAGCACCACTCTCTTTTAAAATTTTCTCGCTAACTTTTGGTTCCTCCTCAGATGCATCATCAAATCCAAAAATTAACATTGAAGAATCAGCTGATTTGGAATAATGGGTTTTCTCATACTGATCAAGAGCTACAACAGTTTTTCCATCAAGCGCTTCTAACATTGAGAAATTAAGACCAGAAAGACGTAATTTATTAACTCCTTTGGCTAAAGCTGTCATATTTTCAAAGAAGGCGATTCCAGTAACTGATTGACCTTGAGGTAGTGGTCTTAATCTAACAGTAATCTCTGTTACGATTCCTAAAGTGCCTTCAGAACCAATAAACAGTTGCGTTAAATCATAACCAAAAGCCTGCTTTAACGTTCGACCTCCAAGTTTTAACTCTCTTCCATCTGCAAGCATCACTTTTAAACCCAAAACGTTATCTTTAGTCGCACCGTATTTCAAGCAACTCATACCACCAGCGTTGGTCGAAACATTTCCGCCAATCGATGAAATCGGCTTAGAAGCGGGATCGGGAGCATAAAACATTCCTTTCTTGCGTGCTGCCCGATCTAGATCTTGGTTGATCACACCCGGTTCAACGACTGCTAAAGCGTCGTCAACGCTCAGCTCCTTTATTCGATTTAATCTTTTGAGTGACAAAATAATCGAACCGTTAATCCCATCGGCACCAATCACTGTGCTGGTGTCTGCTGTTTGAGGTACTACCGGCAAATGATACTTTCGGGCAGTTTTTAACGTGCCTCTAATATCTTCAATATCTCCAACCTCAACGTAAGCGAAAATTTTCCCCTGAATTGAATCTTCAGCCTTTCCATTTGCGCTATGTTTGAGTGCTTCTTCATCATCGACGTGTATATTTGCGTGCGGTGTCTGTTTCTTTAAAAAATCCATCATTTCTTGATGTGTTTCAGCTGTAAAAATTGCCATTAAACCCGCTTCCTTTCTCTGGGTTTATTGTAACACTTTTCAATAGATTATTAAATTTTCAAGCTGTCCGTTTTAAGATTAGCGGTGCAATGATGGTTGTGACAATAATAGCACCCACGATCGCCGAATAACTATCAATTGAAAAAAGATGATTTTTTAGACCTAATTTAGCAATAATTAACGCCATTTCTCCACGAGAAACCATGCCTGCGCCTACCATGAGCGCGCTCGACCAATTAAACCCAGCAATTTTTGCGCCAAGACCTGCTCCTAATAACTTCGAAAAAATTCCTCCGAGAGTTAAAGCGATAAAGAGACCAAAATTTGCAAATAATTCTTTGATATTCATTTTTAAACCAATGCTTGCAAAGAAAATCGGAATGAAAATTAGCTCACCACTAAAATTAATTGGTTCAAAAATTGCTTTTTTGTATTTAGTTTGTCCGATTGCGAGTCCTGCGAAAAAAGAGCCGATAACAGCGCTTAATCCACTTATTTCTGCTAAATAAGACATCCCGAAGCAAATAATTAGCGCCATTAAAGATTTAGCGTTTGGCATCGGAAGTTTGGCACTAAAATCTATTACTAAAGGAACGATCAACCAGCTGACAGCAAGAATTAAAGTCAGACCCCCCACTTGTTTTAACAAAGTAATTCGAAAAGGCTGACCTCCAAAGTTACTAATAAAACTTAACGTGATTACAGCTAACACATCATCGACCACAGCGGCGCCCAAAATTGTCGCTCCTTCTTTACTTTGAAGTTTGTTGAGCTCTTTTAAAACTTCGACTGAAATAGATACGGAAGTAGCTGCAAAAGTGACTCCTAAAAAAATACTTGCAGGTTTACTAAAACCGAAGACTAAGCCAGTTACCCCCGCTACAATGATCGGAATCACCAAACCTATTACCGCAACTAAAACGCTAGGTTTTAAGACTTTTTTAAGACTGGATAACTTACTTTCAAGTCCCGCAAGGAACATCAAAATTACGACCCCGAGTTCAGAACACACTTCAAGAAAATCGTTTGTGCTAACGAGATTTAAAAATGCTGGACCGATAATAAGCCCCGCAAGTAATTCTCCTAATACTAGTGGCAAATTAAGCTTGGCACTGATCGAACCGCAAATTAAGGCAAACATCAAAATTACCAAAAGCTGAGCAATAAAATTCATTTCAAACCTTTCTTGAATGCGAAAAAGCTTCCAAAAAACTCCTCGTTAACCCAAAACAGAGGAAAATTTCTTGAAAGCTTTTGCTCCAACCAATGATTATTATAAAAAAAGAACCCCAGTCCTGGGATTCAATAAGATGGGCGGCCAGGGGCTCGAACCCTGGACCCACGGATTAAGAGTCCGCTGCTCTACCAACTGAGCTAGCCGCCCATATCTAAGCCGTCAAACGACTTAAATATAATAGCACGTTAGACAAATTGATGCAAGACTTTATTTAGAAAAAATCTCCTTCGCGCTGTTTGATTTCATTTGTCTGCTCTTCAAACCCTGGTTTTCCTAATAAAGCGAACATATTTCGCTTATAATCTTCAACACCTGGTTGATTAAATGGATTAATTCCATTTAAGTAGCCGCTGATTCCAATTGCAATTTCAAAGAAATAAACTAATTGACCTAAGGTGAATTCATCTTGCTGATCAATATGAATTGTCATAACAGGAACTCCACCATCAGTATGGGCAATTACTACCCCACGATAGGCTTGTTCGTTAACGTAATTCATATTTTTTCCTTCAAGATACTTTAAGCCATCCAAATCTTCTTCTTCAACTGGAATTTCAACGTCATATTTTGGATGATCAACCATTACGACAGTCTCAAATAAGAAGCGTTGACCCTCTTGAATATACTGGCCGAGAGAATGCAAGTCAGTAGAGAAGTTAGCTGATGAAGGATAAATTCCTTTTTGATCTTTTCCTTCTGATTCACCTGCTAATTGTTTCCACCATTCGCCTAAATATTGAAGTGATGGTTCATAATTTTCAAGAATTTCAACATTGTAGCCTTTACGCATCAAAATATTACGTAAAGCAGCGTACTGATAAGCTTCATTTTGACTTAAATCAGGATTGCTATACGCTTCTCTTCCAGCAGCAAAACCTTCCATCAATTTATCAATGTCGCCACCAGCAACCGCGATCGGCAACAAACCAACTGCACTCATCACTGAATAACGTCCGCCAATTGCATCGGGTACAACGAATTCTTCGTATCCTTCAGCGTCAGCCTCAGTCTTAAGTGCACCTTTAGCTTTATCAGTTGTTGCATAAATTCTTTTTGCTGCTTCTTCTTTGCCGTATTTATCAACGAGCTTCTTTTTCAAAACTCGAAAAGCAATTGAAGGCTCAGTTGTTGTACCTGATTTTGAAATGACGTTAATTGAAAAACTCTTATCACCAATCAGATCAAGAATTTCCTGCAAATAAGTTCCACTGATCGAATTTCCCGCAAAAAGTACAATTGGACCTTCATGATCTTTTTGCCAATTACCATAGTTAAGGTTTAGAAAATCACACGCCATCCGGGCACCTAAATAAGAGCCACCAATTCCAATTGCTACGAAAACTTCGGAATCTTGGCGAATTTTAGCGGCGGCTTTTTTGATGCGATCAAATTCTTCGTGATCATATTCGACTGGCAAATCAACATAACCAATAAAATCTTTCCCGGCACCAGTTTTATGTCTTAATTCATCGTCACAGGCAGTTACCATTTTCTGAATTTCAGGCAGTTCATTTTCGTGAACAAATTTCGTCAAAGGCGAATAGTCAAATTTAATAGTTGTCATTGCTTTTTTCTCCGTTTTTTAGTTTACTTTTTTATTTTACCACGTTTATTACCAGGATTTGAAACTCAATGCGTAAAACCTTAAAATATAGAAGTTCAAAAATGAAAGGATTTTACAAATTATGGTTACATTTTCCGAAATATCTGGTTTTGCGTTCGATCTTGACGGCGTTATTACAGATACCGCAAAGTTCCACGCAATGGCTTGGCAGCAAGTAGCTGAACAAGTAGGCACCAAATGGACTTC
This sequence comes from Xylocopilactobacillus apicola, assembly GCF_033095985.1. NCBI lineage: Bacteria > Bacillati > Bacillota > Bacilli > Lactobacillales > Lactobacillaceae > Xylocopilactobacillus > Xylocopilactobacillus apicola. The sequence goes on from NZ_AP026802.1 coordinate 1,210,880, forward strand.
TCAACTTGCCGATAATCTCAAAGGCATCGATCGAATGACTAGTCTTGAAATGATCTTAAAGGCTGGTGGACATGAAACAGAATATTCCGATACTGAAAAAGAACAGTTGGCTGATGAAAAAAATCACAATTATGTGAATTTAATCAAAACGCTCACGCCAGATGATATTTTACCTGGCATGCTCGATTTTATTCAAAGTCTGCACCAAAATCATTACAAATTGGCTCTCGCTTCGGTTTCTCGCAATGCTCCGGTAATTTTAGAACGCTTGGGTTTAACGGATTCTTTTGAAGGAATTGTAGATCCGGCGAGTTTAAAATTAGGCAAACCAGATCCTGAAATTTATATCCGAGCTGCCGAAGTAATGCACTTAGATCCTGATAAAGTTATCGGAGTAGAAGATGCAGCTGCTGGAGTTACTTCAATTAATAAGGCTGGCGAAACATCTTTGGGAATCGGCGATGCAAAAATTTTGCACGAAGCAAATCTAATTTTTGCGAATACCAAGGAAGTTACCCTTCAAGCAATCAAAGAAAAAATGACTGCTAACTAAAAATCCTCCGAACAAGAGGATTTTTTTAACGATAAATTTTAATCAGAGCTTGCGTGCCTTCATCACCGAGTTCATCATCAACCATAATTTGATACAAATCACGCGCAGTTTTCGTCGCTGGCATCTCAAGTCCCAATTCTTCAGCCGACTCCAAAGCTATCCGCAAATCTTTTAAAAAATGCTTTGCGGAAAATCCTGGCTTAAAATCTCCCTTTAAAATTCTTGGACCGTAATTACTCATACTCCAGTTTTTGGCAGCACCTTGAGAAATCATCTCAATAATATCAGCTTGATTAAGACCGGATTTCTTAGCATATGAGAGCGATTGAACCATGCCTGTCATGGTCCCGGCAATCATAATTTGATTAGCCATCTTAGATTTTTGTCCTTGGCCTGAGTGGCCGAAAAGCCTCACCGAATTACCTAAAACTTCAAAAATTGGCAATGCTCGTTGGAAGTCTTCCTTTCGGCCTCCGACCATGATCGTAAGCGTTTCTTTTTGGGCTCCAACATCACCACCTGAAACTGGTGCATCCAGCGCTGACATTTTAAATTCTTGTGCTTTAGCAGCAATTTCTATTGCTAATTTAGGGGAACTAGTTGTCATATCAATGGCCAAAAGACCAGGATGCGCGCCTGCAAAAATCCCCGTGGGTCCAAAATAGACTTCTCTGACATCCTTTGGAAAACCAACAATTGTGATTATCAAATCTGATTTTAAAGCCGCAGTTTTTGGACTATCACACCATTTCGCACCATGGTCAATCACTTCTTGCGCATGAGCTTTGGTCCGGTTATAGACATTGACCTCATAACCCGCATTTAAAAGATTAATGACCATTTTCGACCCCATTACGCCTGTTCCAACAAAACCTATTTTCATCTTCGACGTCTTTTTTTCTTTTTTCTTTCAAATAACAAGTGATAAATCATCAATCCAATTACCATCCCAACCGAATTAAAAATCAAATCATCAACATCAGTTTGACCGGAATGTAAAAGAAACTGTGAGATTTCAATAAACAGTGACAAGCAAAATCCTGCAAAAAATGCCATTACTTTATGATGAGGCTTCTTCCTGATTGCGCAAAGCAAAAAACCGATCGGCATAAAAAGAACAATATTTCCCAAAAAATTGTAAATCAAAGCAACTTTTGTAATTCCATTGGTCATTTTAATAGTCTGAACAAAAGGAACCCAATTTACTTCCGATAATGGGCGATGAAAATCTAAAGTTATCTGCCAAGGCCAATAAACTTGTCGGAACACTGTAAAAAACAAGATAAAAATCAAGTAAAACATGAATAAATCAAATGTTAATTCACGTTTAATCGTAGTGCCCTTTTTGCGCCAAAAGAAATTAAATAAAGTCCGCAAAATTAAAAACATAAGGAAATAAACGATAGTTTTATCTAAAGCAATAAAACCCATTTTTACAATTCCAAAGTTAATATAACGATAGCCCCAATTCTGGTATAGATATCGATAAAGTGTTCCAAAAATATACATTGATCGACAATCTAACTCAGTTCTTCGGCAACAACTGCACTGAGTTCATTAATATATTTATTTACTAATTCATCAGTTGGCGCTTCAACCATAATCCGCAAAAGATTTTCCGTCCCACTTGGTCGAATCAAAACTCGCCCATCGGACGCAAGTTCTTCTTCTATTACTTTAATTTTGTCTTGAAGTTTACTTGATTTTTCCCAAGAATTCTTATCTTTCACCTTGATATTAACTAATTTCTGCGGAAAAGTTCGAACTGGTGCCGCCAACTCAGATAATGTTTTATTTTCACTAACCATAATATTTAACAGCATTACCATCGTTAAAAGTCCGTCACCTGTGTTGTGATAATTACTTAGAATAATGTGCCCGGACTGCTCTCCGCCGACCACAAAACCGTTCTTAAACATATTTTCGCTCACATAGCGATCTCCCACAGCCGTAACTTGATGATCAATACCAACATGATCCAATGCCTTAAATAAGCCAATATTACTCATGACCGTAGTGACAACAGTGTTGCCAGGAAGTTCATCGTGCGATTTCAAATAGCTAGCAATGATATACATAATCTTATCGCCGTCAACAATTTTGCCAAACTCATCTACAGCCAAACAGCGATCCCCGTCACCATCAATTGCAAAACCAACGTCAAAATGCTGCGTTGGCACAGCTTCCATTAACTTTTCAGGATGTGTTGAACCAACGCCTTTATTAATATTAAGTCCATCTGGATGATCGGCCATCACTTCATAACTCAAATTAAGCTTACTAAGAAGCGTCGGTGCTACCTGACTTCCAGCACCGTTTGCTGTATCTAAAATGATATTGAGTTTACTCTGATAATCAAGTGCATACCCTTGTAAAAACTCCACATAGCAATCTAAAGCTCCAGGAAGCGTTAAAACTTTGCCTAAACCTTTTGCACTTGGACGCGGCAGTGTATCTTCTTTTGCATCAATAAATTTCTCAATCTCTTCTTCCATTTGATCAGATAATTTATTACCATCACTACCAAAAAACTTTATTCCATTGTCTTCCGCAGGGTTATGTGAAGCTGAAACCATAATTCCAGCAGAAAGGTTAAATTTTTTGATCAAATAGGAAAGTGCTGGCGTAGTGATAACACCAATATTTTCTACATCAACTCCTACTGATAAGAGACCAGCAACTAAGGCTGAAACTAACATTTCTCCTGATGCTCTAGTATCACGCGCCACTACAACTTTTGCATATTCAGTGCTGCCCTTAGTTAAGACAAAGCCTCCACAACGGCCTAACTTAAAAGCCATCTCTGGTTTTAGCGTAATGTTAGCAACTCCTCTAACTCCATCGGTTCCAAAATATTTTGTCATATTATCCTCACTTTTTATTTTCATCTTTTACAACAATACTAACTGGAATTGATTTTTGGCTATATTTATTAATGCCGTCTTTGATTGGCAGTTCAATGATTCTTTGAACATTTTTTTCAACCCCGCGTACAACTACCGGAATCGCTAAAGTATCAATTCGGTCAATAATTTCTTTTTTGCCATAGATTTTTAATTCACTGACGTTAGATTTAAACGAATAAGTTTTTCCGCTCACTCCCTCTCCATCCTGCGTAAATTTAATTTTAACAGTTTTATGAGGTAATTCCTTAATTGGAAGGCGGACATGAACGACTTCCGGGTTAACTACTGCATTAACTGTATTTCCATTTTGATCAAGCGGTTGAACAATCACGTCTTGGCTAAATGTCACCTTGGTGTCATTTGGTAAATTAATTTTAGCGACAATCTGATTAATTTTTTCAATTTCAGTTTTTGCACTAGTAACTTCGGCTGTGTCTTGACTTAACTCTGGCCTTCCTGCTTCATAACCAGGCGCAATACTATCTTTATTGTAATCGCTTTGAATAGCCATCTTACGATTTTGGCGGACCTGAATATTAATTGTCACCTCCGAAGGAATTATTTGATAGTGAATTGATTTATTAATTCCCTGCTCCTTAAGCGTTATTTTATGAACACCTGTCGAGCGATTACCAATGTCTGCAATAATTCGGAAGTTTAAAGTATTCGCAGTCGCTGTGACCAAAGCAGCTGGTCCTTCAAGCCGAACTTTCACTTTTTGCGGATAACCAGTAATAAAAAATTTATCCGTATTACCATTAAGTTGCAGCGGAGCATTGATCGTGGTCGTTTTGGTTGCAGCCATTTGCTCTTGACGCGAATTATCTGAATTGGTTGTGCTTTGAGTCTTTTGAGTCTGCACATAGACAAACAAAAATATTGCCATGAAAAGAGCCGAAATTACTGAAATAATCTTTGTTTTAAAATCTAATTTTTCTGGATTCATTCTTGATCACCTTTATCAGATTTATTCTGACTTTGCGACAAAAGTTTCTGCCAGAAACTTTTCTTGGGAGCCGTTTTTGCACCCATCTCATCAAATAAAAATTTTCGATACTCATCGTGAGTCATACCAGTAATCAATTTTCCATCTTTAGTAAATGAAATCGCTCCTGTCTCTTCCGATACCACAATCGTCAGCGCATCCGTTACTTCACTAATACCAACAGCTGCCCGATGACGTGTTCCAAACATTTTAGGGATATCTGGATTATCAGATAAAGGTAAAAACGCAGCAGCAGCAGCAACTCGATCATCTTGGATAATAACTGCACCGTCGTGAAGCGGCGTATTGGGAATGAAAATATTGATCAAAAGTCCATTTGTAATCAAAGCATCAAGCTGAATTCCCGTTTCAGTGTATTCTTCAAGACCTGTCGTTCCCTGTAAAGTGATTAGTGCCCCAATTCTTCTGGTTGCCATATACTGTAACGCTGTATCAATTTCGTCTATACGCTTTTTGATCGCCACATCTTTTACATTGGCAGGCGTGAAAACTGATCCGCGCCCAATTTGTTCGAGACCACGCCTGATTTCTGGCTGAAAAATAATAACCAAAACAACTACGGCCCAATTAATAACTTGATCGCTGATAAAATTTAAGGTTTTGAAATTAAAATACCAACTAATAACTTTCAATACGACAATAATTGCGATCCCTCGCAGTAATTGAGTAGCTTTAGTGCCGCGAATCATTAAAATTAACCAATAAAATAAATACCAAACAACAATAATATCAATAATATTGGTAAGAGTAGATAAAGTAAAAAATTTAGATAAGTCGATTATTCTGGCCTCCTTAATTATTGCCGTGACATTTTAAATTCTAAATAAAGATCATTATAATCCTCAACAATCTCTTGTCCCAAATCTCTGTAAGTATCCAAGTGTTCCATTGTTGTTTCAGCTGGATAAAAGGATTTATTTTCGACAATTGAACGAGGCAAATTTTTTTTCGCTGCCCGATTAGGGGTAGAATACCCGACGTATTTAGTATTTTGAGCTGCGTTTTCTGGTTCATTCATAAAATTCAAAAACTTATAAATCGCATCAAAATGTTTAGCAGTACGTGGGATCACGAAATTATCTAACCAAATATTACTCCCCTCATTTGGCACCACATAATGAAGGTGCGGATTTACACTCATCATTTCTCGGGCCTCTCCAGACCAATCAACTGCAAGGTAACTCTCTTCTTGCTCCATGTACATTTTAATTTCATCAGCAACAATTGCTTTTACATTTGGAGTTAATTTAACCAAGCGATCTCGCGCCTGTAAAAGCGTTTGATAATCCTTGGTGTTTATTGATTTATCCATTGTGATTAATGAAACCGCAAAAATATCTCGGACACTATCAATTAAAAGCAAGGAATTTTTAAACTTGGGATCCCATAAATCCTGCCAATGTTGAACCTCTTGTGGTTTAACATATTTATCGTTATAAACAATCCCCAATGTTCCCCAAAAATAAGGTAAAGAATACTGATTGTGAGGGTCAAAATTGCGATTCATAAATTCTGGATCAATATTATTTTGATTATGAATTCGACTAAGGTCAATCGGTATTAATAAATTCATATTCTTCATTTTCTCAACCATGTACTCAGAAGGAACCGTCAAATCATAACTAATTCCTCCCTGGCGAATTTTCTCAATCATCGACTCATTACTATCGAATGTTTGAATTGTGACTTTATATCCTGTAGTACGTTCAAATTTCTTAACCAATTTCGGGTCAATGTAGTCGCCCCAATTAAAAAGATTAAGAACTTTTTCTTCGTGATGATCAGGATTGGCAGAATGAGCAAGTTGATAATTGCCAAAAATTAAGATACCACAAGTAATTACAATTGCAATAAATGCACTTAATATCTTTTTCATTTTTGCCGCTCCCGCCCTTTTTTACTTTTACGCTGCATTACGAAATAATAAAACAAAATTGAAAGAGTAATAACAATGAAAATCAAGCCAGTTAATGCGTTAATTTCTAAACTGATGCCTCGCCGAGCTCTTGCATAGATTTCAACAGACAGAGTTTCAAATCCGTTGCCAGTCACAAAAAAAGTCACAGCAAAATCGTCTAAAGAGTAAGTCAGCGCCATAAAAAATCCTGCAAAAATACCTGAACTGATAAATGGCAAAATTACTTGTGAAAGAACCTGCGGCGCACTAGCTCCTAAATCATAAGCTGCGTCAATATAAGAGTGTTTCAGTTCTTTTAATTTTGGCAAAACCATCAATACAACAATTGGAATACTGAATGCGACGTGGCTAAACAAAACCGACCAGAAACCTAACGACACTTTAAAAGCCGAGAACAGAATCAGAAAAGATGCACCAATAATAACATCTGGTGAAACCATTAAAATATTGTTAAATGTCAGAAGTAAGCTTTTTAGCCATTTGCGTGTTAAGCCGTTTAGATATAAAGCTCCCAAAGTCCCAATTACTGTTGCTAATGTGGCCGAAATTAAGGCAATTAAGATTGTGTTTATCATTATTCCGATTAAGCGATGATCGGCTAAGAGATTGCCATAATGCTCAAGGGAAAAATGGCCGAATTGCGCCATATTATCACCACTTGAGAAAGAAAAGTAGATCAAATAAAAGATCGGCAAATACATAATCACGAAAACAACTAATAAGAAAAGCCTATTTTTAATTTTTGTTCTCATTTTGCCCCTCTTGTAATGACCATAATTAAAATCATCGCCATGATCAAAACCACACCGATTGTCGATCCCATGCCCCAATTCATAGTACTCAAAAAGTGTTCTTCAATCGCTGTGCCTAACGTGATAACTCGGTTGCCCCCGATTAAGCGCGTAATCATAAAAAGTGAAAGTGAAGGAATAAAGATCGCTTGAATTCCCGATTTGATTCCTGGCATAGTTAAAGGAATTATTACCCGCGAAAACGTTTGAATCTTAGAAGCACCTAAATCATAACTGGCATTTATCAACGAGTAATTAATCGCAGTAATTGAGTTATAAAGCGGTAAAATCATGAAAGGAAGTTGAACATAAACGGCAACCCAAACAAACGATGCGTCAGTAAAAAGGAATTGCCCGCGTCCAAGTCCCAATATTGCTAAAAGATCATTAATCGAACCATTGCGACTCAACAATCCGATAAAAGCGTACGTTTTTAGAAGTAAATTAACCCACATTGGCAAAATAATCAGCAAGATCAATAAATCTTTCACCCGTGTAAATTTATTGACGACCCAGGCTACCGGGTAGCTAATCAATAAAGATATTAAAGTAATAATAAACGCAAAAAAAATCGAATTAGCTGCCATGATCAAATAAGTCGGAGTAGTAAAGAAAGTAACATAGTTTTTAAAAGTTAGATGTCCGCTTACATCTTGAAACGAGTAAATAAAAATTAAACCAATTGGAATCAAAACAAATAAAGCAATCCACAAGTAGTATGGTAACGACAAAAAAAATTTCTTTAACTGTTTCAATAATTAATCCTCATAGGTTTCTAGGCGGGCATCGAAATCCTGCTCTTTTTCACCATAACGCATCACATGAATATCTTCTGGGTCAAAATTAATTCCTACGACAGCATCATCTTCAACAGAATTTGTTGATTGAATTTGCCATTCATTATCATCTTCGTCATAAGCAATAATTTCGTAAAAATCGCCCCGAAAAATTTGACTATCAACTCGAACTGTCAACTTACCTTGATCAACTGAAGTAATATCTAAATCTTCCGGTCGCAAGACTATTTCAACTTGCTCATTAGGTCGCATTCCAGCATCAGCGCATTCAAAATCTTTACCAACAAAATTAACCAAAAAATCCTTCACCATTATTCCGGGAACAATATTACTTTGTCCAATAAAATCTGCTACAAAATGATTAATTGGCTCATCATATATATCAACTGGCGTCCCACTTTGTAAAATTTCACCTGCATTAATGACGAAAATAAAATCGCTCATTGCAAGTGCTTCTTCCTGATCATGGGTAATAAAAAGAAAAGTGATTCCTAAACGCTGCTGTAATTCCCTTAACTCATACTGCATCTCTTTTCTAAGCTTGGCATCAAGGGCCGACAGCGGTTCATCGAGTAGCAACATCCGAGGATTTAAAACAAGCGAGCGTGCAATTGAAACTCTTTGCTTTTGGCCACCCGACAATTCATTAATGTCCCGTTCTTCCAACCCCGTCAACTGAACCATCTTTAAAATTTGCTGTACACGATCTTCGATTTCTGCTTTACTTTTTTGCTGTAATTTCAATCCAAATGCAATATTTTCAAAGACATTCAAATGGGGAAAAAGTGCGTAATCTTGAAAAATTGTATTCAATTTTCTCTTATTTGGGGGAATATTATTAATTTTTTCCCCATTAAAAAGGACTTCACCACTTGTCGGTTGTGAAAATCCTGCAATCACCCTTAGAATTGAAGTTTTGCCTGAACCAGAAGGACCAAGCATCGTATAAAACTTCCCTTCTTCAAGTTCAAGTGAAACATTTTTTAAAATTTGATGATCATCAATACTCATATTGATGTTCTCAAGCGAAACAATAGGTTTCTTTGCCAAGTATTTGTCCCCGCCCATTTATGTTAAAATCGTTACTAAAAGATTTCCGTTAGTTTAAGTATATTATAGGTTTTACGAAAAAAAATAAAAAGTAGGTCTTAAAAATGTTTAGTAAAAAACTTTTAAAGCGTTATGCCATCTTAGATTTCATCCTTAATGTTATGATCTCCTTTTATATTATGAGTCAAGCATTTAATTTTCTCCCAGCATTCTTACTTGCTGTGATTTATCTTTGTGTCGGCATTAATGACTGGAGATTTCGCTACCCCACCGATTTGGTTGGTCCTGCTATTGATGGATGGCTCATGACAATCGGTGCACTTATTGGATTCATTTACGTATCTGATGTTTACCCAGCTCTCAATATGTGGAGCTGGCTAGCAGCTTTTTCAGCTGGTCTTAATCTTCCAGCCATGCTTCATCCCCACCGTCCTTTTGACTTTGATGACAAGAGTTAGACCTCGCCGTCTTTAAATCCTAAAAATCTGACCTCTGGTTTTAAATGGATGCCAAATTTTTCAAATACAGTTTTTTGAATTAAATGAATTAACGCAACATAGTCTCCTGCTGTCGCATGATCAATATTAACGATGAAGCCTGCGTGTTTTTTTGACACCTGAGCGCCGCCGATTTGCTTACCTTGTAAGCCTGACTCTTGAATCATTGGGCCCACAAAATGTCCTGGCGGACGTCGAAACACTGAGCCACATGATGGCAATTCTAGCGGTTGTCGAGCAGCGCGACGTTCATTTAATTCGTCCATGAGTTGAATAATTTTCTCTGGGTCCCCTGGAACTAAATTTATAACGGCTTGAACCACGACCAAATTTTCTTCTTGGGCACGGCTTTGGCGATATCCAAAATGAAAATCATTTGCCTCGTATTCAACAATTTTCCCTGCTGAATTTATAGCTCTAATTCTACTTATTACTGAGCTGATCTCTCCTCCATAAGCTCCCGCATTCATAAAAATTGCCCCACCAAGCGTACCTGGAATGCCACAAGCAAATTCAATTCCTGTTAAACCGGATTTTCCAGCAGCTAGAGTCACATCTTTTAATTTAGCACCAGCCGATGCAATTATCTGACTGCCTTTTACCTCAATCTGTGAAAAATCAGTCATAATAATTACCAATTCAGATAATCCATCATCTGAAACGATCACATTGCTGGCATTTCCTAATAACAAATAAGGAATTTTGTAAGCAATGGCACGTTGAACCAAGTATTCAAGTTCTGCCTGATTTTTCGGCCTAGCTAAATACTCAGCGTAGCCACCAGTTAAAGTATAAGTAAATTCCGCCATTAAAACATGGGAACTAATTGGGACCAAGGAGTCCTTTACAAAATCTGTTTTGTTCAAATCTCACTAACCTATTTATCTATCTTTTTATTTTCTATAGTAATCATAACATCTTAAGCGGACTTTTTGTTGCCGATTAAAATTCTAAACATGATATACTAGCATTTTAAATCTAGTACAAAGTAAAGTGAAAAAATGAGTATATTACAAGCAAAAAATTTAAAAAAAGAATTCAATAACAATGTTATCTTTGATCATTTGGATCTCAAAATTGAAAAAAATGAGAAAATTGGAATTGTTGGACCAAATGGCGTTGGAAAATCCACTTTAATAAAAATGTTAGCAGGACTGATGCCGCTTGACGGAGGAGAGATCGTAACTCAGTCAAATGCAAATATTGCCTATCTTGCTCAGGACGCCCTTTTAACGAGTCATTCTACCGTTTATGAAGAAATGAAGTCTGCTTTTGCTGCGACCTTAAATCTCAAAAAACGTGCCGAAAAGTTAGAGATAGAAATTTCTAAACTTGCGCCCGGAGATGAGCAAATAAACACAAAATTGGCTCAATATGATGAATTAATGCAACGGTTCGAAGAACAAGAAGGTTACGCGATTGATGCTAAAATTCGCAAGATTTTAACCGGTTTCAACTTTTTTGAAGAACGATTTAATGAACCTGTCCCTAACCTCTCGGGTGGTGAGAAATCTCGCCTTGCGTTAGCCAAAAATCTTTTAACCCAGCCTGATTTACTGTTTCTGGACGAGCCTACTAATCATTTAGATTTGAATACTTTAATTTGGTTAGAAGATTACCTCAAAAGTTATCACAATGCTTTAGTTATCGTCTCTCATGATCAATATTTCCTAGACCGCGTTACCAGTCGGACCCTTGCTTTTCATCATGGAACTTTCAAGTCTTATTCAGGTAATTATTCATTCTATTTGACAGAATCTAAAAAATTAGATGCAGAAGAAATTAAACATTACGAAGAGCAACAAAAAGAGCGCGAGAAACTTGCAACTTTTGTTGAGAAAAATATTACCAGAGCATCAACAACTAAGCGTGCTCAAAGCAGGCGCAAGCAACTTGAAAAGATGGAGGTGCTAGAACGACCTGATAGCACCGAAAAAACCATCAAACTTAATTTCTTGGCAAAAAAAAGAAGCGGAAATCTGGTTTTAACCACTAATGAATTGGCTGTCGGTTACGATCAGGAAGCTTTAGTTAAAAACATTAATTTAGACGTTAAAATCGGCGAAAAAATTGCTGTGATCGGGCCCAACGGTCGCGGCAAATCAACGTTCGTTAAAACCCTAGTCGGACAGATCCCCGCAATTAGTGGTGGGTTTCAACTTGGCTCAAATGTTGAGGCAGGCTACTACGATCAAGGATTTAAGCAGCTTGACCCTAACAAAACTGTAATCGACCAATTCTGGGATGAATTTCCACTCATGGAAAAAGGCGACGTTTTAAGTCGGCTGGCAGCTGTATTGTTTACTGGCGATGAGGTAAATCTGAAAGTCGAAACACTCTCTGGCGGACAAAAAGCTCGGCTGGCGCTTTTGATTTTGATGCAACAAGAAAATAACTTTTTGATTTTAGATGAACCAACGAACCATTTGGATATTGATTCCAAAGAAGTCCTTGAAAAATCTTTGGCAAAATATGAGGGAACGATTCTTTTTGTTAGTCACGATCGATACTTCATTAACGAATTGGCCGACAAAACTATTGATCTTACTCCAAATGGAGCAGTCACTTATTTAGGCGATTGGGACTATTACTACGAGAAAAATCAAGGCAAATCAGTCAAGTCCTCAACTGAAAAAAATGAAACAAAAAAAAGCAAGGTTGACCAGACTAGTCAACCACAGCTTAGTTTCGAAGAACAAAAACAATTAAGAAAACTAACCAAAGAACAGGCTAATTATGAAGAAATTATTAATAAGAACGAAGCTTTTCTGGCTGAACTTCAAGAGGAAGCTGCAAAACCTGAAAATGGTTACGATCTTGAAAAGCTTAACGACTTAACTAATCAAATTGAAAAAACCGAAGCACTCCTTGACGAAGCGATGACAGCTTGGAGTGAAAAAGGTGAAGAAATTGAGCAATTTAAGTCAAGGAAAAGTTGAAACTTAAGCCCGGATCACTATCAAGCGTTAAAGGAGAGGTAATTTGGTTTTTGGCAAGTACTGAACCAAAAGCTGCAATCATTGCCCCGTTATCACCACAAAGTCTTAATGGTGGAATCGTTAACTGACAATGAGGAAAATCGATTTGAATTAATTCGATTAACTTACTTTTTAATAAAGAGTTTGCCGCAACTCCCCCGCCAACAATCAGCTCTCGGACCGAAATTTGGTTCAGAGCTTTTTTAGTTTTAGAAATTAAAACCTCGACAACAGCTTCCTGGAAACTTGCCGCCAGGTCATTAACTTCAAGAGTTCCATGACGCTTTTCTTTTTCTACTAGATCTCTTACCGCCGTTTTAAGGCCACTAAAACTGAAATTAAGATCTGGCCGGTTCATCATTGGGCGTGGTAACTCATAGTTGGCTGTTCCTTTTTTCGCTGCTTCATCAATGGTTTTACCAGCCGGATAATTAAACCCAATCAAACGACCAATTTTGTCATACGCTTCACCAACTGCATCATCTAAAGTAGTTCCAATAATTTCAAAACTAAGTTCATCTTTCATGTAAACAAACTCCGTATGACCGCCAGAAACTAAAAGCGCCAACGCTGGAAACTTAATTTTATGATCAATTGCTGCAGCATAAATATGACCAGCCATGTGATTAACGCCATAAAATGGCAAGTTAAGATCTGCTGCCATCACTTTTGCAGCAGTTAATCCGACCATTAAACACCCTGCAAGTCCTGGACCATAAGTGCATGCAATCCCATTAAGATCGCTTTTCTTAATTTTAGCCTGTTTGATGGCTTCTTCTATACAATAATTGATATATTCAAGATGATGGCGACTCGCTACTTCTGGAACCACGCCGCCAAAACGCTGGTGACTTTTAATTTGCGAGGTAATTACATTTGCTAGAAGTTCATGTTCATTTCTGACTATTCCAACACTGGTCTCATCACAGCTGGACTCAATTCCTAAAATTATCTGTTGATCTTCAACCAATTAGTTTCGCCTCAAATCCAGTTCCATATTCATCGCATCTCCTCCATTGTTAAAGCTATAATAAAATTTCATAATTCGACCATCCTGAAAACCAACCGCATGGTACAAATGAATGGCTACCTGATTTTCGACACTAACTTCTAATGTCAACTTAGATACTGAAAGTTTATTTGTATACTCGACCGCATAATTTAAAAGCCAACGACCAATGCCCTGCTGCTGATATTTGGTCAACACCGCAAAATTGGTGATATGTGCTTCTTCTCGGTTCCAATTCAACCCAATAAACGCGACAATTTCTTTCGAATTTTCTAAAATTAAATATAATGAACCACGCCTTTGACCAATTTCTCGCACAAAAGCGCTGCGATCCCAAGGAGTTTGGCCTGCATAAACCTCACGTTCAATTTTTAGTAGGTCGCTAATATCGTCCATTTCAGCTTTACGTAACGTAAATAACTTTGTTTCAATAAATACCTGTATTGGCTTATATTCCACAAAATTCTGCCGTCCATTAAAGGTCCAATCAATAAATTTCTGCCACATAATTTTCGTTTTCATGATTCGGATTATTTTTTTCCCACACTAAAACGGCCTGTGGGTCTCGTAAATAATTTGGTACTAAATGATCTGGATCTTGAGGTAATTCGTCTTTACTTAAAAGTATCGTGGAGTACCCCTTAGGGATCAAATTTTTAGATTCTATTTTACCAAAATTTGCCAACTCATCAGCAAATTCATCAAGTCCCGAGCCAACGATTAACAAATCCTGAAACTGCACCAAATCAGCTTTTAAAGTCGAAAAATTAACGTAGGAATCATTCATTAATGTAGAAATTTTTCCATTATTGTTTTGATAAATGCCCGCATAAAAATTTCCATGCCGGGCAGAAATCATTGAAAGAACTGGCTGATCGGTATGTAAAAGATTAAACGCCAAATTTTTAAGGCTTGAAACTGCAAAAAGTTGAGCATGATTGAGCGCAGCTAAAACTTTAGCTGCTGTAACCCCAATTTTAAGACCAGTAAAACTTCCAGGTCCGTTAGCTACTGAAATTTGCTGAACTTCAGCTAAAGAATGATTTGTTTGGCTTAACAAATCACAAATATGGGGCACCAAAAACTTACTGGCCCTTTTATCAGCACCGGTGGTGTTTTCAACTAATAAGCGATTATCTTCACACAGAGCAACACTGACTCCAAATTCTGAACAATCAATTCCTAACTTTAACATTATCTTAACTTCGATTCTATTTTTAAACGACTAATTACTTTTAATACCAGATAACTAATTATAATTTGAGGGACCAGCTGAATTGCTTCTTTGCCCAATCTAGCTGAAAACACGAACCAAAAAGGATTATTGTACAGCAGATGCGACCACAAGGCATTCATCCAAAGATTAACAACTATCGTAACTAAACTAACTGCAATAATTGCCCGTAAAATGCTAACTCGCTGCGGGTAAAAAAATAATCCGTAAATTAGGCCTCCAACGACTGCCGAAAGTGTATAGCCGATAAAAAAAGGCGAACCAGTCGGAAAAATAAAGAAGACAAGTAAATTCAAGATTCCGTTAACTCCCGCGGTCCAAAGCGGGCCAAAATAATAAGCAATCATAACAGTAACTACAAAAGCTAGAGAAATATGAAGGTCGCGACTTAAAGTAATAGTGGCAAATCGACCTACGACCAAACGCAATGCCATTAAGACGCCTAACAAAGCAATCGAATAAGTGGTCATTTTGGGACCCTGAAAAATTTCCTTGATGTTTTTCAAATAAACTCCTTTTTATTGCCAAACTGTCATTGCCTGACAAGCAATTTTGTCAAGCCGGGCAACTTGATGATAAAATTTGATTTCATCAGTATTTTCATCCTGATAAAAACGAACTTCCGCAAAATCACGTTCTTGAATTTCTTTTTCGTAGCGGATCTGTAATTCTTTAAGCTGATGTTGCTCAAGAAAATCAATTTTCAAACTTTCAAGCAACCAGGTAATATAGCTGGTATTAGTAATGTGATTATTTGTATCAAGATCTGCATAGCGAATTTCAAATTTTTGCGGATCTTTTAACTGATCTTGGTCAACTGAAATTTTTGGAGTTTTAACTACAACATTTTTCTCAGCGCCGAATGATTTCATCATTTCTTCTGAAAGCAACGTTAATTTACGAGCCTCTAAGTCAAGAGCAACCCAAACTGATTTTAAGGTCACTAACCGTTTGCCATCCAGTGTTTCGATTGCAAAATTACGGTATGAAAAGAATTTATTATAATTTTCAATCCATGTGGAAATTACAACCTTCTCTTCGTCTTGTGGAGCTCGCTCAATTATTAAATCATATTGAGTCACAACCCAACCTAAGTGACGTTCGGTCATCCACTTTTCACCATAATTTAAAGATTCTAGTTGACGTGTAGATACTAAAATCATGTTATTAATCATCGCCATGGCAGTCATGCGCCGGAATTTATCACAATCAAAGAAAGGAACTGTATACTCTTGTTTAAAAATTTCCATTAATTTCACCTACCGATTTAAATTATGATATACATCATAAACGATTTTTCGTTCCAAATTATACTTTTTGGCAAAATTTTTTATTGCTAGATTTGGAGCATCTCCTGCTTCGATCGCCAAAGTAATTTCTTCTTGCCACTTTTCTTCGCTGGGAGCAACTATTTCAATTATTCGTGGCGTCAAAATCACCACAAACTCGCCTTTGGGTGGAAACTGTTTAAAGTGCTCCAAAGCCTCAAAAGCGCGACCCTCAAAATATTCTTCATGAATTTTTGTTAGTTCACGGGCAATGCATAGCTCCCAATTTTCATCAATTTGTGAAATTATTTCAAGAGTTTTCACAATTCGGTATGGTGATTCGTAGAAAAGTGTTGTCATCTGCGGAGTTTTATTTAACACCTCCTTAATTTCTTTGATCGTTCGAGGCAGAAAACCCAAAAAAACATAAGGAAGTGCAATCATACCGGAACCAACTAAGGCGGTTAAAGCGGCATTTGCCCCTGGTAAAGCAACCACAGGTATTTCACGTTTTCGTAGGTATTGGACTAAATCAACGCCAGGATCTGAAATAACTGGCATCCCTGCATCACTCACTAGTCCTAAATTTAACCCCGACTTTAACTTCTCAACAACCTCAGGAATCCTGCGATGTGAATTGTGTTCGTGAAAACTTAATTTAGGAACCTGTATTTCATAGTGATCAAGTAAAATCTGGGTATGACGGGTATCCTCACAAAGTAATAAATCCACTTGCTTTAGTATTTTCAAAGCTCTAAAAGTCAGATCGTCCAAATTGCCGATTGGCGTTGGGATTAGAAAAAGAGTGCCACTATTTTTTTCGTTCATTTTTCAACCTAGCCAAAACTTCCAAGCAAAAAAGACATTCCCCTACCCTTTTGTCCCCGTAGAATCCGCTACAAATATGAAGGCCTTGCTGGTACATTTCTTTTAAGATCAAAGGACGAGAAACACGACCTTTAATCTTAATTTCTTTTTTTCCTTCTTCTTTATCTTTCAATTTTAGTCCTCACTAAGAACCTCTATACAAAACTTTTCCATTAATCTTTGGAAATCTAGCTGATAACCAAGGCGAGGCAAATTTTTGTTCAACTTACTTAATTCTACAGCAGATACAGCATCAAGATCAGTTTTTCGATAAGCATTCCACAACGCGTACAAAACAAATTCTTCCCCAAGTTCTTTAATTATCGATTTCATTTCAGTCGTCAACAATACATAAGCCATGGGATTCTTTTTTCTCAATAGACGGACAAATTCATCAACTGTCGGATGCGTCAATTCGGCAAAAGAACTTTTTTCTGCCCCAAAATATACAACTTCCGTACGTGATTTAATCGTTGGCAAAAGCAAATGAAGATTACGAGTAAGTAAAAAGAAATAGCGATCAGATCCTGGACTTTCCAAGTGTTTTAAAAGTGCATTTTGCGCATTCTCATTCATTAACTCTGCATGTTGAATTACAAAAAATTTGGCCTTTTGACCTAAATCGCTATAATCAGCACTATTAGTTAAATCTCGTACCTGATCAATTTTAATCATTTGCTGATGGTCATTAATCTCGCTCACTCCCGCAAATTCATGATTAAGAATCGCCAGACAATTAGGGCAACTGCGACAAGAACCATTGTTTTGCTTATTGGGGTTCTGGCAATAATAATACAACAAAATTGCCTGCATTGTCTCCTTTAATTCGGTCGAATCCAGCCCATTTAAAATGTAAGCATGACTTAAAATACCTTGATCAATTCGCTGTTTAAACTCTTGGAAGTGAAATTCATTTGTCATTAAAAGTGATACGTCTCTTCAATTGGAATAACGAACACAGTTGCTCCACCAACCTGAATCTTAACTGGCTCTTGAAACCCATCTTCAATTGTACGCGGACTTGAAAAAGGAGCAGTCATAAATTGCGAACGGGATTTACAAGCCGTTTTAATAATTTCTAAAACCTCATCTTTACGTTCGTCTTCGATACCGACCATAAAGGTCGTATTCCCAGATTTCAAAAAACCTCCATTAGAGGAAATCTTCGTTGCTCGAACATTCGCTTCAACAAAAGCATTACTCAGTTCATTTGCATCCTGATCTTGAATAATCGCAATAACAAGCTTCATTTCATTGCCTCCTCAATTAACGGAAAAACTGCTTTTTTAACTGCTTCATAAACTTCTTCTGGTGATTTATTTGCCTCAATAATAATAAAGCGAGCGGGATCTTTTGCAATTAAATTTTCAAAAACAGCCGCAATAGTTTTGAAAAAAATACCCTGTTCTTTTTCAAAGCGATCAGCATCTTGCATCCGTTTACTCATTCTTTTGCGACTAATTTCAGGGTCAATTCGAAAGTAAACAACTCGATCTGGTAAAACACCTTGAATTGCAGATTGATTCAATTTTGCAATATTTTCTACGCCAAGATTGCGGCCTCCGCCTTGATATGCCAGAGAAGAATCAACATATCGATCCGTAAGCACGACCTTCCCAGATTTTAGGGACGGTACAATCTTTTCGACTACGTTTTGCCTTCTTGCCGCAGCATACAACAACGCTTCGGTCCACGGATCCATCTGCTCATTAATTAAAATATCTCGAATTTCTTCAGAAATTTTAGTCCCCCCGGGTTCACGTGTAAAAACCAGGTTCTTAGCCCATGGAGTCAATAATAATTCTTGTTTTAAACGGTCAAAAGCTGTACTCTTGCCTGCCCCATCAATTCCTTCAAATGATATAAACATTTTTACTTACCATTTGCCCCATATACAATCTCAACATGATTTTCCTTATCATTGATAATTTCTCTAACCTGAACTTTCTCTTCCCGAAGATGTCGAAGATAAAAGTAATACAAATGTTGATGGATAATTTCTTTTAAATACATTTGCTCCGATTGATCAATTGCCAACTGGTCATAATACTCTTGTTGCTGAAAATTTTTGCGCTCGTTTTGCATTAAATCAAACAACTCCTGATTATAAACCTCATGAATATTTCTAATTTTTCGCATCATTTAATCTCAGTTCTACCCTCAAATGCCCTCATTAGCGTTAAATCATCAGCGTACTCAATATCACTACCAACGGCCAAACCATGGGCTAAGCGAGTTACTTTGATTCCTACAGGTTTAATCAAGCGAGATAAATAACTGGCAGTCGCTTCACCCTCGGGAGTGGCATCAGTTCCGATAATTACTTCTTTTACCGTATCATCACGCAGCCTTTTAATCAAACTTACGATATTAATATCTTCCGGCCCCGTTCCTTCCAGTGGCGATAAAAGACCGTGCAATACATGATAAAGACCGTGATATTCGTGGCTTCGCTCAAATGAAATAATCTCTTTGGGTTGGGCAACGACCATAATTTGAGTCCGATCGCGTGTTTGGTCTTGACAGATATCACAGACTTCATCTTCTGTAATATTGCCGCAAATCTTACAATAATGCAGATTTCTCTTAACATCAAGTAAATTACGAGCAAAATTACTCACATCGTCTTCAGGTAAATCAAAAATATAAAAAGCTAGGCGGGCTGCGGTCTTCTCACCAATGCCCGGTAATTTCATAAAACTGTCAATTAATTTAGAAATTTGATTTGGATATTGCATTTTTAATCATCAATTATTTTTACGTTTTCTTTTCCCAAAAACTTAATAATTGCCTCCATATTTGGGCTTAATTCTGATTCGTTGTTTAATTCCTCAGTTTTTTGAACTGGAGGACTTGCTTGACCTTTTCTTAACGTTTGAAGATAACTTTTACGGTACTCAGGCCACTCATCCTCAGAGATACCGTAGGATTTTTTGCCCAACAAATTCGTAAAATCTTCCCGCAGATTAGCATGTTGGTCTAGTTTTGTAACAAAAGTTGGAAACTTAAAAGCTACGATCACCCCTTCAGTTGAAGCTGCCACTGGTTTAGTATACTTAATTGCTGCTGCTAATTCTCCTTCAGTCTGCTCAATAAGTTGATCCCACTTGTCTAGCAAATCATTGAGATCAGTTCGAGTGGCTTGCTTTAAAACTGAATTTAAACGATCATGATCAGTAAAATCTCCCTTTTCGATGACCGTCTTTTCAATAATCGGTTGAAATTCAGCTTTAGAAACTGGTTCGCTCACTATTTTAGCGGGAGTCTTCGGTTGAGAATGCTGGATCTTTTCAGGAACTGACGTTTGTTTAACTGGTTCTTTCGCTAAATTTGCTAGCTGAATCGTCATAATTTCGGTTAAAAGATCACCATAAACGGTTTTTTGCAAAAGTTGATTTTGCTCGTTAAGAATTTTAATCGCTGAAAAAACCCACACTGAAGGAATTTCTTTAAAATCTTTTAATTCATCAGCTTGATAAGTAGTTCCTACAATTCCATTTTGAAACAACAAAAGTTCTTTCAATAAAACAATTAAATCGTGAATAAATTGAGAAAGGTCTTTACCTTCATGAATAATTTCTTCAATTTCATCGACCGATTTCTTAACTTCTCCTTGGTAAGTATCCCGCAAATAGGCCAATAGTAGATTTTTTTTAGTTGTACCAGTTAAATTGGTAACAAGATCAAGCGTTACTTCTCCGTTACTTAAAGTTACTGCTTGATCGAGAATGCTCAAAGCATCCCGCATCCCGCCATTAGCAAGTTGCGCAATCATTTTTAAAGCATCCTCTTCATAAGTCACATTTTCTTGCTTTAGAATAGAGGATAATTGCTCTGTGATCTCTTCATCACTTAAACGATGAAAATCATATTTTTGCAAACGGGAAATTATTGTAGCTGGAATTTTCTGAGGATTAGTTGTTGCCAAAATAAAAACCGCATATGCTGGTGGCTCCTCAAGTGTTTTTAGTAAGGCATTAAAAGCACCGAGCGACAACATGTGCGCTTCATCAATAACGTATATTTTATAGTCAGCAACCAGAGGCGCATACTTAATCTGAGAGCGAATATTACGAATTTCGTCCACTCCATTATTAGAAGCCGCATCAATTTCCACATAATCAGCTAATGTCCCATTATTAATCCCCTGACAAGTTTCACACTCGTTACAGGGCTCACCATCTTGGGCAAAATGACAATTAATTGATTTAGCAAATACTCGAGAGGTCGAAGTCTTGCCGGTTCCACGTGGACCAGAAAAAAGATAGGCATGAGTTATATGCCCCGTAGTCACGGCATTTTTCAAAGTCTGTACTAAAACCGGCTGTCCTACAATTCCATTGAAATCAACCGGTCGATATTTCCGATATAAAGCTTGATATGACATATTTATTTCCTTTGGATACTAAAAAGGCACATGATACCTCCGCCTTAGTGCTGCTTCCTTCCGGACCTGACACGGTTCAACGGCATACCATTGCCCAGAACTTATTATATCGTAAAATAGAAATATTTCTACCCTAGTTTTAAAAAAAATCAGAATTTGAGTTAAAATACTTATTAAAGGAGTGTTTCAAATGGAAAATTTTCAATTAAATGACGGACTTGTTTTACCGGCAATCGGTTTTGGAACCTATAAATTAAACGGTTCTTTGGGGGTCAATGCGATTACTTCCGCTCTTTATAATGGGTATCGATATTTAGATTGTGCCTTTAATTATGAAAACGAAGGTGCCGTTGGCCAAGCTATCAAGAACTCTGGAATTTCTAGAGGTAAGATAATCGTTGCTTCTAAACTACCTGGACGTCATCATCGATATCAAGAAGCAATTCAAACCATTCAAGAATCACTGTTTCGAATGAACCTTGACTATCTCGATCTTTATCTTATTCATTGGCCTGACCCGATCCAAGATCAATATGTTGAAGCTTGGCAGGCGTTAATTGATGCTCAAAAATTTGGATTGGTTCGCTCAATTGGTGTTAGCAATTTCTTACCTACGCATCTCGAGCGACTGGAAAAAGAAACTGGCATTCTTCCTTCCATCAATCAAGTAGAGCTGCATCCCTACTTTAACCAAGAAGAACAGCGAAAATATGATCAACGGCACGGAATTTTAACGCAAGATTGGAGTCCTTTGGCTCGCGGGCGCGCTGTTACAGATGAGAAAGTAATCACAAATTTAGCAGCTAAGTACAACAAAAAGCCACAACAAATTATCTTACGCTGGGAAATTCAATTAAAAACGATGCCGATTCCTAAATCTTCAACAAATGAGCATCAAAAAAGTAATTTGGAATTATTTGATTTCCAACTTACTGACTCTGAAGTCGAAGAAATTAATCAACTAACACGTAGTAATGGTCGTAACAAAAATCAAGACCCCGCCGTCTACGAAGAATTTTGAGGTAAAAATGACAACTATATATTTAGTAAGACACGGACAAACTTATTTTAATCGCTACAACCGC
The DNA here is from genome assembly GCF_033095985.1 of Xylocopilactobacillus apicola. Taxonomy (NCBI): domain Bacteria; kingdom Bacillati; phylum Bacillota; class Bacilli; order Lactobacillales; family Lactobacillaceae; genus Xylocopilactobacillus; species Xylocopilactobacillus apicola. The sequence continues at coordinate 1,233,226 of NZ_AP026802.1, forward strand.
ATGCAAGGTTGGTCAGACTCTCCTTTGACTGAAAATGGCGTCAAAGACGCCAAAAGAGTTGGTGAGGTTTTCAAAAATATCAAATTTGCTTATGCTGCTTCGAGTGACGCTAACCGGGCGCGAAATACAGCTCAGATCATCTTGGATTATAATTTAGCCAATCCCCCAAAATTAGTCGAAATCCCAAATTTCCGAGAATGTTTTTATGGCTACTTTGAGGGCATGAACTCACCTGAAACTTGGCTTCTAACCGCTCATCAAGCTGGATATCGGACATTTAACGACCTCGTTACTAATTTTGATCTTGATTATGCTAAAGATTTAATGCACCAGGCTGATCCTTTCCATGAAGCCGAGACTGCTGATCAGTATTGGCAGCGCCTTGACAAAGCCTTTGAATTTTTAGCAAAACAAGTTTCTTTTACTTCAAGTGATCCCGTGCTCTTAGTCACTCATGGTACTACAATTCGTAGTATCGTCGGTCGTTATTCAAGCGAAAAGCAATTCGATTTAACTGATCCACCCCGAAATGGCAGCATCACAACTATTGAAATGAATCAAAATCGCCAGATCAAAGTTAAAGACTACAATAAATTAAAAATTTAATAAGCTCTCCTTTGGAAGGGCTTTTTTATTTCTTTCACAAACAAAAGTTTGCTATACTTTTATAAGCAAAAATACTAGTTTATTTTGAAAAAGGTTCACCTCGCTGATACTAACTAAGGAAAGGAATGGGAAAATTGGCTCAATAAATACTTAAGCGAGGGCTTCCCTTCCCAACTAAAGTATAATGAAAAAATTACAAGTTCTCAATAAAAACTTCTTTACCCAACTAATTGTTATTTGCGTGGCGATTGAAATTATTTCAATCAGCATCAATTTCTTTTACGCTCCAATTAATATTGCGGCAGGCGGAGCCACCGGAATTTCCATTCTAGCTTCTGCCGCCTTTGGCTGGAATCGATCCATCGTCGTTTTAATTATCAACACGTTAATGATTATTCTAGCCGCTTGTTTTTTAGGAAGAAAAGTGGTCATGAAAATCGCGATTGGTAGCTTTCTTTTACCATTGTTTATGTATCTGACTCCAAGTTTCAAAGTTGTTGAAGATAATGTTTTGGCAATGGTCATAGGCGGTGCAGTGTTTGGTTTTGGAGTCGCACTTTTATACCATGTTGATGCTTCTTCCGGCGGCACCGCAGTCCCGCCGCTAATTTTAAAGAAATATTTTCACATCAATCCTTCGGTTACTTTACTAGTCATTGATACTGCAGTTACTGTATTTAATATTTTTGTCGATGGAACGAACGCTTTTTTCCTCGCCACCTTCTCTTTAGTGATTACTTCGATCGTAATGAACTACATTATGCTAGGTTTTGATCACAAAATAATGCTCAACATTATGAGTGAAGAGCATTTAGAAGATATCAAGCAGGTTATTGATGAAGCAAGTGAACAAGGATACACCATCTTCGACGTACGCGGCGGCAAAAACGGCGAAAATAAGGAAATGTTGATGGTAGTTACTAGCAACATTGATTATCCTGACCTGGTGAGTGAAATTCTTACTGTTGATAAAAAAGCTTTCATGGTAACTTATAATATTTCGGAAGTTCGTAATGGGGTCTTTAATTCGATTTAACAAAGAATTTTTGGAATCGACCTTGAGCTGCAAGACTCAAATTTGCCAAAATTTTGGTACCTTCAGCTAGATATTCGTAAGAAATAACAGGATAATTAGCCATAATTTGCGAAGCCACTTCTCCTTGGTCAAAAGGAATTAATAGAGTAACTTCCTTAAAGTCCCCAAAAATATTTTTGATAATTAATTGCCCTAATTGTTTGAGAGTTTCAGAATCATTTGCGGAACCAAAAATATTGTTATCTTTAATAAGCGGATAAACTTGGTCCGGCAGAAGATCTGCTTTATTGTAAAAAGTGATCATTGGGATTTCCCCTGCCCCAATCTCTGCCAAAACTTTTTGAGTGGTTGTGATCATTTCCTCACAATTAGGGTCTGCATAGTCGACGACGTTGATCAAAAGATCAGCGTCTTTTGCTTCTTGGAGCGTAGTTTTGAAAGATTCAATGAGCTGGTGAGGCAAACCGGTAATAAAACCAACTGTATCACTAAGCAAAAACTCGCGCTGATCAGTCAAACGAAGTGATTTGATCGTCGTATCAAGGGTGGCAAACAACATATTTGCTGAAAACACAGGCTCTTTCGATCTTAAACTCGCGCCAATCGCTGGGGGTAAATTATTAAAAGTCGTCGATTTACCAGCATTGGTATACCCAACAAGTGCAACAGACGGCAAACCCGATTGAGCTCTTTGCTCACTTTGGGTCTGATGTATCAGTTCAACCTTCTTGAGACGATTTTTTAACTCGCTGATTTGTTTAACAATAGTCCGTCGATTTATTTCAGATTTAGTTTCACCGGCTCCCCGGTTATGTAATCCTCCGCCCCCGCCACCTTGTTGGTCAAGCCGTTGAGCTGATGGGTGAATTCGAGGCATTTCATATTGTAATTGAGCAATTTCAACTTGAATTTTTGCTTCTTTAGTCCGTGCGCGCCGTTTGAAAATTTCAAGAATTAATTCAGTTCGATCAATTACTGAAGTTTGCAATATCTTCTCTAAATTTCTAATTTGGGTTGGCGATAGTTCATCGTTAACAATCAAGACTTCCGCTTCGGCTTGCGATATTTCATCTTTTATTTCACTTAATTTTCCGTGACCGAAGTAAGTTCCCGCTAATCTGTGATCTAATTTTTGTGTAATTTGTTTAACAACTTCAAAATCATCAGCAACAGCTAAGCCTTTTAATTCAGCCATTTGAGATAAAAATCTTGGATCTTTGTTATCAACGCCTGCAATAATTACTTTTTTCAAATACTTCTCCTATTATTTAATTGTGGAGATCTTGTTAACTAATTCATCAAGTTGATTTTGATAATCAGACTCTTGCACTTTACCATTATAGGTATCATTTAATAATTGATCCATTTCTGGCCAAAAAGCAGATAACTGTCTTAATTTTGGTAGAACTGCCGCATGTTCTTGATCACTCATCTTAATAACTGATTTAGCAACAGAATCGTTTAAAATAGTCGGATCTTTTTGAAGTTGTTGATTAGCTGGGGTCAAGCCTTGATCTTTAAAAGTCAAAAGCTGTGATTCTTTACTCGTTAAAAATTCTGCTAAAGTCATTGCTGCTTGAGGCAATTTTGTCTGTTGATTAACCCCAAAAAGTTTCACATGCAAAAACGATTTAAAAACAAGCTCTTTATCACTTAGCTTCACCATGGGCAATACTGTAGCAGATAAATTATTATTTAATTGTTTTTGAAAGCTGCTTTTTAATGAGCTATCAGCAACCCAGGCTTGAATTTTTTCGTTTTCTAAATTGGCTTGAGCAGTTCCAGTTGTTGCATCAACAACTCTTTGATTAGTTTTCTGCTGGGCCACCCATCGAAGAACTTCAATCCCTTTTTCGTTGTTGAAATTAGTTTCTTTAACATTATCACCTTTTTCACCAAATAATTGGTCTCCATTACTCATAAAAAGAGGAGTGAGCGTATAACTGCCATTCATAGAAGTAAAACCGAGGCTCACTGCTGCCTTTGAAGTCAATTGATCCCAATGTAAAACATCATTAGGAGATAATTTTGATTTATCGTAATAAAGAACTTGGGTATCAATACCGACTGGATAACCGTAAATATTATTCTTAAAGGTTATTGCTTCAACGATGTTATGAGAATTATTATTCTTAATTTCATCAACTCTTCGATCACGAAGAGGATAGATTAGACCAGAATTTACCATCGAACCAATTTGATCGTTCGAGATCATAAAAACATCTGCTGCCTTTGAAGGATCTTTACTAACCATCCTTTTCATTTGATCCGAATTACTTGCTTGAATTGTTATTTTAACTTCGGGATATTTATTTTCAAAATCATGCGCAATTTTAGTGTAAACGGCAACATAATTTGGATCAACCCAAAGCTTAAGTTTCCCCTTTATCACTTGATCAGATTTTTCTTTAGGTGCTTTAGAACTATTATCACTACCCGTGCAACCAACTAATATAAGCGATAGCATTAAAGTAATCAGACTAAAGAAAATTTTTTTCCAATTTAAACGCATATTTTACTCTCCGAAATTATTTTTACAGCGTAACCAGTTCTTTGGTTGAATGGGTAAACGGCTCAACTCCATTTTCCGTGACATAAACCGAATCTTCAATTCGAACTCCCGCGAAACCGGGAATATAAATTCCTGGTTCAATTGAAAAGCACATGCCTGGGGTTAAAACCAAATCATTTCCCGCCATTATCGACGGAAATTCATGCACCGAAATACCCAATCCATGACCCAATCGATGATTGAAATACTCGCCGTAACCGTGTTCACTTATAATATTTCGTGCCACCTTGTCTAACTGTGAAGCAGTAACTCCTGGCTTAGCAAAATCCATCGCAGCAAGTTGCGCTTCTAAACAGACTTCGTAAATATCGCGCTGACGGTCATCGATCGAACCTACAGCAAATGTACGGGTCGCGTCACTAACATAATTATCATGCACGGTCCCCAGATCAAAAAGAACGAGATCATGATCTGCTACTTGATTAGTCGTCGGTTCACCGTGTGGATTAGCTGCCATTTTACCAGCCTGAACCAACGTATCAAAACTTACATGGAGCACCCCTTTCTTTCTAAGAGCACTCTCAATTTCATTAACCAGTTCAACTTCAGTAATTCCTGGACGACAATACTTTTGCGCAATTTCAAAAGCATAATCTGCTTCTGATCCGGCTGCTATCATTTTAGCAATTTCGTCTTCTGTTTTAATCAAACGTTGACTTTCAATTGCGCTCGTTAGATCGAGAAATTGAGCAGTTTGCGGTAAAATTCGCTTCAATTGTTCAAAGCGAGAAACTGTGAGTTGAGATTTTTCGATGCCAACTCGGTTAAATTTGTCATCAAGTCGAGCTAAATGCTCACTAATTTTGGTATAAGGATCTTCTTCGTCTAAGTATCCATAAACCTCACCACTAAAGCCCGCATCATGAGCCGATGAGACTTCTAACGCTGGTGTAAATAGGAAATTTCTCCCCGACCGATCAACAAAGAAAGCAAGCGTCCGCTCATGAGGATCCGCCAAAAACCCCGTGTAATAAAAAATATTCGTCGGATCACTCAAATAAGCTAAATCAAGTTCATTTTCTTCTAAAAATTTAATTAATTGTTCTAAATGGTTATTCATTTTTCTATACCTCGTGGCTAATTTTAACACACTATCTGTACAACAGCTTTAAAAATCATGATGAGAGCGTTTAATACCTTTTTTTCCCTCTAAATAAAACAAAAAGCAATCCGCTCCGTCTCACACGACGAAGAAAATTGCCATTGTTTCGATACAACCATCCACCAAAATGAATATTCAAATGATGGTTGCAATTGAACTTATAATGCAAAGTTTCTAAATGAAATCACTTAAAATTATTTTTGAATTTTAAAAAAAGAACAATTTGTCCCTCTCTGATTACTTGTTATTTAACTTCGTCAACTGCGCCTTTGACCTTATCAACTGCTTTACTGACCTGATCTTCAACTGTTGTTGCTTGTTGAAATTCAGAAGTATCGACACTAGCACTTGGATGCATTGTACCATCTTCTGCGAGATCAAATTCTAAATCACTAACGCTATTATCACCATAATCATCATCTTCTTCACCATGGAATCGATCGCTAAATTCATCCCACTTGTTCATCGCATTATCTTTGAGATCCTCAGCTGCTGAATCAGCATAGTCATAATAATCAGAAATTCGATCTTTGAAACTATCACTGACTTCCTTAAAACGATCTTGTAAATCTTCACCAGCCTCAGAAGTTAAAAACTTGGTGGTTAAAAGAACCGTTCCAACACCCATCGCAAATCCTAAGATAAAACTACCTGTTTTTGACATTTTATTTTACTCCTTTTTTCTTTCCCCCGGAGAAAAGCGAACGGGCAACCCGCAGTGCTCTCATTCCAGAACTATTTTTTCCTCTATTGTTAGTTTTTTTCACAAATTTTTTTGTCGCTGAATTCAGCTCTGATGCAGATTTTCCAAGATCACCAACGGCAATAAAAGCGTCATTGACTTCGTCCATCTTCAAATTAACGTCGCCAACCAACGTGTTGGTTTTAGCTAAAATATCTTCCAATTCTTTAGAAATAACCTGTAGCTCATCAGTAGCTACTTTAACTGTATTTTCAACTTGTTCAATTGTTTGTGAACCCTTGGTAACTGCCTTGGACAATTTAACCAAAAATACTACTACAAAAATTGCAATTAAAGCAAATGCTGCAGCAATTACAATTAATGCGATTCCACTTTCAGACATAACAACCTCCGCACCTAAAAATATCATAAAACTAATGTAAAGGCAATTATTACCGCCGAAAATTGGTGAAGTATTTTAATTGATAATGCGATAGAATAATAGTTTAAGGAGGTTGAAATGAATAATCGGCCAATTGGTTACTTTGATTCGGGGATTGGTGGGCTTACTGCTTTAAAAGAACACTTTGCTCTACTCCCCCAGGAAGATACAATCTACGTCGCCGACGAAGCACATCTTCCCTATGGAACAAAAACACAAACAGAAATTACTGACTACAGCCAAAAAATCGTAGATTTTCTGATATCTAAAGATGTCAAAGCGATCGTCTGTGCTTGCAACACCTCAAGTGCTATTGCTTTACCAGTGATTGAGAAAACTTGTCCAGTCCCAATCTTTGGTGTAATTGAAGCAGGAAGTCAGCAAGCTATTAAATTAACTTCGACCAATCAAATTGTTGTTTTGGCTACTAAAGCCACGGTAAAAAGTCGCAAATACGATGAAACAATTCAAAAAATAAATCCTGACTGCACAGTAACTGACTTTGCAGCACAAGAATTAGTTCAAATTGTCGAAGCTGGAGATTATCAAAATCCAAATGTTCAAGCTGAGATTGATAGACTGTTAGCGCCACTTGAAAATATTGATGCAGACACGATGGTTTTGGGATGTACTCATTTTCCCATCATCGAAAAACTGATCAATAACGCTACCAACCAACGCTTTCAAATGGTTAACTCTGGCCAAGAAGCGGTTAAAAATCTGACAGAATTTCTTAAAACTAACGATTTGGCTTGCGAGGAAAGTTCAACCCCAGCACAGCATATTTTTTACACTACGGGAAATCCCGCAGTTTTGCAAAATGTTGGAAACAAATTTTTAGGCGAAAAAATTCAAGCAGTCCAGCATTTAGCCGAGGAATCTTAATGGAAAAAATAATTATTGCAACTAAAAATCCTGGCAAAGCTAAAGAATTTCAAAAACTATTTTCAGATCAATATGAAATTGTGACGTTAAACGACTTAACTGATTTGCCAACAATTATCGAAAATGGCAGCACATTTAAGGAAAATGCCACGATTAAAGCTCAAACGATCTACAAAGCTACTAATGAAACGGTTATTGCAGACGATTCAGGTTTAGTCGTGGATGCCTTAAACGGCGAACCAGGGATTTACTCGGCAAGATATGCTAAAGACCACGACTCAAAAGCCAATATGGACAAATTGATTAATAAAATCAAAAAAATCCCGCCTCAAAAAAGAACGGCTCACTTCATTACCGTCTTGGTTGTCATCAGTAAATACGGTAAAATAGAAGAAACTGGCAGAGTCGACGGTCTTATCATTGAACATCCAAAGGGAAACGATGGTTTTGGATATGATCCAATTTTCTATTATCCCCCAAAAGATAAGACTTTTGCTGAGATGACAATGTCTGAAAAGAACCAGATTAGTCATCGCGGAAAAGCGATGGAGCAATTGATTAAAGATTGGCCTGAATACCTTAAAGGAGAAAATAATGAGAATCTTAATTTGCAGTGATGCTCACGGTGATGAGGCAATTTTGCTTGATAAATTAAATAAATATCCTGATTTCGATCATTATTTCTATCTCGGTGACTCCGAGTTAATGGAAAACAATCTAATTTTCGATAAATTTGTTGCGGTTTTAGGTAATATGGATTACGGTGATTTTCCGGAGACTGTTGATCTTAAAGATCGAGGGATTAATTTTTTCTTAACCCATGGCCATTTATTTGAAGTAAACCGAAACCTTGAAAATCTCAGAGCAGAAGCTAAAAAGGTCGGAGCTGACGTGATCTGCTTTGGGCATACTCACCTTCTAACGGTCCAAGAGATTGATCAACAATTAATCATCAATCCTGGCAGTATTTCTCAGCCGCGTAATTTCATCCAAGAGAAAGGGACTTACGTTATCTTGGAAATAACCGATACTACTTACCAAGTATTTTGTTACAACCGTGCCGATCAACTTTTAGAATTACCCCAAAATCCGCTTATATTTGAAAGAACCAAATGAAAAAAATAGAAAATTACTTAAATTTGCCGCCAGAAAAAAGAGATTCTGGCCTATTAATGCGAGATATTGTCTTACCTGATATTTTTAACGACGACAAAAATAAAATTCTTTATTACTATGGCAAAGACCTTGCCAATAACTTTGATTTCCCGCAAATCGAGGAAATTATGGCGATTTTTGAGAAAATTGGATTTGGCCAAATCACACTGGAAAAAGTAAAAAAAGATATTTACTTATTTCAAGTTCTGGGAAAATCTGTCGATCAGAGATTCCTAGTTTCTCAGAAGCCTGAATTTGCATTAGAAACCGGCTTTTTAGCTCAAGCAATCACTATTGCAATTCAAAGGCCTGCAGAAGGACAATTTAAGCTTGATCCAAAGAAAAAAGCGGTTTCGTTTTTAATTCAAACGATTCCGCAATAATTTAGATCCCCAAAATAATGGAAATAAGCAAAAAGAGGCCCAAAATTATGAGGTGTCTTTTTTTATTTAACGCTAAAACTCCGACATATTCACGCAAAAAAGCGATTGTTCGATAACAAAATGAAGTCTTGCATCCTATTCCATTTGCATTAAATCCTAATTTTTTAGCAAGAAGTGCGGCCCGAAAAACATGATAATCACTAGTACAGAAAATAAAGCTATCTCCCTCAACTAATTTCGCGCTGAAAAGCAAATTTTCTTTAGTACTTCGCGATCGGTCTTCCATGAGAGTACAAGAAAGAGGAAATTTTAGGTCTTCCACCGCGTATTTTTGCATTGCAGATGCCTCACTTACTAACTCGTTTGCTCCTTGTCCACCAGAAAAAATGATTACTGGCGTTAAATCTTTTGATTTCTCTGCTTGACTCACTGCCGTTTTAATTCTATTAGCTAATAATTTACCAACAAATCGTCCATCAAGAAGCCCTGCTCCAAGGCATACAAACCAACGGTTTTGCACATTTTGAAAACGGATGTATAGTCCATAAACAAGACTGGACAAAAAGAAATTAGCGAATGTTACTGTCAGATAAACGGTTGAAAGTAAAACAAATAAGAGCAAACGCTGATTAAATCCACGATTTATAATAGAAAAATTAATTAAAAGGGCCAAATAACAGATCACCGCAACGATAGATAAAAAATCACTAATTGTATATGTTTTATGGATCCAAAGTTTCACCAATTGATACAACAAATACGAAGAAAAAATAAAGGAAAAAATCGTCGTAATCCCCTCAAATACTAAGATTTCAGCCCAAAAAAACACGTCATTAAAGAAAAACATTTGAAGTGCGATAAATGGGCAAGCCAAAATGCTAAAACTCAAAACTCCAATTTTTAAAGTCCGTGGATCTCTTTTTAACTGCCTAATTAAAAGAAAGATTAAAAAAAGGGTAAAGAGCAGAAAACCGATCCCAACGACTGGCCATTTATTTATCAATTTCAATATTTGGTACAAATTCCATCGGCACAATCTCTAAAGTAATATCTGGGTCATCTGAGGCGATGTTAATTCGATCAAACCGAACAACAAACATATCATCAGACTTCAGATATCTAATCGAAGTATTACGGTCGCTGACGAAAAAATCGCTCACCGGATTATCTGGCAGTTTCTGACATAATTCTTCTGGATCCCCTTGAACACCTTTGTTTATGTACCAAGCATGTAATTTTCTCTTAATATAAGCTACTAAACTGACTTCATCAGCGTCTGCCATTTGAACTGCAATATCTCCGCGATGAGCATCAACAAACAAATATTTCTTCATTCTAAGCGCTCCTTTATTATTTATCTTATTATATCATGAAAGCGCAAACTAATATTTTTCGAGATACTTTAGGAGATCTTCAGCTACTTGCGTTGGAATCTTTAATTGGTGCAATTCTTCGACGCTCGCATTTGCAATTGCGGTTATCGATTTATATTTAGTTAGAAGCAATTTCCGCCTTTTTGGTCCAAGACCAGGGACATTTTCTAAAATCGAAGTTAGAGAATTTCGCTGATGGGTTTTCTTGAAAAATGTGATAACAAAACGGTGCACTTCATCTTGCATTCTCTGCAATAGAAAAAATGCCTCGCTACGCCGATCCAGATGAATAACTTCATCAATATCGCCAACCCGAAAAATTAATTCACTGGTGTTGTGTTTATCGTCTTTAGCAAGACCAGCAATTGGAATATCAAGTCCCAATTGATTATCTAGAACTTCCTTTGCGGCATTAATTTGCCCTTTGCCACCGTCGACAATAATTAAATCTGGAAACTGCAGATTATCTTTAATCACTCGGCTATAGCGCCGATAAATAACTTCACGCATTGAAGAATAATCATCCGGGCCAATCACCGTTTTTATTTTGTACTTACGATATTCCTTCTTCGCAGGAAGTCCCTCTTGATAGACCACCATTGCAGAAACTGGGTCTGCCCCTTGAATATTGGAATTATCAAAAATTTCAATGCGATGAGGTGTTGGGATTTCTAATGCTTCCCCCAACTCTTCAATCGCTCCAATGGATTTTTGCTCTTTTTTCTCTCTAAGCTTAAATTTCTCGAAAAGTTCCACACTCGCATTCTTTTCAGCCATGACTACAAGACCTCGCTTCTTACCACGTTGCGGATTAGTAATCTTGACATCTTTATGAAGCACCATTTGAGCATCTTCAGAATTAATGTCTTTTGGCAAAAGAATTTCTTTTGGAAATAAATGTTCCTTTCCGTCATAGAATTGAGCAAAAAAAGTCAGAAAATCATCTTCTGGGTCGTTATACGAAGGAAAAATCGACACATCACGCTTAATAATTTTCCCCGTTCTGATATAAAGAACCGAAACGCTGATCCAGCCTTTATCTACCACGTATCCAAAGACATCGCGGTCTTGATCGTCTTCAACACTCGTGATTTTCTGCTTCTCCATCACCGAGTTAATCGCGCGCAGTTGATCACGCAGTTCTTGTGCTCGTTCGAACTCTAATTTCTCAGCAGCCGCTTCCATTTCTTTTCGAATTCGATCCTGAATCTCGTGATAGCCACCATTTAGGAAACTTTTGATCTCGCTGACCATATCCTGATAGACTTTAGGGTCAATGTTAAAAACGCACGGTGCTAAACATTGCCCTAAATGATAATAAAGGCAAACTTTGTTCGGTAAAACCCGACACTTACGTAACGGATATAATTTATCAAGCAATTTCTTAGTTTCATTGGCGGCATAAACATCGGGGTAAGGACCGAAATAAATGCCCGTTTTCTTGTTAACCTGACGCGTAATCAAAAGCCGGGGATATTGCTCTTTCGTAATTTCAATGTAAGGATAAGTTTTGCCATCTTTTAACAGAATATTGTATTTCGGGCGATGCTTCTTAATTAAATTTATTTCTAAAAGCAGCGCCTCTTTATTTGAAGAAGTGACAATGTACTCGAAATCAGCAATATCAGCCACCAGATTTTGTGTTTTCACGTTGTGAGCGCCAGTAAAATAAGACCGCACCCGATTCTTTAAATTCTTGGCTTTGCCCACGTAAATAATGTGGTGATCTTTGTCATACATTTGATAACTGCCTGGAAGATCCGGCAGCAATTCCAGTTTGTTTTTGATTATTTCTTTCATTTCGAGATCATTGTAACAAAAAAAAATAACCTGCTCCAGCTAATGGCAGATTATTAACGGTTACTTAAAATAAGTAAATTATCTTCTAATTCTTTGAGTTTACTGCGTGCACAATGGATCTTAACTTTGTTTGATAAGACATAACCACCTGAACCCACCTTAACTTCTTTCAAATTAACAACGAGATAACGATTGCAGCGAAAGAAATAATCAGGTAAACGTTTCTCATAACTAGCCAGACTTCCGCGCACTTTGAAAGTTTCAAACTTGGTCACTGCTCTGAGTTCATGATCATGGACTTCCAGACAAATCAAATCATCACAACAAACAGATTTACCATCAATTAAGATCTGAGGTTTAATCAGAAAATCTTTCAAAATCGACTTCAAGCGAAATTTTATTTCATGCAATTCTTTAACTTTATCGATTATATTAGTGAATTGAAGTTTGTGTGAAATGGCTCGAATCACTGATTCAAGCTGGGAAGCAAGCAAAATTAAACGACCATTCAAATCTTTAGCTTGAATTTCTCGTGCAAGTTTAATTCCTGTATGATTTTGAACCGGTAATCCAACCTCCACAAAATAAATATTAGTCTCGTTCGGATTAATATTGTCCAATATTTTTCGAGGCGAATGCGTCGCTTGAACAATTGTAATAGAGCTACGAAGATCGTCGATCGCTTCTTTAAGCATACTTATCAGTCCAGCGCTTCTAGCAAAAATAAAAACGTTTATGTCCATTATGAATTCCAATCCTGTTTAAATGAAGGATAACTTAAAAACTACAGGGTTGCAAGATCAATGATCTCATCTGCTTGCTGCCAAATGGCACTATTGTGCGTGGCAACAATAATCGTTCGATGATCGTTCTTTAATGACAACAACAGCTTCATTACTTCGTCCCCATTAGTCGGGTCAAGTGCTGCCGTTGGTTCATCAGCCATGATCAAAGGCGGATCTTTTAAGATGACCTTAGCTAACGCAACCCGCTGCGCCTCACCCCCGGAAATTTCATAAATTTTCTGGTCGAGATCGAGATAGTCCAGATTAACTTGCGCTAAAGCTGCCAGCTTCTTCTTTTTCTTCTCGCTAGGTTCAAGCTTCTTGCCGACGAGACCTAAATCCAGATTGTCCGAAATCGTTTGGGAATCAAGCAAGCCGAAATTTTGAAACAAATATCCCAAATCATTACGGAAAAATTTCTGAGGTTTGATCTTAAAGATACTCTTCCCTTCATAAAGAACATCACCTTCGTCAGGTTTATCAAGGTGGCCGAGAATATTTAGTAACGTCGTCTTCCCGCTCCCACTACGACCAATTAAAGCGTAAGCCTTGCCCGCATCGAATTCTAGATTTACATGGTCAAACAACGTTCTTTCGGAGAACTTCTTAGTAAGATTTTCTGTTTTCAGCATTATTATTGTCCTTTCATTACAGTCGCGGCAATTTCATCTTCATGCTTGAACTGACGATAAGTTAGAACTGCGCCAATTCCAAGGAACAGAACTGTTGTCCCGGTAATTATTGCCAAGTCTTTTGTCAGCCAGAATCCGGCAATCGAGGCAACCATAAGAGTCGCCAGTTGAGCAAGCAGATAATTGAAGTGAATCTCAGTAAAACTAAGCCCCGCAATTCGCTTAATAAAAATTTCCCGCCGGAATTCTTCAAAGTATAGAAGATTCATTAACGTAAACATGAAAATTGAAGTTACGATACTTAAAGCTGAACCAATTAGTAAAGAAATTAAACGAGTTTTTAGCTCATTACTGGTCCGCTGATATCTAGCTAATCCGCTCTCCACTAATCCCATGTACTTATATAATTTGTACTTTTTAAGTAATTTAATAGTTGAATCGTAGTCCTTAAAGGCAATTCTGCTACTAAGGGTCGCTGCCCAGTACATATTAGATCCTGGGGTACTACGTGTAGACGTTGGAGTCCAAACAACAATAATGGGATCTTTAATAAACTGTGTGGTCGTCATTGAATCTAAGCCAGAATTATAGTAAAAACGTTTCTGGTTATTAGCTAAATAGCCTTTTACAACTTCAAAAGAACTTCCTTGATACTTTGATTCATCAAATAAACTGTTCCAAGATTTAAGGAATGCCTGAGTTAATTCTTGTTCTTGTCCCTTCAACTTTTCTGGAAAAAGTAACCCGAACTCCCCTGGCTTTAGATGTTGAAGACGCTCTTTTAATTCTGAACTAATTTCAACATTTTGTTTAATTAAATAGTTGGGTGTCACATAAATCGCATTCCCGTCAGGACCATATTCAGCTGCGTCGACCTTGTCCCTTAGAAAAGAAGGAAGATTTTTGGTATTACGATTCTCACACAATAAGGCATCCTGCTGGTTAACCGCTTCGTTTAAGAAATCGTAACAAAGTTGATCCGTTTTATCAGCCTCTGTCTTTTTAACTCCGCCCGCAGCCCAAGAATAGGTCGTGAGATAGCGATCTTTTGCCGCCTGCCATTTATTTTGGGCTTGATTCATTTCCTCGTAGGATGCATAATCGGTACTAAATTGTTTTACCGTGAATCCCACGGTCACAATCGCTATAAATTGAGCTAACAACATAACCCCTAGGATCCGCTTCAACGGCAAGCGCCCGTTAATTAAGGACATTAATTTGCTGTTATGAAGACTAAATAAATAAATTATACTGAACGCTAGGGAAATGAAAAGTAGTAACGCCGCATAGAGAATGGCCCCAAACGCCAAAAGCAAGGCAAAATTAAATTGGAGACTATGATTAAACCCAAGAACAAGCAGTCCGACTAGCCACATGCCACCATTAATTAAAGTAATCGTCTTGAAGTCAGCAATCACTGGGCGCAGGGTCACTGTTAATAGTGATTCTCCCGCAACCAAGCGAATTCCCGCAAAGCGAAGGTCTTTGATCCGGTAAATTAAGGACAATCCAGAAAAAGTTAACAAAAAGATCAAAACGCAAAGGACGGCAGTTTCGTTTAACAGAACAATAAAACTTCGCAAAAAAGATATTTTTTCAAAAGAAACGGCATTATAGCCAAGTTCTCTAAATTTATTGACCAGAAGTTGTGAATCAAGATTTCCCCTTACAATTAAGTAGCCACTGGTAACATCACTGGCTTTAGCATCTGATTTATTTGCTTGCTTGAGTTCTTGGGGTATCTTCCCTTCACCGTAGGTCATATAAGTATATAAATCTGCTTCGGTTTTCGACCCGACAAGAACACCTTTAGCAATTAAAATGTGATGAACGCTGGCAAATTCGTTAAGCTCTCGTTCGAATTTAGCTCGATCGACTTGTTCTTTTTTAGGATCAGGATTGATAATATCCACTGAAGGATAACTGACAGAATTTAAGTGTTCCTTCTTTTGTTGCAAAGAAAACGCCAAGAAGAGGAGGACCACTGCAGAGGAAAAAACAAGAAATATTTTTTTCATTTATAATCCTTTTTATACAACAAAACACTAATTAGTGTTATCGAACTAATTAGTGTTTATATATATTTATAATTAATTATCAGTAGTAATCATACCAGAAAGCAGCTGGTTCTCCCCAAAGTGTCCAAATATTGGCGTAAGCCATCTGAGCTGGGCTAGCAAAACCTTTTTTATATTTCTCTTTAAACCATCTACTTCTCACAGTGGCACTGTGGTGTTGACTCTGATGGTAGTAAGCCGAGTAGGCCCCCTCTTTATCATTATGACCGTACCACCATACTGATGCATAAGTGGGGCGCTCTTCAACCTGATAAGCTGCCACAGTTGTAACTGGGCCAATAACTGCTCCTAAGGCAACTGCCGTTAGAAGCGCTTTTTTAACTTTATTTAAAGTCATTTTTTCCTTCATTGTTTTTGAGTTTATAAATATCATTCACAAACTCGTAAACACATTTATTTTTTGAATCAAGACATAAATAAAAATCTCTTATGCATCAATACATAAACATATTGTAGCAGGTTGAAAGCGTTTTTTGTTACCCGTGACGTGAACAGTCAGTTTTTGACGTGAATAGTAAAAAAGCTGACGAGAATCGAAATCAATTTGATTCCAATTTCATCAGCTTTTCATCATTTCGTATATTTATCTAAAATCTCAGCTAATTGTTCTTTCGGATGGAAACCCACGATCCGTTCTTTGATTTCCCCGTCCTTCTTGATTAACAAGGTCGGAATTGCTTGAATCCCAAATTCCTTCGGAGTTTCAGGATTTTGATCAATGTCCATCTTCGTGAATTTAACATCATCACGTTCCGATGCCAAATCATCAATCACTGGCGATTGCATCCGGCAAGGTCCACACCAAGTTGCCCAAAAGTCAGTTAATACTACCCCACTGTTCGTTTCATCATTAAAATTTGCATCTGTTATTTCAGTAACCATTTCGAAGCCTCCTTCTACTTACTAAAAGTAATTAAATTATATCTTAGATCAAAGAACTTATCAACTATCATTATACTACTTAATAAAGGTAATTGAGGTCAGCAGAGATGCTCGGATACGCAAAGATCGTCTTAGCCACGTCTTCTGCTGAAATTTTATGATTAATTAAAAGTGCAAATTGATTGATCAAATCATCGGCAGAACTTGATAAAATCGCCCCTGCAACCAAATTTCCTGTTGAGCGGTCAATCACGGTCATAACTTTCGCCCCTGGTTCTTGAACTCGCCGATAGTTATACCAATTTGTCACATCGGTTATTTTAGTTTCATATGCGTTTTGAGGATCTAAACTCTCAAATCCAACTTGCGCTAACTTCAAAGAAGAAAAGACCACCGTTGGAATTGAAGGATAACGAATTGGGGGCTTGGGCGCCAAAATATTACTAGCAACGTAATTGCCTTCAAATTCAGCGACTGGTGTTAATTTAGGCAATTTCTTAGCTAAACAATCGCCGATTGCGTAAACACTAGCGCAGCTTGTTTCTAAGTGATCGTTAACCTCAATTCCGGCAGGGGAAGATTTAATACCAGCAGCCTCAAGATTTAATTTTTCGACATTTGGCACGCGACCGGTGGCGTTTAAAATCCAATTAGTTTGAATTGTCTGCGTATTCGTTGCAACTTCAAAACTTGCGCCAACTTTTCTAATCGCTTGAATTTCTTCATTAAAATAGAAATTGACTCCTGTTTGCTGCATATTTTTTACTAAATCCGACGCTAACTCGGCAGGAAAAGCCTTTAAAGGATGATCATTATGTTGAATTACATCCACCTCAGCTCCCGCACAGCGCGCCAAGTTACTCAGTTCAAGGGCAATGTAGCCAGCTCCAATCACGGTTACATGTTTTGGCATCTTGGCTAAAGAAAGAAATTCATTACTGGTATAAGCGTATTTGGCTCCGGGAATTTGTAATGAGCGGGGCCTTTGGCCAGTTGCAATAATTATATTTTTTGCTTCATATAATTCCTCATTGATTTTAACTTGGTTAGCAGCTTGAAATTGAGCTGTTCCTTGCACCGTTTCGATCTGATTAGTTTCAAGTCCTGATTTAGTTTGGCTTGGAACATTTTTGGTGTAGGTTTCTTTAAAAGCCATTAACGCGGGCCAATCAACTTCCAAATTACCTTTCAGGCCACTATTTTGAAATCGTTGCGCCTGAGCATAGATTTCCGCCCCCGCATAAAGCATTTTCTTCGGGTCACAACCACGATTAGGGCAAGTCCCGCCCCATAAATCATCTTCACAAACCAAAACTGACTGCTCTGTCGCTAACTTATAAGCAGCCGCTAAAGCACCAGGTCCACTACCAATTATTAAAGTATCAACTTTTTGCATCATAACTCCTTTACCCTTGTTGGGCTAAAAATTTTAAGACATTTGCGCGACTTATCTGCCCCATCTTATCCACTGTGATCGCTTCTTGTTCAGCTAACAGCGACAAAATCGTCCCAATCGACTGAAAAGGCGAGAGATTCGATTTATTCGAATTAGCTGACACAAAGTAATCTTTTGGAATCCGCATCACGGGCCACTTAAGTGGATTTTGCTGGAGCTCGGACCCCGCAAAAAACGATGACACGAACTCATTAGCGGGATTAGTTGTGATTTCTTCGGGCGTAGCAACTTGCTGAATCACTCCTGAGCGCATAATGGCAATTCGTTCCCCCAAGCGCAATCCTTCATTCATGTCATGGGTCACAAAGACGACCGTAGTTTTCGTATTTTGATGGATTTTTAAGACCAAATCCTGTAACTGGGTGCGCACAATTGGATCAAGCGCGCTAAACGGTTCATCCATCAACACCAGCGGCGGATTGACTGCGATCGCTCGCAAAATCCCAATTCTTTGCTGTTCTCCTCCCGAAAGATCCCTTGGATAACGATTACGATATTCACTTGGATTTAGGTCAACGTCTTCTAACAACTGAGCAACTCGCTCATGAATTTGGTTTTTTGACCATTTCTTCATTTCGGGAATCAAGGCAATGTTTTGCTCCACTGTTAAATTTGGAAACAAGGCACTCTCTTGTAAAACATAACCAATATCAAGCCGCAGCTTGCGAATATTGGTTTGCTGTAAATTTTGATTATTGACAATCACTTCCCCACTTGTTGGAGCGATCAAATGATTGATCATTTTCAAAGTCGTTGTTTTGCCGCTCCCCGAAGTGCCGACCAAGACAAAAAATTCTCCTTGCTTAATCTTGAGATTCAGGTCTTTAACCACTGTGGTGTCATCATAGATTTTATTAACATTCTGAAATTCAATCATCGTTTGCGTCATTATTTGGCTTCCTTTAGTAAGTGATGTTTGACTAGATAACTACGAGCCACGCTAGCTGCTGACTTCTTTTCAAAATTAACTTGGCGATTCATCTCCTGCATTTCCTCATTTGTGATTCGTCCTTGAAGTTTATTTAAACTTTTAACCACCTTCGGATTCTTTTTTGCAAATTTATCGTTCATTAAAGGGGCTCCTTGATAAATTGCAAAAAAGTGTTGGTCATCGTCTAAAACTCGTAGCTTGTAAGCGACGATTTGTGGATCGGTAGTATAGCCATTAGTGATGTTAACTTTCCCTTTATTTAAAGCGAGATACCTCAGCGATGCATCGAGCGACTGAGTTGGAAAAGAAAAGTGATAATCTTTTTTTAAGCCCGCAAAACCGTCAGCTCGATTCAAAAATTCCAAATCGAAACCGCCATTTAGTTGAGTTGAAACTTGACCCAAGTCGCTGATCTTTTTTAAATGGTGTTCTTTGGCAAATTGTTCTTTAACCACCAAAGCGTAAGTATTGTTATACTTCATCGGAGCCAGGTAAGTCATTTTAAATTGATCTTCCAAATTTCTTTTGGCAACTTGGTAAATTTCTTCGGCCGAGGCTGATTTCGCCAGAATCCCTTTTTTGACCTTAACCAAACTTTCGGTCACTGTACCTGAAAATTCCGGATAAAGATCAATCTGCTCAGACTTCAAAGCATTAAAAAGAAAACTAGTTTGCCCAAAGTTAGGCTTTAGTTCCACTTTAACATGCGGATTTTCATCCTCAATCAGATCTTTATACATATTAATCAAAATTTCCGGTTCACTTCCCAATTTACCGGCAATCACTACTCGAACTTCATTTGAGATCACACTTTGATAAACATTGCTACCAACAAAAATTGCCGCTATCGCCACGAAAACTCCTATGGTATAACGAAAGCGCACCTTTTGTAAAAGACGAATAATTGCACTAAAAATAATGGTAAGAAGTGCTGCTGCGATGGCACCAATCAGGGTCAGAGCCATATCATTGCGATCAATGCCCAGCAAGATTAAAGTCCCAAGACCGCCAGCTCCAATCAGCGCTGCGAGCGTTGCTGTTCCAATAATCATCACTAAGGCCGTTCTAATGCCAGAAATTATCGCGGACCTTGAAAGTGGTAACTCGACTTTAAACAACCGGCGCCACCGGGACATGCCAAAAGCGTCTGCCGCTTCTAAAAGAATTGGATCAATCGAGGTTAAACCCAGATAAGTATTTTGAAAAATTGGCAACAATGCGTAAATCACAAGAGCAATTATCGCTGGAGTATTGCCAATCCCGACAAACGGAATTAGCAGTCCTAATAAAGCAAGCGATGGAATCGTTTGAAAGACTCCGGTCACCTGCAAAAGAAAATTAGCAATTTTTTGATGATTGACCACCACGATTGCTAGCGGTACGGCAATCACAATTGCGATTAAAAGCGAAATCAGTGAAATATTTAGATGCTGCCACAAAGCGGTTACAAGCTCTCCGCGGTGCAAATTAAAAGTCGAGATCAAATTATCCATTCACAACTCCCGTTGTTTGTTTTGACTATATTTTAACGCAAATCAATAAAAAAGACCGTAATTTCCTTACGATCTATAAATCTAATGATATTTGCGATAATTCTTCAACCTCAGCGTCAATTTGCGCTTTAGAAAAATGTCCTGCTTGCAATTGATCCTCGTCTAAGCGAGATAAGTTAGAATAGAGCCAATTTCCCAATTTGAGATACAACTCCTCTTCCATTGCGTAGCGTAATCCTTTAAACTCCGTCACCGATTGCTGGTATTGTCTCTGGTCAATCAATTTTTGCAAATCCTTTTGATGCGGTAAAGGAGCAGAATATTCTTTAGGAAAGACAATTTCAGAGCCGGGATTACTCTTGCCATGTCCCAATAGATACCCTAATCCTTGAGCAAATGATTTGACCTGGCGAACAATCCAATCCTTTTCGTCATTTTGCATTAATAGTTATCCCCGTTCATTACCGAATTCTTGACCACCACGTAATCAACATAGCGAATATCATTTAATTTGCGTCCACCAGCATAAGAAATCGATGACTGTAAATCCTGCCTAATCTCTTGCAGTGTATCAGCAATAGCACCGCGATAAGGAACCAACATCTGCTTACCTTCAACGTTGCGATAGGCACCTTTTTGCTTTTCGGAGGCCGAACCCCAATACTGCTTGTAAGTTTTGCCATCAATCATGATTTTATCTCCAGGCGATTCATCGTGACCAGCTAACAGCGAACCAACCATCACCATTGCTGCTCCAAAGCGAATTGACTTGGCAATATCTCCGTTGTATCGAATCCCACCATCAGCAATAATCGGCTTCTGGGCAGCCTTTGAGCACAAACGAACTGCCGCTAGCTGCCAGCCCCCTGTGCCAAAACCAGTTTTTAGCTTAGTGATGCAAGCTTTACCAGGTCCAATCCCAACTTTAGTTGCATCAGCTCCTTCATTTTCTAATTCCCTTACTGCTTCTGGAGTTCCAACGTTGCCTGCAATAACGAAACTATCTGGTAATGACTTTTTTAAGTGCTTAATCATTCTAATTACAGAATCAGAATGACCGTGAGCAATATCAATGGTGACGTACTCTGGCACATCTTTAGAATTTGATAGCTCATCAATAAAATCGTGTTCATTTTCTTTAACGCCCACACTAATTGAAGCAAAAAGATTTTTTTCGTGCATTTTCTTAATAAAATCGTGGCGCTTCTCCGGCTTAAAACGATGCATAATGTAAAAATATCCATTTTCAGCCAGCCAAACTGCAAGTGACTCATTAAGGACCGTCTCCATGTTTGCGGGAACTACCGGAATTTTAAAAGTTCGTGGTCCAAACTCAACAGTAGTATCAGCTTCACTCCGGCTTTCAATTATACATTTATTAGGGACAAGTTGAATATCTTCATAATCGAATACTTCAGTGGGAATCATCATAGTTTCTCCTTTACGCCTTATTCCAAGGATCAATTAATACATTAGTTTGTTCACGGTCAGGACCAACCGAAAAAGTTGCGAGTTTGACTCCCACGAGCTCAATCAGCCTTTTAACATAATTTTGAGCATTTATTGGAAGATCGCTAAATTTCTTAACTTCTGTTATATCTTCGTCCCAACCCGGAAACTCTTCATAGATCGGATGACTGTGTTCAATTTCTTTAAAACTTGCTGGATAGTGATAAATCGTTTCACCGTTTAATTCATAAGCGGTGGCAATTTTGAGCGTCTTTAAGCCCGTCAAAACATCAAGGCAATTTAAAGAAAGCGCAGTAATTCCCGAAACCCGCTTAGCATGGCGCATCACAACACTATCAAACCAACCAATGCGCCGTGGTCGCTTCGTTACAGTCCCGTACTCATGCCCAGCTTCGCGAATAAAATCTCCCACTTCATTATTCAATTCAGTCGGAAACGGTCCTTCGCCTACTCTAGAGGTATAAGCTTTACAGACCCCAATTACCTCATTGATACGGCTTGGTCCTACTCCATTACCAGTTGTGACGCCACCTGCGACTGGATTGGAAGAAGTTACAAACGGATAAGTCCCGTGATCAATATCAAGCATCACTCCCTGCGCACCTTCAAACAATACGTGCTTGTTTTGATCCAAGGCATCATTGATCACAACCGAAGTATCAGTCACATAAGTTTTTAAAGTTTGACCGTATTCATAATATTCTTCAAATATATCATCAAAGTTTAAAGGCTCGTGATCATACATTTTGGTAAATAAACGATTTTTCTCAGCTAAATTTTGGCGCAGCTTGCCTTCAAAGGTATCGCTTTCTAACAGATCAGCAACACGAATCCCAACGCGCTCCGCTTTATCCATATAGGCCGGTCCAATTCCTTTATTAGTCGTGCCAATTTTATTTTCTTTAGCTGCCTCTTGTAGTTGATCCAACAAAATATGATAAGGCAAAATCACATGTGCCCGATTTGAAATTTTTAAATTATCAGTCGAAACGCCTCGTTCATGCAGATATTTTAATTCATTTACCAAGGATTTCGGGTTCAAAACCACACCGTTGCCGATCACGCTTGTTTTTTTTGAATAAAAAATGCCTGACGGAATCAGGCGTAGTTTATAGGTATCCCCTTCAAAAACAATCGTATGACCTGCATTATCTCCCCCTTGATAACGGGCGACTACGTCTGCATCGTAACTCAAAAAATCGGTAATTTTACCCTTACCTTCGTCTCCCCACTGACTTCCAACAACAGCAATTGATGACATTTTCTCACCTCGTAAAAAATTTTACTGACAGACCCTAATATATCAATTTGCCTCGAAAATTTCAAGCAAGAAAATGCAAATCATTGAATAAAATGTGGTATGGTTTTATCATCAAAGAAAACGAGGTCAAAAATGCTTGAACGATATACCCGCCCTGAAATGGCGCAAGTTTGGTCAAAACACAATCAATACAAGTCATGGCTTGCAGTCGAAATTGCAGTCGATGAAGCTTGGGCAGAATTAGGAGAAATTCCGGCAGTCGACGTTGAAGAAATTAAAAAGAATGCTAAATTTGACGAAGATCGAATCGCCGAAATTGAAAATATTACTCATCACGACGTTGTTGCTTTTACCCGAAATGTTTCTGAATCGCTTGGACCGGTTAGTAAATGGATCCACTACGGCGTTACCAGCACTGACGTTGTAGACACAGCTCAAGGTTACCGGCTCAAACAAGCCAATTCGCTTTTGAGACAAGATCTGAATAATCTCTTAGCGGTGATTAAAGAACAAGCCCTGAAATACAAAGATACGGTCATGATTGGCCGCACTCATGGCGTTCAAGCCGAGCCAACAACTTTTGGGCTTAAACTAGCTCGTTGGTACTCAGAGACCAAACGCAACCTCAAACGATTTGAAACTGCCGCCTCTGAGGTTGAAGCAGGAAAAATTAGCGGAGCGGTTGGAACTTTTGCCAACGTCCCTCCTTTTGTCGAAGAATTCGTTTGTAAGCAATTAGGCCTTCACCCCGCCGAAATATCCAGCCAAGTCCTGCCGCGCGATTTACATGCTGATTATCTAGCTACTTTAGCTTTAATTGGTACCAGTCTTGAGGAATTTGCCACCGAAATTCGTTCCCTTCAACGTTCAGAAATCCATGAAGTTGAAGAATTTTTTCAAAAAGGACAAAAAGGATCGTCAGCAATGCCCCATAAGCGTAATCCGATCGGCTGCGAGAATATTTGTGGCCTTGCAAGAATTCTGCGCGGCTATGTGACTCCTTCTTATGAGGACGTCATCTTGTGGCACGAACGTGACATTTCTCATTCTTCGGCTGAACGAATTATGCTCCCGGATGCTACTGGTTTGTTGGATTACATGTTGCAACGTTTTACGAAAATCCTAGCTAACCTCACTGTTTTTCCTAAGCGCATGAAAGAAAATATGAACTTAACTTACGGTTTAATTTATAGTCAGCGCATCTTATTAAAATTAATTGATGCTGGATTAACTCGCGAAAGGGCTTATGATCTAATTCAGCCTTTAACTGCCCGTGCGTGGGACGAGGGTCTCCAATTTAAGCCCCTCGTAGAAAATAATCCAACTATCAAGTCAACTTTAACTCCCACTGAAATTGACGAAGCATTTGATTATCATTATCATCTCAAACATGTAGACGATATTTTTAAACGCGTTGGATTACTATGATTATAAATGTTTTACAACATGCCCCCAACGAAGGACCTGGTTCAATTCAAAAATGGGCTCAGATGCACCATTATGATTTCTATGTTTACCATCCGGCACAATTTGGCATTTTACCAGAAGCTAAGGAAACTGATTTTTTGGTAATTCTTGGCAGTCCGATGAGTCCAAACGATCGCGAACCTTGGATCGAAAAAGAGAGAACCTTAATTAAAGAGTTAATTGCAGCTAATAAACCGATTTTTGGTGTTTGCTTTGGGGCTCAACAGATTGTCAAAACTTTGGGGTATCGAGTTCTAAAGGCTCCAGTTAAAGAGGTCGGCTGGGCTCCTGTTAATTTAATGAGCAATTTAATCCCGGGACTTCCTGAACAATTAAATGTTTTGCATTGGCACGAAGAAATGTTTGAAATTCCAAGGGCAGCAAAACTCCTTTATTCAAGTGAACACGTCACAAATCAGGGATTTATTCTTCCGTCTAACATTGTTGGTCTTCAATTTCATCTTGAACCTCTTAAAGAAAATGTTAATGAAATCGTCGTCAATGATGCCGCGTACCTGACTGGATCGGTTTTAAATCAAAATCCTAAAGAAGTTTTAGAAAATGCGATACCCGCGGCTAATCAAGAAGCAATGTTCAAAATTCTTGACTTCATTTGCAAAAAAAAGGCAAAATCTAATTGAATGATTTTGTCTTTTTTGATCTTAAATTACTTGTAAAACAGCTGCTTTCATGAAAATATTATCTTCAGTTGAAGACTTTTCAAGATATTTCGGTTCCTTTTGATCCTGCTCGGTATAAACAAGATAGCGTAAGTAACTATCATCGTCAAAAATTTTAAAATAGTCAATTTCAATAACATAAAACGGTTGATCAGACCTTGCCCGCAAGGCCTCACTAAGTAATTCTTCAGTTATGCCTCGAAGTGACCGTCTAACAAAATCGTTATCCCGTCGCATTTCAACCATCACGTGAACCTCAGAGCCATCTTTTAATTTTGCTAAAACCCTCACCTGTGATTTATAAAGCTGAACCTTATGTAATTCCTCTGGATATAAATATTCAACTTCTTCAATTTCTAAGTCCAAGAAATCATGAATGAGGTTTATTAAAATATTGCTTTTTTCAGGATTTGCAAAAGCACTTTTGAACTGCCTGTCACTTAATTGTCTTTTCATATTATTTTGCATAGCTAGTCTCCTTATTTTTTAAATGTTAGACAGATTTTTCTGCCCTACACTTAGATAAATACGCGAAAATTTCGATTTAGCTAAAAAAATCGCAAAATAATTTAATTTTTATTGAAAATTAACAATTGTGGCGCCATTGCCACCTTCATTAGCAGGTGCAAAATAAAAATCTGTCACGCGCGGATTATTCCTTAACGTATCTTGAACTAGATTACGAATCGTCCCCGTTCCAAATCCATGAATAATAATCGCCGAAGGATAATTTGCTAATAACGATGCATCAATAAAATGATCTAATTCACAAACTGCTTCTTCATAACGTTTACCCCGCAAATCGAGCCTCCCGCTTGGCATTTCATTAGTCCGTTTTACATTAGCTTTTACTTTTGTTTTTATGACCGGTGGTGAGCTCTTGGCAGCCTGAACTTTTTCTAATTGATCAGAAGACACTGTCATCTTGATTGAGCCGACCTGTACTTGCCAAGCATTACTGCCCATTTTCTGCAACAAAACACCTCGTTGCTCATAACTCGTCAAATAAACTGTATCTCCTGGCTGCAAGGTCTTGGCAGCATGAGCTTTTTTCAGCACCCGATTTTTCGTAAGATTTTTTTGATGGAGGGATTTTAACTGAGTTTTAGCCTCAATAATAACGTTATCTTTAACCGGTTCTCCATTTTTCTGATTGCGCAAACTTTCAATAATTTGCTGACTTTCTCGCTCAGTCTGGGCCACAATACTTTCAGCCTCTTTTTTTGCTTGTTGGATTAAATGCTCTCGATTATTAGCTAATTCCTCGTTTTTTAAAGCTAGCTGGGCTTTAAGTTCAGCTAGACGTTCTTTTTCTTCCTTGACCGCTTCATTGTTTGCCGCCAGTTCCTTCCGATCATTTTCTAAATGGTCTAACATTTCGTTAATACCGACTGTGTCATTGTCCATCAATTGCTCAGCATTCTTAACAATGTCTTCTGAAAGTCCCAGTCGTCTTGAAATTGCAAAAGCATTAGAATGTCCCGGAACCCCGATCAGTAAATGATAAGTTGGTGACAAAGATTCAAGACTAAATTCCATGCTTGCATTCTCAACCTCTGGCGTATTGTAGGCATAGAGCTTTAATTCAGGATAATGCGTAGTTGCAAGAACGCAACAACCTTGAGTTTTTAAATGATTTAAGATGCTAATTGCAATGCTCGCCCCTTCTTCTGGGTCAGTTCCTGCGCCAATTTCGTCAAAAAGCAATAGGGAATCTTGATCGCTTGACTGCAAAATATTGACAATATTTTTCATATGAGAGGAAAAAGTGGAAAGATTCTGTTCAATCGACTGCTCATCTCCAATATCAGCTAAAATATCAGAAAAAATTGCAATCTGGCTTTCTTCAGCAGCCGGAATATATAAACCAGCCTGTCCCATTATTTGGGTCAATCCGACCGTTTTTAAAGTAATAGTTTTTCCACCGGTATTCGGACCAGTAATTACCATTTGACGATGAATTCCGCCCAACCGAAAGTCGTTTTTGACCACTTTTTGAAGATCAATCAGCGGGTGAAATGCCAATTTAAGTTTAATTTCCTGTTTGGTAGAAATAAGCGGTAAAGTTGCGTTGATTTCCTTAGCATACTTGGCCTTAGCTTCCGCAAAATCCAAGTCATAAATCAAACGGGCGTTATCAGTAATCGCTTCAATATTTTCTAAAAGTTCAGTTGATATTTCACTCAAAATTTTCTGAATTTCTTCTTTTTCCTGGTGGATTACTAACTGAAGTTCATTATTTAAATTCAAAACGACTTGCGGTTCAATAAAAAGCGTTTGCCCTGTTGCGCTTTGATCGTGAACTATTCCGCCAAAATGTGCTTTATGTTCGGCTTTGACTGGAATCACTTGGCGCCCATTTCTAACAGTCACAAGTGATTCACTTAGATATTTTGCTTCCGGCCCGTGAACAATGTGATCGAGTCTTTTTTTCTGTTCGTTTTGAAGACTAACAATTCTTTTTCTGATCTGCATTAATTCACCACTAGCTCGATCAAGGATATTACCATCTTCATCAACCGATCGCTTCAAGCGGGCATATAATTCCTCGTCAATCTCAACTTCTGCTAACTTTTCTTTAAAAAAAAGTAGTTCAATTGCCCTTTCATCCAAAGTTTCGTTAAACTGTCTTAAATTGTCGCTAATTCTAAAAATTAAGAGGATTTGACTTAATTCCATCCCTGAAATAATCGCATGTTTTCTAAGTCGTGCCATAATCGGCATAATATCTGCAACCTCGGCGATTGGAAAGCCGCCAAAGAGCCGCAAAACATTTACAGCGTCAGTTGTTTGAGCGATTGAAGCTTCAACAATTTGACGATTTTTTTGCGGAATTAAACGCTCAACCTTAGAACGACCTTGTTCTGTAACAGTAAAAGCCGCAATTGCGGCTTTTATCTTCGGAAATTCTAATATTTCTAAAACTTTTGTATTCAACTTTTCTCCTGAAATCACAACCACAGCTGGTTAAAAATCCAGCCAAATGGCCCTTTAATTAAACCATTTACTAAAAAAGAATGGGTCAGCGTATTTTGAAGTCCACTAAGCGGAACCATTGCTAAAGCACTAAAAATTAAATAAAGACTAAATGTACCCGTCATAAATCCTAGTACTCCTGTCACAACTTTCAGATTAGTGGGAGTTTCAGAAAACTGAAGCTTCTTAATAAACACTTCAACAAAACGCATTAAGAGGCAAAACAAAAAATAAAAAATCATAAATGTTACAATTCTATAAAACGATTCTTCGACGTCGAAAACATTGACTTTCGAGTAAAAATAAAGTGGTTTTTCATTGATAACTGACGAATAAGGGACATAAAGTGAAAAAACTCGCCAAAAAAGCCGCGCAAAAAAAATCGCTGCAATTCCCGAAATTACGTATCCAGCAAACATAATTGTTTCAAGCTTAAATCCTCTTTTAACTGAAAAATAAATCGAATACGCAATCCAACCACAAATTAAAAAACTAAACACCGTTTAACTATCGCCTTCATCGTTACCATTTTCATCCCAAAAAGTATTAAGAACTTCTTCAACCATATCAAGTTCTTTTTCATCCTCAACAGCCTTCAAATCGCCGAAAGTTCCGCTACCATTTGGGTCAAGGGTATAAGAATATGCTTCGAGATTAAGAATCTCACTCTCATCTTCACTTGTTGGATAAATAATAACGTAAGATTTGTCGTAATCCTCTGAATCAAAAGTAAATAACACCGTGTAATCGTATGTATTTCCTTTGTCATCAACTAAAACAATTTTACGAAAATCTTCGTCATTTTCTGGTAAATTTGCTCCAAGATCTTGAAAATTTTTATCATCTGTCATAACTAAAAAGACTTCCTATCTAAGTAAGTTTGTAAAATAAATGAAGCTGCTAATTTATCAATTGCTTTCTTTTGCTTTTTTCTTGATACATCAGCTTTTTCGACCAAAATCCGACTAGCAGCTACTGTAGTTAAACGTTCATCAATCAAATGAACTGGCATCGCAAACTTTTGTTGCAGCAATACCTTAAAATCTTCGGTCGCTTTTGCTCTTGCTCCGATTGTGTTGTTCATATTTTTTGGATATCCAAGAACAAATTCATCTGCCTTGTACTCCTCAACAATTGCTCGCAATCGCTTCAACCCAAAATTATTGTTAGCCGTATCAATTGGAATAATCTCTAAACTTTGAGCAGTAATGCCCATTAAATCACTATAAGCAACCCCTAAAGTTTTAGTCCCCAGATCTAACCCAATGTAACGTTTCATTTAATATTGTTATCCTTTAAATAACTGCGAACCAATTCTTCGATGATTTCGTCTCGATCATGCTTACGAATCAAGTTTCGCGCATCATTATGCCGGGGGATATAGGCCGGATCGCCAGATTCAAGATATCCGACAATCTGATTAATCGGGTTATACCCTTTTTCCTCCAGCGATTGATAAACTGAAATTAGAGTTTCCTTTACATTTTTGGAATCACTCTCTGGAAATTCAAAATGCATTGTGCTATCAAAATTAGCCATCTGCCACCTCGTTATGAATCATTAAAATATCTTTTTACTTCTCAGACTATTATAATATCACGGTTAATAGCCCGTTGGAATAATCTACCCACATTAAATCTACTAAAAAACACTTATTAATCTGCTTATTCTTATTGTTTTTTGTTCACTCTTTTGTTAAATTAGATAAATAAGGCATCTCGATATAAGAGAACGTTTTTTAAATGTCCCGAGCCCCTTACTATTACTTTTAGTTTAGGCACAAAATTAAACTCATTTCAATTTTTATCAGGACATCGAACATTTTGATTTTACTTAAGTATTAGTAGGATCTCTGCTTCGGCTTTTTCCTACTGATCCCAGTTTACCAAAAAAAAGCTAGAACCCACGGAAATTAACATTAATTTCCTTTTTGTAACGGTTTTGACATATCGAGAGAACTTTTTTCTGCTATAACTTCTAAAATTAATTACTAGGAAATGAAGAGATTATGTATAAAATAAAAGTCCCTGCTTGTAGTTCAAACCTTGGTCCTGGTTTTGACACTCTTGGAATTGCGCTGAACCTTTACTTGACGGTGGAAATCGGCGAAGAAACCGATGAATGGATTGTGGAACATAATAACGGTCGTTATATCCCCACAGATCATCACAATTATATTGTCAAGACTGCTTTATCAGTCGCACCAGACCTTACGCCCCACCACATTATTATCCATTCAGACATTCCGGTCGCTAGAGGGCTCGGATCATCCTCCAGCGCTTTGGTTGCGGGAATTGTATTAGCAAATTTAATTAATAAAATGGAACTGTCAAACGAAGAGATCCTAAAAAAAGCTGTTGCAATTGAAGGTCACCCTGATAATGTAGCACCAATCGTTTATGGAGGACTGATCAGTGCAATGTATTTTCACAAAAGAGAAGAATTAATTTGTGAAAAGTTGCCTACCCCCATTTGGAATGCCCTTGCTTTCATTCCAAACCGCAAATTATCAACTAAAGTCTCACGTAACGCCCTACCAGAACAGATTCCTTTTTGGAATGGAATTCGGACTAATTCAGCATCAATTATGTTAATTACAGCTCTTTACAATCGAGATTATCGAACTGCTTTTAGAATGATGGAAATGGATTTATTGCACGAACCATTTAGAAAAGAACTCGTCCCTGAATTAGACCAAATTAGAAAAATCGCCCATACGATTGGAATTCATGGTACTTACCTTTCTGGTTCTGGTCCAACCATTGTCACTTACGGAACAAGAGAAAAAATGACGAAACTGCAGTCTTTAATTAACCAAGATGAATCATTTAATGGCTCAACCAGAATTCTTCAAGTGGAACCTAACGGTTATAGTGTTACTGACACTGAAGAAGACGACGATTTTTACTTTATCAAAGATTTACTGTAGGAGGCTAAAAAAATAGCCTTTTTTAATTGATTTTAATTACCAAGATCACTACTTTGCAGATAAGAATGCTCCCACATAACGCATTAGTCCATCTGAAAGCTCATTTTCGACAAAATTTTAAATACGTCACTTCCGACACCAAAAACACCCGTTAGAATTTATCGCTTAATTTAATCTATTTTCTAACAAATCAGTGATTGAAAATCCTGCTGTTCCATAGACTATGCTTTTTGATCATCCTTAAAATCTGTAACTTAAGAATTTTCCTTCACATCAATTTAATCGCCTTTTACCCTAACAACGAACGCCTTTCATTATTTTTCCTTAATTCCATATCCGAAATAGATTACTAAGCCGATCACAAACCAAATAAATGCTGCTAGCCAAGTTATTGGTCTCAATTTTGTCATTAAACCAAGGCATAAAAGAAATGAAAGGATTGGTAAAATCGGATAAAATGGAACCTTAAATCCTTCATTAACCAAATCCTTGTGATGCCTCAAAGGAATAATTCCGATCGAGACAAATGAAAATGCAATTAAAGTACCAACATTTACTAATTCTGCTAATTGATTAAGATTAACAAAACCGGCCAACAAAGTAATAATAGTTGCAACGGCAATCAAACTGTTGTTAGGTAAATGAGATTCATTAATTTTACCTAAAAAACCAGGCAGTAACCCATCGCGGCTGATTGCATAAACAAGCCGAGAACTACTATAAATCATCGTCACCATCATCGTAAACATGCCAGCAAGTGCACCTAATGAGATAATTCCTGCCACCCAATTTAATTGATAATATTGAAGTGCAAAAGCAGCAGGATCAGCCACGTTCAATTTAGAAAAAGGCATCATGCCGGTTAAAACTGTAGCTACAGCCATATATAAAATCGTCGCAATCAAAAGCGTACCGATAATACCAATCGGCATATTTTTTTGCGGATTTTTAACTTCTGGCGCCGAAGAAGAAACGGCATCGAATCCTAAATAAGCAAAAAATACCGTTGCAGCTCCAGCATTGACTCCTTTAAGACCAAAAGGCAAAAATGGCTTCCAATTTTTGGGATTAACATAAAATAGTCCCACTGCCACAAAAATCAAAATGATAGCAATCTTAACCACAACCATCCAATCATTAATCTTCATTGAAGACTGCATTCCTCTTGCGAGCATTATAGTAATAAGTACAACAATCAAAACGGCAACTAAATTAATATAGGTATGCTGCTTAAGGTTGATTGGGCCTGAAATTGCTTGAGGCAGATTAATTTTGAGCCCTTTTAGAAAAGCACTAAAATAAGCAGAAAAGCTCACTGAAACTGTCGCAACAGCCAACATATATTCTAAGATAAGAGCCCAACCGATCACCCAACCAATGATCTGACCAAAAATTAAATTGCCGTATGAATAAGCACTTCCAGCGACTGGCAATGCCGAAGCAAATTCTGCATAACACATTGCCGATAAAGCACAAACAATCGCTGCAATCAGAAAACTTAAGATCACGCCTGGTCCAGCAGCTGTAGCTGCTACTGTTCCCGGGAGAATAAAAATTCCTGTTCCGATGACTGCTCCGATTCCTAAAGCCAACAAATCTTTAGCCTCTAAAGTTTTTTCAAGCTTTAAATCCTTTTTCAAATATTGTTTTACATCACCTTTTTGGGTAACTTTCTCCCACAATGACACATCAATAACCCCCCAAATTTTTTGACACACGATGGGTAGGATAGTTTAATTTGGGGATGATGTCAACTTAAATTTAAACAAAAAAGCCGATCAAAATTGATTCAGCTTAAAGTTTCTTTGTAATTCCCTTTTAAGTTCTTTTTGTTTCAAACTTTCTCGTTTATCGTAGTTCTTTTTACCTTTTGCAACGCCGATCAACACCTTAGCAAATCCATGCTTTAAGTAAACCTTCAAAGGAACAATCGTCATCCCATCTTGATCAACCTCTTTAGCAAGCCGCTTCAGTTCTTTTTTGTGGAGCAAAAGCCGCCGAACTCTGAGTGGATCATGATTATAAATATTTCCTTGTTTATATTCACTGATGTGAACGTTGCTCAGATTTGCTTGACCATTCTTAATTGAGACATAACCATCGCGTAAATTAATCTTACCGGCCCGAACTGATTTAATTTCGGTCCCCTGTAGCTCTATTCCAGCTTCGATTGTATCTTCAATTTCATAATTATGGCGAGCTTGTCGGTTAGTTGCTAAAACATTTTCATCATTTTTCTTTTTCATTTTTCTTTACAAAATGTCGACCTTCTGAATGAGTAAAATCACTCACTCCTTCAAACTCTGGAGCTAAAACCGCCTCAGTATCACTAGTTAATTCAAAATCCACTTGGTGAAGATCAACATTAACATTAATCAACTTCACCCTTACCGGTTGACCCACTCGATACATTTTACGAGATTTTTCTCCAACCAACGCTAATAAATCCTCAGAGAAATTATAATAATCATCGTTCAACGTTGAAATATGAACCAAACCTTCAACCGTGTTTGGCAAACTAATGAAAAGCCCGAAACTAACTGCTGAACCAATCACACCATCGAACACCTGACCAATCTTATCTGCCATAAATTCAGCCTTCTTTAAATCAATTACATCCCGCTCGACGTCAACTGAAACTCGCTCACGGACTGATGCTTGCTCAGCAATGGAATCAATTTTAGCAGCAATGTCTTTTGCTGCTTCACCTAGATGGTCTTTTTGAGTCAAATATTGGTGAATCAAACGATGGGAAATCAAATCGGGGTAGCGTCTAATTGGCGAAGTAAAATGCGTGTAATATTTGGCCCCAATCCCATAATGTCCTAAAGGCTCCCGCGCATAATGAGCTTGCTTCATCGATCGAAGCATTTTAGTAATTACAATTTGTTCATCATTTGTCCCTTTTGCCTGCTCTAAAATAGATTGCATAACTTTTGGCGACTCTGGATCAAGACCGGCGGTGCGTTTTAATCCTAACGTGTTAGCAAAATTTAGAAAATCGCTAATTTTTTCTTCATCTGGCACTTCATGTACCCGATAAATAAACGGTAACTTCCGATCGTAATATTCCTTGGCAACAGTTTCATTAGCTGCCAACATAAATGATTCGATCATTTTTTCAGCATCTTTTCGTTCTCTAATCCTTATATCGATCGGATGCCCGTTTTGATCAAGAACAATTTGAGGTTCTCTTTCCTCAAACTCAATCGCGCCTCGTTTAATCCGCATTCCATTTAAAATTAAGTGCAAATTACGCATTTGTTCAAGCATTGGACGAAGATTCTCGTAAATGTCGGGTACTTTTTTGCCTTCAAAAGTTGCATTGACGAGATTATAAGTTAAACGTCCCTTAGAACGAATTACCGAAGGAAAAATTCGATGCTTTACAACTTTACCGTCACCATCTATTTCCATTTCGCAAGTCATCGTTAAGCGATCTACATCAGGATTCAGTGAACAAATCCCATTTGAAAGCTTAAATGGCAGCATCGGTACTACCTCACCTACTAAATAGGTACTAGTCCCCCGCTCGTAAGCCTCATGATCGATTGCACTTCCTTCTAAAACGTAGCTCGCAACATCTGCGATATGTACCCCTAAAAGGTAGTGCCCATTATCTAAAAGCTTTAAGCCAACCGCATCATCGAAATCTTTGGAATCATCGCCATCAATTGTAACAACAGTCTCTGCAGTTAAATCTGCGCGATCCTCGAAATCCTCTTTTCTAACTTCCTCAGGAATTTTTTGAATCTGACTTAATACATCATCTGGAAAATCTAAGCGCAAGTCGTAACCTTTTAAAACACTTAGTGTATCGACACCAGGAGCATCTTTATTTCCCAGAACTTCCTTAATAGCACCTGTAAAAGAATCCGGGTGTTTACGTGTTGGATAATCTGTGATTTCAGCAACCACTAAATCATGGAGCTTAATCTCGTGTTTAGGATCTCTCAAATAAAGTGGAATCTTACTTAACTTGCCATCAAGCGGACGCAGATATCCCTCGTATCCCTGCGCTAAACGATTAGAATCAGTGGTTGCTAAATATTCTCCAATGATTTCAGTTTTATTACGACGAATAATGCTACCGACAAAACCGGTTGCTCCGCGATTTGCAGCCAAATCAGCCGTATTGGTCAATACAATCGAAACTTCATCGCCACTTAAAGCAAAACGAGTTTTGTTTGGCGGAATAAAAACTGATAATTCAATATTTTCTATATCAACAAAACCAAATCCTTTATCAGTTCCCTTAAAGATCCCATGCAGATCATTAGCTAACGCCGCAAGAACTAAATGATTTTCGTCTAACAGGTAAATCTTTCTTTGGACCGTCAAACGCTTTAAAATTTTTTGTTCCACATGACCGTCCAAACCGATATCTTTCAGGTCAATAACACTATTTTCAGCCGCTGGGCCTATTTTTCTTAATTTATCTAATACTTGTTTTTCGTTCATAAATACCTTCGGGTAAAGAAAAAGGCGACTCAATTGAATCACCCTTCCCTTCTTCCCGTTAACTTTCTTTTTTAAAAATAAATTTAATGAGAAGACATATATACTAAAATCATCGACAAAATGAAGAAGATGGCACCCAAAGTCCACGTAACTTTTTCCATAAACGCTTCAAAGCCACGCGATTTTTTGGAATTATATAAATCACTGCCACCGCCTGAAAGGGCGCTTAGAGCGTCTTGTTGTTTTTGCGGTTGTAACATGACCGCAATGACAATTAAAACTGAAACGATAATCAATAATATCTGAAAAATTCGCATAATATCCTCTTTAACAATATTCTATAAAATTATACCACAATTGAAATTTTTGTCGAGAGCAACAGTTCTCCTTTTAGGGATGCTCTAGGAAACGAGTCCGAATTGTTGAAGGAATTGCCTGCAGCGCTTTTAAAAATTCTTCTTTTTTCGCTAATGGAAAATCATTGACTTCAACCATTGTGTAAGCCAAATCTCCCTTCGATCGATTACTGAGGCGATCAATGTTAATCGAAAAATCTCCAAAAATTGAAGAGATCTGTCCTAACATATTAGGAATATTATGATGGACAATTGTAACTCGATAATCTGTTGAAAAAGGCTCATTAATTTCCGGTAGATTAACCGAATTAATCAGATTCCCATTTAGCAAAAATTCTTTTAATTGACGCACTGCCATCCGAGCTGCCGTATGCTCAGCTTCGCGCGTTGAACCACCTAAATGCGGCGTAATTAAGACATCTGGGCGCCCAGCTAATTCTGCACTCGGAAAATCACTCAAATAAAATTTAAGTTCTTTTTGATCAAGAGCTTTTAAAACAGCTTGATCATCCACTATACCACTACGAGAGAAATTCATAACAACCGCAGTTTTTTTCAGCATTTGAAGTTTTGATGCTCCGATAAAATGATGATTATCTTCGTTGTATGGAATATGAATTGTCAGATAGTCACAATTTTTTAGAAGGGAAGATAAATTGCTGGCACGCTTTACTGCTCGGTCAACTTCCCACGCAGCGTCGGGATGAATCGAAGGATCATAACCGATTACGTTCATGCCATAAGCTAGTCCTAAATTAGCCACCAGACTTCCGACATGACCGAGTCCAATCACACCCAAAGTACGATCTTTTAATTCTGTTCCCCGAAATGAATTCTTACTCGCCTCAGTTCGGAGAGAAACATCTGCTCCAATATTTTCCTGAGAAAAATTAAGAGCTGGATAGATTTCTCTTGCACAAACTCCCATCATGAAAAAAACAAGTTCTTTCACTGCGTTGGCATTTCCACCAGGGGTATTAAAAACCGCAATTCCTTTTTCATTTGCTTGATCTAACGGAATATTGTTGTAACCCGCACCAGCCCTAACAATTGCTTTAACTTGACTTGAAAAATTTGTATTTAATAAATTTTCTGATCGCAAAATAATTGCATCTGCCTGATCGCTTTGATTTAAGGCAAATTGATCAGGGGTAAGTTCTTTCAATCCTGCTTGAGAGATCACATTATAAGTTTTAATCTGATACATTAATATTCTCCTAAAAATTTAACTAAAGCTTGAACACCTTCAATCGGCATTCCATTGTATAGAGACGCTCTAAGACCACCAAATCCACGATATCCTTTAATCGAATATAGACCAGCCTTAGCGGCACGAGATGCCAAATCAAGGTCTTTTTGGTCATCCCCCGTTGTAAAGACGACGTTGGCGATTGATCGGTCAGATATTTTAACGGGAGCGCTATACTTCTTGGAATCATCTAGAAAATCATAAAGCAGTTGAGCACGTTCTCTGGCACGGTGATCCATTTCTGCCACTCCCCCGTTATTTTCAATCCAATCAAGCATTTTACTTGTAGCAAAAATTGGAAATACCGGCGGCGTATTAACTAAAGAGTTTGAATCGATAAATGTTTGATACTGCATGATCGTTGGCAACTCTAAATTAGCGCTTTTGACCCAGGATTTACGCAAAATTACAATTGTAAGTCCTGCAATCCCAAGATTTTTTTGGGTGGAAGAAATCACCATTTGAAATCGATTAAGATCGATATTTTCTTCACCCAAACAAGAAGTCATATCGGCTACCACTGGCAAGTTAAAATCGGGATACATTCCTTCATGATAGCAAGTACCTTCAACAGTGTTATTAATCGTTAAATGAAGATAATCGTATTGATCTGAATTGATATTTGAGGGAATTAAAGGTAATCGCGTATAATGATCATCTTTAGTCGAGTCCAAAAATTCTGCCTGGACGTGAGGAACTTCTTGAGCCATCGTTAAGGCTCTCTTTGCAAATTGACCGGAATCAATCATTGCAACTTTTTTTTGCTGAATGGCAAAATTCATGGGAGTCAGCGCAAACTGCATCGTCGTGCCACCACTGACAAAAATTACCGCAAAATCATCATCCAAATTAAATAAACGGCGAATTGAATCCTGCGTTTTGTTAATCAAAGAGACAAAAGAATCAGATCGATGACTAATCTCTAAAATACTTAATTGATCATCTAGATGATCTGATAATTCATTAATGAGCTCCTGTTTAACAACTTGTGGTAAAGCGGCTGGTCCCGGAGCAAAATTGTAGCTTTCCATAAATATCACCATTTCCTGTTTTTAATCGTATCAGTAAAGTAACATAGTTTAGCCAATAAAAAAACTACTAATCTAATAGTAGCCAATAAAACTAACTTACCAAATTGCAACTCTTTGATCTTTTGGTAGCCACATTCCGTCGCTTTCGCTAACATCAAAAGTCTCATAAAACTCGTCTAAATTTTGAGCTTGAACATTTGCTCTAAGGGCCGCAGGTGCATGAACATCGATTGCCAAGAGCATTTCAACCAATTGAGGTGAATCCTTTGTCTGCCAAATTCGGCCCCAATTTTCAAAAAATTCTTTTAAATCAACATTTTCATCTTTTTTAGCTGCCTCTAAAGCACAACTAAGTCCACCTTGATCAGCAACATTTTCGCTGACAACTAACTTGCCATTAACCTCACTTGGTCCAAATTTAATACCATTGAATTGATCTATCATTGCCTGACAGCGTTTTTCAAATTCTTCGTAATCTTTCTCAGTCCACCAATTCTTCATATTTCCAAATTCATCGAATTTGGCTCCGTTATTGTCAAAAGCATGTGAAATTTCATGCGCAATTACTGCGCCAATTCCACCGTAATTCTGAGAACTAGTCTGATCTATTGAATAAAACGGCGCTTGTAAGATCGCAGCCGGAAAAGTAATATCGTTTACTTGCGGATCATAACAAGCATTCACCATGTTACCTGGCATTGCCCAACGTGTCCGATCAACCGGGCGATTAAGGTCCTTAAAATTATCAAGCCGCAATATTTTTGAAAATTCCTGAACGTTTTGATAAAGAGAAGAACTAGAGTCAACTTTTAACTTTTGATAAATTTTACGCGGCTGATCCGGGTAACCAATTTTTAATTCAATTGCTTCTAATTTATCAATTGCCTTTTTAATTGTCGTTTCAGAAAGCCAAGAATTCGCTTGAAGCCGTTGTTCATACACTTTAATCATCGTGTTAATCATTGTCTTAACATCAGCTCGTGCTTTAGGGCCAAAATATTTAGCTCCGTAATAAACTCCGATTATTTCATCAAAGAAATTATTAGTTAACCGATAAGCACTCTTGTCCTGGTTACTTGCTTCTTTAATTCCAGAAATAGCCCGACCGAATTCACCACCGACAATTCTTAATTGATCAGATAAATAAGGAGTTGCAGCGATTGCCGTGTTTAGCAACATCCAATCCCTAAATTTAGGGAAAGTCTCCTCGTTTAAAACTTGTGCCAAACTATCAAAATAACGCGGTTCAGTCAAACTTACCAGTTCAGGCGTAACACCTGCAAGTTCAGTAATTAAATCTCCCAGACCAAATGCTGAAGTTTTTTCGCTAAACTCAGTAAAAGGCACCGGATTATACGATTTTGTATAATCAGCTTTTTCTTCCGAAGATTTGACCAACGGAACTAGTAAATGATCAAAATCCAACATATTTTGAATAATTTTCTCGGCATTGGCTTCTGATTCACCATATGAAGCCAAAACACTTTGACTCATTCGCTTAAAAATTGGAATTAATGTATCTTCACTTGCAGTACCATAATATTGTTTATCAGGTAATAGTAAAGAAGGAGCGCCCACGTAAAGCAAGTTGCGAGCAGTATTTTTCATATCTGGAGAAACCCAAAAGTTCAAAGCAAAATTACTCTGGGTCACAACTCTTTTAATTTTTGACTTCAAGTCCGCTAAATCTTTGATACCTTTATAAAAATTATAGTTATCCATTGCTGGCTCAACTCCGTTATGATCACGCTGATCATAATCATGAGCTAATTGATAAAATTTAACTGCTTCTTTCAAATTCGAATCTGAAACCTGGCTCAAATCTTTGGCAAAGTCAGCTAAATCTTGCCGCAACTTTTTTTCAACTCCCTCAGCTAAATCTGAAAAACCACCAGTTCTCGGGCGATCTGAGGGAATTTTAGCAGTTTCTAACCACTTTCCGTTTACATTAAGATACAGATTATCTTGTACCTTAGTCTCTTTACCTGCAAGAAGATCTCCTGCTCCACCAATCATTTTTTGTACTTTTTGCATCACTAACTCCTTCATTATTAAAAAATCCCGCATAAAGATTTCCTTCATGCGAGATTCAAATTATTTGGTATCTTTTGCTTCAATCCACTGATTTCCTCCCAGGTTATACCACAAGGAGTTATCACTTAAATAAATTGAGGAACAAACTTTCCATTTAGAACCAGGTGCTAAAACGCGCCCAGAAAAAACTTTTAAATCTCCATAGCCATTATAAAGCCGAGTTCCTGCAGGATTACTTATTTCTGCTACTAGATCTTTAGCGGGTAACGTTGGCGACTGATAAATTTTAATATATTGTTGCTTAACCCACTGATTTTGGCCCAAACAATACCACTCTTCACCGCGCTCATCGACAACGCTATATAAAACTTGCCACTTTGAACCATTAGGAAGAAAACGATTCAAAGGTTTAGCATCGTCACCAAAATCATCATAGAGCATAATTCCATAATTAGGAATGTAATCTACCGCTCCAACCTTATTAACTGGGTAAAGGCGAGCCTGATAGATTGGAGTATAATTGTCCTCCCCTTTTCCCTCGTTTAAAACAGTAATTATCCGCGAAATCTTAGTAACTTTTTGTGATCTTGGATTAGTGATTTCATAATTAATCACATATCTACCTGGCTTTGAAACATCAAGAACATAATTATTTGCAATAATACCATTAGGCGAAGTGACTTTCCAATTCTCTGAAGGAATCGAAGTTAACGAACGATCCTGTTTTGCAAACCAAGCTGACATGCCACTAACTAAACTAAATCCTTGACTACTCGTAGAAATAATTGGTCGCAACAAAAAAGCTGGATCATATTGCAACAAAGGCGCAGAGTCAACATTTAGATTGGATTGACTAATTACAATTGGAATTGAAAAACTAATTTCTTCCCAATTAGATAGACGTGCAAGCACTTGAAGATTAAAACCGTTACTATTAACCGTACCGTTTAAATCTGCCTCAGTCATCATCGATTCTAAACTCTTGATCGATACATTATTGCCTTTACTTTTAACTTGTAGGTTTGAAATTAACCCGTTTTCTGAACTTACATAATTCTCAATTTGATTTAACGCACTAGGTAAATCTGAGCTCTTAACTCTAAACAAATTTTGTTCTCTGTCGCTAAGCTGATCAGTTAGTAAAATTGGCTGCTTAATCAAACTAATCATTTTACCACCAGCTGTATAAGAAATCTCAACTGAATCCTTACTGGAAGCCCTGTGAACAACTCCTTGGTTAGATGCGGCATTGACATCGACTGTCTGGGAAGCGTTATTGATAGCTAGTAAACTGCCCGCACAAACAGCAATGCTAGTTAATATTTTTAAATTATTTTTTTTCATCACACTCTCCTCACATGTGATATTTTACCACATAGTTTCATGCTCCTGCTTTTGTAACCAGATTGAAATTAAAACTTCGCATATTTAATTGAATTTTTAGAATTTTCTTTTGTTTTATAATTGGAGATCACGAAGGATTGTTATATAGTAGATAATGGCAAAAGAATAGAAAGGTTATGACTGAACTTTTATGAAAATCATACCTGGTACGTAGCCCCACAATTGGGCCATTTAAAATGGTCATTATAATCTATTTAGAAAGGAGAATGATTATTACCAGTTAATAATCAATAACAATTAACCTTCATATATGAAAAACATAGGGGCATTTATCAAAAAATATCATTTAATTTTAATCCTGATTTTAATTCTAATCTTCGCATCAATATTTTTACGTCAATTATCGTTTATCAATTATTTGTTTCAATGGTTCCTTCGTCTCTTTGGTTACGTCATTTTGATTCAATTTATTTATCTTTTCTTTATTTCACTTTTTGGTTTTAAAAATCCTAAAAGAGATTACGAAATCCAGCCTGATCAAGCACGTTTTTTGATTCTAATCGCTGCTCACAATGAAGAAGCCGTAATTGGTAATACTTTAATGGGATTACAAAATCTTGAATATGATCCGAAATTATATAAAATTATCGTTGTAAATGATAATTCAACTGATCGAACTGGTGAAATCTGCGACGAATTGGGAATTGAGCACGTAGACACAATTGAAGGTAAATTTCCCCGCGAAGGCGTTGGAAAACCAGGTGGAATTCAATATGCTTTACGTGCCCTTGGGTTTGAAAAATTAATAAAAAAATACGATCTTTTATTCATTCTAGATGCAGATAATCACGTCGACAACAATATTTTACGAGAAATTAATTCCCAGTGGCTAACTCATCACAAACCAGAAAGTATCCAATCATATCTAGGAGTTAAAAATTGGAACTCTATTTTAGCTGCTGGATACGCCATTAACTACTGGACCACTAATAGATTTTTTCAGTTAGCTAAATATCGCCTTCATCTTCCAGCTTCAATTGGCGGAACTGGTTTTGCAGTTCGAATTGACTGGCTGATTTGGAATGGCGGTTTTAAATACAAATCACTAACCGAAGATCTTGAGATGGAAATTCAAATTGTTGAAGATCGCGGCAGAGTTCTTTGGAACCATTTCGCTAAGATATACGATGAAAAACCTGATCGATTAAAAGTTGCAATGGTTCAGAGATTTCGATGGGCTAAAGGCCACTGGTATGTTTGTCTAACTAACTTCTACAAACTGTTCTTGGATTTCCTTAAAAGCGGAAATTTCAGTAATATCGATCAAATTATGTACTTATTCAGTATGGCACAGGTTGTTGAATACTTTGCTTTTATCATTGCCTTATTGTATGCTGCCCTAGCATCTGTTTTTGGTCATTTCTCGCAATTTTTGGTGATAAAAGATGTTGTTAATTTACTCATTCCTTCAACTGGAATCACAATTTTCTTTGGTGTTTACCAATTTATTGTCCTCCCATTCTTTGCAACTCTACGTGATGCCCCTGAGAAAAAATACTTTACTTTTATTTTTCTTGGACTACCGTATTACAGTTGGACTTATCTAATTGATCAATTCTGGGGCCTCGTCAACTGGCGCCAACAAGGAAAATGGGTCCGCACACCTCATGATAAAGAAATTATCATCAAAAAGACCAAAGATCACCAACAGGTAATCATCCAAAAGTCTTCCCTTATTGAGTCAAATAATGACTCTACCTAACAAAAGAGGCTGTGACATAAGTTGCAAAAATCGGTCAGCCATGCGATTATAGTCTGAGTTTAAAGAAAAACGCTGATGAAAAAACGAGATCAAGAACGATTTCGAATTCATCAGCGTTATTTTATTTTTGAGAGGTAGTTATGTCACAGCCTCTTATTTTTTCTTTTTGATAATGTAAACTGGTCGACGCTTAGTCTCAAGATAAATGCGGCCAATATATTTGCCAACTATCCCTAAACAAAACAGCTGCAACCCCCCAATAAACAAAATAATTGTTACTAACGAAGCCCACCCGCTCACTCGATCTCCAAACATTAAGCGTCGAACAATTACAAAAATCATTGCTACAATGGACAGAGCAAAGGTTAATAAGCCAACAAACGAGGCAAGAGAAAGCGGTAAATCAGAAAAATCAACAATTCCATCAAGCGAGTAGCGGAGCAATTTACTAAAAGTAAAATGTGTTTCTCCCGCATTACGAGTAACGTTTTGATACGGCAAATACTTGGTCTTAAAGCCCACCCAACTAAAAATACCTTTTGAAAACCGATTATACTCGGGCATTTGTAAAATTGCATCAACTACCTGCCTAGTCATCAATCGATAATCCCGCGCACCTTCAACGATTTTAGTACTAGAAATCCGATTGATAAATTTATAAAAAGCTTGCGCAAAAAAAGATCTAATCGGAGGTTCACCGCTACGATCAACTCGCCTGCAACCCACCACATCGTATCCTTCTTCATTGATTCCATTAAGCATTTCCGGCAGCATCTCGGGCGGATCCTGTAAATCTACATCCATCACTG
Source organism: Xylocopilactobacillus apicola (assembly GCF_033095985.1). Lineage (NCBI taxonomy): Bacteria > Bacillati > Bacillota > Bacilli > Lactobacillales > Lactobacillaceae > Xylocopilactobacillus > Xylocopilactobacillus apicola. The sequence goes on from NZ_AP026802.1 coordinate 1,277,348, forward strand.
CGACATAATCACCTTTAGCCGCCTCAAGTCCTGCTAAGAAAGCAGCCTCTTTACCAAAATTACGAGCAAAAGAAATATAATGAACTTCAGTCGGATCAATCGATTGAAGTTGATCAATTTCTTTTAACGTATTATCTTTAGAGCCGTCGTCAATAAAAATATATTCATGATGGTATTCCACTTGATCGTTAGGAATCTGACTGAACATCTCCTGCATTGCATTAAAATACGTTGAAATATTAAGAGCTTCATTATAGCAAGGAATAATTATTGAAATTAATTTTTGTTTCATTAGTTAACTGCCTTATTTATGATTATTAATAATTTTTTGATCAAATTCTTTAATATTACGCTTTAAATCCTGAAGATATGGACGCCATTCCTCATATTTAACTGGAACCATCGTTTTGTCAAGGGGTCTCAAATAATAAGATTGAAAAGTTTTATCTCGGTCAGTATTTTCCATCCAAAGATACATCGTATTTTTAAAATTTAAAACAAAATACTGATTGCGACTTCCTTGTGGCAAAGCATTTTGGTACTCGCAATAAGTACGCGCAGCCTCATATGATTTACGATAATCATCAGCAATTAAAGTAAAACGCGTCCCTAAAAACAGCAAACCTAAACAACAAATTGACAAAATCCAAAAATTTTCTATTTTAACCCAAGCCCCCATATTTATTATAATCAGGGCCAAAATTAAGACGAAGCTAAGAAAAACACATCTTGGACCAAAAGGTGAAATTACAATGAATGGTAAAACCGCCACAGCAATATCAACAACTAAAACAAGATTAATTAAATTTAGTTTGGTATTTTTTAAGTAAAAAAAACTTATTAACAAAATGAAAACGATTACAACGAAGAAAATTGATCGCCAGCTTGCAATAAATCCGCCTAGATAGTTTATAAAGTCGTTAGACTGCCCACCGACTTGCCGATATTTATCATTACCCAATAAAATTTTCACATAGGCCCCGTTACAAAACATGAGGAGAGCACCCAAGAAATTTCCTAACGTAATCCATTTCAAATATTTACGCTTAAAATCCGCACTAAAATTGCGAGATAGAAATATACCAAACACTAAAGCATTAAAACAGTTCAAAATCGTAATATGTTCAGCTAAAAATTGACTCCCAATCGCTGCTAAAAACAGAAGAATTGTTCTTATTTTTGAGTTTGAAATTGACTCGTTCAACTTGCCAAAATGTTTGCTAATTAAATAAATGAAATACAGCGGGAAGATCACTGAAGGAACATAGTTAGCAAATCCTGCATGCCAGCCCCATGTCTGACTGAAAATGCCCTTCGGAGCCAATAACAACAAAATTGCCGTCAGACAAGTAATTATGGAGTCGTCATGTTTCAGAGTAACTGAATCATATATTTTGGTTATTAAGTAAGAAATAGCAACAGCCGCGCTTCCATATAAAACAAAAGACACAATTGGAAATCTTGTCAGCAATATGACTAACAAATCGCCCAAGTAGCGTCCATCATAATAAAGAAAAGTCCCCTGAGAAAAATAATTAGCTCCGAAATCGTGGCCCCAATTTAAATCATCACCAACAAGCGGCATCAAAAAACCAATCAAACCGAATATTATAAAAATTGCGATATATATAATTTTATATTTTTTCAGAAAACTAGAGCTGCTATAAGCTTGATCCAATTTAAACTCCAATGTTAAAAAGATTTTCGAGAAAACGCAAGTTTAATTATACCATGTATCACGATTTTTTATTGTTTTGCAGATGTTTTTTATTCAAACAACATCTGATTACGATACAATTCAGCGTAAAAGCCATTTTCCCGTAGTAACTGCGCGTGAGAACCCGTTTCGATTACTACCCCATTTTTCAAAACCATAATATTATCAGCATTGCGAATTGTTTTTAAACGGTGAGCAATCACAAAACTAGTTCGTCCCTTAATTACGTTATTCATTGCATCTTGAAGGTGCGCCTCTGTAACCGTATCGACGTTACTCGTCGCTTCATCCAAAACTAAAAGATCTGGGTTAGTTAAGATTGTCCGAGCAATCGAAACCAACTGCAGTTGACCTGTGGAGAAAATTAAATTTTCATTAGAAATTCTTGTTTTATATTTTCGAGGCAAAGACATAATGAAATTGTGAATATTAGCTAATTCTGCTGCTCTATACATCTGTTCATCGCTGGCATCGGGCTGACCGAATTTTATATTATCTTCAATAGTACCAGAGAAAACTACTGCATCCTGTAAAACAATTCCAACATTACGCCGAAGGCTTTTCAAGCTAAATTCCCTCAAATTGGTTCCGTCATACAAAATCTGGCCTGTATCTAAATCATAGAAACGATTCAATAAATTCATTACTGTAGTTTTACCAGAGCCCGTCGGCCCAACTAAGGCAACCATTTGACCTTTTTCAATCACCTGATTGAGCCCATGGATTATCTCTTTATTTGGTTCATAACTAAAGCGTACATCTTTAAATTCAATTTCTTTTTTAAGTGGTCGATAGTTTTTAGGGTTAGCTGAATTAACTTCATCCTTATGCTTAAAAATAGTCAAAAGTCTTCTAGAACCGGTAAAAGCCAACTGCAACATATTATACATTGAGGTTATATCCATGATCGGCTGATAATACAGCGAGGAATACTCAACAAAAGTAACAATTAGACCTAACCCGACAGCTCCAGTAACCTGCCCGCTGGTGACTAGATATGCGCCATAAAAAATAACTATGGAAGTGTTCACTAAAGATATTCCCTGCATCAGCGGAAATAACATACTAGAATAGATCGTCCCTTTGAGAGTTAAATCTTTAACTTCTTGATTATGTTGATTAAATCCTGCGATCGATTTACTTTGTAGCGAATTAGCAATATTTAATTTTTGACCAGTGACTTGTTCATTTATATATCCATTTAAACTACTCAAGGCCTCTTGTTGACGATCAACATATTTACTAGCAATCTTGATGACTGTCAGAGCCAAAATTAATGCAAGCGGGGTCGTCGCCATAGTGACCCAAGCTAACTTAACATCGCTTTTAAACATCATTATGATAACCCCAAACCAAAGCGCAAGATCATTTAAAATTTGGTAAATTCCTTGATTAAGGCCATTAAATATATTATCAAGATCTGTCGTAAAACGAGCTAAGATTTCACCATCTTGATGTGTATCAAAGTATTTAATCGGCAGCCGCATCAACTTGTTAAAAAGTGAAGTCCTCATTTCGCCGTTAGTTCGACTGGAGATATGAATCATGATATAAGTAGCAGCAAACTGAGCGATCGCGCTTGCAATGAAAAACAACATCATTTTCAACAAGAAATGATTAAAATCATGTCGATTAGCTAAGCTGCGGGTGGCAGGGTTCATAAATTGGCTAAGATATTTAGTTAAAGAAGTTATCGCCGAACCCAAATAAGCTGGTGCTTGGACTTCAAAGAAAATTCCTATTAAAACAAAAGCAATCACCAAAATTAATGGAAACAAAAAGTGACGAAAATAACTCCAAAAAAATTTCATACTGGCGCTAAGTTCTTTCATTTTTGTCCCTCTCCTTGTAAACCTTTTTGGGTTCGATAAATTTCTTGATAGACGGCGCTGCTTTGTAATAACTCATGATGATTGCCAATAGCACTCACTTCTCCATTTTCTAAAACCAAAATTCTTTCAGCGTTAATGACTGAAGAAATCTTCTCGGCAATAATTAGTTTTGTTGTCGTCTTCAGCTTACTAGCAAGAGCATCCCTGACTAGCTTTTCACTTTTTGCATCAAGAGCAGAAGTGGAATCGTCAAGAATTAAAATTTTAGGATCACTAATAACTCCGCGAGCTATTGACAAACGCTGCTTTTGGCCACCAGAAAAATTGGCCGAGCGCTCTTCGACCTTTGAATCGAACTTTTTTGGAAGTCGTTCAATAAACTCCAAGGCTTGTGAAATTTCTGCTGCTTTTTTCATTTCAGTCAGTGTTGCGTTACTTTTACCTTGGCGTAAGTTATCGGCAATTGTCCCAGAGAAGAGAATCGGCTTTTGTAAGACCAAAGAGACGTTTTTTCGTAATTCAGCTTCACTAGTTTCTTTTAAATCCAAATTTCCAACTTTAACACTACCTTTGCTTGGATCATAAATTCGAGCAATTAACTGGGCTAAAGTAGATTTTCCCGCTCCCGTTGCTCCTATTATACCTATCGTTTCACCGGATTCGAATTTAAAACTTAAATCATTTAAAACCAAATTGTCAGAATCTGGATAAGAAAAGGAAACGTGATCAAATTCAATTGAACCGTCGGATATTTGATTATTAGTTTTTTGATAATTCAAATCAGGTTCTGTTTTTAAAACTTCATCAATTCGTTTCAGTGATACTAGTCCTCGACTCGCAAAAGTAATCGTAAAACCTGCCATTACAATCGCAATCATCAATTGGAAAAGATAATTCGTAAAAGTAGCAATCCGTGCAACCAAACTTGGATCTGTAGTCACCATGTTTCCAACCAAAAAAACTGAACCTGTAATTGCTAGATTAGCGAATAGAAAAAACAATGGAATTAAAAAAGAAAACAAACTACCCGTTTGCACATTGATTTTTGTAAGTTGATCTGATGTATCTTTAAACTTGCTCATCTGGCTTTCTTCTTCAACAAACGATTTAACTACTCTAATTCCCATCATTGATTCACGCACAATCCCATTAACCCGATCAACCAGATTTTGAGCAATTTGAAAAAATTTTTCCATTCTAAAAAAAGCATACGCAGCAACTAAAGCAATCATGACAACCACTCCCGCTATAATCCACCAAAACTGGGGAATTGTTAAAATTGCAAATATCAGTGCTCCAAAAAAAATAATCGGTGCTCGAAAAATCGTCTGTAAAAACATCATTATTAGGTTTTGCACTTGAATGATATCGTTTGTCATTCGAACCACTAAATTACCTGGCGTAAAACTTTCAATGTTACTAAAAGAAAAACTTTGAATTTTTTGATACTGGGCAGCCCTAAGATCAAAAGCAACGTTTTGAGCAACTTTAGCAGCAAAAATCGTATTAATTACTCCGGCAACCAAGCCCAAAATTGCTAATAAAATCAGCCCGATGCTCAACTGAACCATCTGATAATGATCTTTTTTTAAAATAGCTGTGAAGATATCTTTCATAAGCGTCGGCTGAAACAAAGCCGAAAAAGCAGCTACTGAAATCATCAGAACTGCTATAGTAATATCAAACCAATATTTTTTTAAACTCGAAATTAATGACTGCAAATACTACTCTCTCTATCAATTACAAAAAAATAGTCATTTAAGACTATTTGGCTTTTAAAAAGAATCAGCAAAAACGCCACGATTCTTATAAAAATATTCAATTCCTGAATAAACAGTGAAAAATAGTGCTATATAAAACATAATTTGAGCAAATGGGAAATTAATAGCGGCAAAACCAACATTATTTAAATTCAGAAAAATAATTGAAATCATCTGTGAGAAAGTCTTAATTTTTCCAGGTAATGCTGCTGCAACAACTTCCCCATGATTAGCAAGAAGAAGACGTAACCCTGTAACTGACAGCTCACGCCAAACAATAATTGCTAACCCCCAAGTAGGAATAGATTTGTTTACAGCCAAGAAAATAAAGGCAGTAATCACCAATAATTTGTCAGCCAAAGGATCAGCGAACTTTCCAAAATTAGTTACTAAGTTATTTCTCCTTGCAATTTGCCCATCTAAGAAATCGGTAATCGAAGCTACCACAAAGATAATCGTCGCAATCAGATACAAGACTTCAATTTCAGTACCGAGAAACATAACTTTGCCTGATGAAGGAAGACAAAGTAAAACTGTATAAAAAGGAATCAAGAAAATTCGAAATAATGTTAATTTATTAGGCAAATTCATTTAATTATCTCTCTCTGAGTTTTCCAGATTGAAAATCAAATTACTAACACCCCTACTCGTAATATTCGAAAGATCAACAGATTGACTGTTAAGTTTAACCTCAGAATTACTAGTAGCACCTAAAGTTACGGTAATATTTTTTGCACCATCAGGAATTGAAATAGTTTGACTTTGTCCAGCTTGTATAACACCAGTGTATAAAGCAGCTCCATCGACAACTACTTTGTCCCATGAATTTCCGTTAGTTGCGTTAAGCGTCAAGCTGTTCTCAGATTTTGGCAAGTTAGTCACAGCAAAAGTATAATTTGGATCGCTTTGCCCCTTAATTTCAATCTTCATCTCTTCTTTAGCACTGGAAGAAGACTTCGAAGGTTTAGATTTAGAGCTGCTACTTTTTTTGCTTGAACTAACCGCGGAAGAGCTTGCCGTTGATGAACTTTTAGACTCGGCATTGTGCATCTTAGAAACAGAGCTACTTGTGACTTTCCCTTTGTCACTAATGTTAGAATTATTTGAACGTTGATAGAAAAACCAAACCACAAAAACAACTAAAACAACTGCCGCAATCACTAAGATTTGGGGTATCAATGAATGCCACCGACTACGAGGTTGTTGCCTTGTTAAATAAGGACTAGCTGAAGCGATTGTTGGCTCCTCTTTTTCAGGGGTCTCTTCCTCATATTCCTCTACTTCAGCAGGCTCAACATCCTTAGGCTGAGCAAAATAAGGGTCAGTATCAACTCCAACCTGTTCTCCATATTGCTTAATAAAAGCTCTTACGTAAAATTGACCTGGCAATTGATCAAAATCACCGTTTTCAATTGCAATCAGATATCTTTTTTGAATTCTTGTCTTCTTTTGCAAGTCATCGATCGTCATTCCTTTATCGATTCGTGCTTGCCGAAGAACTTTTCCAATATTATTCACAGCATCTCCAACAATCTATTTTAAATTATTTTACCATATTAAGATTCTAAACAGTTAACTAAAGACAATAAACCGAATTTTTTTAAGAAATTAATTTCCAAGCCGTCGCAAATTCAGCTTCATTCAAAATTTTATTTGCAACTTCCTTGACCCGTTCAACTGTAAGTCGATCAACAATTTTCAAAGAGTTAATCGCATCTTCCAAATGGAATTTACCATCATTTTCTAAAGTTCCCAATTCCTCTACTGAATCAAAAGACTGAATGTATTTGCCAATAAAATTCTTCACCGTAATAGCAAACTTCTCTTCTGAAATTTGAATACTATGCAGAGTTTCTTTGGTATTTTGAATAATTTTAGTCGGAAATTCGGTCAAACAGGAAAAGAAAATCACCGTAAAATTTTTTTCTACCATAAATTCATAATAAAAATCATCATTAATAACTCCTTCATTGTACATTCGATGAAAAAATTGGCTCCTTTTTCCAAGCATATTTTCCAAAAACAAGGAAAAAATTAAAGAACTTTCATAATCCAAATTCAAATCGGGTAATGACCACCCATAAACTAATTTTGTTAAGCGATTCATCGGTGGTAAATCACAATCCAACGTTGGCTCGTAATAATAACAAGAATTTTCCACTAACTGTTCTTTAGGAGTCACAAGCGGGATCGAATTTACTATTTCTAACAACCGATTAAGTGAAATAGGACCACAAACGTAAAGCACTGTATTCTCAGGCCGATAAAAATTATGATGAATTTCTTCCAATAAATCAACTGTTGATTGCTTAATAGTCTTTGTTGTCCCTAAAATATCATAACTAAGTGGAGTTTTCGGGAACAATTTCTTTAAAAGCTCGGTATAAAGATCAGAATCAGTATCATCCTCTGTTATTTTAATCTCAGACTCGATGATTTGGGTCTCTTTCTTAATTAATTCATCTGTAAAATACGGATCAAAAACTAATTTGAACAAATAGACTAAAGCCTGAGAAAAATCACCTCGTTGATTATTTAAAAACGGATAAAAGAAGTTAGTGCTGTTATAAGTAGTATAAGCATTAATTTCAATTCCCAACTGAGAAAAAAGGGAGTCAATCTCACAGTCTCTTTTATGAAATAATAGATGCTCCATTAGATGTGCGGCCCCGGGAAACACTTCATTTTTGTAAACTTTTGAATCACTAGAACCAAAACCAACAATTAATTGAACGTTAAAAACCTGGAAATTGGGTTTTTCAATCAGCTTTACAGTTAGTCCGTTAGCTAATCTTTCAATTGAAACTTTATTTTCTGAGATTAAATCCATTACTGCATCCCCTCATACCACATTTTAACACCTGGTTGAACGTTTTGGACACATAGAGTTAAATCATCAGGATTAACTGCCTCAATTTCCTTAATTAACTGCGCATTTGAAAGATAATTCGGAATAATAAATTTCATTTTTTGCTGCGAAATATCAAAAAATCTTCCATCATTTTGATACAAAAGTTGATTCACTAATGTTTTTTTAGCAATATCTAAAGACTTTTGTGAATAATTCTGATTTTGAATTGCTTCAAAAAGTTGGCCAATTTCACGATCAACAATCTCAAAATCTAAAGAATTTAGGGTTGCATAAACAAAGAAAGAGTTTAGCCCAAAACTAAGGTGACTAAATGCTTCGTAAGAAAGATGTAAGTCCTCCCGAATTCTTTGAAATAAAAAAGATTCAGAATCGCCACCAAAAATCTGGTTAAACACCAGCCACGATGCATAATTTCCACTACGATACTTAGCATTCTCAGCTAAATAATATTGCTGTAAAAACAAGTGCTGTCTAAAAGTTCGACGATTTTCATAAAACATTTTTTGAGACTTATTTTTTTCCAAATAATAAATCGACGACGGCCTAACCTGATTTCTCGCAAAAAAACGATCAGCAAACTGATTAATGACTTTTCTTTCTTCTAAGGAAAGCGAATATCCATCGTAATAAATGTTAATGGCAGAGGTTTGAATCAAATTTTGCCAAAGATCATAAACTTGATTCATATCAGCAGCATTTAACTGGGTAAATGTGCCACTTAAGGGCGAATTTAGCTTAGTTGAAGAAATATAACGCGGCAAGGCTTGATAAAAAACCAAAGTTTGCGGATCAGTTAATTCATCCCTTAACAAATTTTTACAATATTTTTTCTCATTATCAAATAGCAATGTAACCCGATCATTCTGATTGAAAATTAAATCATCTATAAATGAGACCAGATCGCTAAAACGGTACGACTTATCTTTTAACAGCGATGGATGAACAAAGCTGATCATCAAAGAAAAAGTAGAATAATTACCAAAGAAATCATAATCAACGTTAAGGACCGCTCCGTAATGTTCCTCCAAAAAATCAATAATTTGCTGATGCATCTGAAATTTGGCCGAATGTTTCTTTAAAAGATCACTCAAAAGATTTAGACGGGCAAACAAATGCGCATCAGTCGGAAAAACAAAATCGACCTGAAATATTGCGGTGTTAAATTTATCTCGTTCATTAACATAAAGATCGACGCCTTTTTTAATTCTTATTGTTCTCATACTTCTTCTTTTTCTGGATCCTGTTGTTTTAAGTTGTCATTTGGCGGCTCTAAATTAGTTTCAGACGAGTTTTCTTGCTTCTGATAACGATATCGATCAATTTTTAACAAAAATACCTCGCGGGATTTAGAGCCATTCATCGGACCGACAAAACCTTGAGCTTCCATTTCATCAATTAACGAGGCCGCTCGGTTATAGCCAATTTTAAAATAACGTTGCAACATTGATGCACTTGCTGATTCCTTTTCATAAACTAAATTTAAGGCGTCATCAAAAAGTTGATCTTCACTTTCATTAACTTTTTTGGTATCAGATAAATCATCAATTGATACATCAAAATTGTCGTCATAGTCAGGCTGTCCTTGACGTTTTACAAATTCGGTCACTGATTCAACATCTTCTGTAGCAATAAAAGCGCCCTGAACTCTTTGCGGACTTGTCGCACCGATCGGATGGAATAACATATCGCCGTGCCCGACAAGTTTTTCTGCTCCATTAGTATCCAAAATGGTACGTGAATCCACTCCACTTGAAACTGCAAAAGCAATTCTCGACGGAATATTTGCCTTAATAAGTCCTGTAATTACATCAACTGACGGTCTTTGAGTCGCAATAATCATGTGAATCCCGGCTGCTCGAGCCAACTGAGCAAGTCTAATAACAGCTTGTTCAACTTCAGAACCAGCAACCATCATTAAATCGGATAACTCGTCAATAACAATCAAAATATACGGCAAAATTTTCATTTCGTCATCCGACTTAAGAATGTTTTTATTGTATTCACTAATATTTCTTGTGCCAGTTTGTTTAAAAAGTTCATAGCGATGATCCATCTCAGCGACCGCCTGATTAAGAGCCCCCGCAGCTTTTTTGGGATCAGTAACGACGGGGGTTAAAAGATGAGGAATATCATTATAAATGTTGAGCTCAACTTTTTTAGGATCAACCAAAATCATTTGAACTTGATCCGGCCGTGCCATCATTAAAACACTCACCAAAATCTCATTAATCGAAACTGATTTACCAGAACCTGTGGAACCAGCAATTAGAAGGTGCGGCATTTTGACCAAGTTCATCGTTACAACATTCCCATTAATATCACGGCCTAAAGGAACTTCTAAAATATTTTGTTCGTTTTGAATTTGAGAAAACTCGTTCCAAACATCGCGAAAATAAACTGGCGTCGGATTAGCATTGGGTACCTCAATTCCAATTCGTGATTTACCGGCAATTGGCGCTTCAATCCGAATATCTCGATTAGCAAGCGCTAAAGCTAAATTATCACTCAGGCCTAAAATTCGACTAATTTTCACCCCATGAGGTGGTTCGATCTCAATTTGAGTTACTGAACTTCCCACACTTGCACCAGTTACCTGAACCTCAATATTGAAATCCCTAAAAGTATTAACAATTTTTTCTTCAACATCTTTTAATTCTTCTCGATTCAAACCATTTTTAACTTGAACCGTCGGTTTAAGCTCAGATACTGTCGGCAGCTCATAATCGGGATAATCCTGGCTCAGATAATCTTGATTGAATAAATCTGTATTTTCATCTTCTTCATCGGGTTTTTCAGCAGGCTCATCGAAAGACAATGGTTCAGATTCAGCCAAAGGTTCAGAATCAAACAAGTCGGGAACAATTTCTTTAACGGCAGGTTTAGGTTTCTTTTCTTTAGTAACATTTTTCGGCGCATCTGTTGAGTGGTCGAATAAATCATAAAAATATTTACCTAAAAGGTTCACAAAATTAACCAGTGATTGAAAAGGGATTTCTAAAATTATCATGCTGCCCCAAATTAACAACATAATCGATATTATGTAGGTCCCAACTAAAGAAAAGACACGATAAGTCGCACTATAAATGGCCGAACCAATTAGCCCATTAAAAGCAGTTGATTTTATAAACCCATGAGTTAAATCAAATGAAACGTGGTCGACAGTAATTTTGATAAAATTCTCAGACACCTGTTTCAAAGGAAAAAGAATTGCCCCAAATAGTTGCATAAATCCAACAAAACAAATTAATCCGCCAATTTTTTTCTTAAAACTTATTGCTGGCATCTTTCCCATTGCAAAAAGATAGGCCCCTAAAATTGCAACGAAAATGTCCAACAATATAAAAAGATCTCCGACAAAAAAACGAGCAATATTTGCCCAAAAAATGCCAAATAAACCTGTCAAACCTTGAGTTAATCCAAAAACTCCCATTAGGATTAAAACTAAGCCAATCACATTGATCGTATAATTTTTTTTGCTTTGAGCTTTTTTCTTCGTAACTTTCCTAGCCATAATCCTTCTTCATCCGTAATAAAAAAACTCCTTTTTTCGATCTATTCGAATTGGGAGTCTTCCAAATTATCGATATCTTCTGATTTTTCCTCTTTTGGAACAAAATTTAAGTTAACTGATCGATCTAAGGCCAAAGTCGTTACCTCATAGGTCAAAGTCTCGATCAATTCGATAATCGGACGGGACATTTTCTTAACTGCTTCTGGTGGCAGTTCACTTTCACTACCATCAAATCCGTCAATAACAACAACCTGGGCCATAATACCCGAAATTGCAAAATGCTCTTGCGGTGGAATAAAATCAAACGGGATAATAACTTTCATGGCGCAGCCGTCTTGAGTTACATTCAGCTGAGATTGAGCAATTTCCTCAGCAGTTAATTTTTGTAATTGAACACCGATGCCGGTGGTTTCACTTTCGTTGCGGGTTGATACATCATAATGGAAAGCTTGAACATCGATTGGTTGTCTTTTAAAATGCATTTTTTACTCCATTCTTTATTTAAGTTTATCATGCTGGTATTGGTGATTTAATTCAAGACCAGAAAAGTTTTGTTGCCGCAAAGCTTCAAACAGCACGATAGCAACACTATTAGCCAAATTTAAAGATCTGATTTGTTCTGTCATCGGAATTCGAAGACATTTCTCCTCATTTTCTCGCAAGAAATTTTCAGGTAAACCTTTTGTTTCTCGCCCAAACATTAAATAATTATCTGCATCAACGGGATAATCAACCTCAGTATAAACCTGATTTGAAAACTTGGTTATTAAAAATAGCCGTGCGCTCTTGGGCAGATCAGCCATAAAGTCATCCAGTGAGTCATGAAACACGATTTGAACATGATCCCAATAGTCAAGACCTGCTCGTTTAACCTTTTTCTCAGTTAACGAGAATCCCAAAGGCCGAATTAAATGCAGATATGCACCCGTACCAGCACAAGTTCGTGCAATGTTACCTGTATTGGCCGGAATTTCTGGTGCAAATAAAACTACATGATTAGTCAATTTTTTCTTCCTCTACGATCAAATTTTCTTCATAAGCACCCGTGCGCATCTTATACCAATTAAAGACCCTTCCAACAATAATCTTAATAACAGCATAAATCGGAATCCCAAAAATAACTCCAAACAGGCCAAAAAGATTTCCTGCTGTAAGCAAAACGAGCAAAGTTGTAACAGGATGCATCTTCATATTAGCGCTCATAACCAAAGGAGAAATCAATTGACTTTCTAATAACCATTCGATTACGAAAACTAGGAGCACTTTGACTACCATCATAGGCGAAATAAACAGTGCAACAATGATTGTTGGAATTTCGGATAACCAAGAGCCGAAAAATGGAATTACATTAAAAACTCCCGCTAAAATTCCTAAAAGCAAACCGTATTTCAAACCAATTATCCAATAGCCAATAATGAAAATAATTGCCACACAAAATGCGACAATCAACTGTCCTCTGACATAAAATGCAACTTGCTGGTTAATGTCTTCTAGTAACTTAACCCCGCTTTGCCGATACCTTACAGGAATTAAATTTCCAATAGACGTCTTTAATTTTCTTCCATCCTTTAACATAAAGAAAAGCAAAAAAGGTACTGTCACAATATTTACAACGGCTGTGGCAAGCTTACCAACAATCCCAGTCACATTTTTCAAAAGTCCTTGCACAAAATGAGCAATTTGTGTTGACGATGATTTAAAGTAATTGACAACATAATTATAAAAATTATCAGAAATTCCCTTAACTGTATGCGTATCAAATTTATCAGTAAGCCAACTAATCAACACCTGATAGTAATGAGGAATACTCGTTGCTAAAGTTACAACTTGATTAATTATGATCGGAAAAACATAAAACGTCAGAAAAATAAGAAACAAAAAAATTAAAATAAAAAGGCCAGCAATCGTGATAACTCTTTTAATATGAAACTTTTTCTCTAGAAAATCGATTAATGGATTAAAAAGATAAAAGAGCAGGCCAGAAATCAAAACCGGAATAAAAATTGCTAGAACGAACTGCCGGACGGGATTAAAAATCCCGCGGATTTGAATTAATAAGAAGATCGCTAAAAAAATTAAAACGATATTCAAAATAAAAATCGTAACTTTATTATTTAAAAATCGCCGGTAAAACCAGCTCGTTTTTTCTTTAGCTTTTTGCATAAGTAATAATGGTTCCTAACGATATATCAGCTGGATCCATCTCTCCATCGAGATAAACCGCACTAGCCAAATGATTATCTGTGGTATTAAAAATTAAATTAACGTGTCCAATCGAACGCATATTTTCTTGCGTCATTCTTCCTACATAATTCACTAAATACTTTTTGCTACCAATCAAAATCGAATCACCAGCTTCTATGGTAAATTTTTTTTGCGTCGATGGATCAATAAATTCCTGTCCAAGAGAAACTTCTGCAATTTCGTCAGTTACTGCAGTGCCAAACAAGACAATCATTTGATCTTCAGCTTTCAAAGCATCAGACCCAATTCGAGTAATTTTGGTTTTAAATTCCAAGATTTCTAACTCCTATAATAAACTGTTAAATACAATTGTAGCAGATTTCCTTTTAATCTTGAGGCTTAATTATCTTTTTTTGGGTAAATAAATTTATGACCAAATTGATTAAAACTAAAACTGCACCTGCTGCAAAAATTCCACGATAATCAAAGACGCCAGAAATTAGCGAACCAAGTAGTGGTCCGACCATGGCTCCAATTGACATAAAGCTTTGATTATAAGCAAATATTCGACTAACTTGGGCTTGTGAAGAATTGCGAGTCAAAAGAGAATTCACCGACGGAAGCATTGTTGCATCGCTAATTCCAATTAAAAATCTCATTAAAATCAACAAACTAATGCTTCCAACAAAACTAGTTGCTAATTGAACGAAAAACGCAAAGACAAAACCAGAAATTAACATTTTTTCTGAACCAAATCGATCACCTAAGCGACCGAATAAAGGTGCAGTTAAAGCCGTCGCGATCCCGGGAGCAGCCGATACAATTCCTGCCATCAAAGCTATTTTACCTTGGTTGTTCATCAGTTCTTTTACATAAAGAGAGACGATCGGATTAATGGAAAGATTGACCATTTGAATAATCATAGTTGTGATAAAAAGTCCGAAAATTAAATTGCGATTAGGAAGCTGAGCAAAAAAAACATGTGCCGAAGGTAGAGTTTCTTTTTCTTGAGGATGAAAGTCTTCCTTAATGGCAAATATTGTCATTAAGAAGACCAAAAACAAGCCAAATCCCGTTACAAAGAAAGTGTCTCGCAAACTAAAAATCGAAGCAAAGACTCCTCCTAAAAGCGGACCAAGAAAGCTGCCCGAAGTAGATCCTGTTACAATAATTCCCATTGCACGACCGACCGTTTTCTTTGGAGTATTAGCAGCAATTAGAGCATTTGCATTGCTTACATAACCTCCGAAAAAACCCTGAAAAAGTCGCAAAACGATCATTTCCCAAATATTAGTGGCAAATCCCATCAAAGTAAAAGCGATAAACATGCCTAATGCCGCTCTAATCAACATTAAGCGCCGTCCAGAACGATCAGCAAGTTTACCCCAAAAAGGAGCAGAAATTGCCATTGCAAAAAAAGATGCCGCGTAAGCTACCGCACTATAAAAGCCCAGCGCACTTTTTGAATAATGCCCAAATGATGAAATATAAAGTGATAAAAACGGAGTAACCTCACTAAGGCTCATCGATACCATGAATACTCCAATAGTAAGAAATATTAAATTACGCCGAGACTGACTTTCATCTGTCAAAAGAATTTCTCCTTACTTAAATTAGTTGCACCAATGCCATAAGAATTGGAATAACAATTAAGGACAAAAGAGTCGATTCCGCCACCATAATTGAGGCAAAATCAGCATCTGCTCCATAAATGTTAGCAACAATTGGCGCATTCGTCATGACTGGCATGGCTGATTGAATAATAAAAATTTGTTTAACCAAAACTGGTAAATTTGTAAACAATAACATGATTGCCATAAATAGTGGCGCAAAGAAAAACCTTCCTGCCAAAATTCCCAGGCTACTGCGTTCAATTTTAATTTGTTTAAAACCAATTCCAGCAATTGAAATTCCGATAAAAATCATCGACAAAGGAATTGTTAACCCACCCAAATAAACTAAATCTTTGTATAGAAAAGGTACGTAATTAAAAATATTGAATGGTAAGATAACTAATATTATAGCAATCATGAAACCTACTAAAGGGGGAGAAAAAATTCGACCAATTAACTCTTTACAAGTTAATTTACGGCAAATTTGACCGTCTTTTTGAATTAGCCAAACTCCTAAAGTCCAAAAGATAGTTGTGTTAGCAATATAATAAACCAAGACAAATGGTAGACTTTTATCACCAAACAAAGCAATATTAACCGGTAAGCCAATAAAGACAGTGTTAGAGTTAAAAAACATTGAAGAGAAAATGCCTTGGTGGTGCTTGGGAATTCTCAATAAACGAACAATGACCAAAGAAAACCCAAATAAAATAATCATCGATATGAACGGAAAAACAATCATCGGTAGATCTCGCTGCAATTTATCTAATGTAAACTGATTGGTGATTGTCGCAATCATGTAACACGGCAAAGCAATATTTGTTACAATTCGGGAAATTGTTTTGGTGAAATTACGATCAAACCAACCCTTTTTTGCAAAGAAATAACCGACTCCGATCATTACAATAACTACCAGGATTCCCTGAATTGCCCGAAAAAAAACTGCTAACATCTTTTAACTCCCTCTAAAAGTTTAACAGTATTTAATCTTAGCACAATTTCAAATTTTATGTATTTTTAATCAAAAAATCTTCAGATTTTTTACCTGAAGATTAATTAAAGGCTTAGATAGTTGTATAAACATTAAAGAGTACTAATAATATTTGGAGCTTCATCAATTGCTGCTTGAATTTTATCAGTCTCTTTTCCTCCAGCAACAGCCATTAGCGGATTTCCGCCTCCACGACCACCAAAAATCTCGGCAAATAAATTAATAGTTGTCTTGGCGTTAACTTCTTTAGTCGCGCGTTCTTTAGAAAATGCTACTAAGAATGAAGCTTTACCATTTTTATTACTTGCTATCAGCAAAAGATCTGAAATTCTCTGATTACGCCACTTATCAGCAATTTCTCTAAGTTCTTTTGCATCAAGGTTCTGTAATACTGCGGCGGTATAAGTCCATGAACCTGATTTTTCAACTTTTTCAAATAGAGCTTTCGCTTCATCAGTTGCGTGAGCTTCCTTAAGAGCATTTAACTCCTGTTGAACTGATTTCAACTCATTTTTCAAATTAACAACTTTTTCAAGTCCATCTGAAAGTTTTAGCACGCTAAGCTCTTGCATCACTGATTTAGCTTGAGCTGCTTCATCTTTTAGATAATCATACAAACCATCGCCCGTTAGAGCAACAATTCGACGAACACCTGAACCAATTCCGCTAGACTCAGTAATCTTAAACATCCCAATCTCAGCAGTATTATTGACATGATCTCCCCCACACAACTGGGTCGAATAATCACCCACCTTAACTACTCGGACGACATCTCCGTATTTCTCAGAAAATAGCGCAACTGCACCTTGATCAATTGCTTCTTGATAGGGCATTTCTTGCGCGGTTACAGCAATATTTGCAAAAATCTTCTCATTAACGATATCTTCAACCTTCGTGATTTGATCTGAACTCAATTTCTCATCACTAGTAAAATCAAATCGCAAATACCCTGGGGCTACAAGCGATCCTGCCTGGTGACTGCTTGGTCCCAAAACATCCCGCAAAGCTTCATCAACTAAATGGGTCGCTGTATGATTTCGTTTGATTTGCTCGTTACGTTTGGCATCAATTTCTAAACGATATTTATTTCCAACTTTAAGTTCCTTTAAGACAGCAAGATAGTGCATATTTTGACCATTAGGAGCATGTTTTGTATCACTAACTGTTGCCACTAACTCACCACTTTGATCGTAAATCCAGCCAGTATCTCCGACTTGCCCTCCCATTTCTGCATAGAAAGGCGTTCGATCAAAGATCGCTAATGCATCACCTGTAGTAACCACTGAAACTTTTTGTTCGTCTTGAATTAATAAATCCAATTCACAATTATCAACAACTTGTTCTTCATATCCCTTATAAATGCTTTTTTCTTGATAATTAAGTAGATCAGCATTTTGGCTACCCATCGAAATAGTGACACCACGAGCTTTACGAGCTCGCTCTTTTTGATTTTCCATATCTTTTTGGTAACCAATTAAATCAACTTTTAGCCCTGATTCTGCAGCTGCTTCTTGGGTTAACTCAACTGGAAATCCGTAAGTATCAAAAAGTTTAAACGCATCACTTCCTGAAATAGTCTTGGATTGTTTAACTTCAGGAGATTCAATTAATGAGTTCAGTAATTTCAGGCCATCATTTAGAGTAACTGCAAACTTAGCCTCTTCGCGCTTGATTACTTGTTGAATTTTAGCCATATTATCACTAAGTTCAGGATAGTAAGATTTCATAATTTCCGCCACGATTGGAGCTAAATCAGCAAGAAATTGACGATTTACTTTAAGTTTTTGTCCATTTAAAACAGCTCGACGCAACAATCGCCTTAACACATAACCTCTTCCAACATTTGATGGCTCAGCTCCGTCACTAATCGCAAAAACTAATGTTCGCACGTGATCTGCAATGATTTTAAAAGATGAATCAATCTTTTCATCTTGCCCATAGCGATAAGGGGAATCCTGCTCAATTGCGTGAATGATCGGTAAGAACAAATCTGTTTCATAATTTGTCTTTGCATGCTGAAAAACAGAAACTACTCGTTCTAATCCCATCCCGGTATCAATATTTTTGTGAGGTTGTTCGACATAACTACCATCTGGAAGATGATTCAATTCAGAGAAAACAATATTCCAAATTTCTAAATAGCGTTCATTCTCGCCACCCGGATAATTCTCTGGATCATCGACTGGAATATTATTAAACTCCTGTCCCCGATCAAAGAAAACTTCGGTGTCTGGTCCACACGGGCCGCCACCAATATCCCAAAAATTATCTTCTACTTCATAGATATGGTCAGATGAAACTCCATTTTGGATCCACAGTTTTTTTGAGTCTTGATCTTTAGGATAAACTGTGACGTAAAGTTTTGATTGATCTAAGCCAAACCAATCAGGACTTGTTAAAAGTTCCCACGCCCATGCAATTGCTTCCTTTTTGAAATAATCGCCAACCGAAAAATTTCCTAGCATTTCAAAAAAAGTTAGATGCCGAGCAGTTTTACCAACATTTTCGATATCATTAGTTCGAATACTTTTTTGAGCATTTGTAATCCGCGGATTTTGCGGGACAACCGTTCCATCAAAATATTTCTTTAAAGTAGCGACCCCTGAATTAATCCAAAGTAATGACGGATCATCAACAGGAATTAATGAAGCACTAGGTTCAACATCATGTCCTTTTGACTTAAAAAAATCCAAAAACATTTGTCTCACTTGTCCACTTGTCAATTCTTTCAAAGTTTATACCTCTTAATCAATTTTAATTCTAATCACTGGCCGATACTCCATCTGCCAATTATCGATTGGTTCTTTAAAATAGTCAAAGTCCGGAACAAAACCACTGTCAAAAAAACTCGCATATTTTACATATTTAGTTAAACGTCCCTTTTGGCTCACTGGTCCTTCTAAATAACGAAAAGGATTATCAGTTAACAAATAATTATTATCATCTTTTTTAATCTTAATTCCAAACCGATTTGGAACATAATAAAGCCGGTCCACTGTTGCTGGATCTAAAACATCACCCCAAGGGAAAAACGTCATCATTCCTCCACTTTTTAGGTAGTAATACTCATCTGCAGAGATGAAATCAACTCCTCTTTTGGCGAAATTCTCCATTAGTTGACCTGGCTGTAAACAAGATTTTTTAAAGACCTTGGCCACCTTTTCTAATGAATCCTCCTGCAAAAAAAAGTGGGGTGTATCTTGACGCGTTTTAAAAAGCTCAGTTAATTCATTTCGATAAGTCATCTCAATCTTACTATCGATTATTTGACGACCATCGTAAAGATCATAATAACCAACGCTTTGTCCACTCACCGGTATTGCATCAACTGATACCAAAAATGGATCGATAGAGACCTGTTGGGGATCATGTTTTTTTTGGATCGTATAATAACTCGCATATTTAAAAAATTTATCTGCCTGAGCTTGATTAAAGTGATTATCTAAAGCAAATAAAAGCTGATTATTTTCACAAAAACTATCCCAATCGTAACTTTCGAGAAAGTCTCTTTTTCCTGGAACGAAGACGTAACGTAACCCGTCGATAACAACTTCCCAAACTCGAAAACGTTCATTTTTAAAATGTCGTTCAACAGGCTTTAGATCTTGAATCTCACTTAAGGGGCTTACAAAATAGCGAATAATTTGTTGAAAATTTCTTTTTTGCTCATCCTCCGTTAAATCAGGCCACACTTCCAAATAGAGTGCATTAAGCTCTTTCATTAGACTGCTTGCCCTTTCTTCTCATTTGACGCTTGGTATACGAGTTAATGCGATGCTTATAACCAGGCTTTACTTTCTTCATTCGGCTAGGCACTAACACATCTCGGTGATGATTAGCAAGCTGTTCACGATGCCGTTCACGACGCTTACGGTGATCAATTTTTACCAGCTCTCCCTTGGAAAGTCGTACTTCTTGGAATTTAATTCCCTTTGCTTCCAAAGCTTTTACTTTTTTAAGGTCTTGTTGATACAAAGTGATTGCAACCCCTTTTTGACCCATTCGAGCAGTTCGACCGACCCGGTGAATAAAATACTCTAAATCATTAGGAATATCATCATTAACAATTAAACTAATCCCAGGAATATCAATACCACGAGCTGCTAAATCAGTCGAAACAACAAATTCATAATCAAGATTAATAATCTTTTTCATAATTTGATGCCTGCGACGACTCGGTAAATCGCCATGCATCTGAGCAATGTTTAAGCCTTTTGCACTAAGAAATTGATAGATTTCTTCAACTCTCTTTTTGGTGTTAGCAAAAATGAAAACCAAAAACTCTGGTTTTCTAGTAACAAGGCGATAAATAATTTCTTCTTTTGTTAGAGAACGTGTAGAAATTAGATAATTCTTGACATTATCGTTGATGACTTTTTCGTTAGGAACTTGCTTAATTGCAACATCCCCGTGTAAATACTTTTTGATCATCAACTGAAGTTGTTGATTTATTGTCGCTGAGAAGAACAAAATTTGATGAAGATTAGGAAGTGTCTCTAAAATCACGTTCAAATTCTCGGCATTTCCAAGATCAAGTGCCATATCTGCTTCGTCAATCACCAAAGAAACAAACGAGGCGTAATGTTTTCTAAGCTCTGGCAACAATTCGACAATTCGCCCAGGTGTTCCAATCACAATTTGTGGTAAATTATTTTCAACTTTTGCTTCAAGACGTGATAATTCTTTACCACCAATCAAAAGCTGAATTTTTGCAGGTACTGGCAATAATTGATTCAACTCATCTGCCATCGAAGCTAATTGTTCAGCTAATTCGCGACTCGGCGAAACAATCACTGCCTGAATTTCTTTTTTAGCCAAATCAAGATTATTAAATAATGGCAATAAAAAAGCGTGACTTTTTCCACTGCCAGTTTCCGACATCCCAATCACGTTTTCTTTTTTTAAGGCACTAAAAAAGATGCGTTCTTGAACTTTCGTAGGTTTTTTAAAACCTAGTTTATCAATTGCTTCAACGATTTCAGGTTTAAAATTGTAATTTGCAAAAGGTGATTTCTGCTGGTTTTGATTATTTATAACTCTCTACCGCTCTTTCTAATTCCTTATAAATTTCTGATAATTCTCGTTCATCTTCAGCGTCAGCCCCACTGGCCAAAGCATGTCCACCACCATGATGAGATTTAGCAATTTCATTAATTGCAACGCCCTTTGATCGTAAATGTACTCGAAAAGTCAAGTCGCGTTTTTGAACAAAAACTACCCACGCCTTCACATTTGATAAATGACCTGGTACCGATACAATCGTATGAGCTTGATCCATGTTCAATTGATATTCTTGAAGAGTATCACGATAAACAATCACCATGGCAGCCCCACTTTGACTAATTGTTAAGTGTTCTAAAACATAGCCTTGCAGTCTGCCTTGACCTAAGGTGATCTCACTTAACCTCTCAGCAATTTCTGAAGCATTAAATTCATGTTTTAAAAGATCCGCGGTGACTTCAAAAGTATGGGCCGTAGCATTCGAATAAAGAAATCTCCCCGTATCACCAACAATTCCCAAATAAAGGAGACGGGCCGCCTTAGAGTTAATTTTTAATTTACCATGGCTTTTTGAAACAAGATCCCATAAAATTTCACTGGAACTTGAGGCCTCAGGCACCACATAACGAATCGTTCCATATGGATCATCGTCTGGATGATGATCAATTTTAATTAGCCCTTGACCAAGATGATAGCGCTCGTCATCAATTCGCGGAGTATTTGCCGTGTCGGTGACAATAACTAATGATTTAGCAAAATCCTGATCAGTTAAATTATCCATCGAGCCAACCCAGCTTAGCGAGGATTCATTGATCCCGCCAACCTTGATTTTTTTTGAAGGAAAAGAGTTTCTTAAAATTTCCGCCAATCCTAATTGAGAACCTAATGCATCTGGATCTGGGTGTTGATGACGAAGCACAATTATCTGAGATGATGATGTAATTAAATTTAATATTTTTTCTACTTGATCATTCATGATCAACCTTCTTTTCTATCCTTGATAAATCCAGTAGTTGTGATCATTAGCTAACAAATCATTGGCTGATCTCGGACCTAGAGAGCCTGCAGCATAAAATTCACTATCTGCAAGCGGTTGTTGATGCCAATAATTTACAATTTGATCTGTTAGTTTCCAAGAAGCGCACAACTCCTCCCACTGAACAAAATTAGTTTTATCTCCATTTAAAACGTCATGAAATAACCGCTGATAAGCTTCTGGCATTTGATGCCGTTCTTCTTCTGTATAAAGTCGCTGCATCTCAAAGTGTGACAAAATCTTCGTATCTCCGATGGACTTTGCATTATATTTTAAACTAATACCGGAAGATGGATCAATAAAAATCGTTAAAACATTGTTTTTAGCATCAAGATAAGGACCAGTTTCAGGAGCTTTAAAAACCACATCAATTCTGGTCTCTTTTTCTTTCAGTCTTTTTCCAGTCCGAAAATAGATTGGAACTCCTTTTAAACTAGGAGTTTGTAACTCCAATTTTCCTGCAACAAAAGTTTCAACATTGGATTTAGGATCGACTCCCGCTTCTTCTCGATAGCCAGGCATTTCTTTTGAAGCACAATATTGCCCTCGAACAAAATTATTCAACAAATCTTGTTGATTCAGTGGTTTTAAACTCGCTAATACGCGGTATTTCTGTTCAACAAAATCATTTGCCTCTAGACTTACAGGTTCTTCCATCGAAGAGAGCATCATTAACTGACTAATATGATTTTGAAACATATCACGTAAAGCTCCCGCTTGCTCATAATAGCCAGCACGTTCTTCGACCCCCACTTTTTCAGCAAGTGTAATCTGAATGTTACTAATAAATTTCGAATTCCAGATCGATTTAATTAAAGGATTACTAAAACGAAATGGTACAATATTTTGAACAATTTCTTTACCTAAATAGTGATCAATGCGATAGATATCTTTTTCAGGAAAAGCCTTTTGAATTTCTTCGTTTAAAGTTTTCGCACTTAAATAATCATGACCAAAAGGTTTTTCAATCACCAGGCGATTCGGGTGACTATTTTCTAAAAATTCACAACGAGCTAAATTTTCCGTAATGGTGCCAAATAAAGTAGGCGCCATTGCCAAATAATAAAGCCATGGTCCATCAATTTGAAACTTTTGAGCAATTTCCCGGGCTCGATGTTTTAACACTTTATAATGACCGACATCAGTCACATCATTAGCTTGATAAAAGAAGTGTTTAGCAAAGTTTTGACGATCGTCTTGTGTTGCACCATTTACCTTTGCAATCGAGTCAAGAACAATATTCTGGTAATATTCATCAGGCCACGAACGCCGAGAAGTTCCAATTACAGCAAAATGCTCGTTTAAGGTACCTGCTAAAAATAAACGAAACAAAGCGGGATAAAGTTTACGCCGTGCAAGATCCCCTGAGCCGCCAAATATAATAAATAACGTCTTTTTTTCTTCTACTAAATTGGAATCTAGATCCTTACTTATCGTTTTCCTCATTGTCGCTTTCTTCTTCTACATTACCCATCTCAGGGCTATCAGTATCATCTTTAGTGTTGAGATGTTCTGGTTTGTCGACAGATTTCACCTCCATAATTGCTCCAAGTTCAAAGGTTAAGAAAATATTATTTGCATTTAAAACAAACACTCTTTTAGCTTGATCAACCGAATCAACTGTACCGTGTAAGCCACTTCTAGTGATAACTTCATCACCCTTTTTGACTTTCGATAGCCGATCTTGTTGTTCAGCCATCTTCTTTTTTTGAGGGCGAACGGTGAATATGTACATTGCACCAAATAAGATAATCATCAAGACTAACATATACATCGTTTGTCCCCCTGCACCTTGTTGAGCAGCCATTAAATTAAGTTTCATTACTTTACACTCCTTGTTTTAAAAATTTTTAGCATTTTTTTGATTAAAGCCATACTTTTCAAAGAAATCCTCTCTAAATTCTAACAGATTCTCATCCAAAATGGCTTGTCGAACTTGCCGCATTAAATGCGTAAGGAAATATAGGTTGTGATAGCTAACCAACCTAATCCCCAAGATTTCATGATTAGCAAAAAGGCTACGAATATAAGCCTTCGTATAATTGCGACAAGTATCACAATCACACTCGCTATCAAGCGGCGAGAAATCCTCTTCGTAGCGAGCGTTTTTGATCACAACTCGTCCCCGATGGGTCATCGCGGTTCCATTTCGGGCAATTCGCGTTGGTAAAACACAATCAAAAATATCGACTCCGCGGATCACTCCATCGATCAAAGAATCTGCCGTCCCAACTCCCATCAAATAACGCGGTTTGTTCTCTGGTAATAATGGCGTTGTATAAGATAACACTTCGTTCATTTCTGACTTAGTTTCTCCAACAGAAAGGCCACCAATAGAATAACCTGCAAAATCCATTGCAACTAAATCTTTAGCACTTTGCTCTCTTAAATCGCGATGGCCTCCACCTTGAACAATCCCAAAAAGACCTTGATCAGGGCGTCCGGTTTTCAAGTGTTGCTGAAGTCCTCTCTCTGCCCAGCGGCTAGTTCGCTCAATTGCCGCTTTCATTTGATCATGACTACTGTCAAAAGGTTCTAAGATATCAAGACTCATCATAATATCTGAATCCAGATCATTTTGTACTCTGATCGACACCTCTGGAGTCATATTCATCCGATCACCATTAAGATGATTTTTAAATTCAATTCCTTCTTCAGAAAAATTTCTTAAATCAGCTAATGAAAAAGCTTGAAACCCTCCAGAATCAGTCAAAATTGGCTGATCCCAGTTCATAAATTCATGGAGGCCGCCAGCTTTTTTAACAACTTGTTCCCCGGGACGCACCCACATATGGTAGGTATTAACTAAAATGATCCCTGCACCTAGGCTTTTAAGATCGTCTTTTGACATAGATTTAACAGTTGCTTGGGTTCCCACAGGCATAAACATCGGAGTCTGATAAGTTCCTCGGGTTGTGATAATCTCTCCTGCCCGGGCTAAACTTCGGGGATCTTTTTTTTCTAAACGGTATTTAATTGGCCAGTCCATTTTCCCTCAATTCATTTAATTAACATCGCATCGCCAAAGCTAAAGAAACGATACTTTTGTTTAATTGCGTGTTCATATGCTGCTAAAATCTGTTCACGATTAGCAAAAGATGCCACTAACATGACAAGTGTCGACTTCGGCAAATGGAAATTAGTAATGAGTTCGTCTACTGCTTCCCACTTGAATCCAGGATAAATAAAAATATCTGTATATCCTGAGTCAGCGACAATTTTACCGTCATGATTATGAGCAACAGTTTCAAGTGTCCTTACCACCGTTGTCCCATTAGCTATCACGCGATGACCTTCTTGATGAGTTTGATTAATTAAATCGGCAGTCTTTTCATCCAAGATATAATACTCACTATGCATATGATGTTCTTTAACATTGTCGGTATTCACCGGACGAAATGTCCCTAATCCCACGTGTAAAGTAAGATACGCGACATTAACACCTTTATCTTTAACTTTTGCAAGTAAGTCTTTGGTCCAATGTAACCCTGCTGTTGGAGCGGCTGCCGATCCCCAGTTTTTAGCATAAACTGTTTGGTAACGATCTTTATCTGCCAATTTTTCTTTAATGTAGGGCGGCAGCGGCATTTCTCCCAACTGATCTAAAATTTCTAGGAAAACTCCCTCGTAATTAAAAGTTACATTGAAGCGTCCTTCTCCAAGATAGTCTTGAATCGTAGCTTTCAATAAGCCATTTCCAAAAACTACCTCTGTTTTCGAATGAAGATGGCGTGCTGGTTTGGCTAGAACTTCCCAATCATTACTATGAGTGTTTTTTAATAATAGAAATTCAACATGTCCATGAGTATCTGATTTTTCTCCGATTAAGCGGGCAGGCATGACCTTCGAATCGTTTAAGACCAAAGTATCACCTGGATTTAGATAATCAATAATATTATAGAAATGTTGGTCCGTCAATTGATCAGTTTTACGATCTAGCACCAAAAGACGTGAACTGGAACGATCTATAATCGGAGTTTGAGCGATTAATTCTGGCGGTAAATCGTAATCGTAACTCTCCGTTGATAATAAATTTATTTTACTATTCAAATTTCTCTTCTTTTCTAACTTTTTTTAAATGTTCAATCCCCATAGGAGTAATCATTCTCCCAGATGGGGTGCGAGCAATAAAGCCCAATTGGAGTAAATAAGGCTCGTATATTTCTTCAATTGTTTCACCTTTTTCTCCTAAATTTGCTGCAATGGTTCTAATACCGACCGCTCGACCTTGATAGAGATCATACATTAGATCTAAAATTTTGCGATCAAGTTGATCTAAGCCTTTTGAATCAACTTGAAGTTGATCAAGTGCCTGGCGGGCAATCTTTTGATCAATTTCAGATTTATTCTCAACTTGTGCAAAATCTCTAATTCTCCTTAAAAGTCGGTTAGCAATCCGGGGCGTGCCGCGTGAACGTAGAGCAATTTCCTTAGCGCCTTCCTCTGTGATTTGGTAATCTAGAATTCCAGCTGAACGAATCACTATCTGTTCTAATTCAGAACTATTATAAAAGTTAAGCCGTTCAGTAATACCGAAACGGTCTCTTAAGGGAGCTGTTAACATCCCCGCTCGAGTAGTAGCACCAACTAAAGTAAATGGGGGTACATCGAGATGAACCATGCGTGTTCCCTCTTGACCGTTAAGATTGATATCAAGATAGTAATCTTCCATAACACTGTAAAGAATTTCTTCAATCGAGCGCGGAATTCGGTGAATTTCGTCAATAAACAAAACATCTCCTGGCTCAAGAGATGAAATGATCGAAACTAAATCACCAGCCTTCTCAATTGCAGGACCGCTGGTTGTTTTCAGATTAGCATGAAGTTCATTGGCAATAATATTGGCTAAAGTTGTTTTTCCAAGACCAGGAGGTCCATAAAAAAGCACATGATCCATCGCCTCTTCACGCATCTGAGCTGCCTTAATATAAACTTCTAATTCAGCTTTAACCTTACTCTGACCTACATAGCTAGCTAACGTTTGAGGGCGAATAGAATCATTTGACTGCTCTTCCTCTAAATCCGTAATCTCGCTATTTAATAAATCTAAATCGTCATTAAAATCCATTTTATTTATCCGTTAAAATGCTTAGGCCGAGTTTTAAATATTCTTGTGTAGTCAATTCTTTTTGCTCTTTTTTCATAATTTTCCCTGCACCTTGAGCTTCTTTTTCACTAAATCCAAGTGCAATTAGTGCATCAATTGCATCTTGAAGAGCCTGATTTTCAACTGCAAATAGGCCTTCATTTTTAGAAACGGTACCCAGCTTACCTTTGAGATCTAAAATAATTTGTTGAGCAGTCCTTTTACCCACACCAGGAAATTTCATCAATAGTTTAAGATCGTCATTCTCGACTGCTTCTGCTAATTTTGTCGCATCTTTTGAAGCGACAATCGCATGAGCACTTTTTGGCCCGATTCCTGAAACTTTTAAAAGTTTCTCAAATAGCTCTAATTCTGCTGTCGTTTTAAAACCGTACAAAGTTAAATCAGTATCGGTAGAAACCATGTGGGTATAAAGCCGCGCCTGATCTCCTAAATTAAAAGAGTAAGGATCACCATTTTTAATTCTAAATCCGATCCCATTAATATTTAAAATAACCGCTCCCGCTTCAATTTGCGCAACGATCCCTTCAATGAATGCAAACATCTGTTCTCCTTATTTTAACACCTTAGAAAAGTTTGAAAAAGGCTCCTGCAATAATTACCACAAAACCCAGTATGATTCGATAAACACCAAACACTTTGAAATTATGCTTTTTAAGGTAGTTCATTAGAAATACTACTGCAAACCAAGCCACAATCATTGAAACAACAAATCCCACTAAAAGAGTAGTAAGTTCAAGACCGCTCATTGTAGCACCTTTTAAGAAAAATTTCCCTAACTTTAAAATCGTCACCCCAAACATTGTCGGAATTGCCAGAAAGAAAGAAAATTCAGTTGCTGCCATCCGGCTCATTCCTAGGATTAAAGCACCCAAAATCGTTGCGCCCGAACGTGAAGTCCCAGGAACAATGCTTAGTGCTTGAAAGCAGCCGATCGATAGCGCTAATCCATAAGTCATATTATGCAGTTTTGTGCGCCGAATCTGGCGAGTCCGATTCCAATTTTCAATTACAATGAAAAGAATTCCATAAATTATCAAAGTAGCTGAAACCACCTGCCAGTTCATCAAGTGTTCATCCATCCAGTCGTTTAGCGGCAATCCCACTACCACTGAGGGAATCACTCCCACCACGACATAAAACCATAATTGCCAAGTATCGTGTTTTTGTTGCCGATCTTTTTTGCCAGAAAAAGGATTCAGCCGATTAAAATAAATGAAAATTACTGCAAAAATTGCTCCCAGTTGAATCACGTAACTGAACATGGTCCAGAAATTGGCATCAAATGCGACAATTTTCGCATTCGGATCAACCGTTGTTGGGATTTTCATTAGATTTTCAGCTAAAACAATATGGCCTGTCGAACTAATAGGTAAAAACTCGGTAATTCCTTCGATAATACCGATAATAACTGCTTGAAGAATATGTATCATTATTATTCCAATCTAAGATATTTTCTATAACTAATCTACACTCAAACCCAGATCATGTAAATGCGGATCTTGAAGTCTTTTAAACATTCGATCTAAATCATGATTGGTAATTTGCACCAAAACTGGGCGCCCATGCGGACAATTAAAGGGATTTTCGCACATTGCTAAATTTTTGATTAATTCACGTGCTTCGCTATCTGAGAGAAATTGATGTGCCTTAATTGCTCTTTTACAGCTCATCATTTTGGCAGTCTTTAAACGAAAATTCTCTAGGGTGATTTGATGATTGTTAAGAATAAAATCGATCATTTCTTTAATCGTTGACTTCACCTGATTAGCTTTAATCCAAGCTGGATACTGATTAAGTAAGAAACTGTTGCCGCCAAATTCTGTTAAATGAATCCCCAAATCAGCTAAGACCGACTTCTTACCCTGAATTTCCGAAAAATCACTTTGTGAATATTCCAAAACTAACGGCACTAAAAGGGTTTGTTCATCCGAATTAACTTCACCAAGTTTTTGGCGATAATACTCGAAATTAATTCGTTCTTGCGCGGCATGCTGATCAATAATATAAAGACCATCTTTGGTGTTTGCAAGTAAATAAGTTCCTTGAACCTGACCAACGTATTCTAACGTTGGAAAACGACTTTTTTCCTCAGCCTTAGTAAAAAGATTACTATCTTTAGGCTTATCAGTTGAAATGTCCGATTTATCATCAACAAAAGATGCCACTTTCTTTTCGTTGGAATAACGTTCGTCCCATTTTTTCATTTGTTGCTGATCTTCCGGCATAAACAGCGGAATGTTTGAAAAATCTGCCTGATTAGGTTTTTCCACTTCAAAGTTTGGTAACTCTGATGCTTCACCATTTTCTTTAACTTGCCCGACAGCCACTTGTGGATTTTGAGTGAAATAATCAACTGATGCATGACTCAATGATTCAAAATGCTTTTGCATCTCGACTGCTGGATCGATCACATCAGAAAAGCTCATTTTATTAGGATCAGCAGCTGGTATTAAATCCAAGTGGCCCAAAGCTTGATCAACTGCTTGATTAATTAAACCGCCTAATTGATCAATTTTCGAAATTTTCAGCTCTTGTTTGGAAGGATGGATATTAACATCAACCAGATGCGGATCCAACTCAATTTCAATTACGGCGGTTGGAAAACGGCCAACCATTAATTTAGTCCGATATCCGTCTAGAAGATAACGAGTCAATTCCAAGCTTCGAACGACTCTCCCATTCACACTAAAATTAATATTACGGCGGTTAGATCGCGTATTATCAGGACGGGAGACAAAACCATTAACCGAAAAATCATCATCTTTTTTGGATATTTCAATAAGACTCTGAGAAAACTCGACACCGTAAATTCCAGCAACTGTCTGTCTAAAATCTCCGTTTCCAGCGGTATGTAAAATTTCTTTGCCGTTTGAATAAAGGGAAAACTTAATTTGAGGCTGACTCATCGCCAGACGTTGGACAATATCAGTAACATGCCTCAACTCAGTCGAAATTGATTTCAAATATTTCAATCTAACTGGCGTATTAAAGAAAAGTTCTCGGACTGTTACTGTAGTCCCAACTGCCTTACTGATCGTTTTTCGCTCAGTAACCTTTCCACCAGCTCCAATAATCGTTTTGCCCAACTCATTTTTAGTTTGTGAGGATAATTCAAAACGAGATATCTGAACAATACTAGCAAGTGCTTCACCTCGAAAACCCATCGTTTTAAGCCGGAAAATATCCCCAGTCCGATTTACCTTGCTGGTGGTATGAGCAGTAATCGCCAATTCAAGTTCATCGGGATTGATCCCTGCTCCATTGTCAATCACCTTAATTTCTTCTATTCCAGCTTGTTTGACATAAATTCGAATATCGGTTGACCCAGCATCAATTGAATTTTCAACTAATTCTTTAACTACTGAGGCAGGGCGTTCAATTACTTCCCCTGCAGCAATTACATTAATCATATCCGCTGATAGAACATGAATTTTATTCGTCATCTATTTGATTCACCTCCTCTTGTAATTCACAAAGCAAGTTTAGAGCATCGATTGGTTTTAATGTATCAAGATCAATTCCTTGAATTTTTTGAATCAATTCACTTGAAATCGATTCCTCAGGACTTGCTGTAGCTTGATAAAACAAATTTTCTTGACTGAATTTACCAACCGGTGCAAGGGCAGAAGATTTCTCAAATTCTTTCAAGTAATGAAAAGCATCTTTGACGACTTGTTTAGGAAGGCCCGCCAGTTGCGCAACATGAACCCCATAAGATCGATCAGAAGGACCGTCCAGCATTTTATGGATAAAAATCAGTTTTCCTTTTTTTAAAACTGCGCCAACGTGTTTATTATTCAAATTATTCATTTGAGTCGACAACTGAGTCAATTCATGATAATGGGTTGAAAACAAAGTTTTCGCGTGTACTTGCTCGCTTAAATACTTAATAATTGCCATGGCAATCGCCATTCCGTCATAAGTTGCTGTTCCCCGACCTATTTCATCCATGAGAATCAAACTATTACTTGTCGATTCCTGCAAGGCCCGATTTGCTTCTTTCATCTCCACCATAAAAGTACTCTCGCCAGTTAAAAGATTATCACTTGCACCGATCCGAGTAAAAATTTGATCAAAAAGTGGTAATTTTGCCTCATTAGCTGGAACAAAACTGCCAATCTGTGCCATAATCACAATTAATCCTAATTGCCTTAAATACGTGCTTTTTCCAGACATATTTGGGCCAGTAATAATTGTAATTTCGTTATTTTCTGGCATTAAAATATCATTTGGGACGAAATCAATAACCGAATTAGCTTGCTCAACAACGGGATGACGAGATTCAACTAGTTTAATTTCTCTTTTTTCAGAAATTTGTGGACGAACATAAGAATTTTTTTCGCTATCAATTGCTAAAGCATTCAAAACATCGAGTTGGGCCACTTGACCTGCTAATTTTTGAATTTTAGCAATTTGTTCTTTAATTTGATCTCGAATCTCGTTAAAAAGGGAATATTCGAGCTTGGCCGAGTTATCTCGCGCATTTAAAATTAAATTTTCATGTTCTTTTAGCTCTGGTGTGATATAACGTTCAGCATTTGCTAAAGTTTGTTTTCGTTGATAATTATCCGGTACTTTATCTTGATTAACCTTTGACACTTCTAGATAATAACCAAACACTCGATTATAACCCACTTTTAATGTATTAATTCCGGTTCGCGCTTTTTCTTTAGCCTCCATTTGAGCAATCCAAGCTCGTCCACCGGTTAGGCTATCCCGATACTGATCCAGTTCTGAATTATAACCATCGCAAATTATATCACCATCAGTAATCGTAATCGGTGCATCTTCTTTAATTGAATGATCTATTAAATCTGAAATATCAGTCAAAGGATCAAGTAATTTTTCATAATTGCGTAAAATCTCTTCACCACTTTTTCCCAAAGCAGATTTAATCTGAGGAATTTCTTGCAAAGTTTTTTTCAACATGGTGAGTTCGCGAGCATTAATATTTCCAAAAGCGATCTTCGAACTCAAATGTTCTAAATCGTAGACCTTTTTTAATTTTCCTTGAAGATCGTTACGAATTACATATTCTTTAATTAAAATAGCAACAAAATCTTGGCGCCATTCAATCTTCTTAGGATCAAGCAAAGGACGTTCAATCCAATTTCTAAGTAAGCGCGAACCCATCGTAGTTGATGTTTGATCAAGCGCCCAAAACAATGACCCATACTTCTTGCCAGTGCTTAGAGCGTGAGTTAATTCCAAGTTTTGTTTTGAAGCATAATCAATCAAAAGAAACTCCTGTGGTTCATAATACACCGGTTCACTTAAATTGGAGAGCGAGCGCATTTGAGTTGAAGTTATATAAGATTCAAGCAAGGTATATGCGCTGACTCCTGGGTCTTCTTGATCCAATTTAAAATCCACTGGCGAAAACGTCATCTGTCTTTTAGCAAAAACTTGCTTTAAACGCTTCAAATCATTTTTGGTCGTCACTAACTCTCGCGAATTTAAACCTAAAACTTCAAAGATAGCACTGTTAAGGTTAGAGAATTTTGTATATTTAAACTCACCAGTTGCTAAATCAGCATAGGCTAAGCCAATTTCTTCTCCTAAAACTAGAGCGCTAAGATAATTATTATCAGTCAAATCTTCATCACTAATGAAAGTTCCTGGCGTTACTACTCGCGTTACTTGTCGTTTAACAGTTTGACCCGTCGATGACTTGGGATCTTCTATTTGATCGCAAATTGCCGCCTTATAACCCATTTCAGTTAATTCAGATAAATACTTATCAATTGCATGATGGGGCATCCCACACATTGGAATTTGCTCATCAGCACTTTTTGAACGGGAAGTTAACGTCAATTCTAAAAGTTGAGCTCCCTTAACGGCATCCGAATCAAACATTTCATAAAAATCACCAACTCGGAAAAATAGGAAAGCATCTGGATATTCTTTTTTAATAGATCGATATTGCCTCATCATTGGGCTATCTGCGATTTTTTGTGGCATCTTATTCCTTCTCTTAAAAGTTTAATATAAAATCCATTATAACTGAATTTTGGGTAAAAAAAGAAACCAACAATTTTTATTAATGTTAGTTTCCCTTTTTGACGCAATTCAATCAATCTAGATCAATATACTTCTTAACTAATTGAATGTTGTCTTCGTTAGTAACACTTTCAGTTATAGCTTTTTCTGCTAATTCAACAACTTTACTGGTATCAATCCGTTTCATTAAGGAACGTATCTTCAAGACAGAAGTAGCTGACATTGAATATTCATCAAGCCCCATGCCCAAAAGTATACAATCCATAATCGGATCACCTGCTGCTTCGCCACACATGCCGACCCATTTACCCTCTTTGTGAGCTGAGTCAATCACATTTTTAACTAAGCGTAAAATCGCTGGATTATATGGTTGATAAAGGTAGGAAACGCGATCATTACCCCGGTCTGCAGCCATGGTGTATTGAATCAAATCGTTTGTACCAATACTAAAGAAATCAGCAACTTTGGCAAACTTATCTGCCAAGACAGCTGAAGCAGGAATTTCAACCATCATTCCAACTTCAATATCATCAGAAACAGGGGTTCCGCTTGCTTTTAGCTGATCAAATTCTTCCTGAAAAATTGCTTTTGCTTTTTTAAATTCATTAACTGTGGCAATCATTGGGAACATAATTCCCAATTTGCCATAGTACGAAGCTCTAATTAGAGCCCTTAATTGAGTTCTAAAAATCTCTTGTCGATCAAGACTAATTCTAATTGCTCGGTAGCCTAAGAAAGGATTTTCTTCTTCTGGCAATGGTAAATATGGCAAGTGTTTATCCCCACCAATATCCATTGTTCGAACAACTACTTGTTTGCCGTTCATTCCTTCAAGTACTTCACGGTAAGCCTCAAACTGAGCATCTTCAGTTGGCAATTCGGACGAATCCATATACAAGAATTCTGTCCGGTATAAACCAATTGCTTCTGCTCCATTTGCCAAAACTCCTTGAAGATCTTTAGGAGTTCCGATATTAGCAGCCAAAGTGAAGTGCTTCCCATCAGCTGTAATAGTCGATTCGTCCTTGAGTTTTGCCCACTCTTCTTTTTGCTGAATAAAATCTTTTCCAGCTTTTTCGAACTGAGCAATTTCAGCTGCCGTCGGATCAATGATCACGTCACCAGTAACACCATTTACTGCAATTTTAACATCGCCAGCGCTCTGAGCTAAACTTGTTGCCCGATCAGTACCGACAACTGCTGGAATTTCAAGCGAACGCGCCATTATTGCTGAATGCGCAGTTCGACCACCAACATCAGTTACAAATGCTTTAACATACTTGCGATTAAGCTGAGCTGTATCACTAGGTGCTAAATCCTTAGCCAAGATCACAACTTCTTCATTAATTAAAGATGGATTAGGAAGGGTTACACCCAACAGATGACTCATCACCCGCTTTGTTACATCTCTAATGTCAGCTGCCCGTTCCTTCATATAGTCGTTGTCTTGCATCGCTTCAAACGTAGCAATGAAATTATTCGAAATATCTGAAAGA
Source organism: Xylocopilactobacillus apicola (assembly GCF_033095985.1). Taxonomy (NCBI): domain Bacteria; kingdom Bacillati; phylum Bacillota; class Bacilli; order Lactobacillales; family Lactobacillaceae; genus Xylocopilactobacillus; species Xylocopilactobacillus apicola. The sequence continues at coordinate 1,312,471 of NZ_AP026802.1, forward strand.
GCTGCTTCAGCATTTTCCTTTTTGTCTTCGATTTCTTGCTTAATTGCACCAATAAAATCAGGATCGCCTAAAATCATAATATGAGCTTCAAAAACTTGCGCTTCTTCTACTCCAATCGATTCTTCAGCATGAGCTTTAATTTTCTCCAATTCATCTTGAGATTTGGTTAAAGCTTCATCAAGACGTGATTTTTCTTTTTCGACGTCTGCTCCCGTTTTTTTATTGAATGAAAGATCAGGTTGAACAAGAAGGTAGGCTTTAGCTACGGCAACGCCATCACTGGCAGCAATACCCTTTAAATGCTCAGCCACTATTCTGACAATCCTTCCTTAGTCATTGTTTCATTAATTGCGTTCATTGCTTCATCCGCATCAGCGCCTTCAGCAGAAATTGTTACATCTGCTCCCTGACCAACGCCTAAAGACATTACGCCCATGATTGATTTTAAATTAACTGATTTGCCTTTATATTCTAATTTAATATCCGCCTTGAAATTGCTAGCCGTCTGGACCAAAATTGTTGCCGGACGTGCATGAATACCAGTTTCTGCGATAATATGAAAATCTTTAGATGCCATTTTTTATTACTCCTTTAAGTTTACGTTTAGGGTACAAAACCCCTACACCTGAAAAGGTTATCATTTTTTTGGAAAATAAACAATAGAAAAAAACGGTTTCTTATTAAAGAAAATAGTTTATTTTTTTGGCTGGTAGTGATAAATTATGTCTCCCCCTTTTAAAGCTTTCCCAACAATTTCATCTCGATGCGGTTCTTTAAGCCATACCTCATGAAAGTCTTTAAAGTCTTGATGTTTAATTAAAATTTCTTTTTTGGGATCATTCATCATTTGAGCGATTAAATCGCGATAATTTAAATTTACCATTTTTTAGCCTCAAGGATATATTTTTAAGTTTGAATTTGTTATAATACCTAATATACTTATAAGGTCAAGAAAGATCAAACTTTTTCAAAAAGTAATTCTTGGTATACATTATAGGTATTAACCAGCACGAATAGCAATATACTAATAAAAATTCTTCGTTTTTTGTATTTTGCTTGACATTGGTTATATATTGGTTATGTCAAGAAAGGTCAAACTTTTTTGATCTTTTATGAAAGGAGTCGCAAACGGACATGATTTGTCAAAATTGCAAACAACGACCCGCAACGATTCATCTCTTTGCCAATAGAGAGGGGCAAAAGAAAGAGTTGGATCTTTGTCAATTTTGTTACCAACAGTTAAAAGAACAACAGATTGGAGATATTGCTAATAGTAAAAATTTTGATCCGAGCAATCTTTTAGAAGTATTTTTCAAAGAATCTGCTGACAACGGAGCAATTCAAAACAATGTTGGTAATCCAAATGATTCTGAACAAAGTTTTGAACAGAACGACCAATCCCCTCAACAACCAAATAATAATTTAGGTCGTTTTTTAGGCAAATTTGGCGTTGACTTAACAGAACAGGCCCGAGTCGGAAAAATCGACCCAGTAATTGGGCGAGATAAAGAAATCTCTCGTGTAATTGAAATTTTAAACAGAAGAACGAAGAACAATCCCGTTTTAATCGGGGAAGCTGGAGTTGGCAAGACAGCCGTAGTAGAAGGACTAGCTGAAAGAATTGCCGAAGGAAAAGTGCCACAAAAACTTAGAGACAAAAAAATTGTTCGCCTCGATGTTGTATCTCTCGTTCAAGGGACCGGAATTCGCGGTCAGTTTGAACAACGAATGCAACAATTAATTGATGAGTTAAAGAGTAATCGATCAATTATTCTGTTTATTGATGAAATTCATGAAATTGTTGGCGCTGGAAACGCCGAGGGTGGAATGGACGCTGGCAATGTTTTAAAACCCGCATTATCTCGCGGCGATCTTCAAATTGTCGGTGCTACTACTTCAAATGAATATCGTAGCATTGAAAAAGATTCAGCATTAGCTAGAAGATTGCAAGCTGTAATGGTAAGTGAACCAACGGTAAAAGAATCAATTAAAATACTACAAGGCCTTCAAAAACGTTACGAAGACTATCACCACGTTCACTATTCTGAGAAATCGATTGAAGCTGCAGTAGAACTTTCAAGCCGTTACATTCAAGATCGTTTCTTACCAGATAAAGCAATTGATTTGATGGACGAAAGTGGTTCCCAAAAAAATCTTTTGATTGACGTAGTAGATCCTCAAGTGATTCAAAATAAAATTCAAAAAGTGGAAGAGCAGAAGAATCAGGCTCTTCGTGAAGAGGACTACGAAAAAGCCGCTTATTACCGCGATCAGGTTACTAAGTTAAAGGATGCGCAAAAATCTGAAGATCAAAAGATGGCTGAATGGCCAGAAGTAACTGTCAGAGATATTGAGAAAATCGTCGAAAAAACGACCAATATCCCCGTTGGAGAACTTCAATCTAAAGAACAACAGCAGCTTAAAACTTTGGCCGTTGACCTTAAAAAGAAAGTAATTGGTCAAGATGAAGCAGTGGATAAAGTTGCCAGAGCGATTAGAAGAAATCGAATTGGGTTTAATAAATCTGGTCGTCCGATCGGATCATTTCTTTTTGTTGGTCCAACAGGTGTAGGAAAAACGGAACTTGCAAAACAATTAGCAAAAACTTTATTTGGAACTGAAAATTCTATGATCAGGTTTGACATGTCTGAGTACATGGAGAAATTCTCAGTTTCAAAATTGATCGGCTCTCCTCCTGGTTATGTTGGATATGAAGAAGCAGGTCAGTTAACAGAAAGAGTTCGGCGCAATCCTTATAGCCTTATTTTACTTGACGAAGTTGAAAAGGCTCACCCTGACGTTTTGAATATGTTTCTACAAATTCTTGATGATGGTCGACTCACCGATTCAAAGGGACGCACGGTTAGTTTTAAGGATACCATCATCATTATGACTTCTAATGCTGGTCAGGGGACAACCGAGGCCAGTGTCGGTTTCGGAGCAAGTAAATCAGGAAGTAGTCATTCAGTTTTAAATCAACTAAGCGATTACTTTAAACCTGAATTTCTGAATCGTTTTGACGATATTGTCGAGTTCCAAAGTTTAAGTAAAACTGATCTTTTGAAAATTGTCAACATCATGTTAAATGACACGAATGCTGATATTTCCAATCAGGGAATTTCAATTCATGTGACAGATCCAGCAAAAGAGAAGATTGTTGAATTAGGATACGACCCCAAAATGGGAGCCAGACCGCTAAGACGTGTTATCCAAGAGCAAGTGGAAGATAAAGTTGCTGACTTTTACCTTGATCACCCGCAGAATACATCAATTGAGGTCAGAGTGAATTCAGGCAATATTGTTGTTAATAAGTCAGAAAAAAGTTAGTGATTTTTTCAAGGAAAAAACGGAGAATCCGAAATGAAACTAGTAAATACAACAAATTCATACTCTAGTCTAGTAGAAAACCAGTTGCTTAATACTGATGCAAGTTTGATTAAAGTCTATTCTTTGGGGCGTACTACCGTCGTATACACCAGACGACCTCATACCATCGAAATTGTTTTAGAAAACAAGCATCGAGGTATCCAAGAACCAGAAATCAAAAAAGTAGTTGAAGAACTTCTGGGAAAAAATGAACGGAATACTTACAGTCTTATCAAGAACAAGGGACTTGTCGAGATCTCAGCAGAGCTTTAGTTTTAAAAAAGGTGGTGAAAATATTAAGGTTTCACCACCTTTTATTTTGCCAAAAATCTAAAATTGGTATAGGTAAAAAAAGAGCGCCGATCATTACTGATCAACACTCAATATTATAGAGCCCGAAAAAGATCAAGTGATTTTTCATCTGATCTTTTTTAGATTTTTTCGACTAATTTAACCTTCGGATGTTTATCTTGATACCATCTCAAAGCAAAAGTATTTTCAAATAAATATAAATATCCATCAAAAATGTCTTTCACTAGTAGATTTCGGCTTGAAGAATCGTGTTCATCAACGTTTTCATCTTCGATCCATCGAGCAATTCGATTGCCCATTGGAACCAATTCCACTTCACTGCTGTACTCATTTTGCATCCGGAAAGTAAAAACTTCAAATTGAAGTTGTCCAACCGCGCCCAAAATATAATCTCCAGTCGAAACTTCTTTAAACAGTTGAACTGAACCTTCAGAAACTAACTGATTAACCCCTTTATGATAAGATTTTTGCTTCATTACATTTTTTGCTCGGACGCGACAGAAAAGTTCGGGGGTAAAAGTTGGCAGAGGTGGAAAGCTAAGATTTTTCTTACCCGAATGAATGGTGTCTCCAATTTGATAATTCCCGTTATCAAAAAGGCCGATAATATCCCCCGCAACGGCTTTACTTACCTGTTCATTATCACTAGATTGATTAATGGTTGAAGAATTCAGCTTGAGCCCTTTACCACTACGCTCATTTAGGACTTCCATGCCTTTGTTAAACTCTCCTGAACAAATTCGAATAAAGGCAATTCGATCTCGGTGATGAGGATTCATGTTAGCTTGAATTTTAAAAACAAAGCCTGAAAACGTTGCATCATCTGGCAAAATTACCTGTCCATTAACGTCTTCATGCGTTGCAGGACTTGGTGCCATTTTGACAAATTCATCTAGAAAGGTTTTAACTCCAAAATTGGTTAGAGCTGACCCGAAAAACACCGGAGTTTGTTCACCTGACTGAATTTTCTTAGGATCAAAAGAATTGCCAGCCTCCTTTAAAAGTTCAACTTCATTAAAAGCTTCTTGAAAAATCGGTTCTTTAAAAATTTGATCAGCGGGAATCCCATTTTCAATTGAAACCACTTTAACTTCACCATTTGGTAAATTGAGCTCTATCCTTTTTTGAGAAATATTATAAATTCCCCGGAAATTTTTACCCATCCCAATCGGCCAATTCATTGGATAACCTTCAATTCCCAACGTATTTTCAATTTCATCTACCAAATCCATCGGAGATCGTCCTTCACGGTCAAGCTTATTCATAAAAGTAAATAATGGGATCCCTCGCTGCTTTGTAACCTGAAAAAGCTTTTTGGTCTGGGCCTCGATTCCCTTTGCTGAATCGATAACCATTACCGCCGAATCAACTGCCGAAAGTGTCCGGTAAGTATCTTCTGAGAAATCCTGATGACCAGGCGTATCCAACAAATTGATCTTACAATCCTGATAGTTGAATTCTAAAACAGTACTTGTAACGGAAATTCCTCGCTTTTTCTCAATTTCCATCCAATCAGATTGAGCAAATTTCCCAGACTTGCGTCCCTTTACTGTTCCAGCGCTACGAATCACATTGCTGGCTAACAGAAATTGTTCCGTAATTGTTGTTTTTCCGGCATCCGGATGAGAAATAATTGCAAAAGTTCGTCTTTTTTCAATTTCTTGCGTTAAATTAGTTTTTTCTTCCATCTAGTTCTCTTCTGTTTTATTTTTTATCGTTTGTGCTAATTTTTCTACTTGCAAATTAAGGAGCCTAGAGCCTTTGACCCGACCAGTAGTTATTTTCAAATTGTCTTCTAAGATCGATAGTTTTTGCGAATTTTTGGGGATTTTTCCCAATTTTTTAATTACATATCCTGCAATCGTATCAACTTCCTCATCAGCAAAATTTACCTTGAAAAATTCATTAAAATCGTCAAGTGGCATCGCACCTTTGACAATATAATGATTTGAATCGACTTTATGGCACAAAATATCTGCCTGATCAATTTCGTCGTTAATCTCACCCACAATTTCTTCAACTAAGTCTTCAATCGTTAAGATCCCAGTTACTCCCCCGTATTCATCGAGTAAAATTGCCATTTGTTGTTGATAATTTCGCATATTGTCGAGAAGTTTATCGATCCGAATTGTTTCGGGTACAAAATAAGGCTGATTCATTAGTTTCTCAATGGAGAGTTGTTCAAAATCGTGATCAAAGCCAAATTTCAGTAGTGAGCGCACTGTAACAATCCCCACAATTTCATCACGATTTTCTTTGTAAACCGGAACTCGCGAATAAACTTCATTCAAAATTTTTCTAACATTGTCTTCAGCAGGATCGTCAACATTAATCATAAAAGTATCCGTTCGAGGAATCATAATTTCCCGCGCCATTTTGGTTTGAAGACTAAAGACTCCTTCCATCATACTTAATTCGTCAGAAGCAAGCATCCCTGTTTGTCTTCCACTCTCGATTAAATTAATCATTTCCTCGCGAGTTAATACTTCGCTTTCTTTTTTGGTGTACTGCCCTGTCATTTTTAAAAGCACATTAGTCGTGGCCGAAAGTAACCACACAAACGGTCTAAAAATTTGTCCAACAAAAGAAATCGGCAAAACAAAAGCTCTTGCCACCCCTTCGGTATTTCTTACAGCAATTTGCTTGGGATATAACTCACCAAAAACTAAAGTAAAAAAAGATAGCAACACGGTAACCAAAATGATCGAGGCCTCATGCGCCCATTTAGCGTGCCCAAAAATCACCTGAACGTATTCAGCCAGACCGGTTGCTGCACTTGCCGAGGATAAAAATCCCGCAAAAGTGATTCCGACTTGAATAATTGCCAAGAAATCGCTGGAATCTTCTACAATGTTCAGCAAAGCCTTTGTCTTTTTGTCCTTGGGACCCGATTCTAACTTATTTTTATTTACTGAAACAACGGCTAACTCAGCCGCTGAAAAAACGGCATTAATGGCCGTTAAAATTACGATTAAAATTAATTGTTCAATTATTGCTTCACTTGAAGCGCTCAATTTAGACTCCTTGTTTATCTTCGAAAAGCGACATCTGTTTAGTGTGATGCAGCCTGTAATTCTTGACTACATTATAAACATATATTACTAAAGTTTTCAAAATTCCATAGGTGGGAACAATAAACATGGTTCCCAAAAAACCGAAAAGATTGCTTGCTACATATAACAAAAGAATAATTGTTAACGGATGAATCTTAAGATTCCGAGCAATTAGATTCGGATAAACAAAATTACCATCGATCTGAGAAATGATAATTACAACCAAAATAACTGCAAAAATTTCTCTTACAGAAACGGTCATGGCAATAATCAACGCTGGAATAATCGCAATAATTGAACCGACATAAGGAATCAATGTGCAAATTCCAGCGATAAAACCTAGGAGAAAGGAGTATGGCATTTGAATGATCGAATACCCAACGAAAATACACATTCCAACAAAGACTCCTTCAATGAGTTGACCATACAGATAAAGTTGAATCGTATTTCCCATTTTACTTAAAAGTCCACTAACGTATCCTTGAAGCTGTTTTGGAAAAAAACGAGTAACACTGCTAACAAATTTATCTCCGTCAATTAAAAAGTAAATTAATATGACCGGGATGGAGAAAATTGTAAAAATAATGCCGCCAATACTCGTAACTACCTGAAATCCACTTTTGCTCGCAAAGGTCACAATCCCATTAACAACTTTTCGCATATCAAATTTATTAAAACTATCGTAAAGATGATACTTCTGAACAAGTTCATTTTGCAACAAGGAACGATAACTTTTCTGAGCCTCAGCGATAATTCGTGGCAAATGCCCTAGAATTTGTGAGGCTTGAGCCACAATATTTGGTACAATTGCAATAATTAAAGAAGCTATGATGCCAATTAAAAGCAACATTGCAAGTGCAATACTTAATGATTTGGGGACTTTATGCTTCATAAACCAATTAACAAGCGGATTTAGGAGAAAAAACAAAAAACCTGCAATTACAACTGGCACAAAAACAATTGAAATAAATTGGATAATCGGCGAAAATAAAAAGCTGATCTTTGTAAATACCAAAATCACACTTACAACTATTAGCGCCTCAAGTGACCAAAACATTAAGGGTGAATTTTTTATTTTTCTAAACATAGCGCCCCTTCAAATTCTATTTGAACTATAATTATAATACAATAAACTTCATGAAAGAGGTCAAATTGAAAACACGCGTAATTTTAAAGTTCATTTTAATGTTTATTATTCCTTATTTATGTGCTGCCTTAACTTTTGCTGGAATTTTTCTAGCAATTATTGTACATACACATTCGCTTTGGCGAATTCTTCTTTGTGCAGCACTATTTGGATTTTTTATGTATTTTGTTCGCATCGCAATGCAATACCCTTTAAATAGCTTGCGGGCTCGCTGGCGCAATTCTGAGAAGAAATTAGATCAACGAACACCGTTATTAATGCAAATTTTTAATTTTCTGTTCGATACTTTAATCGCTTTTCTAGCAGTTGTTGCTGTTCGTGATTTAGTTGCACCAAAAATAATTGTCAATCACTTTGTGGGAGTATTCTTTACGATTCTTTTTATCTCACTTTTATTGGGCAATTTAATTCCACCTAGTTTAGCTGTTATTCAGGATAACGGAAGCAATGACTAAAAATAATTTGTTCGCTGACGGGTTTATTCGGATTGTTAATGCTAAGCAAAATAATTTAAAAAATGTCAGTTTAAAAATCCCTAAAAAAGTCATCACCGCCTTTGTCGGCTTATCAGGAGCTGGTAAATCATCATTGGTATTTGACACAATTGCTGCTGCCTCTAGAAGAGAACTAAATGAAACTTTTCCTAGTTTCACTCAGCAATATTTACCAAAATATGGTCAACCCCATGTTCAATCCATTAAACATTTACCTGTTGCAATTGTTGTTGATCAGAAAAAATTGGGGGCTAATGCTAGATCAACTCTTGCAACTTATACAGGGATCTATTCTTTGTTGCGGCTTTTATTTTCCAGGATTGGTAAACCATGGGTCGGATATTCGGATGCTTTTTCTTTTAATCTCCCACAGGGAATGTGTCCAAAATGTCAGGGACTAGGATATGTCGATGACATTAATGTGAAAAAAATTATCGATCCTAAAAAATCGCTTAACGAAGGTGCGATCACCTTTGTTAGTTTTGGCCCCGATACTTGGCGTTTTAAAAGATACGCAAATAGCGGACTTTTTGATAATGACAAATTACTTAAAGACTACACCAAAGAAGAGATGGAACTGCTCCTTTATGCTCCTCAACAACGGCTCAAAAATCCGCCAGAAGTTTGGCCTAAAACTGCCCTTTACGAAGGAGTGGTTCCCCGAATTAAACGTTCGATTTTAGGAAAAAAAGAGGCCTCGCATCATCAAGAAGCAATTAACGCGGTTGTTAAACAAATCGTTTGTCCTATTTGTCACGGAGCCCGGTTAAATCAAGATGCCCTTAAATGTAAAATTAACGGTTTAAATATCGCAGATGTCTCTGGTTTGGATCTAATACATGTTACTCAGTTTTTGGACAAAATTAACGAAGATTTAGCGGAAGAAGTAATTCGAGAACTTAAAACCAAGATCCAATCTCTAATTAAGATCGGACTTGGCTACCTAACATTAAATCGGGATACTGGAAGTCTTTCTGGTGGTGAATCCCAACGTGTTAAAATTGCTAAATTTTTAACCAGTTCACTAACTGATTTGGTTTATATTCTTGATGAACCAAGTGTCGGATTACATCCTCATGATATTAAACTAATCAAGAATGCATTGGTGGGACTAAAAGATCAGGGTAACACTGTTTTAGTCGTTGAGCATAATCCAGAAATGATTGCAATGGCTGAGTATATAGTCGAAATTGGGCCGGAGCCAGGAGAAAATGGCGGAAAAATTACCTTTGAGGGCACTTACTCTGAGCTTAGAGCTTCCAAAACTCTTACCAATCGCTGGCTTAGCCAAAAACTAAATTTCAAAGAAAAAGTTCGACCTAGTTCAGGCGAAATTGTCTTAAATAATTTAACCCTCCATAATCTTCAAAATATTTCAGTAAAACTGCCGCTCGGTAACGAAACAGTGATCTCTGGAGTCGCTGGATCTGGCAAATCGTCTCTTGTAACTGTTTTAAAAGATATCTTAGCTGAACACTATGATTACGTGGATGTGACTCAGAAATCGGTCAGCGTCAATATTCGCTCAACAATTGCTACCTATCTGAAAATTTTGACCGAAATCCAGAAACTATTCGGAAAAGCAAATCACGTGTCAACTACCCTTTTTAGTTATAACGGAAAGGGCGCTTGTCCGATTTGTAAAGGAAAAGGTCTCACGATCACTAACATGGCTTTTATGGACCCAATCGTACAAGTTTGTGAAAAATGTCACGGCAAACGTTATAACGACGAAGCTCTCAGTTATAAATACCATGGGAAAAATATTTATGAAGTTTTGAACACCTCAATTAGTAAGTCAATTTATTTCTTTAAAGATGTTCCTAAAATCGATGAAAAACTTGCTAATCTTCAGCAAGTGGGCTTAGATTATTTAACAATGAATCAATCGCTCGACACTTTGTCTGGTGGCGAGTTACAGCGACTCAAATTAGCACAAGAGCTTGGCAATGAAGGAACCGTTTATTTGCTGGATGAGCCGACTGCGGGTCTTCACATGCAAGACGTCGCAAAATTAATTGGCCTTTTTAATCATTTAGTCGATCTAGGCAATAGCGTAATCATCATTGAACATAATTTAGCAGTAATTAGCCAAGCTGATTGGTTAATTGATCTGGGACCGGATGCTGGTATTTACGGTGGAGAGCTGGTGTACTGCGGAACGCCACAGTATTCTATGAAAAATTCAGCTTCTAAAACAGGCGAAGCCCTACTACATTACAATCAAATCTTGGGAAATTAATTGTCAAACGTAAACAAACACCATAAAATAATGAGTAAGAATTTAGGAGGTAATAATATTGTGGGGTAGTATTATAATTGTAGCAATTGTTGGCGCGGCAATCGGAATCGTCTGGACTCGTCCGAAAGGCAGATGGTGGATGATCGTAGGTGCCTTAATAGGAGCTGTGATTGCCGGTTTTATTGGCTACATTCAATTTTAGAAGTAAAACAGTTGGAAGAAACATTATTATCGACCGAGTTTGAAGCATAAAATCCGGTGAATCCAACGAAATGCGTTTTAGGCAAGAAAAGAACTTAAGAAAGGAAATTATGCAAAAAATAATCAACACCTATAAAGGCTATAATTTCAGAGATAAATCGATGGTTTGGGTTAATATCTTTTTGCTGTTGGGATCTTGTTACTGGACCTTTTTTGCCCATGCTAAGCATCCTGTCTTTTTATTTTTATTAAACGGATTACTAATCATTGGATCCTACATTGACGCTAAGCGAGACAACCGTTTTAGTCTTTAAAGCTTAATTAAAGGTTTCTTTTTTATTCTTAATTTATCAAAGAAATTGGAGTAATGCACAATGGAAAAATCAAATACTAAAAAAAATTGGCTCTGGGCAATAGTTGGAGTTTTAATTTTCGCAGCCGCTTTATTTATTGTTATTAAATTAACTGAGCCTAAAAAGCCAGCTACTATGACTTATACGACTGTTGACGGCGAGACCAAGACGGTATCTTCGGATGCAGATGTCCCCGCCAGTGAAATTAAGGAAATTCACACTGGCAACACTTCCCCATTTAACAAATAAGATAGGGATTTTTTTGTAAACCTATGCGAGTTTTAATTATTGAAGACGAAGAAGCAATCGCTGAAGCTGTTGCAGAAGTTTTGAAGAGAAATAATTATTTGGTAGACGTTGCTAACGACGGCGAGAGCGGCCGAGATTTTGCGATGAGCAACATTTACGATCTAATTATTTTAGATTTAATGCTGCCAAAGATCGACGGTTTTGAAATTTTGGGGGAAATCCGAAAATCTGAACTTGCAGTTCCTGTGGTCTGTTTGACTGCAAAAAGTCAAATTGAGGATAAAATTCATGGATTGGATTGCGGAGCTGATGACTATTTGACCAAGCCTTTTCACATGGACGAGCTTTTGGCGCGGATTCGGGCAGTCAAAAGGCGTTCTACAAATCTTCAAACCTCAGAGCTTCTTAATTTTGTCGACCTGAAATTAAACGTTAGTACCTTTGAACTTCATTGTCGTAAAGGATCTGTTATCTTAACGCCCAAAGAAGCTCGCATATTAGAAGTCATGATTCATCAAGGGCCAATTGCTTCTTCCAAGGAGCTATTGATCCAAAAGATCTGGGGCTATGATTCAGAAGCTGTTGATAATAATGTAGAAATTCAAATCTCATTTTTAAGAAAAAAATTAGTAAGTCTTAACACTCTGGTTGAAATCCGAACAATTAGAAGTGTGGGATATATTTTGGCTAAAAAAAATGCTTAAAAAATTCCGAAAACGTATTCTGCTTCTTCAATTTAGTCTTATTTCAGTGATTTTTCTCGGATCCTTAATCACTGTTTTCATTTCCTATTACCGTGACCAAAATAAAGAAATTGCAAAATCACTCAATGATTTAATGCAACAATCCATTTCGATCGAAGGAGAATCGATTAATGATCTCCCGGATAATATTTTTGTAGGAGAAGTTACAAATGCAACCAATATTGTCGATTCGAATAAATTTTTTTCGTTCAAAGTCAAAGATCGAAAAATTAGCAAACTCAGTGATAACCAAAGTGATTGCAAAAAAGTAGCTAACAAAATTAACAATCGTAATAATAAAAACGGTAAGATAAAATTCAATGGTCAAGTTTGGCAATATCAAACTTCCGACGCCCCAAAATTTACTCAAAAAGAACAAGATGGGGAGTCCTCCTTTGATTTAAGTTCAGATCCGACTTCTTCTATTGTGGCATGTCTTAATATCACTAATCCTTATCAACAAATCATCAAAACAGGAAATACCTTTATAATTGTTGGAATCATTTCTTTAATCGGAATTTTTGCGCTCAGTTTTTACTTCACTAATTTATTCCTAAAGCCCGTCCAAAAAACATGGGAAAGCCAGCAACAATTCGTCTCCGATGCCTCACATGAGCTAAAAACTCCTATTGCTATTATTAATTCTAATGTCGATGTTTTGATGTCAGAACCCCAAAACACGATCAGTTCTCAGCAAAAGTGGATTAATAATATCTACCAAGGAACCCGTCGAATGGAGAATTTAATTAACCAGATGCTTCAATTGTCTCGCATTGAAAATGACGAACACAGAGTTTGCAAATCAAAAATCAACGTTAGTAATTTATTTATCAATATTATCGATGAGATGGGAGCTATTACCCATCAAAAAAAGCTCAAAATTTTAAAGGATGTTCCTTCAAACATTGAAATTATAACGAATGAAGATTTGTTACAACAAATTTTACAAATTTTATGTGAAAATGCGGTCGAATATACTCCTGTCGATGGAGAAATTCGAATCAAACTTCAAACATTTAAAGATCAAATTATTTTTGAAGTCAAAAATAGTGGAACTCCTCTTTTAGAAGAGGAAATTCCACAACTATTTGAGCGTTTTTATCGCAGTGACAAAGCTCGTAACAGTAAAAATAATAATTTCGGGATGGGGCTTGCAATCGCTAAGGCTCAAGCTAACGAATTAAAGGGAAAACTTAGCGCTGCAAACGGAAAAGACGGATTTATCACATTTTCCTTAGCACTTGGAACTTAAAAAAGACAACGTCATAAACGCTGCCTTTTTTTCTAAACTTTTTTGAGATATTCAAGTGCGCAATCTGCAGAATGCTTACCCGAATAGAAAGAATATCCCGCTTCTGTCCCTGGCATGTTAGGTCCATATGTATCACCGATTAAATTACCAGCTGCATCATTTCCTGCAGCATACAGGCCCGGGATTGCTTGACCTTTAGTATCAATAACCTCGTTTTTGAGATTAACTTTTAAGCCGCCCATCGTACAAAAAGCTCCGACTCCTAATTCTAGTGCATAATAAGGAGCTTTATCGACTTTCAAAAGATACTTATCCTGTTTCCCAAAGTCTTGATCAACTCCCTGATCTGCAAAAGTATTGTATTTTCTAACTGTATTTACCAAATCAGGAGTTTCAATCATTTCGGCTAATTCTTCAAGGGTGTCAGCTTTATGAATATAAGGTAATCCCTTCTCTAAAGCTTCATCGAGATTTTGTTGCAAATCAGTTAATTTAGTTAAATCAGTATGCCAAGTTGACATCGGACGCTGCAAACCATCATTCATCAAATGGTCAATTGCGTTTTGATCAATAATGCTAAAAGTCCTTCCTTGAGTAAATAACGCATTTCCCGCATATGCAAAATTATCAACTACTTCTTCGTTGACAAAACGTTGCCCGCTCTCATTAACCCAGAGAAGAGATTGTTCAGCAGCAGTTCCGTTTAACTGCGAATAACGATAAACAAATGAGGGAGTAAGTGGATCTTTTAAATATCCGCCAAAAAGCATTGCCATTCCCATCCGGTATTTTCGTGCTCCTGCTTCCCAAGCTAACTTCAAACCATCACCTGTGTTTTTACCTGAATTAACTGGAATCAGTCGCTCGCTATCATAACCAGTCTCTTTATCGATTAATTCTTTATTATTTAAGTATCCGCCAGTTGCAATAATTACGGCCTTAGTTGCAATTTCTGTGGTGCTGTGATCCGATTCACTCTCTAATACAACTCCAGTAATTCTTCCGTTATCGTCTTTTTTTAAACTTTGAGCTGAAACAGAGGTAATAATTTCAACTCCCAATTCTTGAACTTTTGGTTCAAACACGCCATGAAGAACTTCTTTTCCTAGTCCTTTAAATAAATGCCAAGTTCTCTTACCTGATCCAAGAGGCTTCACGTCAATATACTCTGCACCTAAATCACCAAGCCAGTCTATCATCTCGCCACTAGCAGCAACATATTGCTGCCAAGTCTTGACATCAGCTTCGTAGTGAGAATAATCAAGTTCTTCACTTACCACCTCTTCTGGTTTGATATCAACGTTTTTCTCTTGTTGCAATTTAGAATTTACAGCAAAAGCACCTTCAATATAATCTCCACTGCCGCCAGTATGACGACCTTTTTCAACAAGCAAAATTTTAGTTAATCCCTGATTGGCTGCCTCGTATGCAGCAGTAAAACCAGCTGCCCCTGCTCCAATGATAACTAAATTATACTCAGTAGCTTTAGTAATTGACATATTTTCCTCCTGTTATTAAACATTGTCAGCATAATCATACTATAATGAAAGCCCTTTTTCAATTTATTTTTTAAAAAAATCGCTCTTTTATTTAATTTTTAAAAAAACTTAATTAATACTCTTGCTTCTTGAGAAATACTTATTGCTGTTTACTCGAAAGAAAAATATGTATCAACGTTTTGTACAAAGCTCCTTTTATTCAAAACTTGCACCCACTGATCTTTGCCTATTTCATAGAATTCATTTTCTTCACCAAAAGCCTTCCACTGACTTGAGTGCGATAACTTACATCGCTCATAATAAGACGGATTAACTGCGTAGCCTAAAACGTAATTAACCGTTACCACTTATTAATTAAATGCATACTTTTGACTGACTTAAATGAAACATAATCAGCCTTTGTCTGCCCCACACATCAGGATTATATGACAGCAAGATAATTTTTTGACGTATTGTAAGTTCATTTGTGCTCTCGTATTTATTCAGATCAATAGAGCCACTAACATAAATAATCTTGGGTTCTGAATTATCAGCGCTACCCAATTTTTGACGGTTATGAACAACATAAGTTTCGCAATATACCCCCGATTTTATGCTGCATTAACATTTAAGCATCACTAAATTCTACAGCCAATAAACTATCATTTATTTTTCTCATGAAAAAAGACTTGGCCGTAAACCAAATCTTCCATTTTTAATTCAATATTTCAATAACTTGAGACTTTTCACAAATATCGTGCTGATCGATCTCAACTGTGACCCAACTTCCATTTTTGATTGCCGGTAACTCGCTCGAAAAAGTTTCCATTTCATGCTGAGCCTCGTATTGATAACTTGAAACTTCTTGCCCATTGACCAAAACCTTACTTGGCTCCTGGACAACTTTAATTAGTAATATCGTGCGTTTATTTGGCTGGAATCCCGCAAAATTACCCATCGTAGGCTCAATTGTTACCACAATCCGATCAGATTTTTGTTTACAACTAACATCTGTCGTGATATATTCACCAACTTGATAAGCATTACTTACACCATCATCATCGAACGCTTCCATCATACTTACGAATTTATCCGGACAAATTACAAATTTCTGCAATTCCTGATCAATCTCTGCAATGTTATTATTTGGATTGTTCACCGGTAAAATTGCCCCTTTTTTGATAAAAAGCGGAATCTTCCAAAGCGGTGCTGCAAAATTATTTAAGACTTGATGGCCTTCATACTCATCTCCGGTAAAGAAATCGATCCAAGTTGCATTTGAATCTGGCAAGTAGATGCCGTGACGAACATCGTTACCATCTGGATCCATTTGAGTATCCTCGTAAATCGGCGCAACCAAAATATTTTCCCCAACCAAAAACTCATGGGCAAGATCAGGCTGCTTAATTAATTGCAGGTTACTATCCAAGGTTACAGGACTTATAATTGGCTGGCCAAAATGAATATTTTCGTAAGAAAGTGAGTTGAAATATGGTAAGAGTTCACTTTTTAATTTCAAATAAAAACGATTAATCTCCGTATAGATCCCACCAAATGAAAAAGGTGTCTTATTCTCACTACCCCAGCCGTCCATGTTTAGAATAAGTGGCGTGAAAGCTTTCCACTGAAGATCGCGAGTCTGAATAATTGGCTTGCCCCCGCCGTATATTCCATCTAAATCACTTCCAACGTTAGAAACGCCTGAAAGAGCACTACCTAAATAGGTTGGGATCTGGTAGCCAATATTTTCCCAAGTCCCGCCGCGCTGGTCTCCTGTCCAAACGGCCGCATATTTTTGAGTCCCTGCCCAACCATCGAGCGTTAAAGCAAACGGTCGCTCATTATGACCAAATTCTTTCATATAGTGAGCAATATCGACTAAAGCGCCATAGCCTGCCTGATAGCCACTACCAACCCAAGCGACATCAGTCTTTAGAGCTGCAATGTTGGCTACTCCGACCTCCTTAGCAAGATCTCTTTCGTCAGCTCGTGGCTTTTGCGGATTTTTCGGGTGAAGATTTTCTTGCGTCCAAAGACCAGTTTTAACCCCCTGAGCTGCCGCAAAGTCAGAAAATTCTTTTAAATTTCGGATATTTTGATCAAGATCTTGAGTTTGTCCGTATCCCGCACCATAACCGTCATTAGGTACAAACCAACCCAGTGGCATATCATTTTCTTGATAGCGTTTAATGATCTGACGGGCTGAAAATTGATAGTTATCCTTTTCACCATTTAAGGATTCTTGCTTGGTAATCAATTCGCCATCTTCGTCTTTAATAAAAGTTACCTCACCCGTTCCTCTAATGGAAGGAACAAACATTTTACCTTTAATCTTAATTTTATCTGGGCGCTTGGTATTAAAACTTTTGGAGTTTAACGGTTGATATTCTTTGTAGTATTGACCATCTTCAAACTTGCGAGCTCCGCTACTATCAGCGCTCACTTGAACCCAAGTATCTCGGTTATAAGCATTTAAATGGGCGGGATACCAAGCAAATTTCGGCAGAACCAACGGTGCACCTGTCAAATCAAAATAAGATCGTAAAATTTGTTCTGGTTCTGACTCAATCAAATAGTAGTTATCAGATTTCTGGTCCGAAAAACTAAAAGTAATCTTCTTAGGATTAGTTAAGTTATACTCGCCTTTACCAAAAGTATGATTTAAAATTCCAAATCCTGCTGTACTCCAAACAAATGGTGACGGGGAAGAAACTCCCCGATCTAACCAATCATTTTGATTTTCAATTTTCAAAATTTGGCCAGTATGGTCATATCGACCATTTTGCATCCCGCCACCGAAATAGCGGGGTTTTGAATCCATAACTTCTAAAGTATTAACTACTTGACCATTTTCAAAAACTGGCGGATTTTGAATCATAAATAGATAATTGTCACTGGTCCTAAAAAAGTAAATCATTCCCGTTTTCTTTTTGATCATCAACCCTACTTGATAGCTTTGAATGTAGTAAAAGTCTGAATCAATTAGTAAATCAAAAGGCATGTGGAGATCGTTTTGAATGAACTCTAGCGTCTCTTTTTGGTCCAACTTACCTGTGGCAACGGTTTGATCACCACCAGTTTGGACCCGTTCATTCTTCATTGTCGTGGGCAAAACGCTTGGCGATTTGCCGCGGTAATAAACAATATGAGCGATTGAACGGTCTACAAAACTGATTTGTAATTTATAGCCATTTTTTAATTTACAATTGAAAACATTCTGTTTTTTATGAATTTCTGGATGTGATTTTTTAGTCACAAATGCTGCGGCGGCTAAAGCGATTGCTGAGCCTAAAATAAGATGTTTTTTTGCCATAATTTTTACTAACACAAAACCCCGTTGCAAAAAGCGGGGTTTTTGTTAGGTATCCTCCTTTCGGATGCCTATATTAAACTTTGTAACGGGAAACCCCATCAAGATAGGTCTCCAATAAATTCATTTTTTGGTCAAGCACAATAAAATCAGCTGCCCGACCAGGTAAAATAGCCCCGCAATGATCTGTGATTTGAGCGCCGACAGCTGGCACCCAAGAACCCATCATCACGGACTTCTCAGGAGTAACAAGGTTCCAATCAACAACATTTTTAATTGCTTCATTGAGCCGTAAGATACTTCCTGCTAAATTATGTGGCGGTTCTTTTAAAGTTGCCGTTCCGCCACCAACAAGGACTGGTAATTCACCCAACATATAATCACCATCCGGCATTAATCCAGCCGACATACAATCAGTAACCAAAATGACATGGTCAGGAGTCTTTTTATCAATCAGAATCCTTGCAACGTAAGGATTGATATGATGTCCATCACAAATGAGCTCATCATATACCTGATCTAAACTCATCGCAGCTCCAACCATCCCAGGTTCCCGATGACTTAGCGGACTCATCCCATTAAAAGTGTGAGTGAACACCGTTGCTCCTGCTTCTACACACGCTTTAGCTTGCTCAAAAGTCGCATCACTATGGCCAATTGCTACAGTTACGCCAGTTTCTGATACTTTACTGACAAACTCAACAGCCCCTTTACGCTCCGGTGCAACCGTAATTTGACGTAAATGGCCTTTCGCTGATTTTTGCCATTGATCGAATTCTTGTAAACTCGGATCTTTAAAGTACTTAGGATTTTGAGCCCCTTTGTGCTTTTCAGTAAAATATGGACCTTCAAAGTTGATTCCTTGAACCTTTGCGCCTTTTTCTTCACCCCAGTGATTACCAAAAATTTGACAAATATCATTAAGCTGATCAAAAGAACCAGTAATAGTTGTTGGCAGCCAAGAAGTTACCCCACATTTCAGCAAAGCTTCTGACATTGTGTTAATGCTATCCCACGAAGTATCCATCACATCGGCCCCCGCGATGCCATGAATATGCGTATCAACTAATCCTGGTGCAATCCAGCGATCTGAATAATCAACAATTTTGCCTACAGGCGTTTGATCTTCTGGGATGTAAGCGCCAAAAGTCCCATTATCTGTAACTTCAAGATAACCACCATTTTCTGTTGTATTTCTTAAGAAAAACTTTTGTGCGTGAATGTAGTATGTCATATTTATCTCCCTTATTTAAACTTAAAAATCATGAATCATAACGCCTTTAACCGTCTCACTCAAAGACAGATTATCAGCAGTAATCCTAACTTTGGCTGCAGTCAAAAGCGCAAAGGTCTGGGCAAAAATAACGTAAGGAAGCGCTAAATAGCCATCCAGCAAATTCAATAAATCAGTAATTAAAGCAAAATCCCTCTGTAAATTTTGCTTGATCAGATTCCGTACCAATCCTGCAGCTATTTTAGCTCCTGCCATTTCTTTTAAAATGTCCAGATCATACTTTTGAGTGTACGCATTATGCGGCAGAAAATCAAACATAATTATGTATTTATTCGAGTTTTTCTTAGAACTATATCAAAATTATATCGAAAAAATGTAGCGATCTTTCCTGCCGTTAATTCCAAAATTTTTAGTTGGGCCTCATGCGTTTAACCAGAAAGTGCACCGGAGCTGAGATAGCAAACGCGGTTATAATCCAGACTACCATTGCCTGAATGATTGTCCTCTTTAAATGAAACTCCCAAATTTAAAATATTCAATAAAATTATACAACGAAAACATTCGGCCATTGCAAAACCTAGATCTTCTGAGCGAGCTGGCTGAAGCAGCAAGAAACTTTTTGCTGCCACAGTTAATTATCCTGTCGGGGCTTTAATAGATATTTTTCGCAAACATTAACTGCAGCAATGCTTTCCCACTTCGGGCCAATGAGACCATGATTGACAAACGATCTGGATTTAAAAAACTTTCTGGTGCTAAAACAAAGGAACAACAGTATCTCCGACATACACCGAGGAGCCCGCACCAGTAAAAATTACTTTAAAGGGCAAACTATCTTTTTGAATTTAATCAGATTTCTTTTTTTAATAGATCCCATGTCTCTTGCCATAACTCTGGTTCTTGTTGAATTTCTCACGTGGTAATGGCTGCACCCTGTTCATTTGTTTTAAAAAGCATATTTTCTGCCATCATTATTTTTCTTTAGGTTGCTCCGTCTTATAAGAAAAATACACCGGATTAGAAACAGAAAAGGGTCACCTTCTTTCTTGCCCCTTTTTTACTAAGAGCTTTAGCCGATCAAGATTGGCGAACTGTCGCCAACTCAATCTTAAAAAGATCGTTAATCAAATATTTTCTCTAAGATCACTGATCGTTAAATCTGGTAATCTATCAAACGGCAAAAAACCGACTCCGTATATTGCTGGTTGCGATTTAACAAATCGAAGCCGTCTGATCTGCCAATAATCTCCAACAACTCCGTCAACATCTATATTTTTCTTAATCAAAGAAATAATGAGGACAACTTTATGGAGGCCTAGATTTGCTATGTGGTCAATCAATAGGATAGGGCAAATCCCTTTTCTGTGAAGGCGATAAATTAATCTATTGCCTCCAATTTTATCAACGCATGATCAATATCCGAATCTGTCACACCAAACTTATTCGTTAATTCGGCCCATGCAGGCAATGGCTCATCCGGTTTCTTAATTGTAATCTGGCTCCGCAAATAGATGAGCCTTGCTCTCGTTTTCGATCAAAATGATATAAATTGTATATAATTACTATTGTGATGCCATATTGTAAAAAAAAGACCAATCATTCGATTAGTCTTAATTGGTTACTACTCAACCGGTTCTCCTGCTTTTGGGCCAGCATCTAAATAAAAAATCCGTTCGATTTTTATTACTACAGCAGCTACAGGATGAGGCAAATGATTGCCAGCAGCGAATTCCTCTGCATCTTTAAAGATTTGATCGTCTTGATGAATTTCAGCAATTCCTTCAAAGCGAAAACCTTTGTACGCGTCATGGTCAACTACTGCAACTGCCACTTTCGGATTAGTCTGTACGTTTTTCCATGCTTGTTTGCCCGTATGTTCGTCATAAAGTAAATGTTGGTCGTCCAGAATACGCATTGAACCTTTGGGACCAATTTGAGGATTATTATCTCCATCAGTCGTCGACAAAAAGCTCAATTGATTTTTCAGCATTTCTTTCATGTCGGAAGTTAGTTTATTCATTTTTAATACCTCCTACTTCTGGTTCCATTCTACAACTTATCGAACAAAAATAAAACTCATAAAACTGTTTTCACAGAATTATGAGCTCTTCAACGGATCATATCGGCTATCGTCACTTCTGAAGCAGTTCCATATAGCGTCCATACCAAATATCAATAAATTCTTTGGAAAAAGGTCCCAATTGATGGTTAATCCAATACACTAAGACATTGACATTATATTTCAAAATTTCATCGATTGTTGCTGAATAATGCCACTTTCTTCTATTTTCCTCATATTCATCTAGATCGAGCAACCTTTTATCACCGTTTGCGAAAACCTTAACATCTAGATCGTAATCAATATATTTGAGTGCTTCTTGATCAATCAGATACGGCGAAGCCAAATTACAATAATATACGACCCCAGTTTCTCTAATCATCGCAATCACATTAAACCAATAATGTTTATGAAAATAAACGATCGCCGGTTCACGCGTAATCCAACGATGTTGATCAGATTCGGTCACCAAGGTACGGTTATTGCCACCAATGAGAATGTCTTCGCTAACTTTAAGAACCATTGACTCTTTCCAGGTTCGATGCAAACTTCCATTATGCTTAAAACTTTGGATAGCGATATAATCACCTTCTTTGGGTAATACCATTGAACGCAACCCACACTTTCAAGCTTTAATCCTAGCAAATTATATCATACTTATGATCGAAAAATCTGAACTTCTATCTAGCATTCAAAACTAAATCGATGTGCGAAATGCCATCTTCTAAATAAACCTCAGAAACTGGCCTAAATCCAAAACTTTGATAAAAATCCTGCAAATAACTTTGAGCTGCAATTTGGATTGGTTTCTTGGGATTAATCCGCTCGATCTCCTTTAAGACTGCCTCAATCAAAGCAACGGCTAAGTGTTGCCTGCGATATTCTTTAACCACCAAGACTCGACCAAAACTGATAAAATTCGGATCATCATGAGGAACAATGCGAGAATATGCTGCCATTTGGCCATTTTTTGTCAAAATAACGTGCTCGGCGACAGAATCCTTATGATCAACTTCCTGATAAGGACATTGCTGTTCAACCACAAACACTTTAATCCGTTCGTTTAATATTTCCAGCATTTGTTCAGCTGTTAATTCTTGTGTCCTTTTGATTTCGATCTTGATTTCTTTCATTTATTTAAATCTCATTGCATCAGTTTGGGACAAATAAACGTAAGAAGGATTTTTCGCCTTCTTAAAATCACTTTCACTCTGGTAAACCGTGACAATATACTTCCCGTTATATTCAAGATTATTTGAACAAAACATTTTCTTTTCTTCATTAATTAAAGTGGCTTGGTCATGATCCTTAACTAAGGCGTCATAAGCAGATTGATACATATATGCTCCGCTTTTGATCTTGATGTCACGTCGCATTTTGATCGTGTTGCCCGCAGTAAACCAATTAATCATCGCACCAGACATTTTTTTAAACATTAGATCACTTGGATGAGTCAAGCCGTCGCCAAAATCTTCTTCCCGCACATGATTAAATTCCTCGGTCGACTTGCGAGGATCAAAATAATAAACATCATTTTGTTGATAGACTTCTGCCAAAATATCTGCAACTCGGTTTAAAGTATAGCCTGTTTCCGTAATTTTTGAATGGTAGTCGCTCTTTTTCTTATCTGGTTCAGCTGCCAAGCCATCCCACGGCAAAATTCCATAAATTCGAGCGTTTTTGTTAATTTTCTTGATTTCTTCAAGATCATTAGTCAAATTTGTTTTGAGCTGATAATCGTGCATATTCGGGATCACAGTATCATTTCGTCCTGCCGCAATGATTACAATATCAGCTTTTTTAACATCTTTTTCATACTTTTGGATCGCATACAAAATATTTTGCCACGAGTAGCCAAAACCATGATTAACCATGATCCCAGAGCCTGGAATTGAACGATTGATTACCTTTTTGGCACCAAGATAATTCATCGAGCTTGGCAAATAACTATATTCACTAATCGTATTTCGGCGGGTCTCCCCGTAAGAAACTGAATCGCCAAAAATAACCACGGTTTGATTACGCATCGGGTTAACGCTGGTTTTTTCGTAGGTGCGAAGGGGGCGATGAAAATGCGCAGTAACTGTTACGGCAAAAATGAGCAAAAAGCTGCAAAGCAAAATTCTTGTAGCTAGCTGGAAAATAACAAATAATCCGCCTTTTTTCTTCATAGTCCCTCCTATTCTATTTATTATCACCTTTTTTCAAAAAATGGTTGATCAACATTTCAATAAAAATAATTAAAAGCTGCAACGATCTAAAAAAGAATTGATCAGTTCGCTTCGATAACCTCGTCGATATAAAGTTTGCTTAATTTTCTGTTTTCTTTCAAATGAAGGTAGCTTCTCATATTTTTGAATCAGGCGGGTTCCTTCTTTCTCAATGGCGACATCTTCCTCATTACTCAGTGCACTCAAATCAAATTCGCTACTAATTTGATTAATTAAATCTAGATTGTAACCCCAGCGAACTAACTTGAGCTTTTCTTTTTCAATAAATTTGCTGAGCGAACCTGTCAATTTTTTATTTTCAATCGTTTTAGCAAAATCACGACGAATTTTTTCTTCTTGCAAATTCTCGCTAAAATCAAGCAGCACGGTTTCAATCAAATCCGTCGGCAGCATTTTTTGTTGCATCTTCTGTTTAATTACTTTGGGACCGTAATGCGTAGTCTTAATCAACTCTTTTAAATAAAGTTCAGCAAAAAGTTGATCATTTAAGAAATTTTGCGCGCTCAGTCTATCAATTACTTCATCTATTGTAGAAAGAGAAATTTTGTTTTGCTTTAAAAGCTGCCGAATTTCTCCCGTCGATCTCATTGAATAGCTTAATTTATTAAGTGCTAAATTGTAGGCCTCCGAATTTTTTTGCTGGGCTGAAATCTTTTCAACAACTGAATTGGAAATCTCTCTTCCTTTAATCAGCTGAAACTCAATCAAAAGGTCATCATTAACCGTCAAAAAAAAATGATCATCTAAATAGAGATCATATTTTTTCTGATTTTGAACGATTTTGGTGATCATAGGCATTAAATTTTACCCATTGATTGGAGAAAATAAAGAACCAAAGCAATCACGTCTAGCGCAGCCGCCAGATAAAGATTGTAGCTGTCAATTTTTTTCAGATCATCACGTTCCAGATTGTACAATGAAACTGTTGAAGCTAAAATCATCACTAAAATCGGCATGTAAACATTCTTGTGTAAATTAAAACCAATGATGATAAAAATCACACATAATCCGACAACCAGCCACGAAAGCATTTTGATCAAGCTACTATTAGATTTTGAAATTTTTTTGTTTTTTTCAGTCATAAAAACCCTCTATTTGTTATATATTTAAATCATAGCATTTATTATGCTGAATTTTAATCATTACTAAAAAGAAAGAAGTAAAAATATGAAAATTTATTTTGCAAATGCCCTATTTACCGTGGCGGAACAAAATTTTAATGCTGAGCTCGCACAAAAAATTCGCTCAATTGATCCTAAAATCGATCTTTATTTGCCCCAAGAAAATCAAAGTATTAATGATAAAAATCTTTACGCCGATTCGAAAATGATCGCTTTGGGCGATACAGAAAACTTAACAAAGAGCGATTTAGTAGTCGCAATTCTTGACGGTGTGATTACTGATCCAGGAGTTGCAGCTGAAATCGGGGTCGCTTATGCCAACAAGATCCCGATTGTCGCACTTTATAGCGATTCTCGCCAATTAGGAGGCGCTAATCAGCAAAAAGTTGAAGCGTTAAATGAAATTGCTGAAAACCAATTTTTCTATGTAAACTTGTATGTCATTGGATTGATCAAATTAAACGGCACTGTAGTCCGCAACGAAGCTGATTTGTTGCAGGAAATTAAACAAAAAATTTAAATGTTACAACATTTCAACGGTGTTACACAGCTCTAAGTTAGATTACAAAAAGTTTTCGGTCTATCGTTTTTGATTGTTTTTAGGTAGACCTCGTTATAACCTATTCATGTTGAAAATGACAACAAAGGAGAAATCTTTGAAGGTTAACAAAACAATTATTTCATTAATCGCGCTAATGTCGGTCTCAGGTGTTAGTGCAACAACAATGACAGCATCTGAGACTAAGGTCCAGGCAGCTGTTGATCCAAACTATATCGACTATTCGGAACAAAGTGGTACTTTTTATGTAAATCTTCCTGGCTACTCAATTGCAGTTTACGAAGCACCAGCTAATTTACCAAAACCCACCGGTCAGTATTTAAAACATGGAACAGCTTGGAAAGTTTCCAAGCAAGCTTTAGTAAATGGTAAATGGTATTACGAAGTTGGAAAGAATCAATGGGTTCAGGCTGCTTACATGACTAGAACTCAACCAGATATTAATGCGATTTCTGGTTTGAGCGGTGCAATGTACGTTAACTACCAAAACGCATCGATTGCAGTTTATGAAGCACCAGCTAATTTACCAAAGTTAACTGGTCAATATATCCAACATGGAACAGCTTGGAAAGTTTTCCAAGAAGCAACAACGACTAACGGCAAGCATTTTATCAAAATTGGTGAAAATCAATGGGTGCAAGGTGACTACATGAGTTGGGAACAACCAGTAGTTCAATCTCCTGCTAGAACAATGGTCGCAACTGCTTATGATCCACGAGTTCTTGGAAATTATACTTTCGGTTATGACACCGTTGCTGCTAACTTAAGTGTTTTCCCACGTGGCACAAAATTGCAAATCACTTTCCAAGATGGCACAACTAAGAATTATGTAGTCCGTGACACAGGTGGATTTGCTTACAATAACCCTAATCAGCTTGATATTGCGATGCCAAATTCACAAGCACTACAATTTGGTCGTCAGACAATTACTGTAAGAGTTATCTCTTAATAAAAATTAGACCAACATCTTTGGGTGTTGGTTTTTTATTGCAAAAAAGAGGCTGTGACATAAGTTACAAAAATCGGTCATCCACGCGATTATAATCTAAGTTTAAAGAAAAACGCTGATGAAAAAACGAGATCAGGAACAATTTCGATTTCATCAGCGTTATTTTATTTTTGAGAGACAGTTATGTCACAGCCTCTTTTTATTTTAAATTGAGGATGCCATCGCACCTGAACCGTTGATATTTGCTGCCGTTAAAGCAATTAATTCCTCTCCAGTTGATACTTGCTCCTTTTCAACCCTTTCAACAGCTCCGTAAGACATTGTATTTGTAACTACTACCATCACCGTCGAATCATAGCCTGCTGATTGAATTTTTTGGTAATCAAACGTCCCTAATAAATCTCCAGCTTTAACTTTTTGTCTTTTTTCAACGTTTGAAGTAAAGTACTGGCCCTTTAAATTAACCGTATCAAGGCCTAAATGAATTAAGACTTCTGTTCCGTTATCGCCTGTAATCCCGTAAGCATGATGGGTTTCAAAAACCACCGTAACTACACCATCAATTGGGGCATAGACCTGATCATCGGTTGGAATAATTGCAGCGCCTTTACCCATAATTTCTGCGGAAAAAACCTGGTCTTTAACTTCTTTAAGAGATTCAACTTGTCCGCTAACCGGCGCTAATACAATGCTATCTTCCAGCTCACTTGAAGCTTCTTTCTCATCAGCTGAATCCCAATCCATGTTCCTTTTACCATAAATAACCGTGAGTGCAAAAGTAATCCCAAAACTAACCGCAATTCCTGTTAAGAAAGGAACCCAGTATTTGGTCGGAATCGAAATAAAACCAATTAATCCAGCCGATCCCATTGCGCTTGCTAACACGTGATTTAACCCAAGCCAAGCGCTCGCAATACCGGAACCAATCATAGCGCACACAAAAGGAAATTTTAATTTTAAGTTGACTGCAAAAATCGCTGGTTCAGTAATCCCCAGTAAAGCAGAGATTCCTGACGACGAGGTCAAGCCTTTTTCTTTTTCGCTTTTAGTCATGAAGAAAATCGCCAAACACGCTCCGGCTTGAGCAACATTTGCCATTGAAGCAATTGGAAAAATAAAACTCCCGCCGGTTTTAGCAATATTTGCTAATAATTGCGTTTCTACAACCGGGAAACTTTGATGTAGTCCAGTGATGACAATTGAAGAGTAAAAAGTCCCAAAAATTCCAGTCCCGATAAAACCGGTGGTGTTGTAAAGCCAAACTAGACCATTGGTTAATCCATCGGAAACCGCTCTTAAGATTGGTCCAACCACGATAAATGTTAAGAAACCCGTGATAACAATCGACAACATTGGCGTAAAAGTGAAATCAAGCGCGTCGGAAATGTGCCGGTGAAAAAACTTCTCAAGAGTTGCAAGAATGTAAGCAACCGCTAAAACGGGAATTACCTGTCCTTGATACCCAGCCTGTGCAACTTTAAACCCAAACAAATTCCAGTAAGCCATCTTTCCGGTAGACATCGCTACGGCAACACTGTACCCGTTAACTAGACTCGGCATTACCATAATCATGCCCATCGCAGCTCCCAGATACGGATTACCACCAAAACGCCGAGTAGCTGAAAAACCAATTAAGATCGGCAAGAAAGTAAAAGGTGCCGAAGCCATCAAATTGACCATCTCTGAAACGCCTTTAATTTGCGGATACATTTCAACGAGTGATTTCGCTGCAAAAAGATTTTCGGCGGTTAAAACGTTATTTAAGGCCATCAAAAGCCCACCAGCAACCAAAGCTGGCACAATTGGCACAAAAATATCAGATAATAATTTGATAAAAGCCATCAAGGGGTTAGTTTTTTGTCCATGACTCGCCGCTTCTTTCAAATCATCTGGTGTAACCTCTTTTAGACCGGTCTGTTTAATTAATTCAGCGTAAACATAATCAACTGCCCCTGGACCGATAATAACTTGAAACTGACCGTTTGTCTTAAAAGTTCCTTTTATATCAGGATCATTATCCAGAGCACTTTGGTTAATCTTTGATTCATCTTTAACTACCAAACGAAGCCGTGTTGCACAATGGGCCGCTGCTTGTAAATTATCGGCGCCAATCGCTGCAATCACGTCTTGGGCAACTTTTTTGTAATCCATTTTTATTTTCTCCTTTTTCGTGGATACCCTTACACCATGTTATATTATTTTAGAGAAATGTCAAACGTTTATCAATTATTTTCAAATTATAATTGAAATTCCCTTCTTTTATGATTATTATAATTGAAAATCGATTATCAATGGAGTAAACAATGATTACAAATTGGACTCGCAAATTGCGTTACAAAAAATACGATCAGTGGAGTGATGAGTACCTCAGGGAATTAAAAGAAATGGGTCAAAATTCGATTTGGCATTCTAAATATCATGTCGAGCCAGAATTTGGTCTCTTAAATGACCCAAACGGATTTTCTTTTTTTAATGGGCAATATCATTTGTTTTATCAGTACTATCCTTTTGGCGCAGTACATGGACTTAAATCATGGTATCACGTCACTTCAACTGATCTTATTCATTGGCACAATGAAGGAATTGCTTTAAAGCCGGACTCAAAATTTGATGAACAGGGAGTTTATTCTGGCTCAGCATTGTCAATCGATCAACAATTACTTTTACTATACACTGGAAACATTCGAACAACTGATAACAAGCGTTTTTCTTACCAAAATGCAGCATGGTTAAAAAAAGACGGCTCCATTCAAAAAGAGCCGTCCCCGTTGATCGAAAAACTTCCTGCCGGTTTCAGTAGTGAATTTCGCGATCCCCAGATTATAAAATGTAATGACCAATATCGAGTTCTGATCGGCGCGCAAACCTTACAAAATGAAGGAAAAATTGCGGTTTATGAAGGACATCATCTCCATCATCTAAAATACAAAGGATGTCTTCATTTTTCTGATCAACCGATGGGTTACATGGCGGAATGCCCTAATCTCATCATGATTGATCAACAACCGTTGCTAATTTTTTGTCCTCAAGGACTTGATCATCAAATTTTAAACTATCAAAATATTTACCCTAATTGCTATATCATCGGCAAAAATATGGATTGGGAAAATTTACAAATCAACGAAGCCGGTACTATCAACAATTTAGATGATGGATTTGATTTTTACGCGACGCAGGTTTTCGCAGCGCCTGATGGCCGGCAACTCGCGGTTAGTTGGATTAATCTGCCTGATTTGATTTATCCCAATGACGCGGACGGATGGACCGGCAGCCTTAGTCTTATTAAAGAATTGAGCATAAAAAACGGGTATCTATATCAATATCCAGTAAAAGAAACCAAAAAACTCCGCCATCAACAAATTCGACTTGATCAAATCCAAACCAAATCTTTTGAACTAGAAGCTCATATTTCAGCTAATCAATGCGGAGAAATTCAATTATTTAAAACGAAAACCACCTTTTTGGGGGTCGAAATTGATGCTCGTAATGGTATAGTTACAGTAGATCGATCCCAGAGCAGTTACCCTTTGGCGCAGCAATTTGGTCAAACGCGCCAATCTTTTGTGCCCGCCCACCAAGATATTCAAATAAATATTTTTGCTGATCAAACAATCTGTGAAATATTTATTAATGATGGCTATAAGGTTCAAACTTTGCGTTACTTTTCTGCCCCTGAAGCTACCAAGATTATAACGACAGAGGCAATTAACCGATGCAGGGTCTGGGAACTCAAAAAATGATTAAGAGGTTAATCAGTGACAAAACTTGCAGATGTCGCCAAAAAAGCGGGAGTTTCTCCTACCACCGTCTCACGAGTGATTAATAATTATGGCGCAATCAGCCAAAAAACCCGCAGCAAAGTACATGAAGCAATGAAAGAGCTAAATTATCAGCCCAATAGTTTAGCGCGCTCGCTTCAAGGGAAAAAGACTCAATTAATTGGCTTAATTTTCCCTTCAATCACTAACCCCTTTTATGCTGAATTAATTGCTACCATCGAAAATCAGCTTTTTAAAAATCATTACAAAGTTATTCTTTGTAATGCCGCTGATGATCCGCAAAAAGAACGTGACTACCTTAATATGCTGGTATCCAATCAAGTGGACGGAATTATCGTAGGAACTCACGCCAAAGGATTAAAGGAATACGGTGAAGTTAAACAGGCGATTGTTTCTTTTGACCGTTACCTCGCTGACTCAATTCCGATTATTGGAAGTGATAACTATCAAGGAGCTGCACTTGCTGCTACTGAATTAATTGCCAGTTCAGCAAAAAACATATATTTTCTCGGAAATGTTCATGCGGGACGCGATTTACAACCCACCGATCAAAGAGAAATTGCTTTTCGAAAAATTTTGTCTGACCATAATCTGGAACCCCACTTTCTTCCTTTAACAACTGATCTGTCAGTTAACATTAAACACATGATGATTAGAGATCTTCTGGCTAATAATCAAAAAATCGATGGGATTATGACCACCGATGATTTGACTGCGCTTCTTACAATTAATGTAGCACAAGAACTTAGCATTAATGTGCCTCAAAAGCTCCGAGTAGTAGGTTTTGACGGAACCAAATTTATTCAAGATTTTTATCCCGATTTGACCACCATCGCTCAGCCTATTCCAGACATTGCAGAGCTATTAATTACAACTTTATTTAAACAAATCGACGAGAAAGTTTCTTATCAAAATAAGCATTTTATCTTACCAAACAAACTAATTAAAGGCGGAACCACCCACTCCAATTAAACTCTGTCTTAAGCTTTATCATACTTGCGATTACCATTTTCGACGGATTTTAAATAAAAATCTCCTGAGCGGATACCTTCACTTGTCCATTTTTGCTCTAAATCATAAGACTGTTCGCAATAATGTTTCTCATAATTTTCAACCGATATACCTTGTCTCTTTTGCAACATCGTCTGAAATGAACTTGAATCGAAGTTCTTATGAGATCTCAAAACAAAAAACTCAGCTTGAGCTCCCGATCCATAGCTATACATTCCCAACAAATCATTTTCTTCGACTTGGCCGCTCAAAAGATTCGACAGAAGATTCAAATAAAGTGAGCCTGTATAGATATTTCCAACGACGGCATTGACAGCCTTTCCCTGGTTAAATAAATCGATCCAAGATTCATACTTACTATCATCCACTTGATCTGCAACTTCTTTTAAAGCTTTAAGACCAATTTTAGTATATGGCAAATGAAAATTAATTAATTTGAGATCGGACGGTGCAAGTGAACTTTGTCGAAAATAATCTTCGAAAACAGTTTTAAAAAATCTTAAATAAGTCTCGTTTGATAATGGACCATCAACAATTGCTTCTTTTTGTCCCATTGGTCGATAAAAATCACTCACATTTTCTGCATGATAAGTAGATTTTCCTAAAGATTCCAAGGCAAGATCTAATCTGTTTTCGACCAACAATGCAATACTTCCCGCTCCTTGGGTTACTTCTCCTTTAGAATTCAGTCCATAACGAGCGAGGTCACTTGCAATCACCAACACTTTTTCATCAGGGTGCAAAGTGACTCGTTCAAAAGCAAGGTTTAAGCCAGCAGTTGCCCCGTAGCACGCCTCTTTCAATTCCAAATATCGAGCATTTTTGGGGAGGTCAAGATATTCTTCAAGAAATAGTGCACTTGCTTTGGCTTCGTCAATGCTACTTTCAGTGGCTAAAATAACAAGTTTAATCGCCTGAATCTCTTTGGGATCCAAGTCTTCAATTAGGCGTTTTCCTGCGTTAAGTGCCATTGAAACACTATCCTCGTTTCCTCCAACGATCGCCATTTTTTCTTGTCCAATTCCAATTAAAAACTTTTGAGGATCAACTCCTCTAGCGGTTGCTAATTCCTCCATTTCAACATATTTTTGAGGAATATAACCTGTGATTTTACTTATTCCTATCATTATTGTTCCTGCTTTCCATAATTTTTTGGACAGTTAAAGTGTCGAATTTATTTAAGGTGACCATCTGGTTCACAACATCTTGTAAATCTTGTGGTTTGACACCCATACTTAGTGCAATTGATTTTGCTTGCAGCCTCATGTGCCCCTTTTGAATTCCGTCGGTCACTAAAGCAAATAAAGCTGAAAAATTACTTGCGAGTCCTACGGCCATAAAAACATGCGCTAACTCGGTACTATTTTTAACGTTTAATAGCTTCATTCCTTTTATTGCATCCGGATGAGTTGTAATGGCACCGCCGACCGTTCCAAGCGGTAAATATCCGCTGAACTCGCCAATTAAATCTGTTTTAGACACCCTCCAATGTGTAAACGAGCGGTCCTTGCCAAGATTCTGCCCGTGATAAAGGGCGCTGCTAACTGCTCGATCGTCATTGCCACTAGCAATCACAGCTCCGATCAAACCGTTCATCACTCCTTTGTTATTGGTAGCCGCTCGCGCATTATTGAAAGTTGCAATTTGAGCTAGCTGAACGATTTTTTTGGCAGTATCAATGCCAATTAAATTGATTGGAACTTTTGCTTGCGCTTTAAATGGCGTGCCTGTTGGAAGATTGGATAAAATTGCGCTAATAACTTCACCTTGAACAGTTTCAGCAATTAACGGGGCAAGACGTTCGACAATCGTATCAACTAAATTGGCCCCCATCGCTTCTTTGACGTCAACTTCAACTGAGCTAATCAATACATTATGTTCAAACTCGAATTTAATATTGGTAATTCCCCCACCACGTTCAACAAGATGTGATACGGCAAAATTACCTTGATCGGTCAAAAAAGACTTATTTTCGGCTAATTTTTGATTAATTTCCTTTGGATCTCCGTGGTAACTGGTAAAAATTTGTCCGGTCACCGGAAGTTTCTCACCGGTAACAATGATCCCCTCACCTGAGTTAACGTAATGGGTAGCCTTATTTAAAGCTGCTACTACTGAAGGTTCAAAAGTTGCTATTGGAATTAAATACGACTTCCCGTTCACTTTAAGGCCATTAACAAGACCAAGCGGCAAATGGAATTGACCTACTGTGTTCTCCGTAAAAATTGCTAGCTGATCATCAGTTAAATTCTCATTAATTAAAAACAGTTCATCAGTAATTAAACCTTTTTTGACCAATTCTTTTAGTCGGTCGACGCGGTTTAGTTGATAAAATTTTTTCATTGATTTCTAACCAGCATCGCGCAGGCCATCCCGCCGCCAACGCAAAGAGAGGCAACTCCGTACTCTAAATTTTTCCGTCTTAAATTATGAACTAAAGTTGTTAAAATTCGTGCTCCACTCGCACCTAATGGATGTCCCAACGCAATAGCACCACCGCTAATATTCAATTTATCTGACGGAATTTCCAAATCTCGGCTTACTGCAACGCACTGAGAAGCGAATGCTTCATTAATTTCAAAAAGATCAATGTCAGAAACCATGAGGTGATTTTGCTTTAGCAGTTTTTGAATTGCATAATAAGGAGCGTATCCCATTAAACTTGGCGCAAAGCCCACCTCACAATAATCAACTATTTCAGCCAGTGTTTCTCCGTAATCTTTATTACCTGCAATTAAGACAAAACTGGCTCCATCACTGATTGGTGAAGCATTACCTGCTGTTACAGTGCCTGAATCTTGAAAAACAGGGGATAAATTTGTTAAACTTGATAGATTAGTGTTTGGTCGAACGCATTCATCTTGCTCAAAAATTTTTCCATCAGGAAAATGGAAAGGAACTACCTCATTTTTAAAGTAGCCCTGTTCCCACGCTTTTTTGGCTTTTTGCTGCGATAACAAGGCAAATTGATCTTGTTCAGTCCGACTAATTCGATATTTATTTGCTACATTTTCAGCTGTCATCCCCATGTGCTCTTTATCAAATGGATCTAGCAATGCATCTTGAAGTAATGTCGGTTTTTGATTTACTCCATAACTTGGAGCTCCTGACATATTCTCCGCTCCGCCAGCCAAAACCAAATTAGCTTCTTTAAGCCTAATTTTATTTGCTGCAAGATGAACCGCAAAAAGACCAGAACCACAAACCATATTTACTGTTTGTGCTGTTGAAAATTCTTTCATCCCAACACTAAGTGCTACTTGTCTGGCCACATTTGAGCCCAGTCCTGTTTGAAGAACTGTACCCATGAGAAGTGAATCAACTTCTGTTAAATCTAAATTACTAAAGCCTTGGATCGTCTGCTTTGCGATTTCTTTAACAGGAACTGTACTTAAAGATCGGTCTTTTTTTCCGATCGGACTTCGTTTTGCATTTACAATATATGTTTTCATAACTTTATTTTAGAGAATAAAGTGCTTTTCCCCCCTTTTTGTTTCTTCTTTTTAAAAAATTTTAAAATAAATAGGTGGAAACGCTTTATATTTTCCTTGTTTTGAGTTACAATGAAAAATATTACATTTTTACATAAAAATTTAGGAGAAAAAAGATGCAACCAAAAGTTACTATCTACGACGTAGCTAATGCAGCCAATGTTTCAATGGCAACAGTTAGCCGGGTTATGAACCGTAATCCAAAAGTGAAAAAAGAAACCAAAGAACGTGTTTTAAAAGTTATTCATGATTTAAACTATCATCCAAATGCGGTAGCGCAAGGGTTAGCCAGCAAAAAAACTACCACGATTGGCGTTATTATTCCCGATCTTACCAACGCTTACTTTGCAAATCTAGCAATTGGAATCGATGACATTGCAATGATGTATAACTACAACATTATTATTGCTAACTCGAATGAGGATACAGAAAAGGAGAATCAGATTATTGATAATCTTTTAGCAAAACAAGTTGATGGAATTATTTACATGGGACGTAACCAGACTGAACATTTTCGTTCAGCGACCAGAGACAATGGTACAGCCGTTGTTCTTGCTGGAACGGTTGATGAATGGAATACGCCAAGTGTTAATATTAATTATCGTCAGGCAACTTATGATGCAACGAGTTTCTTTTTGAAACAAGGACAAAAAGTTGCTCTTGTTATTAGTGATAAGAATTATCCGATCAATGCAAAATATCGAATTCCAGGTTACAAAGATGCTCTAAAAGAATACGGAATTGAATTCAACAAAAAATTAATTTTCGAAACGCAAGATAATAATAGTATTTCTAATCCAACTTTCCAAGAAATCTATGAAAGTGAAGCTTCATCAGCTGTTGTTTATAGTGATGACACTGCAATTATCTTATTAAATAAAGGATTTGAAATGGGACGTTCGATTCCTGAAGATTTTCAAATTATTACAAGTAACAATACAGTCGTTACGAAATATGCTCGTCCAACAATTTCTTCGATTACTCAGCCTTTATACGATATTGGTGCTGTGGCAATGCGGATTCTCACAAAAATGATGAATAAAGAAAAAGTACAAGATAGCAACGTTTACCTCGATTATGACATCATTCACCGCGGTACCACCCGAATTTAAAAGCCGCAAAAAGCATCTCCGTTGATTGTTTATTAACAATCGATGAAGATGCTTTTTTATTGATCATTTTCACTATCATCATCAGAATCATTATCAAAAGAACTAGTCTGACTGTTATTTTGCTGGGTCTGATTCAAGCTATTATTATAAGAGCGATTATTAAATTGATTTTGGTTGTTATTCTGATTATAAAGACTATTGTTAGGTGTTTGGTAACTGTTATACCTTTTCTGTGGGTACTTGATCCGCGGCTGCTCGTAGTATGAGAAATAAACTTTCGGATCACTAGTGTCATATGACATATCCTTTGTCGCCCGTGAAATAACCCCGTACCCATTATATTGACCAAGATAATTTGACCAAAACAAGCGATAATCACTGGCATAGCCACCAATCCCAAAATTATCCGTTAATTCTTTTGGACCACCTTGTGCATAAAGGCTGGTCACTGTGCGACCTCTAACTGTAAAGTTAGCCGAATTATTTTTTAAAACACCTGGTAAAGTTCCTGTATTAGCCAGAACAGAATATTCTTTAACGCTATTTGGTTTACTTTTCTGTTCATTTAGTTTTAATAAATCTGGATCATTTTTATAAATATTATTTAAAAAGCGCGCCACCAAACGAAGATTTGCGTTTGAATCACTTTCTTCTAAATTATAAGAATGACGATAGAAATTATCATATCCGATCCAAGATGAAATTGTAATTCCCGGAGTAGAGCCTGTGAACCAGTAATCGCGATTATCATTACTGGTTCCTGTCTTACCATAAAGTTTATCCGAATCAAATTCGACATTTGAACCCAAGAACTCAGCAGTTCCATTTGAAACAACGTCGCTCATCATTTTTTGCATGATGTAAGAGGTCGCCTCAGAAAAAACTTTAACCGGCTCAGACTTATGCTCATAAACAATCCGACCAGTTGGATCAACAATTTTGGAAATCACATAAGGTTTATGATAATTTCCATCATTAGCAAATGTCGCGTATGCCGCAGCTTCTTGAACTGGAGCAAATCCTCGCGCTGTTCCACCTAATGAAATTCCAAGTTCACTATATTCTTTATCAGTAATATTGAAATTCATCTTTTTCATATAACTTTTAGCTAATTTATCATCTTTTTGCCGCAAAGCCTGATAAAGATTTACTGTAGCAACATTATATGACTGGGAAAGGGCTTCGGTGGCAGAGACAAAGCGATTTTGGAAAGTTTGATCATAATCACTTGGTTCGTAATCATCAAATTTAGCTGGAAAATCTGCCAAAGTTGAACGAGAGCCAATTAAACCTGTATCAAGTGCTGGACCATAAACTAGTAAAGGCTTAATCGAAGAACCTGGCGAACGACGATTATTAAAGGCATGATTAAACTCGTTAAGTTTAAAATCAACGCCTCCAATAAATCCCAAAACACCACCTGTCTTATTATCTAAGACTACTGTTCCATTTTGGACTGGCTCAGAGAAATCAATAAAATCATTTGTCTTCTCATCATAAACACTGTCTGTATAGGTCTTGCTAAAATACGAGCGAGTATTTTGCAAAACTTCCTGCATATTATCGCTAACTTTTCGATTAATCGTAGAATAAACTTTATAACCATTTTGAGAAAGCTTTTGCTTAGCGGTCGCATAATATCGTCCATAGGTGCTATCTTTAACTTTTTCGGGATCCATTCCATCATCACGCAGTAAAACTTCAGCAAGAGTATTTTCCGCCTCTTCTCTAACTGCACTATAAGTATAACCATAGTTGTTCGTATGACGGGATGAAGGCTCAGCCTTTAAAAACTGTGCCCGGAGATCTTCTTTTTTTGCAGCAGTGTACTGCTTCTTAGTGATTGCTCCATCTCGATACATTCGAAATAAAACGATCTGCGCGCGTTTTAAGCCATACTGAGCACTTCGATTATCAATTTCTCCAGTAAGATCAAAAGGAGTGTAGGCATAAGGACTTTGAACTAAACCTACAACAAAAGCAGACTGTGCGATAGAAAGATCCTTCGGATTTTTCCCGAAAATCCCAACAGACGCAGCTCCGATGCCTGTAATATTTTCGCCTTTGTTGTTTCGACCAAAAGAAGCTGCATTCAAATAAGAAGTTAAGACATCATCTTTAGTGAAAAACTTGTTAAGACGCATTGCCAAAAAAATTTCAGTAGCTTTACGCTTAAAAGTAGTTTCCGAGGAAAGGATCTGCATTTTAACCAATTGCTGAGTTAAAGTTGAGCCACCGCTTTTAATCCCAACTCCTGTTACATCAGAAAGAGCAGCCCTAATTACTGCTCTGGGCATCACACCTTGATGCAAATAAAAATCTTCATCTTCAGAAGCAACAATCCCCTTCTTAATCCACGGAGAAATTTCTGCTGATTTAGTTTTATAACTAACGATATCAGACTGAATTTCACCCAAAGATGAATTATCTGCAAAATATAAAGTCGAAGTTTGATCAATATCGTGGATTAGCTTATCCATTTCAGCTACAGTCGGAATCGACTCTTCTTTTAAGATTGACGCCACATATCCTAACCCAATCCCTAAAACAAGCCCAAACACTAAAATTCCTAAAGCTAAAAAGTTAAGAACTACTCTTCTAATTACTTGAAGTGCCAGATCAACACAATGTAAGATCTCAGTTCGATCTAATTTTATAAACCAATCCCGAATTTTTTCGAGAAATTCTCTTAATTTATCCATTTAAAATGTAAGCTTAATTTCAATTTTTGTTTAATGCCTTTTCGTTGCTGCCATCAGTAATAATGAACCACCTGCGACCGAAGCGTTCAAACTGTCAACGTGGCCAAACATGGGAATTTTAATAAACTCATCAATCTTATCACGAACTCCCGGTGAAATTCCGCTCCCTTCATTGCCAATGATTAAGCAAATTTTACCATTTACTTGCCAATCTAACCAATTAGTACCTTGCATATCTGCCCCAAAAAACCAAAATCCCTCTTCTTTTAAGCTTTTAATCGTTGCGCTTAAATTTACCACCCGCACAATCGGGACAAAAGATGCTGCACCAGTTGAAGACTTCCATACCGTGTCTGTTACCTGAACATTTCGTCTTTCAGGAATAATAATTGCATCAACCCCAGCCGCATCAGCTGAACGAATTAAAGAGCCAAAATTATGCGGATCCATGATATTGTCTAACATCAGCAAAAATTTACTGTCTTTTAAGACTGAAAGATCTGAGTAAACAAAAGGCGCTCCTTCTAAAACAACTCCTTGATGGACTCCTCCATTTGCTAATTTATCCAATTTATCTTTAGGAACAATCTTCACAATAATCTTTTTAGCTTTAGCCAACTTCGTTAAATCACTTAAATAACTATTCTTTAAAGATTTTTGAATCAATAACTGATTAATTTGATTAGCGGGCAACTGTTTTAAAGCATTTAAAACCGCATGACGACCATAAATTTGGTTTGGATGCTCTTCGCTATTTTGCAATTATCTATCCTCTCATTTAATGAATTCTACATTATCTTGGTTTTGGAAGCAAAAATCAATCAGCTGATTAATTCGATCATTCTGATCTGTAAATTTTAAGTAGCCAAACATCGCCTCAAAACCCGTTGAAATTCGGTAAATAACGATATTGGTATTCTTCGCATGAGTATGGCTTTTGGCATTACGCCCTAAACGAAAAGCATCTTGTTCCTCAGTTGTTAAAATATTTTTCTCATTCATTAGCTTGAAAAACGCCGCCTGCGCTTTAGCAGAAACAAAAGATTTTGAGCGCAAGTACTGCTCATTAACGGCTCGTTGATCATTTTTCACCAAATAAAAACGGACTCGCTCTTCGATAACGGCATCCCCCAAATAAGCAAGGGTCAAACCATTTAATTGGTTAACATTTGTCATTTTTTGTATACTTCGTTCCCTCTGGAGTGTCTTTTATTTCTATTCCCAAAGCCAACAGCTCATCTCGTAGATCATCACTTAATTTGAAATCTCGTGCTTTTCTAGCTGCATCTCTTTTTTCAATTAAGTTTAAAACATGCGGGTCGTCAATTTCTAAGCGTTCAGGCACTTCCAATCCTAATACCCAAAGCCAATCAACCAACAACTGCTGGATTTCTTTAAGATTATCAGTACTAATGTCTTTGGTCAAAACATCTTTATTGATCCATTTCAAATATTCATAAATTACTGCTAGCGCATTTTGGACATTAAAATCATCATCCATCGCAGCCATAAAGCGATCGCGGAATTTGGCAATTAAATCAGAAATTCTAGGATTGAAACCGACATCAGCACTTGGCTTATTTCTAAGTTGATTGATAGTCTCAATGATTCGATCATAGCTGCGTTTAGCTTGAGTCATTGAGGTTAAATCGTACTGCAAGGGTTTACGGTAATTAGTTTGAACCAAGAAAAATCTTAGGAAATTAGGATCATTTTCCTTTAATGCATCCCGTAAAGTCACAAAATTCCCTAAGGACTTGCTCATTTTTTCATCATTAGCAGTTGTTACAAAGGCATTATGCATCCAATAACGAACAAACTGCTTACCTGTTAATGACTCGCTTTGGGCTCGTTCATTTTCGTGGTGAGGAAACATCAAATCTTCACCACCACCATGAATATCAATGGTATCTCCTAGCTCAGCAATCGACATCACCGAACATTCAATGTGCCATCCAGGCCGCCCTTTACCAAACGGCGCATCCCAAGCAATTTCATTTTGTTTTTGCCCTTTCCAAAGTGCAAAATCCAAAGAATCCTCTTTGCGAGCTTGCTCAACTGAATTAACGTGTTCACTGGCACCAACTAAAAGATCAGCAACGCTTTGATCAGACAACTCGCCATAGGTGGGGTATTTTCGGGTTCGAAAATAAACGTCCCCTTCACTTTCATAGGCGTAACCTTTCTGGATTAATTTTGCAATAAAATCGACGATTTGCGGAATAAATTCCGTTGCTCGAGTTCGAACAGTTGGCTCAATTACATTCAATTGCTCAATATCTTCTTCATAAGCAGCAATAAATTGGGCGGCAAGATCTGACACAGTGACTTTTTCAGCTGATGATCGCTCAATCATTCGATCGTCAACGTCAGTAAAATTGGATACAAAACGCACTTCATATCCGCGATACATCAAATAACGACGAATGGTATCAAAAGCCACCACCGAACGAGCATTACCAATATGAATATAATTATAAACTGTTGGACCACACACATACATCGTAACAACTTTGGAGGATTGTGGGATAAATTCTTCCTTGGTCCGACTCAGCGTATTATAAATTTTTAGCAAGAAGTTTCCTCTACGAAATTTGTTGTAAGGTTAATTCAAGGTTTGTAACTACCTTTTCTTTACCAATTACTTCTAATTCATCGGTTAAAAATGGACCATGCATCAAACGAGTCGCGCCAATTCTAATTGGCATATAGAGTTGGCGGCCCTTAGTTCCAGTATCGTCTCTAACTGTTTGAATTACATCAGCAATTGCTACTGAAGTAAATGGACTAAGATCTTTAATTTTACTATAAAAATCTTTTAAAACCAAAGAAGCTGAAGGGTCTTGTAACTCTTCTTTCTCTCCTTCACCCAATTCTGGAATTTCACGGAAAAACTGTTCTGACAATTCTAAGATTTGATTTGTATAGCTCATTTGATCTTTAAAGAGCGCAACTAATGAACGAATCCAAGCAATTTTCTTTTCATCCGGGTCTTCTTCAACTTTACCATTGGCGATTAAATTCAAAAGGCACATATGTGAAATGCGACTTAATGGCGCAGCCTTCACATATTTATTATTAATCCATTCCAATTTTTTCTGATCAAACTTAGCTGGTGAGCGGCTCAGTCTGCTAGGATCAAACTGTTTAATAAACTGCTTCTTCGTAAAAATTTCTTCTTCACCAACTGGTGACCAACCTAAAAGCGTAATGAAATTGAACATTGCTTCTGGTAGATAACCAAAGCTACGATATTGTTCGATAAACTGCAAAATAGTTTCATCACGTTTACTGAGTTTTTTACCTGTTGCCTGATTGATAATCAATGACATGTGGCCAAATAATGGAGCTTGCCAATCTAGTGCTTCATAAATTGCAAGCTGTTTAGGAGTATTAGCGATATGATCGTCACCTCTTAGAACATGCGTGATCTCCATTAAATGATCATCAACAACAACTGCAAAATTGTAGGTTGGTTGTCCGTCTTCTTTCATAATGATGAAGTCTCCACCAAGGCTATCACTATTAAACTCGATCTCGCCTTTAACGATATCATCAAATTTGAAAACGTGGTCTTTTGGCAGACGAATTCTTATTACTGGCTTTAATCCTCTAGCCTTCTTTTCGGCAATGACTTCCTCAATTTGAGCATCGGTCATTCCTTCAAACTCATATTCATAGTGCGGCATAATCCCAGCTTCTTGCTGGCGATCACGCATCGCAGTCAACTCTTCTTCTGTTAAGTAAGATTCATAAGCTAAACCTTTATCTAAAAGCTCTTTTACGTACTTGTGATATAGATCATTACGCTCAGATTGACGATAAGGTCCGTAATCTCCCCCGACATCTGGACCTTCATCCCAGTCGATACCAAGCCATTTTAAGTTGTCAAGCTGCGACATCTCTCCATCAGCAACGTTTCTTTTAAGATCAGTATCTTCAATTCTAATAACAAAAGCTCCCCCCATGTTACGGGCGAATAAATAGTTAAATAAAGCTGTCCTAGCATTTCCAATGTGTAAATGCCCAGTTGGACTAGGTGCATAACGTACTCTAACTTTTTCTGGTTTCAAAATTAATCCCATCCTCCGAAAATTTATAGAAATCTCTTATAATAATAGCACTTATCTGATTTTATGGCTTACCCAAGGACTTTTTTTATTGTTTCGGCCAAGGTTTTTACGCCGACAACCTTGATTGAAGGTTTCTCATGATAGTTCTTTAAATTGTTAGCTGGAACAAAGATCTTCTTAAATCCTAATTTCTCAGCCTCGGCAATCCTCAGTTCAATTCGATTAACACTTCTTGCTTCGCCAGCTAACCCTAGCTCGCCAATAAAACAATCAGTTGCTGGAATTTCTTTATTTTTAAAACTTGAGGCAATTGCCATTGCACAAGCAAAATCGATTGCTGGTTCATCCAGACGAACTCCACCAGTGACCTTAATATACGCATCTTGATTTTGAAGCAGAATGTTGGCTCGTTTTTCTAAAACTGCCATTATTAAAGATACGCGGTTAAAATCAATCCCTGTTGCGGTTCGACGGGCGTTCCCAAAAAGAGTTGGCGTTAATAATGCCTGGATTTCGACTAAAATCGGTCTAGTACCCTCCATTGAAACAACTACCGCCGAACCATTTGCCCCTTTAAGGCGTTCTTGCAGAAATAATTCAGAAGGATTCAAAACTTCTTTTAAGCCATTCTCGTGCATTTCAAAAAGACCAATTTCATCAGTCGAACCGAAACGATTTTTAACTGTATGCATAATGCGGTACAAATGAAATTTGTCGCCTTCGATATAAATCACCGTATCGACCATGTGTTCCAAAATTTTAGGCCCCGCAATGGTCCCATCTTTAGTAATATGACCAACAATGAAAGTTGTAATATTTTGAGTTTTAGCTATTTTCATCAAATGGCTCGTTAATTCTTTGACTAGTGATACACTGCCGACCGGACTATCGATCTCATTTAATTCCATCGTTTGAATCGAATCTACAACTAAAATATCTGGTTTAACCGACTCAATCAAACTTTCAACTTGATCGAAATCACTGGTTGAAAGAATGATTAAATCTTTGCCGCTGACTGCCAACCTTTCCGCCCGCCGTTTAATCTGAGTTGCACTTTCTTCACCCGAAACATAGAGAACTTTCTTCCCTTGCTGAACTATTCTACTAGCAATTTGTAAAAGGATCGTGGATTTACCAATTCCTGGATCTCCCGAGATGAGCACCAATGAGCCAGGAACGACACCTCCACCAAGAACTCGATCAAACTCTCCCACACCCGTTTCAATCCGGGCCAAATCATCAATTGAGATTTCGTCAATTGAACGCGCAACCGCTTCTTCACCGATTAGAGACTTTTGCTTAAGTGGAGCAGTTGCTTTTTTTTGAGCTGGCTTCATCGTATCAAATTCGTGGCAATTGGGGCAAACCCCATATTGAACCGCTGATTCATAGCCACAATTGCTACAAACATAAATCGTTTTACTTTTTGCCATTTTAATCTCCTGAAGAACCGAATCCACCAATTCTTTGGCCGATCGCTTCATCACCTTCAGCCATAAGAAAAGGCATAAAAATTCCTTGTCCTATTCTTTCGCCTTTTTTGACTAGAATATCATCATCCCTAATGTTTATCACTTGGAAAAATATTTCGCCTTCATTTCCAGGATTATCAAAATAATCTGAATCAACAATTCCAACCCCATTTGGCATCACTAATCCTTTTTTCTTAGGATTGCCTGACCGATTAACCAACATCAAGAATTCATTGTCGGGCATATACGCCTTGATTCCCGTCGGAATCAATTCTGGCCTAGCTTGATGGGCCTTAATAATCAAATCTTCTGCTGCCTCAAAATCATATCCTGCTGAGCCACTGCTTTGCCGCTCAGGCAAATTAATTTCTTGACCTTGATATTTACTTACAATTTTAAATCCACGCATTAATTCTAGCTCCTTAAATTTTATCTCCAAAAGATTCCACATTATTTTAAATTTTATATCAATCTTTCTTCATACTTGTTCTCTATTATAATGAGTGTAGAAATTATTTAGCAACTCCTCCCAAGAGTTATTTAAATCTCTACAAACATTTCACAACACTTTTAAAATTAAACCCGGTGACCCTCCCTCATCGAGTTTTTATTTTGCTTTTAAGCTTATTTACAAATTGTTGCTAATTAGATCAAACTTTCTTCACACTTAGACCGTATCATAATAAGTGTAGAAATTAATCATTAACTCCTCCCAAAGAGTTCTCCTAATTCTCTACAACAACTTACATATTCCCAAATATTTAAACCCGGTGACCTCCCTCATCGAGTTTTTATTTTGCTTTAAGCTTATTTACAAATTGTTGCTAAT
This sequence comes from Xylocopilactobacillus apicola, assembly GCF_033095985.1. Lineage (NCBI taxonomy): Bacteria > Bacillati > Bacillota > Bacilli > Lactobacillales > Lactobacillaceae > Xylocopilactobacillus > Xylocopilactobacillus apicola. The sequence continues at coordinate 1,357,293 of NZ_AP026802.1, forward strand.
TAGATCAAACTTTCTTCACACTTAGACCGTATCATAATAAGTGTAGAAATTAATCATTAACTCCTCCCAAAGAGTTCTCCTAATTCTCTACAACAACTTACATATTCCCAAATATTTAAACCCGGTGACCTCCCTCATCGAGTTTTTATTTTGCTTTAAGCTTATTTACAAATTGTTGCTAATTAGATCAAACTTTCTTCACACTTAGACCGTATCATAATAAGTGTAGAAATTAATCATTAACTCCTCCCAAAGAGTTCTCCTAATTCTCTACAATAACTTACATATTCCCAAATATTTAAACTCGGTGACCTCCCTCATCGAGTTTTTATTTTGCTTTAAGCTTATTTACAAATTGTTGCCAATTAGATCAAACTTTCTTCACACTTGGGCCGTATCATAATAAGTGTAGAAATTAATCATTAACTCCTCCCAAAGAGTTCTCCTAATTCTCTACAACAACTTACATATTCCCAAATATTTAAACCCGGTGACCCTCCCTCATCGAGTTTTTATTTTGCTTTAAATTCTGTTATATTAACCGTATCGGGGGAAAATAATGATCAAATTAATTTGCATTGATTTAGACGGAACACTTTTTAATGATTCAACCAAAATCACAAACTACACTAAAGAGGTGATCGCTAGGGCACGAAAGCTGGGAATTAAAATTATTATCACTAGCGGTCGACCTTTAACTGGCGTGGATTCAGTAATCGATTATTTAGAACTAGATGACTCAGATTACGTGATTACTTATAACGGTGGATTAATTCAAACAGTTGGTGGTGAGCCGATCCAACAATTTGCTCTAACTTACCAGGACGTTTTAGAAATAGATCTTTTTAACCGAATCCATGGAACGAATGTTGAATTTCAAACTCCAATCGACGCCTATACCACATGGCACCACGTCAACTGGCATGTAAGTTTTGAGAATTTCATGACGCATTTACCGCTAAATATCGTTGAGGAGGGGGATTTGCCCCCAAATCTTACTTACATTAAAGCGATGGCTAACGATGGCCCGAATGTTTTAGATCAGATTGAACTAAAAATTCCTGAAACTTTCTATAAAAAGCTCAATGTCATTCGCTCATCTCCAAATAATATTGAATTTTTGAACAAAAACGCAACTAAAGGCAACGGAATGCGAGCTCTCAGCAAAAAATTAGGGATTGATCTAAGAGAAACGATGGCAATAGGTGACGAAACAAATGACCTCTCAATGATTGAAACGGCCGGTTTAGGTGTTGCAATGGGCAATGCTATTCCTGCAATCAAAAAAATAGCACAGGTCGAAACGGATGACAATAATCACGATGGCGTTGCTAAAGCAATTGAAAAATTTGCCTTGAATACATTCTAAAGCGGCTTGACCCAACCCAAAGCACCAAGTAATAGTGCACAAACCATTGTCACGATTACTCCGTAGAAGAATATCCTAGTCCATAAGCGATTACGTAGATAGAAAAAAGTGCTGAAATCCTTGACCAAGATTATTTTTCCGTCGGAGTCCTTCACTTCCCGAACCTCTTTATCATCAACAAAAAACTTAGTAAACAAATGATTAAGTAAGGCAGGCAAAAACAAAGAAGCTACGCTCATAATTTCAAAGATTTTTCGAACTATATCAACTTTAACAAAAGCATAACTTACCCCAAACAATAAAAGTTCCACTAGGACTCCGATTAAAAGCGCCAATGGAACAAGATAACCTTTTCGGTGCCAAATAAACGACATTTCTCTTCCTTTCTTTTAACTGATTTTATTGTAGCGGATTCTGTGGCAACTAAAAAGGCTCTTTTTAATGATAGTGATTAACTTAATTATCAAAATGACGTCTCAACTCCGAGTCGCCATTTTTTATTTCCAATAATCCCTTGGAACTATTCAAAAAAATTATGTGAATCCCCGAGACCGTTCGGCCATTGATTGTGAATTCCTGTTCGAACTTAAATAAAATGCTCATATTTGACAATAACTGATTAGTAAATACATTTAAGTACTTTAACGTCCCCGCAGAATTATCAATTGCATTATAAATAAGAACCTCCATCATCCTTTTAAACTTTTTAAAGTTCATTTTTCTTGAATAATTTGTTTGATGATAAACGTATTCATAAATTTGTTCTAAGGATTCTGTTTCTCCACCATTTAAATTTACAATCAAAGTATTCGTCAGGTAATTACTGACTGCACCGATTTTGCGTTTAGCAGCAAAGATATTTTCCCACAGATTAATTGTAAAATCATTTGACAAGAAAAAATTAAATGGAATTAGCGGAATAGATACATTTCTCAAATCAAGATCAATTCCTTCAGAAATCAGCATATAATCATATTTATCAAAATCAACTTCCGATAATTCGTATAAATAACGTTGATCCAAAGCTATCTGGTAATGATTAATATTCAATTTTTTAATTAAACTATCGTTGGCTGGCTTACCGTTTTCGTTAACCAAAAGAATATTTGTGGGATAGTATTCATTTTCAAGATGACAGGTAAAAATGTAGACACTGATGACAAAATCAAAATAAATTTGATCAAAAAAATCGCTCTCACGCCATTCAAAAAGATAAAAAATGATATAAGAAGCTAATGCGGAGGACGACGGTAATTTTCTAACTATCTGCTTGTGGTTATAAAGTTTTTCAATTGCATATAATCCGTATTTTCTTTTTAATCCATATTTAATCGAAAAATTGTAAATTAGTTCTTTGAAATGATCATTTTGAGACAAATCTAAATCATAGGCCTGATACATTTTAACTATCAATTGATGAATTTGTTTATCAACCTCTGGTACTAACTGTTGCCAAACACTTCGATCCTTAGAAAACCGCTGCGTCTCGCTATTGCTTAAAATAAACAAAGTCAGAGCGACTATTTCTTGATCACTCTGGTGCGAGTCGATTAGCTTTAATAAAGATTCAGATGCCTTATATTCTTGCAAGTTACACAAGTCTTTAGTCAGAAAATTTGACAGCTCAGGGGTGTATGAAATAATTAGAAGGTATTTAACTAAACGAATAAAACCATCATCGGATATCAAAAGATGATGTTTTAAGACAACTTTCTTCGCTCGGTTATATATTTCTTCAATCTTAGTATTAGAAAAACGGTACTGCTGAAGATTCTCGTTTTCAACTAATGGCACGATTGACGATCTGTAAACCGTAAATAGATCTACCATGCAACTTCTTTGTGCTATGATTGTCCCAACAATTCGCATTCCATTGTAAGGAGTGGATTGAATTTTCAATTCATACATTGCTAAAAATTTTCGTACATACGGCATATCCTTAGCAATTGTTGATTCACTAACGTGAAGAAGTTGGGCAAGACTTTCAATTTTTAGGTAAATGTTATTATTTAAAAATAAATTGCGGCAAATTGCTGGTACTCGACTATGATATTGGAAAATATGATTAATATTTTGATTTAAATATTCTTGACAGTACCGCTTGATCTCTTTGATTTTTGGAATATCTTGCGAATTATAGTCTATTGTATAGCCTTTGCCTCGTTGATTGACGATTTTAATTGGCAGCTTCCAGTCAACTATTGCAGATTTCAAAATTTTTAATTCATCCTGCGCGGTCCGCAATGAAATTTTGCAATAACGCATAATGTCTTCAATTTCAACAAATTCGCTGGTTAACAAAGACTTTAAAATTTTTATTTCCCTAAAGGTTAGAAACAATGATCTTCCCCACATCTTGTTTGTTACAAAAAAAGAGGCGTATTAATTCACCTCGTTATTATATCAATCTTCTAAAAAGTTCGTTTTTAAATTTTGAAGGTCCTTAGCTTGTAACTTTAAAACCTCAATAGCGTAGTTGGAAAAACTCCCGTAATTGGTGATAATTTTATCAATTGATGCTTCGATAAATTCTGCTCTAGTATCATAAAGAGAATACAGATAACCTGCTAATTGCTCATCGTTGGTCTCTTTTAAAAAATACTGGTAATAGCGCTGATTTTTCTCAGCTCGCGCCCGCTCAGTCAATAGATAATCATAAATTAGCGTCTGTTTTGGTACCCCTAGCAATCCTTCTAGAAGCATTAAAGCAAAGCCCGTGCGATCTTTTCCGCCGCGACAGTGCTGCATCGAAGGTAAATTTTGAGCATTGCCGATAATTTTCAATGATTTTGCAAAAGCTAGATGGCTGTTTGGACTGGTTACAAATGCAAGTTGTTGATTGATCATTTTCTGGATCCCAGTCTGCCCCTGAGCTAAAGCCTGCTGAGCACGTTCTTTTAAACTTTGTGTTGCCTTCATCGACTGAAGTTTACCAGCTTCTCGCGCCGTATCAGCTTCTGGATCAAACTGAAAATTTTTGATTTTTGGATCAATTACTGGATTAGGATCCGCAGCAATTTCGCTTGGACTCCGATAATCGATAATTGATTTAATTTTAAGTGATTTGAAAAAATCTTCTCCCGCTGGTCTCAGATTAGTTAAAAAATCAGAACGATAACCAACTCCCCACTTAATTCTTCTACCATCCTCGGTTAAATAACCGCCAATATCACGAAAATTATACATCCCCGCTAAGGGCAAAATTCGATATCCAAACAAAATCGGATCTTGTTTGGGCCATTCAATGATAAAATAGTTAACTTTTTGAGAGTTATAATTAAATTCAAATTTTAGTTTTTTTTGCTCTGATTCTAATAAAAAGTGCTTATTTTTCGTATAACGATCAAGATCTTCGGTCCAATACAGTTTATATTTGGCAATTTTGTCTTCAGTTTGAAGATGCAATTCATTTTGACCATCTTTTAGAAAAAAAGCTTCGACATAATCAAGGGACAATTTACTTACCCCCAGCTTGTTTAATACGATCCAAAATTGGAACTGGAGAATCATAAGCTGCAATCTGGTAATTAATCTTTACTCCCTGATCAATTAGCTCATGTAAATCATGATCTTCCTCGGGGGTAAAACATAAATCATAATCGTAAATTACCGTGCGGTCATCACGTGTCCTCATGCCTCCATAATTTACCTCGGAAAATTCGACTCCCCCATTCTTCATTTTTAAAACACTAGAAGTACTATCAGTAATAAGAAAAGTAGTTTTTTTAATTGGTTTTTTCTGATATATTTTTATAAATTTTTCGACATCAAACACGTGAACTATGTAACCAGGTGCTGCCATCTTTAACACTTGTTCTTGCACGGGATTAGTGGCGGCCCGATCACTGATGCAAAGAATTTGTTCAGCTCCAATGTAACGTAACCAAGAACTTGCCACCTGCCCGTGAATTAATCGATCATCAATACGAATCCATTTGATCGCCATTGTTATCTACCTCCTTTTTTGAAGCTGCAGTTATATCGGTCATTACATTTTGACCAATTTCGTTAACAATCTTTTTAGCATCGGCTAAATTTTCTGGTTTTGAAAGTAATAATTCCATCAAAACCGGCAAGTTTAGTCCTGAGTATACTTGAACATTTTCCGCGGTCAAAGTCAGATAAGTTGAAATATTTGCAGGTGTTCCCCCATAAATATCAACTAAAATTAATACTTCCTGTCCTGGTTTCTGATACTGTTGGTAAATTGTCTGTAATTCAGCTAAACATTCATCATACGTTCGACCCGGAGTAACCGAAATAACGGTCACTTGTTCCTGCGAATTTCCAATAATCATTTCTGCTGTTTGCAAAGCAGCTAAAGCAAACTTACCATGACTAGCCAAAATTATTTTCAATGACATTCATTTCTCCTTTATTAGACTAAAATTCCGCCGACTGCCAAAACTGTTCCCAGTGCCAAAATTCCAAAAATCAGCCAAATCATGTATTTTCTAGGCATATAATCCTGTAACTTATAAAGAAACAGTGTAAAAAGAAGTGGTAATAACTGCGGCATAATTCCGTCTAAGAGTTTCTGGATTTTAATCGTTGTCTTATCCATCCTAATCACAGTTCCAACATTGATTTTTACGTACTGAGCGATTAAAGATCCTAGAACAATAACACCAACCATCGTAGAAACATTAATGATTTTTTGCATCACTTTGGCTTGTTCACCGCTTTGAATGTATTGGATTCCTTTTTCATACCCAGCGATTATTCCATAATATTTAACTGCAATATTGATTGCGTTATAAATGATAAACATAAGGATTGGGCCGAGGAAGTTCCCTTGAAGAGCATAAGCTGCTCCAATACTACCAGCAATCGCCTGAATCGTGATCTTAAAAACACTATCGCCAATTCCAGCCAGTGGCCCCATCATACCAGCTTTGACCGCGATTACTGCCTCTTTTTCATCTTCATTAGTTGTTTCTTCGATCGCTGTCGTGATTCCTAAGATCATCCCGCTAGCTGTATTCTGCGAAAGAAACATCATTAAATGACGCTGCATCGCCTTTACTCTAGTCTTGAGATCTGCTTTTGCATATAAACGTTTTAAAGCTGGCACCATCGCGGTTAAGAAGGCAATGGCCTGCATATTATCGTTGGTAGAAGTCAACCCCAGGCCAAAAATTTGAAGCCGCCAATAGATCTTATTTAGGTCTTTACGGGTTATTTTCTGGTAAGTTCCCTTATTTTGGGTATTCTTGTTTGCGTTTAATTCTTCTTCAGTAATTTGAACGTCTTTACTCATAGGTCATATTCCTCTTCGTCATCTACTTGGGTTACCGCCGATTTCGTCGCCATCTCTTTTTGATTATCCATAATTTCCATAACGAACATATAAATGATTGCAAATGACAACGCAATTAAAGTAACTGGTAAAACACTTAATTTCAGATAAGTTGATAATACAAACCCTAAAATTAAAAATGGCCAAAGTGTCCCTTTCATCATCATCGTCATTAAAATTGCAAGACCTACTGCTGGTAAAATTGATGCAGCGATTCCAAGCCCGCTCAAAATATTTTTAGGAATTACGGCTAAAACCTTGTCGACGACCCCTTTTTGAAAATAAACCACTAAAAAAGTTGGAATTGCTCGTAACATAAACTGAAAAATAACTGCCACAATATTAATTTTCATTATTCCATCGAAATCACCAGTAAGTGCGATTTTATCAGCCCAAGGCTCAAATAACTGCCTTACAAATCGAGCGAATAGCAATAATTGTTGAACTAAAACAGCAACTGTAGTCGCAGCAGCAACACCTGCCGCAATCCCTTGGGGGGTCGACCCCGTGCCTGAAGTAATTGAGACGCTTACTCCAACAATTGTCCCGACAATCATATCTGGCGTTTGATAACCAGCCATATTCCCTAATCCCATCCACATCAGTTCCAATGTTCCTGAGATAATAAGAGCCGTTTTCATATCCCCTAAAATTAAACCAATAATTGGACCAACTAAAAGTGGCCTTCGTAGCATTTGAGGGCCTTGATCATCATAAGAACAATAACCAGCCCACAGTGAAATCAAAAGTGCTTGTACAAAAGACATGTTTGTTTCCTCCTTGATATAACCAAGTATAGAATGCGCTTACATCAAAGACCAGATATGTATTTGCCAATTAAAGAGGCAAATATTTGCGGGGAGATTAGAAGGATAACAAAAAAACCAACTCAAAGCTTAAACTGCTTTGAATTGGTTTTTTAAATTTTTTTATTTTAGATCAATCAATGGATCTGATATTTTAACTTGATCACTAGCAATTACATTAACTTCTTGATAGTCCTTGCTATTGGTAATAATCACTGGGGTGGTTAGTGCTAACCCTGCTTCTTTAATAACTGCCATATCAAACTTCACCAAAGATTGACCGCTTTTGACGCGATCTCCCTTATTAACCAACATCTCGAATCCCTTGCCATCTAACTGCACGGTATCCATGCCAATATGAATCAAAATTTCAGCACCTTGATCAGTTAACAAGCCGATCGCATGCCCTGTTGGGAAAATCATTTGAACAGTTGCATCTGCTGGGGCAACAACTTCCCCAATTTCTGGTTCAATTGCAACACCAGCTCCCATTGCTCCACTTGAAAATACTTCATCCTTTACATCTTTTAAAGCTACGACTGAACCAGTCAAAGGACTTTTTAACGTTTCAGGATTTAAGCTAGTCGAAGAAATCGCTTCTTCTTGTTTTGAATCAGTTACAGCGGGAGCTAAATTATCATTTACTCCACCCCAAACCATCGTAAGAACTGTCCCTAAAACAAATGCTAGCGCGTCACCAATTAACGATATTGCAAATCCTTTACTGATGAACGTTGGAATTGTCAAAATGCTCACTAAGCCGACTGAGTTGGCGTGAACTCCAGAAGCCGCAACAATCGCGCCTCCAATTGCACCAGCAATCGAAGCACAGTAAAATGGCTTTTTCATTTTTAAAGTTATTCCATAAACTGTTGGCTCAGTGATTCCGAAAATTGCAGTAATCGTATTGGAACCAGCTAATCCCTTCATTTTTTCGTCTTTAGTTTTTAAGAAGACGCCAAGCGCTGCCCCAGCTTGAGCTAAAACAGCAGGTAAAAGAATTGGAACCAAAGGATCATATCCCCATTTGGTCAAATTGTTCATCATGACTGGCACAAATGCCCAGTGAACCCCAAAGATCACGAATACTTCCCAGAATCCGCCCAGAACCAGGCCGGAAAGGATTCTAGCGTTCTTGTAAAGAGTTATGACAAGTTCAGCTAATGCATTACTAATTGCCGTACTGATTGGACCAACTACAATAAAAGTCACGGGGACCAAAATCATCAGCATACATAACGGCGTCAAGATATTGCGAACTGATTCATGCCAAAATTTATTAAAGAGCGGTTCTAAATACTTTTGCAGAAATACTACCAATAAAATCGGAATTACTGTGCTGGTATAAGTGGTTGGCACAATTGGGATTCCAAAGAAATTAATTGCTGCATGCTTCGTCGTCAATTCGACCATCGTCGGATAAACCAACGCCATTGCAATCGAAACAGTGACATACTGGTTCACTTTTAATTGCTTTGAAGCCGTGAAAGCTAAAACAATTGGTAGAAAATAGAAAATTCCATCAGCTGCAGCGTACCAAACTTGATAAGCTCCGGTATTTGGCGTCATCCATTTTAATACAACAAATAAAGACAACAAACCTTTTAAAATTCCAGCACCTGCCATTGCTCCTAAAAACGGAGTAAATGAACCAGAAATAAAACCAATAAAAGCATCAAATGCTCCTTTTGCGGTTAATTTCTTTTTTTCTGTTGGAACTACTTCTTCGGTTGATCCACCAAGTTCAGGATACTGAGTAGTCATCGTGTCAAACACTTCGCCAACATTGTTACCAATTACAACCTGATATTGGCCTCCTGCTTTAACAACAGTGACAACACCATCTAATGCTTCAATTACTGATGTCTGAGCTTTGCTCTCATCTTTTAAAATAAATCTTAATCTTGTCGCACAATGCCATGAAGAGTCAATATTTTTAACTCCCCCAACATTTTCAACAATTTGCTTGCTTAATTCTTCGTAAGCCATTTTTTCCTCCTAAAATATAAAAACCCGCCAAAGCTAAATTCTAGAATTAAATAATTCTAGTAAAATAGCAATTAACGGGTTAATGCCTGATCGAATCAGTAACACACCAGGTAATGATTATTCACTTATTTGGCGATGGGTGACCCGCCAGATATGTAATGTTAAATATACTTTTTCATCCGGCTGAAGCTGCCAACCTACTTTCTTTTGCAAAAAACCATCAATTCGTTCAACAGTTTGATACGCTTGCGGATATTTAGCAATCATTAATTTTAAAATCGCTGGGTCAAGATCATCATTGTTTGAATTTATCATTTTCAAATGTTGAATCATAAATGATCTTAAATGAGTAATGAACCGATTAAAATTAAAAGAATCGCTATCTAGATTTACCCCATATTCGTACTGTACAATATCAACTACTTGTTCAATTAGCTTGGTAATCTTAATTGTATCGTGAAGGCCCGGGGCATCGGTCCTTAAATTCAAAAAATGATAAGCAATCAGGACTACTTCTCCGTTTGAAAGCTGGCTACCAGTCATCTGTTGAATCAAATTAACCGATTGTTCAGCTGCCTCGTATTCCTGAGGAAACAGTTTTTGAACACTCCACCGAGTCGTGCCATCAGCTAAATCAACAGCAGTGCTTGCACGCTGCAAAGCAAACTCAATATGGTCTGCTAAAGCTAGATACTGATAACTATTAAATTTAACTGATAAATATGGCTCAACTAACTTAACAACTTCATTAGTAACTATAATAGTTTGTTCAGAGATGCTGGTTAAAGTATTTAATTCAGTACTATCTGCATCAGCAGCAATAAACCGCCTCGTAATTTTACTATCATCAATCGAATCTCCGGTCTTTTTCCCAAAGCCAATTCCGTTTCCAATCACCACCCACTCTGTATTATTTAGATCCTCAACCAGAGCAACGTTGTTATTAAAACTTTTAATAAAAATCAATTAACTGTTTCCCCCTGGTTAAAGCAAATAAAAAGCCTACCTTTCGATGATACATCAAAAGATAGGTTTATGCCCAAATTCAATTGGTAACACACCTTTTACGTTTCATATTATATAGGTCGGTGCAACCGTTGTCAATTTTTAATTCTAATTAATCAATCACCAATAGCGATTTAATCGCCTTGCGCTGATCCATTGCTTCATAAGCAAATTCTACTTGATCAAGGTTAAAACGTTTAGTAAAGACTTTACCGGGGTGAATCTTACCTTTTAGTACGGCATCTAACAGTACTTTACGGTCATCAGTTGTAACGTTCGCAATTCCGCCTCGCAGACCAATGTTTTTCCAAAATAGATTACTAGTATTCATTTCAGACTTTTGGGGAACACCAACACGTCCAACAACGGCACCTGGACGACAAACCTGAACTGCCGTCTCAACTGCTTGTTCAGTTCCAACGCATTCCAAAACTGCATCAGCTCCATTACCTTGAGTTAAATCCATAACTTTTTTGACCCCTTCATCGCCGCGTTCAGCAACAATATCAGTGGCCCCAAAATATTTCGCTAAACGCTGGCGATCCTCGTGCCGACTCATTGCAATGATTCTTTTGGCACCAAGCAGTTTAGCCGAGATAACTCCACAAAGCCCAACGGCTCCATCTCCTATTACAACTACGGTGTCGCCAAGTTTCACTTCAGCACTATCTGCTGCATGAAATCCCGTCGCCATGACATCCGATAGAGCTAAAAGATCATTTAATTCATCATCTGTATAATCATTAGGATTCCCTGGAATTTTAACTAAACCCCAAGAGGCATTTTTGTAACGCAAATATTCCCCTTGATAGCCAATTACTTCATCATCAATTTTTGTTAAACAATTCCCGTCAAATCCCGCAAGACAAGCAGCACAATGACCGCAGCCGTGGGTAAAAGGAACAACTACAAAATCTCCCACTTGGACATTTTTGACTGATGAACCAATTTTTTCGACAATCCCAATTGCTTCATGTCCAACCGGAGTATTCTTTTCTCGCTTAGAAATTCCACGATACCACCAGAGATCAGACCCGCAGACACAGGCTCTGACAACCTTGATAATTGCATCGTGCTCTGATTTAATTTCAGGCATCGGGTAATTTCTTAATTCAATTTTTCCTGGTTCAATAAAAGTTGCAGTTTTCATCTATTTTTCTCCATAATAAAAGTTAGCAGTTGCCCCGCCATCGATTAAAAAAGTTGATCCGGTGATAAAAGCTGAGTTCATTAATAGCTGTGCCACATCAGCGACCTCATCGGCTGTTCCTGGTCGACCAGCAGGTGATTTAGCAAACATTTCCTTGTAAAAATCACCGCGAATGCCATTAAACTCATCTAAGGCTAATGGAGTAACAATGATTCCTGGAGCAATTGCATTTAGTCTAGCTCCTCTTTTAGCCCAGTTTAAAGCTTCAGCCATGACACGTTTTTCGTTGCAGCGTTTAGCAAGCTGATAAGCGTGAAGCGTGTCTTTTACATTTTCAGGCTTTAATAGATCTAAATCTAATAATTCTTCTGTAGGAGTCAGCGCCAATAATCGGTCCTCATCGGGCGTTAATGCGGGCATCCGATGACCTGACTGACTAGTGATCGTCACTCCAACGCCAACTTCTGCAATAACTTTTCCGACCTCTTCAAGCAAGACTGCAGTACCATATAAATCAACTTTTAAAATTTCTTCAATTGAGGCCTGACTAGGGGACAAACCTGCTCCATTAATTAAAGTTGCAATCTCACCGTATTCTTGACCTTTAGAAATCATGTTTTGAATCGAAATGCGAGATGATAGATCCATCTCAATTGCTTCGACGTCAAAACCAGCTTCTTGCAAAATTTTAGCAATAGATTGAGCATTATTGATGTTTTTATCACCCAAAATAATTTTTTGGTCAGCGCCGATTCTTCTGGCAATCGCCATACTAATTTGACCAGCACCAACAACTAACATTACTTTTTTCATCATTAATACACCGGCCGATCATTTCCTTGCGTATCAGGATCAGCAATCCCAATACTTTCTTTAACATATAAATTTGGATCGTTGATCAGTTTTAAAATAAAATCAGCAACACTTTCTCTGGAAACTGAAACTCCATTGTAAATTTCATTTCGTGTTGTAATTGAATACTTAATTTCGTTGCGGTCATTAAGCCACGGCAAACGTAAAGTCGTATACTTAACACCTGATTCTGCTAGAAGCTGATCAGAATTACGAGCTGTTGCTAATCCTTTTGGACCAATTTGTTCAGCATTCCATTGTCCAAAAGCTCCTGGAACTTCATCGTAAATTCCTAAAACATTAGCTGCAATCACTCTAGCTTTTTTATTAGATTTCACAGTTTCAATAACATTTTTGGTAATTGGGTTATCTACTTCATGATCAACAGTCGAAACAAAAACCAAATCTTGATCCTTTAATGCCTAAAAAACGTCTTTTTTATTTTTTAAATCTCCTTCAATTACTTTAACCCGCGGATGAGCTGCTAAATCGGCCACCCGATTTTTCAATCTTAAAAACAAGGTCAGCTCAACATCGTCATTCAAAAGTTGATCTTCAACTAGTCGGGCAATTTGACCATTTGCCCCTAAAATAATTACTTTTTTCACTACTACCTCGCTAATTTTCACCCCTTATATTTTAATTGCTGGACCTCCAACAACCAATTCTAAAAAATACTCATAGTCATTAGTTTTACTTATCGTTTTCTAACTAAGCTGAAAGTAACAGTGCTTTTTTCCCAGGTTCTGGTTGCGTCCTGATAATTCGCAGTCGCTGTCCAAATGCGTTTAATTATAATCACTATTTTTTTGATCATGATAGAATTGATTTTTCAAAATTTCAGCGAAAGTTTCGATGTAAAAGCCCGAATTCTCTTTCTTCCAATAAGCATAATATTTTTGATGCAGCCGAGTATTTCTTTTAAGAAGCGGTAAAACTCGATTGATTTCCTTGTTGACTTGCTCAGCCGTAAGACTATTTGCCACTAAATATCCCTGATTAGCAGCAACCAAAATTTGAGCTTCATCAAATGTTGGCACCATTTTAAATTGGCTCTTAATTCCCAGAACTGCCTGATAATAATTTTCTTCCTCAGCTTGCTCAGAAGATTCACCAACCAAAATACAAGGTAATTGGCGGAGTTGATCCGTGGTTATTTGATTATCATCTTTTTGCGCGAAATTTTTACCAACAATCGCAACATAATCTGTCTCCGTCAAAAATTCATTGTTATACTCATTAGAAAGGGCACGCCGTTGATCAGAGAAATTTAAATCAATCTGGTCGTTTCGCAACAATTCAAATAGTGGTTCGTGCGCTCCGTTAGTGATTTGAACTTTAACCGTCGGATACATTTTTGAAAACTGGGCGACCGCTTGCAAAAATTCTTGGACGCCAAAATTAACTAAATAGCCTAGCTTTAAAACATAATCATTATTTTGTTCCTGCGAAATTGCCTGAGTCGCCGAGATTAAATTATCGACATCTCCAATAATTTCTTGCGCTTGCTGATAAAAATATTGCCCTGCTTCCGTCAATTCAAAACTACGCCCGCGGCGTTCCAGTAACTGAACTCCCAACGTATTTTCTAGCTCTTTAATCTGTTGAGAAATCGCTGATTGTGAAATATTACACTCTTGTGCCGCGCGAGTAAAATTATGGTGTTGGACTACAGAAATGAAATATTTCATTTGTTGAAACATTTTAACTCTCCTTCCCTACTGAACTCAAAAAATTATCAATTTCTTGGGCAATCGCAGCAGTTTCATAATGATATAAATAATGTGGCGCATCAAATTGTATTATTCGCTTGGACTGCAAGTTTTGCTGCAACTTAAGCCAACTTCGTGCCGTAAATCCTGTTCCTTGACCGTTTGAAACCAACAACAACAAAGGAACTTGCGGCAAAGGATTCGCTGCAACGATCTCGGCGTTATTTTTTACAGTTTTAATTTCGTTTCGAACGTCTGTTGACATCCAATTTCGATCAAATAACGCTCGAAAAAGCTTTCGATCTTCTTTGGATAAATTGCCACTCGCCATTGCTGGCGCACGACCTGCAATTAATGGAGCCAAACCAATTTTTCTGAGAAAAGCTAACATTTTGATCAGATGTTGGGATGGCAATTTTAATTTTTCATAAGCCTCTGGACTCGCCATATCAAGACCAATAATTCCCGCCACTTCATCCGGGTAAAGTTGCGCCCAGTAAAGGGCTTCAATTCCTGACATCGAATGCGGCATCAAAAAATACGGGCCTTTAATTTTTGCTGCTTTTAAGGCGCTACGGGTTTCAAATAAAATTTGATTCAAGTCCCTGGAATCATGAGAATGATCACTAAAGCCGTAACCTGATTTTTCGACCACGACAATATGATATTTGTCAGATAATTTGTCATAGAGCGGCTTAAAATCATAAACAGGCATTGGTGTGCCGCCACCTGCCAAAAATACCAATGTTTTTAAACCTGCTCCCGTTTCATAAACATTCAAGAATTTTGAACCGGCTGCGACCAAGTTACGAGTTGGCGCAGCAGATAACATTTTATTGGCGCGAAAACGTGTAAAAGCAATCAACAAAATACTACCTCCCGATCACTTCTTGCATAATTTCAAGAAAAGCCGCAGCAGCACTTGAGAGAGTTCTATTTTTAAGCCAAATAAAATTAATTCCCGTCGTCAAGGCTGGACTTAACGGTCGATACACCAGATCGGCAACATTAACAATATTAATTAACCGGTCTAAACAGTAAACCATCCCGACGTCTTCTTGAACCATGACTGCCGCGTTAAACAACAAATTGTAAGTTCCAATGATTTGATCGTCTGAAATTGGATGCCCCAGCCAATTTTCAATTTGACTAAAGTTATATTTTTGGCGGGGAAAAATCGAGGGAATTCCGTCAACATCGGCTGGAGTGATAACTTTTTTCGACGTCAATGGATTAGTCGGGTGCATTAAAATGCCCCAAGTATCACTTGCGTTTAGCGATAAAAAATCATAATTCTTAGTATCAGTAGGATCTATCAAAAGGGCGAAATCCAAAAGCCCTGCTTGCAGTTTATAGCGCAGTTGATCGCCACTACCACTAAAAAGATGAATATACGTCTCAGGATATCGCTCCCTCATCATCTTAGTAACCTTCGCCATTAAATGCATCGCTTGCGTCTCGCCGCAGCCAAGATACACATCGCCACTCACAATATTTTGACTATGTAATTCATATTTAGTTTTATCAACCATCGCTAAAACTTCTTTTGCCCGTTGCAAAAAATAATTTCCGTTTTCGGTCAAATAAAGATGGCGACTATCTCGCTCAGCTAATTTCACACCTAATTCTTTTTCTAACGATTGGAGCTGACGAGACAAGGCAGGTTGCGAAATATGAAGACGCTTTGCCGCTTTAGTGATATTACCCGTCTCAGCGATCGCAATAAAATTGGATAATTCCTGTAATTCCATTTAAGCCCCCATCAATAAGTTTCTTGCATAGCTTATCATACAATACTAGTATTTTACATTGATCAACAGCGAACATAAAATTAGAAATAGAAAGGAGCAGATTAAGATGAAAACAGTTTTGATTTTAGGAGCTAATGGGGCAACCGCCCAGATCGTAACTATGCGCCTCCTCGCGGAGACCACTTTTGATCTTCGGCTATATCTTCGTAACGCCGAGCGCTTAGCTCAATTTAATAATGAACCGCGGATTCAATTAATTGAAGGTGACATATTGGATGACCAATCCTTAAACAAAGCGATGACGAAGGTCGACCTCGTTTACTCTAATTTAGGAGGAGTCGATCTTGCTAATCTCACGACGCAGGTGTTAAAAACCATGAAAGAAAATAATTGTGAGCGTCTATTGTTCTATAGTGCTTTAGGCGCACTCCACGAAGTTCCAGGTAAATTTGGTGCATGGAATGAACAGGCAATTGCGGCGTATTTACCTGGATTTAGAGCATCTGATGAATTAATCAGAAATGAATCAGGAATCAACACAACGCAATTTCGACCAGCGTGGTTAACTAACAAGAAAGAAGTTAATTATGAAGTTACTTTAGAAGGAGAATCCTTTCAAGGAACAGAAATTTCGCGCGCCAGCGTTGCCGATTTTATCGTCAAATTGATTAAAGACCCTACTTTATACCCAAATACCAGCGTCGGACTAGATCAGCCTGGCACTGATGGTGATTACCCAGAATGGTTAAAAGAGTGAGCTATGGAAAAAACAATTGACGTTTTTGCTCATATCCTACTTGCCTCAGCGGGTAGCAAGTATGGAAGAACAGCAGCAAGAAATTATTTCGGTCGTTAATCTCAACCCCGAAGATTACGCTGATCCCGCAGAAGCGCTCAAATTATGCCAGCAAGGAAACTTGGAATTAAAATCAATCGTGCAGCACTATGATCAGTTTCCGGCTGCTGTCGCAATGGTTCCCATGAATAACGTCAAAGGCGCTTGTCAGATCATCGAAGAAGTTGCTGAAACCTCTGAACTGGCAGGAATTCAACTATTCACTCAAGCTTTGGGAAAACCTCTAACTTCTGAGGAATTTACATCGTTGTTCGAGCTAATGAATGAAATTCAAAAACCAATTTGGCTACATCCAGTTTTTGATCCTTTGAAACCAAACAATAATGTTACTTTCAGTTGGGAATATGAACTTACAATCGCGATGAACCAATTAGTTGAAGCGGGCTATTTGACCCATTATCCTAACTTAAAAATTATTGTCCACCACGCCGGAGCGATGATTCCCTTCTTTAGCGAACGAATTCTTTATACCGAGGGCGAGAAAAACTACCAACAATTCAAAAAATTCTATGTCGATACCGCTCTCTTGGGAAATCCCAAAGCCTTGGAATTGACAGTTGACTTTTTTGGCCTTGACCACGTCCTGTTTGGCACTGATTCACCGCTGGGAATTCCGCTGGTTGGACCAACCAAAGAGATTAAAACAGCCCTAAAGCAAACTAACTTGAGCCCCAGCAACTTAAACAAAATTTTTTATAAAAATTGGCAGCAAATGCCAAAAGGAGTCCGAAATGAACAATGAAGCAGTTGAGAACTTTAACGAATTATCCGCATCTTGGCTTAACGATGTTGACGTCCATTGTGCTGCCCACCTCGAAAATGATCGGCTGATCATTCCCTTAATTGCGGGAACCGTTCAAGGAGTAACCGATCAAATTAAAGATCTAACGAAAAAAGCCTTGGCAGCGCAGATTAAACCAGAAGTAATTGTCGAAGTTATCTATCAATTGGCACCCGTCGCCGGAATTCTGCGCGTTAAAGCCGCTTTAAGCGAAATTCAGCAAGTTTTTGACGAAGAAAATCTGACGTTACCGCCAATTCTAGTTGAAGAAGATCCCGAATTCGGAGCAAAGGTTCAGGCTGAGATTTACGGAACAGAGATTAAGAATTTGCTGAAAGATTTACCTGCGAAAGCTGGAAATTTCATTCCGCAAGCTTTGACCGAACATTTCTTCAACGATTTTTATGGCCGCAAAGTCCTCAGTGTCAAAGAGCGTGAACGCTACGAACTGCTCGCGCTAATTACCTTAAACGTTGATTTTCAAATTAAAGCTCATGCTCGCGGCAGTCTTAAAGCTGGCAATTCAGAAGCCGAACTGATCTGGTCAGTAATTCAGCTTTTGCCATATGTCGGCTTCCCTTTCGTTGTCAACAGCGTTCAAATCATTCATCAGGCCGCAAATTAAAAAAGCACTCCGAATCTGAAGTGCTTTTTTTAACTCATAGAATTAAATCTGGTAATTCACCTAAATTAGCAACTTGATAAGTACAAAGATTAGAATCTGGCACTGGCGCATGCGAGGGATTCAACCAACAACTATCAATTTCGTAATTGTAAGCCCCAAGGACGTCCTCTCCGTATGTATCACCAACCATCAATACCTGTTTTTTATCTGCGCAATGAAGATCACTTAAAATCAGATCGAAAAATTCTTTCCGTGGTTTTAAAGTTTGAACTCTTTGAGAAGTATAAACGTCCTTTAAAAATGGAGCGAGCTTAGAAGCTGCAACTCTAGCCGCTTGCGTATCTTGCTTTCCATTAGAAGCTGCATAGATATCACATTCTTCACTTAACTTTTGACAACAAGAAACCGCGCCTTCAGTCGGAGTGGTTTCTTTTTTTTGCATGTTTTGAAATCTTTCATCTAATTCTTTAGCCGAAACCCCGCAATTTTGTAAAAAAGGTAAATCAAAACGATTATCAAAAACATCGGAAAACTTGATCGCCCCTTTTCCAGCCTGAGCCCAAAGCCGGTGATTATTACTAATAAAAGTATTATATTGCTCATCAGTTGCTGCAAGATCGACACTCGCCAACAATTCACTAAACATTTTCCGCCAAGTTCCATCGCTTTCTAGCGTAAGC
This sequence comes from Xylocopilactobacillus apicola, assembly GCF_033095985.1. NCBI lineage: Bacteria > Bacillati > Bacillota > Bacilli > Lactobacillales > Lactobacillaceae > Xylocopilactobacillus > Xylocopilactobacillus apicola. The sequence continues at coordinate 1,376,168 of NZ_AP026802.1, forward strand.
AATGTATCATCAATATCAAAAAGCACTATTTTATATTTCATCGATTTTCCTTTCAAATATCACTTTAATAATCCTGTTAACTGCCAAATTGGCACACTTAATTCAAAAATTATCATACAAATTCCAATATACATAAACGAATACTTTCGAACATCTTTATATTCAATTAAATAATTATCAGTCGCCGCTTCTGCTGCATCAATCCCCATCTGATTGTACGACATATGCCAAGTTTGCGAAATTATCAGAGTAATGAACAAAATAATAAATGAACTTATTCCCGCCTGAGCGCACGATTTCGCAAAAATTGCATAAAAAATACTCATACAAGCCACTTCTGAAACGACAAATGTTCTAACAATCACCACCAGAAGACAAAGAACTGGAATAAAGATAAAAATATTATTAACAATCGGACCTAATGTAGGCGCCAAAGTCTTTGCCAGCCAAGTATCAATGTGCAAAAAAGTTAGTAATTTGGCTGTTGACATAAAACCAGTAATTAAAATTATCATATCCCAACTAATTTTACTCTTAAATTCCTTCGTTGATAAAGTACCTTGAACCAAGAAAGCACACAAAGCCACAATTCCTACTAAATATGACGGAACATTTAGCAATGGACCAAAAATCCAGAAAAATAAGGAAAAAATTAAAACTACAACTGCAAATTTTTCATTTTTAGTCATTTTACCTAAATCTTTGGTTCGCCGCGAATTAGTTACCTGTTGACCCGCTTGATCGCCTTTAAACATTCTTAGTAAAATAACATAAAAAACACCAACGATTAAAATTAACCAAGGTGCTGTATTAGCTAAATAACTCCCAAAATTTAGTTTAGGACTTGTGACCATTCCAATGATAATAGCAGCAGAAGTCCCACCTGTACTAAATGCCAAACCAGCAATATAACCTGAAATATACATCGCTAAATAAAGTGCGATTGACTCTTTAGAAGACTTTTGATAGCCGTACTCTTTAGCGATTACAACCGCAAAAGAAGCTAATAGGGTCATCTTAGCCGTTACGCTAGGAATTAACGGGCTTAAAACCAAGCCCGTGATAAAAATTGCCGTTACTTGACCATTGATTGTGTCGGGAAAAATGGAAAAAACTTTGTTCGTTAGACGATTAAGCACCCCTGAATTAATCACTCCGGCAGAAAAGCCAAAAATTCCCAATAAATTCCAGAAAAAAGTATCGCCAAATAAGCTAAAAACTTCCGAAAATTTACCAACGCCTACGACGACCATTAGCATTAATCCTAAAATGATTACTACATAATCAGCTACAAAATGAATCATCATAAAAACGATAATTAGCAAAAATACGCCCAAAAAATTCATTGCTGGACGAGATAATCCTGGAAAAGTTGGGATTACAAAGAAAAGACACGGCAAAAGACACAAAAAAATTTTTAATACTAATTTTAAAATTTTGCCCCATCTATAATTACTATTTTCGATCTTAAACACTTCCCTTAATTTTCTTGTAAAAGATAATTATATTATATTTTTTAATCTATTGGTGTCCTTGATTTAAAATAGATATTAGTCCATCTTTTACTTTTAAATTATGTCTTGCCAAGAATTCAGCTGGAAATTTCTGTTTTGCTCGATTTAAACGTTTGGGCACCAAACCAGCTTTAGCTGCGCGTCGATACAAAATGTACTCAACTGGCGAATCTTTCACCCAAAATTTAATTTTTGCAGCCAAAAGCTCCTCTAAGGAGTGATAATCACTATCAGGCAATATTAGAACTGGGCAGGGAATTCGAAATAATCCATTTTTCCAAACCAGTAGGCGATATCCAAAATCTTGAGCAAAAACCGCAAATAACTCCGGAGTCCAACTGTACTCAATTCGGGGGAGTCCACGGAAATCTAAACCTGATAAAGACCTCAACGCAACAAAATCTCGATTTTCAAATAGCTCATTAAGCCGAACTTGAACGGCTCGATCAATTAAAGAATTTCTAATTATTTTATTTTTATTTACAAAACAGTCTTTAGCTACGTAAATCAAGTCAGATTTCTTTAAATAGTTACTATAATTAAGATTCCAATTACGCTCACTCATTCCCGCCTCCAAGATGGCTTTCTTGAGCTCATAGAGTGTTATTTTATTTTCACCCAATTCAGAGAAATAATTTGACCATAATTCGCTTGTTTCTCTTTTTAAATTAGGAATAGATTTTTTTCGCATTATAAAATCAAATCCAATTACATCAAGATCTAGTTGCAAGTATTTAATGAAACTTAACAGGGCTTTTTTACTATTAATTCTCGTCAGATCGACTTGCACCGCACAATTATCTTGATAAAATTGATAAACCGACTTGGTAAATAAAATCGGCTTTTTAGCTAATTCTCGATTTAGATATTTCGTTAATTCAGCCCCATACAATTTTTTGGCAAGTTTTAAATCAATCCAAAATATATTCGGAGAATCAATAACGATAGCTGGATTCTTTCCCACTTCTTGTTGAACAGTATAATTAGCCCAACCAAATCTCTGCTTCAACTCCTTGATTCGCGTTGGTTTAGTTTGTGCCTTAAGAAATGTAACCATTTGTTCACCAATCGATAAAGGAGTTGTCCCCGCAGCAAAAATATCATTGTTACGCCCTAATGAATACACAAATTCTTTTGGAAATAATCTCTGAAAAACTTGATAAAATTCATCAGACGTCATTTGACTTGGTAAATCATTTTTTAACTGTTCATATAGCCACACATCCCGCACAAATGGATAACCATTGCTGAAATGCTCCTCCAATAGTGACTTTGCCCGCCAAAAAGGAACCAAATCGTAATTATCTTTTTCGAAAAACTTATATTTACCCTTCCCGATTGGTATAAAACAAGGGCGATTAGTAAGCATTACTTGAAACAAGTGATAACTAGAAAACACTGGCGAACCCAGGTTTTCTTTACTCCAAGCATTAATAGATTTGTATGTAGATTGATCGGATTTAATTTCTTCTATCTTAAAAGCCTGGCAATACAGCTTAACAACACCATGCTGGTTCCCGGGTTTAAGCGGAATAACTTGTGTTTCATCTGAGGATCTCTGATAGTTTAACCGTTTTAACAATCGATTGATCGTAGATTCTTTTAGTTTTAAGTGCTTCTTGTCAAAGACTTCTGTAAAATCTCTATAATCGTGTATGAAACCGTCCTTTAAATTTTCATCAATTAAACTTTCCAAATAGTCTAGAAAATCACTACTTGTAAACCACAATCTTTGAAGTTTTAAGTTATGTTTTAAAATCGTATTATTGATTAACAATGAAAATTCCGGTCTAACATATTGTTCTAATTCAATTTGTTCACCGTTTGTTTCCATTAAAAATTTTAAAGTTAATCGAGATTGTTCCCACCATTCGATAAATTGTCGTTTTAATTTTTGTTCAATTTGTCTTACCCGTTCACGAGTCGTATGCCACTTTTGTCCCAAAGCTTCCAATGTTGCTGGTTTCGATGACATCAACCGTTCGGTGAAAATTATGTGAGAACGTTCATCAAGATCTTTAAGAAAACCAGCAAGACAACTATCAAGTGAACCCGGAACTAAATGGTTTAATAAAATCCAAGTGTTTGCTAATAATTCGTCAGTTAAACCATCAAATTTTTGAGGTAAATATTTAGCTATAATATTTTTTAGTTTCATCAACTGTTCATCAGAGATCTTTTTCTTTTTCCTAAAAGAAAAAGATGAGCCAAGTTGAGCCAAGTTTATTATTCTTGGATTTTTCTTAGTCGCGCCAAGAGAGCTTAAACGAGCTAAATAGTTGCTTGTAGAAATTTCAAATCCTTCATTGTACGAAAATAATTTATCAGAAAAAGGTAATAACGGTAAAAATACTGGCGACAAAAGATCAAGCGAGTTATTTCTTTCTTCGTTAAAATATTTCAACTGTCTTTCGACATACTCCATTTTCTTCGAAGTTAGATGGCAACTCTTAAAAACCTTGGATAAACTATCACTGGTAATCTGATCAAGACTAGTGATCCCCAAATTATCAAAAGCCTTAAGAAGGGCCTTATCTTTAGCTGGATCAAATAAATTGGTCAACGGAAATTCTTTCTTTTTATCTTCTTGGTCATCAGGATTCATAAGAAAACTTATTTCTGCTAAAATCCGTTCAGCGATAAGTTTTTGTTTATTGATCCCAATACCTGGTGCTCGATAAACTGCTTTCAACTTATCCCAAGTCAGTTCATCTAAATAATCAACTCCAACTTTCGCAAAATTATTAATGATTAATTTTTGACGTATAGGATCAAAAATCCGATTAATCCTTTGATGACTATCTATTGGAAAAATATAGCTTAAGTCAGTTAATCGAGAAAGGATTAGCTTCTTTTCAGGGTTTATTTTTGATTTTTCATTTAACAAATCGACCGGTGTAGCCACCTTAATATGAGATTTATGACAAATCTGCAGTAATCGATCCATCGTTATTTCATCGATTAAAGTAACTTGATTTAAAACCAGGCCAAACAAACATTGATAAGAAGATAATTTATTAAAACTTTTTAATTTTAATAAAGGATGATCGCTTAAATCAATCGGTCGCGGATCCATAACAACCCAGGTATCTCGTTCCCACTCAAAGTCGCTAAATAATTCTTGAACCCCTTCTGCTCTGACAACAATTCCAAACAAGCCCAAAAGCAAAGCTGTTTCTTTAAACGCTTGTCGATCAGAAAAATAATGATCCCAAATTTGATCAAGTGAAAACCAAAATTGTTTATTTTTCTCATCAAAATTTAGCTCAATCTTAATAGCCAGACGCATGGTAATAAAAACATCTAGCCAATGATCAACTTGTTGTTTTGTCCAAAAATTTGGAAAAAAAGCTCCTTCTTGCAATCCTTCTTCCACCATCAATATCCCTTTTCCAAATCAATTTTATTGACAGGCAAATTCCCATCAATTTTAAAATGTTTTAAATTTATTGCGAAAACCTTAAGCATATCAGCAGTATATTCACGATAAATCGCTGAAATATGCGGCATGATTAAAACTTGCTCCATCTGCCAAAGCGGATTATCTTTGAACAAGGGCTCGGGATCAGTTACATCAAGTGCTGCAGCGCTAATTTGTTTTTGATTTAGTGCTTGAATTAAATCGGCAGTATTAGTACTTTGACCCCGTCCAACATTGATAAACATTGGTTTGGCTGTTAACTGATCAAAAAAATCTCTGTTGAAAAAATTTTCAGTAAATTTAGTCAAGGGCATTGTATTAACAACAATATCTACATTTTTAATGTCAGGTAGAAACGATTCTGAGCTTAAAGTTTTGTCAAAATTTTTCGCTGGATGTCCGTTATGATTAATGCCAATTATTTTTGTTTGAAAGGCTTTTAGAAGCTTCGCCGTTTGCTCACCGATTGAACCAGTCCCAAAAATTGCAACTTGCTTTTGAATCAATGTATCAGAAATAAATGATGGTTTATTCCAGCTTTTTTGCCGAGCGGAATAGTTTAAAGCACGATAGTGTCCCAAAATCATTCCAATAATCGTCTCTGCAATTGGTTCAGCATGTAATCCTTTTAAAGTAGTTAACGAAATTTTGTTAGACTTTATCTCGTTTAAGGGCAAATAATCGATACCAGCTGATAAAGCTTGAATCCAACGCAAATGAGATTTGGGACAAGATAAAATTTTAGCTAACAATTTCTGATCATATCCAAGCATTACTTCGATTTGTGCTAATTCATTTTCGCTTACTGTTTGATCGTAAAACTGATTATTTCTAAAAAATTCATTATTTTTAAATTCATCTGCAATTTTCAGGGGATCAAAAATATCCTTTGGTGCAGCAACTAATATTTTCACAATCAACCTCCATTCATAATATTCTTAAATATATTATACCTAAACCTAAATCAAAAAAGCACCTCTCACCTTTATTCAGGATCAAAATGCTTTTTAACACTTAAATCAAGACTTCCCAATTTCATAATCATCATCACTCATTGGCTTAACTTCACCCAAAAGATAACCATTGCCCACTTGGGAAAAGAAATCATGGTTTGAAGTTCCCGTCGAAATTCCGTTCATCACAATGGGATTAACATCACTAGCGGTATCAGGAAACAATGGATCCTGTCCCAAGTTCATTAAAGCTTTATTAGCGTTATAACGCATAAAAGTTTTTACTTCTTCCTGCCAGCCTATTTCTTGATACAAAGCATCTGCGTATTTTTCCTCAATTTCATACAACTCATACAGAAGATCATACATCCAATCTTTTAATTCTTGTTGACGTTGATCAGATTGCTCCTTATAGCCTTGTTGGAACTTATAACCAATGTAGGTTCCATGAACAGATTCGTCTCTTAAGATCAGTTTAATAATCTCTGCCACATTTGCCAACTTATTGTTGCCTAAATAGTAAAGGGGCGTATAAAAGCCGGAATAAAATAGAAACGATTCAAGAAAAACACTTGCAACTTTTTTCTTAAGTGGTTCATCGTTTTTATAAATTTCATTAATGCGCTCAGATTTTTGCTGTAGATTGGGATACGTATCAGTCCAGGCAAAAATTTCTTCAATTTCTGTTGGCGTATTGAGTGTTGAAAATATCGAAGAATAACTCTTTGCATGAACACTTTCCATAAATTGAATATTATTAAGAACAGCAGTTTCCTGCGGCGTTCGTACATTTTGACGCAACATTGCCATTCCTGATTCCGATTGAACCGTATCCAAAAGTGTGAGCCCCCCAAAAACATGTCCAACAAGCGTATGTTCTTCTGAGGTCAAAGTCCGCCAATCTGCTAAATCATTAGAGAGCGGGATCCTGGTATCCAGCCAAAACTGCTCAGTCAGCTTCTCCCAAGTTTCTTTGTCAACTGCATCTTCAACATCGTTCCAATTAATTGCACTGTAATAAGTTTTTTCTTGATCTAATTCTGGCATTGTCTCTCCTTAAATAATGCAGCTTTCGCACTGATTAGCGCCAACGACATCCCCATCGTCAGTAAAAGTGCGAACGTAATAAATCGACTTTAATCCTTTGTAAAAAGCATAGTTACGCAAAATACTTAAGTCCCTCGTGGTCTGTTCACGTTCATTCTTCCACTCGTATAGTCCCCGTGGAATCCGACTTCTTAAGAAAAGCGTCATGCTGATTCCTTGATCAGTATGCTCGGTCGCTGCAGCATAGACGTCAATCATTTTTCGCATATCAAGATCATAGGCTGACACATAATACGGCAAAGTTTCGTTATTAAGTCCCGCTGCTGGATAATAAATTTTTCCGATTTTCTTTTCCTGCCGTTCTTCAATTCGCTGAATAATCGGTTGGAGAGAAGCAGAAGTATCATTAATGTAAGAAATTGATCCAGTTGGAGCAACCGCTAATCGATTCTGGTGATAAAGGCCATCTTGCATAATTTCATTTTTGAGCTTTTGCCAATCTTTCTTCGTTGGAATAAAGATTCCATGAAAAAGTTGCTTCACTTTGGCTGATTTTGGCATAAAATCTTGCTCAAGGTATTTATCAAAATATTTTCCATTTGCATAATCAGATTTCTCAAAATCAGCAAATGTTTCGCTTCGCTCTTTGGCTATTTTATTAGACGCCTTTAAGGTCCAATAGTTTAAAAGCAAAAAGTAAGTTCCCGTAAACTCCACTGACTCCTCTGATCCATACATGATCTGATTTTGGGCCAAAAAAGTATGCAAGCCCATTGCACCTAATCCAATTGAATGAGCCAATCGATTACCCTTTACAATTGAGGGAACTGTATCAATGTTTGAGTTATCAGTAACAAATGTTAATGCCCGAACCATGGTCTCAATTGATTTGCCAAAATTCTTAGCTTTCATCAAATTAGGAATATTTGTCGAACCTAAATTACAGCTGACATCGCGCCCCAACTCTTGATAAGTTTGATCATTATTTAAAACGCTTGGCGTTTGAACTTGCATAATCTCTGAACAAAGATTACTCATCACAATTTTGCCATCAATTGGATTTGATCGATTGGCAGTGTCGACATTAATTATATACGGATACCCTGACTCTTGTTGGAGCTTTGAAATTTCCGTTTCGAGGTCGCGCGCCTTAATTGTTGCCTTCTGAATTTTTGGATTTGCAACTAATTTATCGTATTCCTGAGTCAAATCAACGTAACTAAACGGTACCCCGTATTCTAACTCAACATCGCGAGGAGAAAAGAGATACATCTCTTCGTCTTTGCGAGCTAATTCATAAAACTTATCTGGCACAATCACGCCTAACGACAAAGTTTTAACTCGAATTTTTTCATCCGCATTTTCTTTTTTTGCCGACAAAAAATCGACGATATCTGGATGAAAAATGTTTAAATAAACGACTCCTGCTCCTTGACGCTGTCCTAACTGATTTGAATAAGAAAAACTGTCTTCAAACAGCTTCATTACTGGCAATACACCACTTGCTGCATTAGCATAGCCCTTAATCGGAGCCCCAGCTTCACGTAAGTTACTAAGATTAATGCCGACGCCTCCTCCAATTCGAGAAAGCTGCAAAGCAGAGTTAATTCCACGCCCAATTGAATTCATATCATCTGTCAATTGAACCAAAAAACATGAAACAAACTCGCCTCTTCTTGCTCGTCCCGCGTTTAAAAACGTCGGGGTTGCCGGCTGATAGCGTTGATGAATCATTTCATCAGCCAATAAAATTGCCAGCTGCTCATCGCCCTCAGCTAAATAAAGGGCATTAAAAGCGACCCGATCTTCAAAGGTTTCCAGATAATACTCGTTATCGTTGGTTTTTAAAGCATATTGCTTAAAGAACTTGTAAGCTGCCATAAAACTTTTAAACTTAAAATCAGCATCATAGACATAATTAAAGAGTTTGTTAATAAAAGGCAGCTGATAACGAGCTAAAAAGTCCTTTTCTATATATTTGTGATCGGTCAAATAATTTAATTTTTCTTTTAAGGTCGGAAACCATTTTAGATTTGGCTTAACGTTCTCCTCAAAAAAAGCCTCAATTGCTTTGTGATCATACTGCAGCGGAATCTTCCCGTGATCAGGAATATTAATTTTATTATTCAGTTTGAAATAAGTTGGATCTTTAATTTTACTAATTGCCATGGTCTAGTCTTTCTACAATTTCTTTAACTTTGCTAACATCTTCTTGCGTACCATTAAATTCATATGCGTATAAAAGCGGCAAATGGTAATCAAGGCAAAGATCTTTGGCGGTATAAATAAATTTTTCTGCAAAATTTCGATTGCCGCTACCAATCACTCCGCGACAATTTTGCAAGTTATTCTGATATTCCAAAAAATCATTAACAACACTGGTTGTTTCTTCGTCATAGGTCGGAACCAACAAAACAAAGGGCTCTTTGAGCGTAAAAAAAGGATTAGCTTCTGTGATCTCTTTATTCGCTAATCCCAATTTTTGTACAAATCTTTTAGTTTGACCAGTTATGGAAAAATAAACGAGTTTCACATTAAGCAACAAGCTTTCTAAGCTCATCTGGCCGAAATCCAGTCAGAGTAAGTTCATCAGCTTTAATCACTGGTAAAGACATAAATCCTTCGTTCATCAGTTCTTCTCTTGCCGCAGGCTGTTCATCAATATTAATTTCAGAAAAAACAACGCCATGTTCACTTAGAAAACGTTTAACCATCTTGCATTGCATACAATTATTTCTTGAAAAAACTGTGATTTTCTGTTTACTCGAATCCATCTTTAAATTACTTCCTTGATTTATGATACCTCTAGGATAAGAAAAAAAAGAAGTTCCGTCAAGGAACTTCATCTACATATAGTATGTTTTATTATTTTTATTGAACAAACACGTCAATAGCTAGAAACCCTTGCCTGAAGCGATTTCGAAGTACTAAATTTTTTGGACCTGAAAAAAATCGACTTCAGTATCAGTATCTCGCCCAAACATCTGAACGCTCAAGTTCAATTTATGTCGATCAACATTAATATCATTAATCTTACCCTCTAAACCTTCAAAGGCACCATCAATGACCTTGACGCTTTCACCAATTTCAAAATCATGATTTACCGGAGTTGCAGCAGCAGCTTCCTTCGCCAAAATGTCTTCAACTTCTTCTGGTAAAAGTGGTGCTGGCTTAGAACCCGCGCCATGAGAACCAACAAAACCTGTTACGCCAGGCGTGTTCCGCACAACAAACCAAGAACGATCGGTCATCACCATTTCTACTATTACATATCCTGGAAAAGTTTTTTTCTCTTCCGTCTCCATTTTTCCAGTCCGAGAGTTCTTAACTCGCTCTTCAGTAGCAGGAACAATGACATCAAAAATATAATCTTCCATGCCCATTGATTGAGCACGTGATTTTAAGTTTTCTTTAACTTTATTTTCATACCCTGAATAAGTATGTAAAACGTACCATTGCTTTTCAGCTGTTTCAACCATAAATCTGCCTCGTCAATTTAGAATATAAATTTATTCAATAATAGAGTTAAGACCATGTCACAAACAGCAAAGTAAGCCGCAAAAATGATGGCATAAGAAATGACAGTCCAAGTGTCGTGTCTTGTTTCTTTACCAGTTGGCCAAGTTGTATCTTTTATTGTCTGCCCAACGCTCTTGAAAAATTTACCCATTACAAACTCATCCCATCCTATTTTTAATTATTATCGATTATATCACAGATCTGCGATACTTCAAAAAATTAATCTTAATCATATTTGCCAGCTAAAATTTGCTCAATAGTTTTTAAGACCCCTTGCTCGTTGTTACTTGGAACTACTTCTAAGGAAACTTGTTTAATCTTCTCGACCGCATTGTCCATTGCAAAGCTATATTTGACACTTTCTAACATTTCTAAATCGTTATAGTTATCACCAAACGCTGCAACTTCGCTAGGGTCAATCTGAAGTTTAGTTAAAAGTTTAGTAAGCCCTGTACTTTTATTGACGCCTTTTTGGTGGATATCGAGACTTTGTCGACCACTAGTAACAAGATCGACATGCTCACCTACCAAATCGCGCAAATAACTGACGAGTTCATTTTGAATATGAAGCGAAATATTGTAGAAATTGTCATCAATATTCTTAAAATCTTCAACTTCTACAACATCTGACCAAAGATGACGAATGACAAAGCGATACAGCCAATGAGCACGGCTTGTTATATATCCGCTTTTGGTACCTGAGATCATAGTGTTAATCTTACTAAATTTTGGATCATCTTTTAAAATTTCAATGATTTTAAGAGCTGCCTCACGTGGGATGTAATCTTCAGCAATGATTCCCTGTTTACCAACAACTTCTGCCCCATTTTCAACCACATAGTAAAGCTGATCTGCAAATGGCGCAAAAATTTTTTGAGGCCGCGATAATCTAGAGCCCGTGGCTACAACAAAATAAATCTGACGTTTGTTTAACTCTTGCAGGAGTTCTTTGAACTTACGCCGATCATATGATTGATTTCTTTTGATAAAAGTTCCATCAATGTCAGTTGCGATTAATTTAATTGGCATCCTTGCGCCTCTTTTTTATTTTTTTTTGACGCATCAATTCGTTGACATTATCAATCAAATTATGAAATGCCGCTGCAGCCATCCCTAGGACTATTAGACCCATCATCCACTCTAAAATTGTATTTTTGGACATCCGTTACCTCCAAAGTTCAATTAAAACCTCCTGGCTCAAAAGCTTCGTCTAATATTGTAACATCCAATAAGACATATATGTGATTTTTCTATATCAATAGTCAAAAAAAGGCTAAACCAAAATTAATTGATTTGCCTATTTTCTTAATCGTTAGAATTCTTTTGATACATTCGTTTGTTATGCCACTCGGTTAAGCTTATTAAGACTGACATGGACATCGGCAATGCAATGACCAAAATCACAAGCCCAATGATAACTGCAAGTGCAACCTGAATCAAGGTTGTCACACCTGATGGCATCAGGGCCGCAAACGTACCACTTAAAATAATCGCGGCTGAAATAACAACCGGACCAATCACCTTCGCTGAGTCAAGCATTCGCTCCTTCATATCTCTAATGTCTTTTGCGTCTTTAAAGTGAATCATCAAGAAGATACTGTAATCAACACCCAAAGCAACTAACATGATAAAGCTAAAGAACGGAGTATTCCAGCTGAGCATTGCATTTCCTAAAACCCATTTAGAAATTACCCGCGCTAACCAAAGCGAAGAAATATAGGTCAACAAAAGCGTTGTAATAATAGTCATTGGTTGTAAAACTGATTCAGTCACTACCATCAGTGCAACCCCGATTCCGATAATCATAATTGACGCCGTTCTAATAAAGTCGCCATTAGCAATGTTACGCAAATCGTTATTCTGAGACGTCTGTCCATCAATCGCAACTTTTGCATCTTTAAGATCACCATGCTTGATTTTTGAATCTAAATCTTTCTGTAAATCAACCAACTCCTGTGAAACTTTTTCAGAGTTGGGATCTCCTTCAAAAATCATCAGCATGTGAGTAATTTTACGATCATCACTCATATACGTATCTAAGGATGGTTTGAAATCTTTACTTGTAATCATTTTCTTTGGTATATAGAAATTATCACCAATGTATGATTTTTGTAGCGGCACCAGATAATCTTTCATCTGATCACTACCTTTAATTAACTGATCCAGACCATCCTCGGCTGATTTTAATCCATCCTGAAGTTGAGTGACTTTAGTTGATAAATCTTTTAATTGCGTATTTAATGTCTGAACGCCTGCATTAACCTGAGATGTTGCAGAAGCTGCGCTTTGGGCACCGCTTGTTAATTGAGCACCATTAGCAGCTAATTGACTAGTACCGGCTCCGAGCTGATCCACTCCATTAGTTAAAGAAGGAACCTTGTTATTTAGTTGGCCAACTCCGCCCGAAAGTTGATTGGAACCTTGAGCCAATTGAGCAACTGAACTTTGTAATTGATTAATTTGATTTTTAATCTGCTGAGCTTTTTCAGGGCTCTGGTCCCCTAATGATGCTAAAATTTGATTTGCTTGAGCAGAGAAAGTATTCACACCCTCCTGCAACTGAGCCATACCACCAGCAAGTTTTTGCGAATTAGTATTTAATTGATCAACTCCGCCACTTAAAGCTGGAACTTTATTTTGAACCTGACCAATTCCATTAGATAGATCGGCCGATCCTTGAGTCAATTGAGCAGTTGAACTTTGGAGTTTGGTTAACTGTTCCTTAATTGCAGCTGCTTGTTTTGCGTCTTGTGCCTCAATTTGTGGCAACAATTGCGTCATTTGAGTCACAAAAGTATCAATACCCTGTTTTAATTGACTCATGCCGCCAGATAATTGTTTAGAACTATCACTTAATTGGTTAACTCCCGTATTTAGACTTGGGAAATTACCTTGTAATTGACCAATACCACCTGAAAGTTGAGTTGAACCATCTTTTAACTGACTAACTGAACTATTTAATGTGTTTAGCTGGGTCTTAATTTCAGATGCGTTCATTGATCCAGAAGCATCTAATAATTTATTAGCTTGACCAACAAAACTATTTACACCTTGCTTTAATTGACCCATGCCCCCAGCTAGTTGCTGAGTACTCGTGCTCAACTGATTTACCCCACCTGCAAGCGTTGGCAACTGACTATTTAGCGTTTGAACTCCGTTATCCACTTGAGCCGCACCACTTGTATATTGGTCAACGCCACTGGCAAGTTGTTCAGTTCCACTTTGTAATTGATTAGTTCCATCAGCTAATTGTTGAACTTTACCAATACTTTCATCGATATTTGCGGCAGCTAACTGATTGTTTGCACCCTCTAAGCCAGACTTAATTTTCTTCAAGCCTTTTTCAGAAGTATCAATTCCTTTATTGATCGTCTTTAACTGATCCTTAAGATAAAGCTGCTTGATTTTACTTCCACCAGGCTGAGTCACTGAATTAATCGATTTTACACCTGGTTCTTTTTGCAAGTATTCGGTCAATTCATCAATCGCTGCTAAACTTGCTTGATTATCTAAACGCTTATTACTTTCGATATAAATCGTCGCTGGGGCAGACATCCCCTTACCAAAATGATCTTGGATCACAACGTAACCTTTTTTAGCAGGGTAGCTATCTGGAACTTCGTCAGCGTTGTTAAAGTTTAAACGCATGCTTGTATTAAACAATCCTGGCAATCCAGCTATTAAAAGAACTCCTAAAATAATTACTGGCTGAGCGATACTAACCTTAGATAGTCCGTGCCAAAGCTTACTTTCTTTAACTCCGTTTTTAACCTTACTAGGCCAAAACATTTTTGCTCCAAGAGTTGACATAAAGAAGAAGTTTAAAGTTAATAGAACGGCTAAGAGAACTAATACCCCAATTGCAACCCCTACTGCACTTTGATAGAACGAGAATTTCGCAAGTGCTAAGACTGAAAATCCTATCAAAACGGAAATACCACTATATAGAACAGTTCTTCCACCGTGTTTCAGAGCTGCGCGCGTCGACTCTTCGGCAGACAAACCTTCCGAAAGTGATTGCTTGAAATAATTGTACAGTAAGATATTGTAATCTGTTCCAATTCCAAAGAGAACAACGACTAAGAATACTTGCGTGAAATTAGAAATGGGAAAATCAAATTTGTCAGCTAAATTCATGATGATACTTAGTGAAGTTAGAAAAGCAACCCCAACATTAAGTAAAGAAATTATCGGTACAATAGGCGAATGGAAAACAATTACCAAAACAATAAAAATGAAGATTATCGCAATGACTTCAGTTTTTTGAATCCCTTTTTCAGCAACTGTATTAAAGTCACTATTAATCGCATCTATACCTGTCACATAACTTTTTAGACCTGATATTTTAATTTTCTTTTGCAGTTGCTCAACTTGTTTAGTCACTGGTTGATTGGTTTTGACAGTAATTTGAGCCAGCTGCGTGGTTTTATCTTTAGCAATCAATTGCTTTCTGGTCTGCTCATTATCGTTTGGACCCATAATCGTAGTGACCGAAAGATCATGATCGCTTTTAAGATCTTTTAATTTACTTTTAATCTGATCACTTTGATCACCCGTTATTGGCTTTTCAGCGTTAAACACAGCAATATAGGTTCGTACTGATTTATTGTTATTCGCCTTTTTTTCGATTTGAGCCGCTTGTTGACTCTCGACGTTGTTTGGTAATTTGATTGCTCCTTTTTCGCGAACCAATTGCGAAATATTAGGCATTGTAACCAAAGAAATTGCTACTATAACAATCCAGATCACAAGTGCAGGAACGTGTTTTTTCATAAGTTTGGACATTCTTATCCTCCAAAAAATAAATTGAAAGCGTTTCACAACTGTTCAAAATTTTACAGTTGTAAAATTACAAGGAATATCCTAAAATGGTTCTGTTAAAGTTACAAGTGCCAATTTTTCTATTGCAGTTAATTATTAGACATGATATTATTATTTGTAATAATTTTTAAGGAGATAAAATGAGATTTGAATCAAGTAAAGGACAGTCTTTAGGAGTTCAAAGAACTCTTAAAGCTTTCGAAAATGCAATGTTTACCCTATTAAGCAAACAAAAATTTGAAAAAATTACGGTTAGTAAAATTTGTGAACAAGCCATGTATCCAAGGGCAACATTTTATAATTATTTCAGCGATAAATACGATCTTTTGGACTATTGTTGGAACTCAATTAGCCAAAATATTCATCTGGATCAAATTGACCCGAAACATATTAGATCCTCATTTTTCGAAGTTTTTGATCAAATTTATGAACTATTTTTTTCCTATCAAGAAGTTTTGATTGGAATTATTGAAAATAATCCATTAAATAGTCGATTAGCACAAAATTTTATTAATCATTTTTCGAATATTTTAGAAAAAGTCCTTAGTGACGAAATTGGAGAACAAAATGAGATGATTCCTGTCAGATTATTAGCGCAACAATACAGCAATTCTGCTGTAATTATTTTGAGCTGGATTTTTCTAGAAGGTCATCCAACGTCACTAGAAGAGGCTCACCGCTATTTAACTGTCTTAGTTGGAAATAATATCTTACCAGAGTAAAAGCATTTACCTTTTATAAAGGCTTTAACTACCAGCGTCTCAAGGCGTTGGTTTTTTTATTAATGGAATCGGCTAAAAAACATCGTTAAATTTCTCATTATTGATTCTTGAGCGACTGCGAATACTGCCGCCAACATGATGCATTGATATGAAATTGAATTAATAGCAAACAGATAATGAAAGAAGTATGCACAAAGAACTAGGCCGAGAATTGAACCATAAAAGACAAGACGTCGATAATTATTGAGCGGCTTACATATTTCATACAAGAGCATAAAACCTGCCATGGACAATAAAAAGGTGCTTGCAACACTCACATCAGTAGATTTAATTGAAAAAACCATTCCAAAAATAACTAAACAGGCAATCGCTAGAAACGAAGTTATTGCAGCTGGTAATGATCTCAGCAAGGTAACCTTAAGAAACCGACCATGCTGCTTTTTATTATTAGCTTCAAAAGCAAGAGCAAAAGCAGGTATTCCAATGTTAAACATTGAAATTAATGAAATTTGTGAAGGTTGGAGTGGATAAGAAATCATTCCTATAATAGAAAATAATGCTAAAAGTGTAGAAAAGATATTTTTATAAAGAAAAAGTGTTGCGGAACGCGTCAAATTATTGATATCTCGCCGACCCTCAGAAATAATTTCCTTCATATGCGAGAAATCTGAATCCAACAAGACTACTTGAGCCGATTGTTTAGCAGCATCACTCCCTGAACCAATTGCAATCGAACAATTTGCCTCTTTCATTGCCAAAATATCATTAACTCCATCACCAGTCATTGCAACTCGTTGGCCGCCTGCTTTAATCGACTTAATGATTTCTCGTTTTTGATCTGGCTTTACTCGGCCAAAGACTGAATATTTCTCAATTGCATCTCGCAATTCTTCTTTTGTTTTTAAAGTACTTGCATCCACATATTGATCAGCATTTGGAATCTCAACCATTTTGGCAATTTTGGAAACAGTTAAAGGATTATCCCCTGAGATAACTTTAACTTGAACTTCTTGTTCGGTAAAATAGCGGAAGGTTTCTAGTGCATTGGCCCGAATTCCATTAGCGATGCTAATAAATAATAACGGCTCAATTTGAGATGCAGATTCTCTAGCAAATACTAAAACCCGTTCCCCTTTTGCCGCTCGTTGTTCAATCTGAGTAGAGTCTTCTGGATTTTGTTTTGAACCTAGAACAAACTCAGGCGCGCCCAAAAAATAATGTGCATCAACGGTTTTGATTTCAGAATATTTAGTTTTTGAAGAAAACGGAATAATTTTTGCATGTTCGAATTTTTTTCCATCCGGATAATATTGTCTTAAAGCTTGCGCAGTGATATTTGTATCTGTTGAAGTTGCAACATAAGAAGCCAACAAATCCTTTGATCTTTTAACATCATCAAAAGTAGAATTTTGAGGATCAAAAATTTCAGTAACCTTCATTTTATTATCTGTAATTGTTCCAGTTTTATCTACACATAAAACATCCACTCTAGCAAGCGTTTCTGTACTTCGCATATCATGTAAAAGAACTTGATGTTTAGCAAGCCTCGCAGCAGATAGCGCAAGAGCAACAGTTACCAAAAGGTATAATCCTTCAGGAATCATTCCAATCAAAGCGCCGACCATTGAAACGATTACGTGATCAAAACTTTGATTTTTAAGGAAAAATCCTTCAAAAAACAGAATCACGCCAATTGGAATAATTGCGATTCCAGCAACTTTAACGATCAAGTTAATATCACCGACCATTTCAGATGGCTTTTCTTTAACTTCTTTTGCTTTAGCTTGAAGTTTAGCGATATAAGAGTCTGCCCCGACGGCAGTTAACCTTGCACGACAAGCACCCGCAACAACAAAACTACCAGACATTAAATTACTGCCATGGGCCTTTTCAATTTCGTCAGACTCGCCTGTGAGTAAAGCCTCATTGACTGAAATTTTACCTTCAATTACCTCGGCATCGGCAGGAATCTGCTGTCCGCTAGCTAAGAATATTACATCATCGCGCAAAAGTTGATCCATTAGGACCTCTTCTTTTTGACCATCACGCAAAACTTGATATTTTGCTTCAGAGATCAGTGAAAGTTTATCAAGAATTCTTTTCGCCTTTAACTGCTGATAAATTCCAATCAAAGTATTTGCAATAACGATCGGTAAGAACGTCAGATTTCGATATGAACCTGCAATAATTAAAAGAATTGAAATTCCTAAAAAAATTGCATTAAAGTAAGTAAAAATATTTTTGGCAACTATTGCTGCAACTCCATCATTTTTCTTTTTCACTTAGTACCTCTAACTGTTATTTTGTGAACTAGTATTGATGAATTAAGAACTTAAGTCAATTCAATTTTTCTTTAGTTAAAGCAAAATTTATTTTTTTCAATTAGGGTTTTGTACCCCGCATTTTAGTTATTTCAATATTTATTTAATTATATTACTTTATAAAAAAACAAGGAACATTTTGTCCCTTGCTTTATGACTGATATAAAAAAAGCAGCCATTTATTTACTAGCCGCTTAATCTAAATTTTAGTACCCCCTCTCGTACTCTTTAATTGTCGAAATTGCATCTTCTAAACTGACACAAATTCTAATATTACCAATTCCCATAGCATCTAAGTATTGACTCATCCATACTCGATCCTCTTCATCTGGACTTTCTGTATAAATCGTACAATCTCCACTGTCGTTTACCTTTAGATCAGTAATTTTCGTACTCAAAAGATCGTACTCATATGGTTCAAACCCCCAAGGAATTATAATCCAGAGTCTTTGACCTATTTTTAACGTTGTATTTTGATCTGCCACATTATCACTCTTTCCATCGCATGATTCAATTTAATTATAACGTAAAGGCAAGCGCATTCACAAAAGCTTTTTAATACCCGCGTAAGCTTACCTGATCAATAAACTTGATTTTCCTAATCAATTTTAAAACCAAATGAACAATCCTTATAATTATTTATTTTTTTCAGAGAAATAAATAATCTGTTTTTCTAAAAGAGATTCATAATAACTAATAAAGGGAACTCCTTTCGAAGAGCAGAAGCTATAACAAGCTTTGTAACAGGAGTCAAGCGATCTTTGAAGCCAATCGATTTTTTCCAGGTCTTTTAACCCGCAATTCTTATACTTTGCCTTAATAATTGGCTGTAAACATAAAAACAATTGTTCAAAAGCCTCATTATCCTTTTTAAAATTTACCAAGTACACTAATTCTTCAATTCTGCGTACCATACCTTGATCGTCAAGTTGTACCATATTTGGGTTTTGAATATACTTTTTGTAAGTACATCTATCCTTTCCTAATAATAATCAATAGTGTTGGCTTGTTTATCGCCACACCACTTACTGCATAAAAATAATCTTGTAAAATCGAAAAATGAAATCGCTTTTAACTGTTCTAGAGGACACAAAACCATGCCCCGGAACCACAATTAGTCCACGACTACTATGAAAGAAGACGATAAAATGTCTACTTTCCCTTAATAATATACGTAACAAGCATCGTTGTACCCAATGCCTCATCAACTTCATCAGCAATTAAAAATCATGTTTCAAAGTTGCCAATTTAATTTCCAGAAATATTGATAACCCTATCATACCCTACTTTAGAGATAATTTGTTCATTTTCAGCAAAAATATTTTTTTATTTTACTTTCATTTGTTTCGACTAAATTTACTTTCAAAAAATAAGTCCTAAACAATTACTCTTGTTTTTGTTTAGAATATTCAATCTATTAAATTAGAAATAATTTTTATAATATTTTTCAAAACTATTGAACTGCTGCTAAATTCGACCTTGTATTATATTTAAAATGTCGTAAAATAGGTCTATACCAATTAATTTTAAAAAGGAGTACGACAACATGGATGTAAGAATTGTCTCATCAGAAGAAGAAGGTGGCAAAATTGCCCTTGAAATGTTTAAAGATCAATTAGCAAAGAACCCTGCTTCGGTTTTTGGACTAGCTACTGGTAGTTCACCAGAGGGTTTTTATCGTGAAGCGGTCGCAAGTGACATTGATTTCACAAAAGCTACTTCAATCAACTTAGATGAATACGTGGGCCTCGACGAAAACAATGATCAAAGTTACCGCTACTTTATGAAAGATCGACTTTTTGACAAAAAACCATTTAAAAAGAATTACTTGCCTAATGGGATGGCAGATGATCTAGAAGCAGAAGTTAAGAATTATGACGAAATTATTCGTGAAAATCCAATCGACCTTCAAATTTTAGGAATAGGTCGTAATGGACACATTGGATTTAATGAACCAGGCACTCCAACTGACATTACTACTCACGTTGTGGATCTTACTCCTTCAACTATTGAAGCAAACGCTCGGTTCTTTGCCAATGAGGATGAAGTGCCTCGCCAAGCAATTTCGATGGGATTAGGTAGTATCCAAAAATCTAAGAAAATAATTCTTTTTGCTTATGGTGAAGAAAAAGCTAAAGCCATCCAGGGTTGCATCGAAGGACCAGTGACAACCCACGTTCCAGCTTCGATTTTACAAAACCTTAGTGACGTTACCGTAATTGCCGACAACGCAGCAACTAGTCTGCTGAAAAATAAATAGACCAAAAAATAAGTCTCAGGTACCATTTTTCAAAATATGATTGTGATATGATTATGTAATTCAAAGGAGAAAAACATGAGTTATCTTGAATTACATGACATTCATAAATCATATTTTTTAGTTAAAGAAGAATTTCCGGTTTTAAAAGGGATCGCACTCAATTTTGATCGGGGCGAATTTGTTTCAATTCTTGGTGAATCAGGCGGCGGAAAATCAACCCTTATGAACATCATTGGTGGGCTTGATCATAACTATCAAGGCGACGTGGTAATTGATGGAAAGTCACTAAAGGATGCAACTGAAAACCAAATGGATGCGTATCGCCGTGATACGATTGGTTTTATTTTTCAAAACTTTAATCTGATTGGTCATCTTTCGGTTTTGGATAACGTTTTAAGCAGCCTTGATATGACTTCGTTGAGTCACAGTGACCGAGAAAAACGAGCTAAAGATCTTTTAGACGAAGTGGGGCTCAGTGAACATATTCATAAACTGCCAGGACAACTATCTGGCGGACAAAAACAGCGCGTTGCAATTGCGAGAGCCTTAGCCAGCGATCCTTCAATAATTATTGCGGACGAACCAACAGGAGCTCTTGATTCCAAGAATACGCAGGACGTCCTTGATATTCTTCAAAAGATCGCAAAGAGCGGAAAATTAGTTATTGTTGTCACGCACAGCGAAACCGTTGCTAAGTTTGGGACGAGAATTGTTCACTTAACTGACGGCAAAATCGATCAAGATCAAAATCTTAAAGCCCCCTATCCCGTTGTTGATAATAAAAAAGCTTTCAAATCAAGAAGTTTACCATGGCTTGATAGTTATAAAAATGCCTTTAAACATTTGATGTTTCATTTTGGAAGAAACTTTCTAATTATCTTGGGGACAGCAATTGGTTTATTTTCAGTTATGTTTTTCTTAGGTCTTGGTCACGGTGCAACTAAGTATATGAATAAAACAGTTGATTCCCTTGCTAATCCGCGCGTTTTACAAGTATCTAAACATCTGAGCAATAACAACACTAGTGATTTAGCAAATATGAAGTTGACTGATAAGCAATTAAATACGCTTAAGAAACTAGATCACGTTAAAAAAGTCGAAAAAAGTTATTATGTAGAAACGTTCTCGATTCAAATCGGTCAAAAAAACTTTAGCAGCCAAATCTTGCAAAGCAAAAATAGTAGTTTTCGCAGTGACAGTATTAAACCTGGTAAAATGCCCGGAAAAAATGAAATTGTCGTTGATAAAAGTACAATTGCCCAAGCGTGGAGTAAAAAAAATTGGAAGAAAATCGTTGGTAAGGAGGTTACCCTCCATTTAAATGTAATCGACTCTAATGGAAACCCAAAATTATTAACTAAAAAGTTAACTGTCAGCGGAGTATCTCAGGCGATGAGTGCCGTGTCATATGATACTTTAGGTGAGATCTACAAGGATGCCAAAATGAAGTTTGAACCTAATTACGCAACAATTGTCGTTGATAATGTTAATAACGTTAAAAGCGTAAAAAACAAAATTCGTGAACTGAAAAACAGCAAAGGAAAAAGGCTTTACAATCTCCTTGGAGTTGGGGTGATTTTGGATAATATCACGCAAATTACTTCAATTGTTACCTTTGTTTTGGCACTAATTGCGGGAATTTCACTTCTTGTGAGTGCATTAATGATCATTGTCTCCATGTATATGTCCGTTACTGAACGAACAAAAGAAATTGGAATTTTACGCGCCATTGGTCAGAGAAAAAAAGACATCCGGCGCCTCTTCACTTCCGAATCACTTTTTATCGGAATTTTCGCAGCAATTCTAGGACTTGCAATGTCTTTCATTCTACAAGTAGTAGTTAACAACGTAACTTATGGAATGATTAAATACCGAGGAATTATTTCAATCACCACTGGCAATATAATATTCGCTTTCGTCATTGCCATCATCATCTCGCTATTAGCTGCATTCTTCCCAAGTCGACGAGCAGCACGACTTGATCCAATCGAAAGTTTAGCTAATGAATAAAATTGTGACCTCAGTTAAGTGCTGGGGTCTTTTTTAGGAGATAAATGCAAAACGAATTAAAAAATTACTTATCACTTCCTGATCCGCTCACCTTCTCTAACCAACAAGTAGAATGGCTTATCGATCATCTAGGAGATCTTGATGGGAATATCCGTGATCGTCTCACTTACACTTTGATGGGTAGAGGATTTATGGCACATGTATTTACGATGGAACAAAAACAATATATCACTCACACCGTAATTGATGAAAACCTGCTATTTAAAGACATTGACAAGCCTCAAAATGATCAAGTGTTTTTAAGAACTTTTATTGCTTTGTTAGGAGCATTGATCCTTGAAAGTGATGCCGAAGAAGAGTTTTTAAGCTCAAATGATCGAAATACTTGGTTTAACTGGGCAATCGAGTATTTAAAACTTGAAAATGATTGGCGCGGTTTTATACCTGGTAATGGCTGGGCTCATGCTGTAGCTCACGGAAGCGACCTTTTAGCAAGTGCCGTATCCCACCCAGATTTTTTTAGATTTGATGATGCTTTAGAAGTTGTCAAAAATGTTTTAAGAAGAATTACCGACGGGTTTAAAGACGACGAAGAGGAGCGTCTAGCAATGGTCATCATAAGTGCTTATGATAAATTAGCTTTACAAGATCTTAAATCTTACCTATTAGAAACCGATCAAGAGATTTGGAATCACAATTCAGGTTCAAATGCTGATTACTATTGTAAAACTACTTGGAAGAGAATTCTTACAACGATCTATTTTCTTCAACCTCAAACTAAAGACCTTTGTTATCCTTTAATCATGAAACATTATCATTGTCTTCACCCTACAAATTGAGTAAAATCAAAAGCATGAAAAGAACGAGTTTAATTGAACTGACTAATATGTGTCGGATCACTAATGATAACGGCGAAGTACTTGTTGAGGACCGCGTTAAACAAGATTGGCCCGGAATTACTTTTCCAGGTGGTCATGTGGAGTCTGGAGAATCTTTAAACGATTCAATGATTCGAGAAATTAAAGAAGAAACCGGACTTACAATTTATGAGCCCAAGCTGTGTGGCGTTTGTAATTTTCTTCGCGGAGCTGAACGATTAATCGTTTTATTATATGAAACTTCTAAATTTTTCGGTCAAATTAAGTCTTCTAATGAAGGAAAAATATTTTGGGTCAAAGAAGACCAATTGTTAAACCAGAACATCACCCAGGGATTCAGCCAGATTTACCAAGTTTTTAAAAATCCTGACATTTCTGAACTTTTTTGTTTAACAATCGATGCCAATGGAACCCACTACTAAAAGGAGAAGATATGAGTCGCGCAACACCAATTGAATTAACTAACATGTGTATGATTACTAATGAAAAAGGCGAGGTGCTCGTTGAAGATCGACTGAACCCTGAATGGCCAGGGATTACTTTTCCGGGTGGTCATGTTGAAATGGGTGAATCATTAAATGATGCAATGATTCGAGAAATTAAAGAAGAAACTGGACTCACGATTTTTGAGCCTAAATTATGCGGCGTTAGGGACTGGTTTCAAGGCAACGAAAGATACATTGTTTTACTGTATCGTACTGATAAGTTTTCTGGCGAGATTAAATCATCTGATGAAGGCAAAATATTCTGGCTTGAACCCAAAAAACTCCCTCAACAAAAATTAGCCGGTGGAGATTTTATGGATATGTATGAAGTATTTATAAATCCCCAAAAATCTGAAATGTTTTATCCTGATGATACTTTTAAAAGTATCTTGTACTAAGATTGATCGAAATTGATCAATCTTTTTTTTATTCCCACTCCAAACCTTTTTGGTTAGCACGAGCTTTTTCGTAAATTGATTTAGCGGTCATTAAATCTTGGGCTGCAATTCCAACCGTTTTAAAAAATATTATTTCTTCGTCGTTACTTCGACCAGTTAATTCACCACTAATAACTTTACCCAATTCCCCGATAAAATTTGTTTGAGTGATTTGATTTTTCTGAAGTGGCTGTAATAAATCTCCCGCTTCTGCTAGAACTGCTTCTTTTGAATCAAAATAAATTTTTGCCGCTCGTTGTAAAAGTTCTAACGGGGTTTCTTGCATCTGAGGTTGATAAGACCCTACTCCCGAAACCGTTGCCCCCGCTTTCACTAAGCTGCCATCATAAACTGGTGTCTTAGAAGTTGTGACTGAAATGATCAAATCAGCTTCACTAACCGCTTCATTGGCACTTGATACAGCGACGATCTTGGTTCGATATTTTGCCAACTCTTCGTTCATCTGATCAGCAAAGTCCTTAGCTCGCTTAAAATCATAATCGCTCACCTGCACCTCATCTAAGTCACGAGCTATCAACATTGCTTCTAACTGTGTTGCCGCCTGTCCACCAGCTCCAATCAATGCTCCTTTATGACAATTTTGCTTCGCTAAGAACTTAAATGCAACGCCTGAAGCCGCCCCAGTCCTTAACTGTGTAACATAATTGCCGTCCATTAAACAGTTAATTGCGCCAGTTTCAGCATCAATATTCAATACTTGAGCATTAATTGAGGCTAGACCTCTGCTTATATTATCCGGAAACATATTTAAAACTTTGACGCTAGCAGAATTATTCTTCTCACAAAAAGCTGGCATGCATAAAAAAGTACTTTTATTATCTGATTTAACAATTTGCGTTCTTAGCGGCACATTAACTTTTCCATCTGAAAAAAGCCTAAAAGCTTCTGTAACAGCATGCATACAATCATCAATGGAATAAAAATTTTGAATCGTCGATTTATTAAGTAAAAGCATTTATGATCCCTCCTCGATCTAATTTAAGTCAATCTTAACATTTCAAGAATTATTTTGCCTCAATCATTTCTGAGTAAAATAAAAAACCGATATTCTCTTTTACAAGAATACCGGTCACGCTCAATCAATGATCAACCGCTTAAAAGTTTCCAAGCGGTGATCGCATTGAACGGTTCTGACTTTCGTCCTTCAATGGATCACCTCCTTTCCTAAAATATAGCTAGACTATAGATCGTTTTAATTGAAAAGTCAAATTAAATTTTATGTGATTGTTTTTGATTGTTTATGATGGATTTTGCTTCTTTTAAGTGCTACAATGTCTTTTGAAAGGAAGTGATCGAATATGTTGAGAGCTGAACGTCATCGAAAAATTCTTTCTTTTCTAGAGGAAAATAACTTTTTAGATACCCAGGCTGCAACTAAATTGCTTGATTCAAGCTTAGCCACAGTTCGACGTGATTTTTCTTATTTAGAGGCCAAAGGGGAAATCACCAGGATTCACGGTGGTGCAAAACTTATTGAAAAAGACCAAATTGAGTTTAGTTTTTCTGAAAAATTAAATCGCTCAATGACGGCCAAGAGAAAAATTGCCAAGAAAGCTGCATCTTTAGTGCCAGATCGAGTTTGTCTTTACCTCGATGCTGGTACAACAACCTTACAAATGGTTGATTTATTACCTAAAAATGTCAAAATCGTAACCAATTCCGTCAACATTGCTCATCAGGCTTTGACACAAGATTTAAGAACAATTTTGATTGGTGGCGAGATTAAAAAATCAACTGATGCAATGATTGGACCAATTACTTTAAACCAGCTGAAGCAATTTCATTTTGGTCTAAGTTTTATTGGAATCAACGGGGTTTGTGATCAATTTGGTTATACAACGCCCGATCCCGAAGAAGCAATTGTTAAACAGCAGGCGCTTATTCAGAGCGATCAATCATACTTTTTAGCTGACCAGAGCAAAATGGAGCAAAAATTTCTTGCAAAAGTTGCCGATTTAAAAGATTATCCTCTAATTACAGAAAAAATTAAAAAGGAGCAGCAATGATTTATACGATTACAGCAAATCCATCAATCGATTATGTCCTTAGTCTTGATAAGCTCAACTTGGGCGAAGTCAATCGAACCGAAACATCATATATGTTTGCTGGCGGCAAGGGAATCAACGTGTCACGGATTCTTGGTAATCTCAGACTTGATTCCGTCGCTTGGGGATTTATTGGTGGATCAACTGGTGAATTCATTAAGAAGACTTTAACAAAAGCCGCCATCGAAACCCAGTTTACTAATATCAAGGAAGATACAAGAACTAATGTCAAAATAAAGGCCCAGCAAGAGACCGAAATTAATTGTGCTGGACCAACGATTACTCATAATGAACTAGAAGATTTCATGAGTAATTTTGCCATGCTTAACTCTGGGGATATCGTTGTTGCTTCTGGCTCGGTCCCTCCTTCTTTGGGTAAAGAATTTTACCCTGAGATTATCAAAGCAGTCGCCGATCACCACGCAGAGTTTGTAATCGATACGACTGGTCAGGCGCTACTTGATATTTTGCCTTCACATCCACTGCTTGTTAAACCTAATCGCGAAGAATTATCAGAGATGTTTAACGTCAAATTGGATCAAATGTCAGATGTAATTCACTATGGCAAAGAATTGTTAAAAATGGGCGCCCAACACGTAATTGTTTCAATGGGAGGCGACGGAGCAGTGATGATCACTCCTGATCACGTCTACCAATCCATTCCGATTAAAATTACGATCAAAAATTCAGTTGGTGCTGGTGATTCAATGGTAGCTGGATTTGTTGGAGAATACCACGCCAAAAAGAATTCGCTTGATGCATTTAAACTTGGAGTGGCTTGCGGATCAGCAACCGCCGCGTCGGAAGACCTGGCACAAGCGTCATTAATTAAAGAAATGCTTGCAAAAGCAGAAATAAACGAGATTTAGGAGGAAGATATGAATATTATTGATCTTTTAGATCCTAATGTTATGATCTTAGATTTAAAGGCTAAAAATAAAGCTGAAGCAATTGATGAGATGGCTGCTTCAATGGAAAAAGGCGGCATTATCAATGATATAGGAAAATTTAAAGAAGGAATTTGGAACCGGGAAAAACAAACTTCGACTGGGCTAGGAGAAGGAATTGCAATGCCGCATACAAAAAACTCTGCGGTTAACAAAGCAACAGTTCTTTTTGCCAAAAGCAACGATGGAATTGATTATGAAGCTTTAGACGGTCAGCCTGTTTACGTTTTCTTCATGATTGCGGCACCTGATGGAGCCAACGATACGCATTTGCAAGCCCTCGCTTCATTGTCGCGTTATCTGATGAAAGATGGTTTTGTCGACAAGCTTCGTTTAACCAAAACTCCTCAAGATGTTATTGATCTTTTTAAAAATACAAAAATTGACGATGACGAAGAAGAAAGCGAACCAGAACCAACTGACAACGCCGATCGTCCTTATTTAGTCGCTGTTACTGCTTGTACGACCGGAATCGCGCACACCTACATGGCAGAAGAAGCTTTGAAAAAGGAAGCTGCTAAAGAAAACATTGATATCAAAGTTGAAACCAACGGTGCAAGCGGCGTTGAACATCGTTTGACGGCTAGTGAAATCGAAAAAGCTGCTGGCATCATTGTTGCTGCTGACAAAAAAGTGGAAATGGATCGTTTTAACGGCAAGCATTTGGTTCAAAGGCCAGTGGCTGCCGGAATTCGCGAACCTGAAAAATTAATTTCCGAAGCATTGAGTGGAAATGCGCCAATTTTTCATAGTGATAACGAAAATAGCTCCTCTTCTGAGAGCGATGGCGATAAAAAGAGCGTTGGTGGTGCTTTTTATCAACACTTGATGAGCGGTGTTTCGGCAATGCTTCCTTTCGTTATCGGTGGCGGAATTGCAATTGCACTAGCATTTTTAATTGATCAGACCATGGGAGTTCCGCACAATGCTCTATCGCAACTTGGAACTTACCACCCGATCGCAGCGTTCTTTAAGCAAATCGGTAATGCAGCGTTTAACTTTATGTTGCCGGTATTAGCAGGATATATTGCCTATTCGATGGCTGAAAAACCTGGTTTAGTTGCAGGATTTGTGGCTGGATCGCTTGCTGCAAGTGGTTATAATTTAAACAACATTGGTCTTGATCCTAAAAATGCTCCCATCCCTTCCGGATTTCTTGGCGCGTTAGTCGGCGGTTTTCTGGCCGGATGGCTGATGTTACTTCTTAAAAAATGGTTCAAAGGTGCGCCTCGTTCAATTGAAGGAATTATTTCGATTCTAGTGTACCCAGTGCTCGGCGTCATTATCACTGGATTTATGATGCTGATTATAAATATCCCGATGGGCTGGATCAACCAAGGAATAAATGGATTTTTAACAAGTTTAACTGGAACTAATGCTGCAATTCTTGGGCTAATCGTCGGTGGAATGATGGCGATCGACATGGGTGGTCCCTTCAACAAAGCGGCTTATGTATTTGGAACTGCAACCATTGCTAGCACCGTTTCAACTGGCGGTAGTGTCGCAATGGCCTCAGTTATGGCTGGAGGAATGACTCCCCCGTTGGCAATTTTTGTAGCTTCCATTTTATTTAAAAACAAGTTTACAGTTCAAGAGAGAGAGGCAGGACTAACTAATATTATTATGGGCCTCTCATTTATCACCGAAGGAGCAATTCCTTTTGCTGCTAGCGATCCTGCTCGAGCAATTCCATCATTTGTAGTCGGATCCGCTGTTGCCGGTGGATTAGTTGGAATGTCTGGTATCAAGCTCCTCGCTCCTCACGGTGGAATTTTCGTCATTGCTTTAACATCAAATCCTCTCCTTTACTTACTGTATATAGCAATTGGTGCAATCATTTCAGGCGTAATCTTAGGTCTGTTAAGAAAACCAGTTGAAGCTTAATTTTAAAGGGCTAAGAAATTCAATTTCTTGCTCTTTTTTATTTGTTCCGTTATCATTACTTTAAATAAAGGGGGAATAATTTTACTTGCTCACGGCCAAATTAAAAATGCTTCTTTGTGAATCAAAAAGATGTTATGACTATTAATTACTTGCCTGATCTGTGGTTGAACCAATTAAAGAAGATGGTTCTAACTAAAATAAATGACTTATCTGACCGAATAAATTTGCTTTTTTGGCTGATTTATTCGGCGGTACTCCCTTTAATGTTGCAGCAAGAACAGTTTCAACATCGGGCATTGATATCTGATCTTAGTCTCTCAATGTTACTTGTTAATTATTCTGTGCGTCTAGTTTATTCAGATATCAATCAGATTTCCAACTATTTGATCAAGATCGAGTGTATGGATGTTAACAAATTTGATCCCACGTTAGAAATCAAATTTAGATTGGAGGAACCAAAAATGTCATCCAAGCAAAAAAAACAACGAAGATTCTATCAGTTTTGGGAATTTTGGTTTATTTTAGTTTTAAGCACTTGTGCTTTTATATCGTTTAAACCAATATCTGTGATTCTGCCCAACGTCACACTTCCATCAAATAGTAAAACTATTAAAATCGCTCAAAAAGTTGCAAACGATGGCGACTATAAATCCAAAAACAATGTTTATGACTATTTGGTTCAAAAAAAGGAATCAACACTTGGTTTGCCCGTAGCGCTGTCAATCAAATAAAAGTTGATTGGTCCAAACAAGCCCTTTTGAACGCACAAAAATCCTGCAAAAATCACCCCTACTCAGCAGTTGCGCTAAAAGATCATCTAATTGCCGCGGAAAACGAAGATTTCTCTTCGCAAGAAGTCGAATATGCGATGAAACATCTTAATGTTAAATGGAACAAAATGGCTTTGAAACAGGCTAAATCTTACGCAAAGGATATGATTTGTTCAAAAAAAGTACTCCGTGACAGATTGACCCAATCCGTCTCAGATGGCGGAAGTGCTTATACTGCCGCCCAAGCTCAATTTGCTGTTAAAAACTTAAAAGTTAACTGGAACAAAAACGCGTTGGAAGAAGCTAAATCCCTTAAGCGTCAAGGTAATTCTCGTTCTTTTATTGAGCAAGCCTTAAAAAAATCTGAGTATAGTTACGAAAAAAGCGAAATTGATTATGCGATGAAAAACTTAAAATAGACGGGGCATCTGATGAAATACTACGACCAACATCTACATACTTATTTTTCCTTTGATTCTAAAGAGCAATTCAAAAATTATTTGATAAATAAACCCAGATATTTTGTCTCGACTGATCATTTTGATCTTCACAACCCCCTTGTTAATTTCGAAGATAGTATTCCTAATTACGAATTGTACGCCGATAAATTATCAGAATTGGCCCAAAATTATCCAACTCAATTTATAAAAGGGATCGAAATCGGTGTCGTTCCTGGTCAGGAAAACAAAATCAACGAATATCTTAAACGACATCCATATGATTTAAAAATTACCAGTATTCATCAAAACGGAAAATTTGACTACATGGATGATATTGTTTTACAAAATGATAAATTTAAGATTGCTAAGGAGTACTTTGAGCAAATGAATTTTGTTTTGGATAAATTTTACGAAGGGGATATTTTAGCTCATTTTGACTATGGGCTTAGACGCTTCGATTTTACTATAGCAGAACTTGAACAAAATTTTGAACCTTTACTAATTCAAATTTTTTCCAAAGCAATAAAATTAGGCATGGCTTTTGAGCTAAATAGTAAAAGCTTTACTCGCTACCACAACGAAAATCTTTATCGCTATGCAGTCCCTCTTTACTTAAGTTTGGGCGGAAAATCATTTACTCTAGACTCCGATGCCCATGTTGCCGCTGATTATCAGCTCGGCTTTGAGAAAATGGCAGCTTTGCTGCAAGAATTTAAGGTCAGTGAGCTGACTATCATTCAGGGACGCGAGAGATTTCAAGTCCCAATTCCAACCAAATTTTAAAAATTAATTAGAGGATATTATGTACCGTCGACCAGAAAAAAAGAAGAAAAATTCATCATTAACTATTATTACTGTAATTACGATTGCCGTGCTTTTGTTTCTTATCATGGTGCTAACGGCAAGTCTACGAACAATGCAGGCTGATAAGTCTAAAGAAACTCCTATTCAATCGACAAGTAGTACACAAAGTTCCAGTGCAGCAAGTAGTTTAACTGTGGCTAGTTCTAGTTCTAAAAATCAAGATAATGTTAATCCTTCCAAAACCCCTACTTCTGTTGTCATTACTGATCTTAACAAATATAACGATTTAGATGGAAATTATAAAACCATCGATGGAGCATTATGCACCTTATCTTTTGACCAAAAAATATTCACTCAAGAATCACCTGGAAAACAACAAGTTTACTATTTTGATAAGGTCATGCGTCACCCCGATGAGACTTTAGTCATCAACGTCAGTGGTGACTATCACTATAATGCATACGATGGTAAAGGAGACCAAACCATGAAAATGTATTTGAGTTTACTATTAGCTCCACCCGGAAATACCGTAAGAAAAAATTGGCAAACTGGTGATGAGATTAATGATGTGACCAATAAAGATGTGGCTCGTTTCGCTATTGCTTCTTCAAATGACAACGGTAAAACCTTTAATATGACTCCTGCCTATCGTAATTTTGAAACAGATGGTCATGCATCACAAAATCAACAGTCAGAACTTTTTTTATTTAATAGCGAAAACTAAAAACACCAACCACATAGGATTGATGTTTTTTTGTTAGCTTAAATCTGCACCGTTCGTCGCGATTACTTTCTTATACCAATCAAAAGATTGCTTTTTATATCGGTTAAATGTCCCCTTACCCTCATCGTCTTCGTCAACGTAGATAAATCCGTAACGCTTAGACATTTCACCAGTAGAAGCACTAACGAGATCGATACATCCCCAAGGAGTATAACCCATCACATCAGCGCCGTCATCAATTGCCTCACCAACAGCTTTGATATGTTCACGCAAGTAATCAATTCGATAATCATCTTTAACGTAGTGATTTTCATCCGGCTG
The DNA here is from genome assembly GCF_033095985.1 of Xylocopilactobacillus apicola. NCBI lineage: Bacteria > Bacillati > Bacillota > Bacilli > Lactobacillales > Lactobacillaceae > Xylocopilactobacillus > Xylocopilactobacillus apicola. Next base: position 1,408,512 of record NZ_AP026802.1, read on the forward strand.
ATCAATTGCCCCAAGTCCATTTTCAACAATGAACAATGGTTTTTCATAACGATCAGACAATTGATCTAAGGCAATTCGTAAGCCAGTTGGATCGATCTGCCAACCCCATTCACTAGATTTCAAAAACGGATTGCTAACACCGCCAATAAAATTACCTTGCGCCGATGTTTGCCGTTCGTTAACGACATCTTGAACGGTCGACATGTAATAACTAAAGCCGATGTAGTCAACAGGGTGTTTAGCGAGTAATTCTAACTCCTCTTTTGTATAATCAAAGTCTGACACCTTTAAGTCGTATTTCGCTAAAAGATTTTTGGTATAAGCTGGATAGTGTCCCCGCACCTGAACATCAGCACAGAAGAAATTACTTTCTTGGTTGGCTTTCAAAGTAGCCAGCTGATTTTCAGGATGAGAATCGTAACTGTAAGTTGTCGCATATAAAATCATGCAGCCGATTTGCAATTCTGGATCGAGTTCATGTGCAATTTTAACAGCTTTTGAACTAGCCACAAACTGATTATGCCATGATTGGAAGATATTCTTCTTATCATTGGCGCCATTAGATGGAGCCAATCCTTGACTCATAATTGGAAAATGAGCAGCACTATTAATTTCGTTGAAAGTCATCCAGTATTTAACTCGGTCATGATAGCGAGTTAAAACCGTACGAGCAAAATTCTCATAAAAACCAATTAATTTTTTATTTGTCCAACTTCCGTACTCTGTAATCAAATATAGCGGTAATTCATAGTGCGAAATTGTGATGACTGGCTCAATATTATGCTTAACACACTCATCAATCACTTCGTCATAAAATTTCAATCCAGCTTCATTAGGTTCTTTTTCGTCCCCTTTTGGAAAAATCCGTGACCAAGCAATCGAAAAACGATAGCATTTGAAGCCCATTTCAGCAAATAGTGCAATATCTTCTTTGAAGTGATGATAATGATCGATTCCAATATGATTAGGATAAACATATTTATCATCATGAATCTTAAAATCAAAATCTGGGGATGCAATGATGTTCATCCTCTCTTTACCACCAGGCAATACATCAGGAAGAGATAGCCCTTTGCCATCCTCTTGATAAGCGCCTTCTAATTGATTTGCCGCAGTTGCGCCGCCCCACAAAAAGTTTTTAGGAAACTGTTGTTCTGTCATTTTATACCTCACTTTTTTTCCTATTCATATTGTATCATTCGCTGCCGTGTCTACTATATTTTTTTTCGCGCAACGATAGAAAAAGTTAGCGGAATGTGCGGTTGATCATCTGGCAGCACCCAACCTTCATCAGATTCGCTAAATTTCAACATCGGTAAAGCTTTCCAATCAGTAATTTGTTCTTCCCCAATGGCTTCAATCGTCAACCCTGCAGCAATTAAAACATGGGTAATTTCCGCAAAATCATGCGCCCAATTATGGTTATGAGTATGCTTAATTTTGCCAGCTGAATCTGGTGTGTAGGAGGCGTTAGATTCATATGACACTTCAGTACCAGAAAAGTAATCCGCCACAATTTCTAATCCTTCGTTGTCTAAAGCAAAAAGCAGCGGATGATTATCACGAACCATAAATACCCCACCTGGTGCAAGTAGATCAGCAATTGACTGAGCCCAGTCATTTAAATCTGGCAGCCAAGTAATCGTTCCCGCGCTTGTTACAATTACGTCAAAGCTCGCCAATTGATCAGACATTTCTTTTACTGCATAACGAGCATCACTTTGAACATAATTAATTTTTGCCCCCGACTTTTTAGCAATCTTTTTGGCATAGTTCAATGAATTAGGAGAAAAGTCTAATCCGTGAACGTTTTTTGCACCTAAACGCCACCAACTCAATGTATCGGTGCCAATATGACACTGCAAATGTAAAAGTCGTTGGTCTTTAATTGAATGTTTAGGAAGATATGGCGATAAAACTGCCAAATCCCTTTTAACCGTCGAAGTTATCGCATGCTCATCTTCAATTAATTTCTGGAGATCCCCATACCCACCGTTAGCATGAACATCTGCGCGATCATCCCAATTGCTTCGATTTTCATTTATGTCTTGACTCAAAATTTCGTTCCTTTCGATTGAAAAAAATCATTATTTGTCTACTATATTATCATATGAAAATCAAAAAAATCTTGAAAGACACTCTGACCCATCCTTTTGATCTTATTTCTTGCATTTTTGTGGGCACTTATTTCTGAATTACCCAGTTTAATTCCCGCAATCGAACAAAATCTTTGGCTTAGTTTATATAGTGAAGGCATCGCCATTGGATTGCTGTGGTGGCATTATCGTTCACAAGACGAAGTTATACTGTTCGCTAGAAAATCTTTAAAGCAACTTTACTTGATCGGATTTTTAAGCGGCATCGTTTGGTTCAGTTTCATTTGGCTCATCTGTGTTCTACTCAAGGGATTTCAAGTCACCTTTTTATTTAAATGGACAAACTTAGGCCAAATCCTCCTTTATCTAGGTGGCTTCATGGTCCAAGGAATGTTTGAAGAATTACTATGCCGCGGATTTATCATGGGCAAAATTCTCCAAAAAAATTTGCCCATTACCGCCATCGTTGTAAATTCCCTATGTTTTGCATTTGCCCACTGTGCAAATGATGGAATTAATTTGCTTGCTTGGATTAATTTGTTAATCTTTGCTTTAACAATGTCAATTTTACGGCTGCAAACTGAAAGTTTATGGCTAATTGGAGCATTTCATAGTGCCTGGAATTTTGCTGAAGGCGTTATTTTCGGGACATCAGTCTCTGGTATTGCAAGCTTTGATTTAATTTTTAAATCCGTTTCCAGGAAAAATCATCCACTAATTAACGGAGGAATTTTTGGAATTGAAGCCAGCATCGTCGATTTAATTTGCGGAATTGCACTATTAATAATAGTTAGTTATCGATATTATATTAAATCTTCGCCTGCAAATCTCCACAAAATGGATCAACAGGATTAATTCCCTCAAAAGGTTCTTTGCCCGTTAATTTTCTAATTACCGCATTGATAGTCGCAGAATTTCCAGTATACGCGTTGATAAAAGTTGAAATATTAGGAACATCAAATAAATGATATGGATTAGCGGTCGAAACAAAAACGGTCGGAATCGACTTCATAAACCAAGGAGCATCGGCCGCCATCAGATGGACCCAATTTATTCTAGTTGTAGTTTGGTTGCTTGCCGTTTCAACGTTTGCAACATACAATGCTAAATCAAATTTATTTTCGAGATCCTCTACCCCCTCTTCAAAAATTTCATGAAAATCAAGCTTTTTTTGATCGTAAAGCTGGACTTCAAAACCTTCTTGCTGCAGCTTGTCTTGGAATAATTGAGTAACTTGACCGCCTTCTTTAAATCCACCGTCATCGTGATCTCCTAAAACTACCAATCGAATTCGAGGATATTTTTTAGGCGTCAATGGCAATAATTGATCGCGATCTTTGACTAAAGTTACCGCTTTTTTGGCGATTTCCTGAGCTGTTTTTTGATGCTCAGCAAGATTAAGATCAATTTTTGCTGGCGGATTTAATAAGAAATGTTCGTCAGTATCCATTACTCCCTGAGCAAGTTTAGTTCCTAAAATTCGCATAACGGATTCATCAATTCGTTCCATTTTTACGACCCCATTTTCAACTGCTTCATGAAGATAGCGATAATCTTCATCGATATTTTTGTTGAACAAAATCATATCGATACCCGCATTGATAGTAGCTGGAAGTAAATCTTTGCGCGGCATCACGGCATTATAGCCAATCATTGGAGTCGCATCGGTAATTGCCAAACCATTAAAATGCAAAACATCTCGCAGTAAGCCATCGATCAATAATTTAGAAGCTGAAGCCGGACGCAAATCTTCATCAGCAATGCCTGGTTCCAGCTTACGTTCCCAAGCCGGCTGCATTATGTGAGCAATCATCACACTTGGAATTCCTTCTTCAATTAATGCGTGATAAATTTCCCCATATGACTGGAGCCATTCCTCTGTTGTCAAGGAATTGACTGAACTTAATAGATGCTGGTCGCGTTCATCAACGCCATCCCCTGGAAAATGCTTGATAACAGGAATAATTTGGTTATCTGCCAATCCTTTAATCTGGGCCTGGCTCATTTTTAGAACGCGCTTTTGATCACTACCGAAGGTTCGCGTATTCATAATCGGGTTGCGAAAATTTTTATCAATATCGACAATCGGCGCAAAAGACATATTGCCTCCGACTTGCGCAGCTTCGCTACCAGCTACATTGCCCAGTTCATAAGCACTCTTTAAATCATCGGTTGCAGCCATTTCAAGCGGAGTTCCTAACCAAGTTCCTTCTGTAACAAGACCATTGCCGCCCGACTCTAAATTAGCAGCCATGAACAGCGGAATTCGACTAGACTCTTGAGCTGTTGTAAATTCTCGTTTTAATTTTTCGGCATGATTGGGACGATACATCATGCCACCCGGTTGATATTTCTGGATAAATTTCTTGATATCCACCGTATCTTCATCTTGTCCTATCACAAAAAATAATTGACCAATTTTTTCGCTTATCGACATTTGATCGATTTTATTTTGAATATATTTAATTTGTTGTTGATTTAAAAAGTATGGCTTTTTAGTTAAATCTAGCATTGTAACGCTCCATTTCTATTATTCTCTCCAAATTGCATTCTTACCCCAGGAAAGTTAAAATCATTGTGTTCAACATTAAAAGGAGTAACAATTGGAGTCAGATATTTTAAGTTTATTAAAAAAGAAAAGTCGCCCACGGATGTGGGAGAAACTAGCTCCAACAATGGAGCCGGATCAAGCTGGTGTATTTGATCATCAACCGGTCTACGAATTTTTTTATAGTCTCACAGACTCCCTCGAAATTAATACCCACACAATTGGAATTTCTGTCTATCCAGTTGAATCCTATGTTCCTTATCATATTCATAATTATGTCGAAATTATTATTCCTTTAATCGGTGAGTGTGACGTCCTAACTAAAAATGAAGAAATTCACGTGACTCAAAATAATATCGTCATCATTGGAAATCATGCTACCCACGCCCCAAAAAGAATTCCTGAGGGTTGCGTTGTAGTTAATATTGCCCTAAAAGAATCCGCATTTTCGTTAAACGATTTTAATTTTATCCAACAAAGTATTTCTAATCAAAGTATTTCCAACTTATTATTTGCGCTACTATCAAATGAAGATTTAGGCGAAAATACTTATGCTCTTTTTCAAACTGATCATAACCAACAAATTATCAACACCTTTTATGATATTATTTACGAATATTATCATCCAGATATTCAAACTAATCAGATCATTCGCCTAGAAATTCGAACTTTATTTTCTCGCTTGATTAGAGCTGCATCTAAAGAGAGCTCTAATATTAAAGTTAACAACCAAATTTCCAACAATCGTCTTTTGACGTTGCTTTTGTACATTGAAAAGAACTATTTAAATATTACTTTGGATAAAATGGCGAAACATTTTGGATTTAATCCCAACTACTTGTCGAACTATTTTAAAGAAAAAACAGGTCTTTCTTTTATTCAATTAGTTCATCTACAGCGAGTAAATATTGCAGCAGAATATTTGACATACACCAGTGCCTCTATTGAACAAATTTCTTCAAAAATTGGCTATGAGAATCCTTCATATTTCTATAAAATTTTTAAAAAATATATGCTAATTTCTCCTAATGAATATCGAAAAAACAACCGTTTAAAGCAAAAGAGATGAGATATCAAAAAGACCTCACCCCTTAAATATCAATTATTTTGCGACTTAATGAAGTCTTGATACCAATAAAAGCTTTGTTTAGGAATTCGCTTCATATCACGCAAATCTTGATCATCACGATTAACATAAACTAATCCATAACGTTTACTATATCCTTCTCGACCACTAAGTGAGTCAAGGAATGACCAGACAAAGTATCCTTTTAGCGGGATCTCCAATCCTAAAATTTCCTGACAAGCACTTACATGTTCTTGAAGGTATTTTATGCGCTCTTGATCATTTATTTTTTTTGAGTCATCAGGTTCTTCAGTATCAGCAAATCCATTTTCAGTAATCATTAAAGGAATTTGATATCGATCGAAAAGTTTTCGAGCTGACATTACTAAACCGTTTGAATCAGAAGACATTGCTGACCATTTAGCTGTTTTCCGCTCTTCCCCCATATCTACACTAAAAAGTGGAAAATTGAAAAACGGTGGAATAAATTTTTCTGTTTGATGGTATCCCCCAACGTGAATGCTGCTATAGTAATTAAAAGCAATAAAATCTGGAACATCCATTTGGAAAATAATCTCATCAGCATGACTTACTTTAGGAGCTAAACCTAATTTATTTAACCGCTCGTAAGTAGTTTTGGGATACGAGCCCTTCACTGCAACATCTAAAGCCCAGTAACTTAAAATAGATTCTGCCGTTAAAGCCGCACTAACGTCCTCGTATTCACTACTTAATGGATAAACGTTTTGAAACGCAGATACGGGGGCAATTTTTCCATTTTTAATCAACTGATGACATAATTTGAAAGCATATTTCTCAGCTAACAAAATATGATGTAAGATCAAAAAGTTTGAACTAGTTGTTTCATCTGCTCGATCATAGTGACTGCCATTGTAACCCGGATTGTACATTAACATTAATGGTTCATTAATCGTTAACCAAGTTTTTACACGATCTCCAAAATGTAAAAACAAAGTTTTAGTATAACGTGCAAAGTCTTCAACCGATTTACGAGACAGCCATCCGTTATATTGATCAATCAAAGCCTGAGGCATATCAAAATGATTAATCGTAATAATTGGTTCAATGTTATGATCAAGTAAACAATCAATCACCCGATCGTAAAAAGCTAATCCATCGTTATTTAATTCCCCATTTCCTGTTGGATAAATTCGTGACCAGCTAATCGATAACCTAAATGCGTTGATTCCTAATTTATCCATCAAAGAGATGTCTTCTCGCCAATTGTGATAAAAATCAGCTGCAACGCTTGTATCAGCAATTCCTGTTTTCACAGGTCTAACATCAACGGTACTCAGTCCTTTGCCGTCTGCTCGGTTGGCACCTTCAATTTGAAATGCTGATGAGGAAGCACCCCAATAAAAATCTTTATTTAAACTCAATTTTCTACCTGCTCCAATTTTTCAGCTCCAGCTTTTTCTTCTTCTAATGCTTTAGCATCCATAATTTTAAAGAACGGATAATAAGTTACACATGAAATCAAAACTGCAACCACTTGCCAAATCGCATAACTCCAGCTACCTTGTAAAATTCCAGAAAATACAATCGGAGTACTTGCTGGAAGGAAAAGTCCAATTGGAACTCCAACTAAACCAATCTTCATTAGGATATATCCCAAAATCAAAATAATTATCGGAGTAAATACAAATGGAATGAACAAGATAGGATTCATAATGATTGGTAATCCAAAAATTAACGGTTCATTAATATTGAAAAAACCTGGTACTATAACCAAACGTGCCATTTTCTTATACTGTTGACTTTTAGCAAAAATAAACATTACAATCACAAAACCGAGAGTCGCTCCAGAGCCACCAATCGTTAACATATTATACATTTCAATATTAAACATATGAGGAATTACCTTGCCAGCATGATAAGCAGCCATATTAGGATTAATATAACTGATCCAAATTGGCATTAAGATCGGCAAAATTGTAAATGAACCATGGATTCCAAAGAACCAAAGTAATTGCGCAATTAAAATCAAAATAATAAACGCTGGAAGTGATCCTGTTAATGCCTCAATTGGTTTTTGCAACATTTTATAGATAAAATCTGTCGCAGAAATGTAACTGGTTAAACTAAATGCCCAACGAATTAATGAGAAAATTGTCAAAATAACAAATGCTGGAATAACATCAGTAAATGCATTAATAACCTGTGGTGGAACTCCTTCTGGCATTTTTATTGTCCAATTTTTCTTGATTATATACAAATAAATTGAAACTACCAGCATTGCCGTGATTATTGCAGTGAAAGCCCCTCTGGAGCCAATGTAATCTACATTTAAGTAGTTAATTGCCTGCATAGCTCCTTTTTCTTGTGTACTCTTTAAAGGGATCAAAGCCAAAAAAGAAACCAAAGAGACAATGCCAATGTTGACCGCTAGGTCCTCATGACCAAAAACATGTGCTGCCTGATAAGCAATCAAAAATACCATATAAAGTCCGATTGCATTAATCGTAACTGCAGGAACATAACTTAATAAATTAGCTAATCCCGTATTTTTTAAAAATGTTTGATATGCTGGAATCCCGATGCTCCCCAGCAAAGAAAATATAGCCCCAACAACAATTACTCCCATTAAACTCATGGTTCCTCGACTGATCGATTGAACCCATTTATTATTTGAAATCTTTGTTGCAACAGGAATAAACTTCTTTTCCATAAACGCTTGCATTGAATGCATATATCTATTTTCCTCCTTATACTTGTATCCGTTTGCAAACCACAATCCAAGTATAAAAGGGTTTTTGCAACTTAACCATACTCAAACAACACTTATTTTGTGTTCATTTCACAGGTCATTTTTTATTTCAAAAAAAGCAACCAATTTTACTTGATTGCTGCTTCATCAGTTCGTCAATTACTTTTTGATTCGCCGAATTTCAATAATATTACGATAAAGAGAAATTTCCTCAATAATTTGAGCACAACTCATCGATTGTGGCACCTTAACCATAAAAGTTTTGCTGTAAACTCGCTGGTTTTTGCCTCGATTAAATTCAGAATCAACACAGTCTGCCTTAATTCTGCGCTTTTCAAAATAACTATTTATGAACTTCTGAGTGTCACTTTGATGCTGATATTTGATTTTAATTTTCTTTACCGGATTATTATGAAAAATACTTTTCAATCTAATTCGCCGCAAAGATCTATTCCACTCCTTTCTAGTCGTTAAAAACGACTGTGAACCCATAAACTACTTGTGAATTACTGCCGAAAAACAGAAATTCAATACTATTGTTCATTGGAAATTTAGCTTCTATCTTAACACAAGTGAAACCGGTTTTACAAGGCTATTTCAAAAAATTTTGATACCAATAGTAAGAAGCTTTAGGAATTCGCTGATAGCTCCCCTTCCCTTTATCATCAAGATCCACGTAAATAAAGCCATAGCGTTTTGACATCTGACCAGTCGAAGCGCTATTGAGATCGAGTGCACTCCAACTTAAATAGCCCAAGGTTTCAACTCCATCAACACTGATTGCCAATTGCATCTGTTCAATATGCCGCTGTAAAAAATCTATTCGTTCTTGGTCATAAACCTCACCATTAACCAACTCGTCATGCGCCCCCAAGCCGTTCTCAACAATCATTAAAGGCTTTTGATAGCGATCGTACAAGGTATTCATTGTGATTCTTAGTCCAACTGGATCTATTTGCCAACCCCAATCAGTTTCTTTTAAATATGGATTTTTCATCGTTGCAAAAACATTGCCCTGCGTGCTTTTTTGTGAGCCTTCAACTGAACACATCCGGGAATTGTAATAACTAAAGGAAACAAAATCGACTGGATTTTCCGCCAAAATTTCCTTTTCTTCCGTTGATAAATTTAACTTAATCCCATCATGAGCTAAACTTTTCAGGTAATAATTTGGATATTGTCCCCGCACCTGGACGTCAACAAACATTAAATTATCGCGATCCTTTTCAATTGAGAGCATCACATCTTCAGGCTTTGGCGTCGCTGGATAAGTATTTCCGGCGGCTAACATGCATCCAACTTTTAAATTTGAATCCAATTCGTGCGCCATTTTGACGCAACTAGCATTGGCAATCAACAAATTATTAATTGCATCAGCAACGCTTTGCGGCGTTTTGGCTTGAATTCCTGCTCCCACATACGGTAAATGTTTCGCCATATTGATTTCGTTGCAAGGAATCCAATAAGGAACCTGATCATGATAACGAGTTAAAATTGTTTTAGCATAACGCAAGAAACATTCGCGAGTAATCGTTTCAGCCCAACCGTTAAAGTTTTTTGACAGATAATAAGGCGTATCAAAATGATTCATCGTCACAATTGGGGTAATTTGATAGCGCGCAAGCTCCGCAAAGATTTCGTCATAAAAGCGTAAGCCTTCTTCATTTGGTTCTTCCTCAATTCCTTTTGGAAAAATTCGTGGCCAACTGATCGATATTCTTAATGAATTAATCCCCATCTCCGCTAATAATTTAAGGTCTTCTTTATAGTTTTGATAAAAGTGGACTCCCTCATGACTCGGATAAAAATCATAATTTTGATCAGCATGATGGACTGGATCTTCCATCACAAGAAATCGATCTTTTCCCGCGGGCAGGCGATCAATAATACTTTCGCCTTTTCCGCCAGCTAAATAAGCTCCTTCGCATTGATTGGCAGCTAATGCACTGCCCCACAAAAATTTCTGATCCACTATTATATCTCCCTCAAATTATTTAAAAATTCGCTCAATTCATTTTCTGTCAAAAGGTTTTGTTCTTTTAAATCTGCTAAAGAATCATTGGCGTGATGACGAACTTCTCGTTCAGAACTTATGCGATGATCTTCAAACCGCTCTTTAAAACGAACCGCCGTTAGTGGATCCGCTAAAATATCTTTCAAGGTCATCTTTTCATCGAAAGAGCGACGTAATTCCGTTGTCGCCTGATATTTAAACTCATAATCCCCCGCCGTTAACAACATCTTTTTTTCGTTTTCTTCATGGTATGGCAAACGAACATGAGCCTCGGTATTAAATGGAACTGTTAAATTTATTGTAACTTGATTATTTTTGTCAACTTCAAAAGCAACCTTTATTAATCCGTTGGGACTTAGATAAGAACCGGAAAATCTAGGAATACTCCAGTGAACATGCGGTGCTACTTGAATCTTTGAAAAACCTGGATCCAGGGCCTTAATTCCTAAAACATCTTCATAAAGCCAGCTTCCTACTGCACCATACGCGTAATGATTCAAGGAATTCATACCCTCAGGAGACATATCACCGTTTGGCAATATTGAATTCCAGCGCTCCCAGATAGTCGTTGCGCCCATTTTAACCTCATAAAGCCAGCTTGGATAATCATCATTTAAAAGCAGAGTGTAAGCTAAATCATCTAATCCAGCGTCACTCAAAACTGGATTAAGTAATGGCGTCCCAACAAAACCCGTGGTTAAATGATATTGATCTTTTTGAATTCTTGCTTTTAATTTTTCAATCATCGCAAATCTTTCGCTGGCACTCACCAAATCAAAGTGGAGCGCCAACAAATATCCAGTTTGTGTATCTTGAACAAATCGACCATTTGGCGAGAAATATTCATTACGAATTGCCTGCTTTAAATTCTTAGCCCGCTCCTTAAAAGGATCTGATTGCCCTAATATTTGAGCGGTTTTGCTGGCAATTCTAAGCGAGTTAAGATAGTAAACATTGGCGACAAATTGAGCCTCTGTTCCTCCGATTGGAGAAGTCGGATCGTCTCCATCCAAAGCTAACCAATCGCCAAATTGAAAATCTTTGACCCATAAACCATTTTCAAATGGTCTCGTTGCAACGTAGTCTAACCAAGCTTTCATACTCTTAAACTGTCTGCGTAAAATTCTGGAATCGCCACTAGCCAAATAAACATTCCAAGGAATTACAACTGCGGCATCGCCCCAAATCCCATTAGCAGTCTCTGGCGCCGGTAGATCCGACGGAACATTAGGAATCGTCATCGTTGGAGCACCTCCATGCGTCCGTTGTTCAGTTTCAAGATCAAAACCAAATTTTTGATAAAATGCAGTTGCATCTGCATTATAAAGTGCAGTTTTTGAAAAAATCTGAGCATCACCAGTCCAACCCATTCTTTCATCTCGCTGCGGGCAATCGGTTGGCACTTCTAAGAAATTACCTTTTTGGGACCACAAAATATTTTGATACAAACGATTAACAGCTGAATTGTCGGTCTCAAACCAACCGGTGCGCTGCATTTCCGTAGTTAAAACTATTCCCACAAAATCATCAGGATTTAAAGTCAGGTTTTCAGGCCAGCCCGTAATCCTAACATAACGAAAACCGAAAAATGTAAAATGCGGCCGAACCCACTTTTCATCTCCGTTTGAAGTATAAACAAAAGCAGCCCGCGCCTCTCTTAGATTATCGCGGTAAAATTTACCATGAATTAAGGTTTCGGCAAACTCTAATTTAATTGTTGTCCCTTTTGGCAAGCGGTTTTTAAAAGTTACCCAACCCACCATATTTTGGCCCAGATCAAGCAATAATTCTGGTTCATTAATCACAGATTTAACTGGCATTTTTTCAGCAACAATCACTGGTGCACTCAAGCGTTCATGCAGCTTATCCGTTGGGCCTGAAATTTCTTCTAAAGAGATGCTTTGATTTGCGAGAGTTTCGTCTTGATCTTCTCCGTAATAAATCGAATTTTCTCCGATTATTCCAGTGCTGGCCTGCCAATTATCATCAGTGACAATCAAATCCGAGCTTCCATCAGTATAAACAATTCTAATTTCTGCATTTAATGCCAGTCGCGAGCCGTAAATATTTTCACTTCCCCCGTCAAAGCCAAATCTTCCTTTATACCAACCTTGACCCAAAATTACCGAAATTTCATTTTCGGTTTCCAGCATTTTGGTAATATCATAACTTTGATATTGAATCCAAGCGTCATAATTGTTGTATCCTGGCGTTAAAAATTCTGCACTTACTTTTTCTTCATTAATCGTTGCTTCATAAAGTCCTAAACCGCAAATATACAAACGAACTTTCTCAACTTCCTTTTGACACTTAAATTGATAGCTCAACTGAGCAGATCGTAATTTGTCATTAGTAGGTGAAATCCACTTACTTTGCCAAGTTTCATCTAATTTGCCAGTTTCAAACCAACTGACGTTTATAGCTTCTTCATTAGTATCACTCCAAGCTTGAACTCGCCACCAGTAACGCGTTCGTGGTTTTAAATCCAGTGAAATATTCGTAAACAAACTTTTTGTCGTTGACTCTTTTTCTGTGGTATAAATAAGTTGTTTAAAATCTGGATCAATAGAAATTTCAAGTTTATGAGCCTCTAATTTTTTGCCGGAAGCTTCTTTTATTTTATAAGTAAAAGTTGGATCCCGAAAATCAAATCCAATTGGATTCGTAAAATGATTAATTTGCATTTGATAAATTTGCATATTATTACCTCTATGTTTTTATGGTGTAAAAAATGAACAAAAAAAATTTAATTAAACTTCTCTATTCGCTATCTGAAAGCGAGAAAAAATACCGGGATCACCCAGAAAAACGTGATGATTTCTTCAAAAAGATCTATTCATCTGACTTTTTAAAAAGCGAGATCCCAACTTTCGATTTAACCAATTTTCATCACGAAAATAAATTCTTTTTGGCTGGGCATGAACACGGATTCTTCACTCACAGTAATATTGAATTTGCTGAACACACAAGATTTAGTCACCCGCCTTTACACCGTCATCATCATATTGAAATGACCTATGTTTACCACGGATCCTGCCAACAAATTATTCAAAACAAACAAATTGAACTAAAAGCGGGCGATTTTTGCCTTTTGGACTCCAACGTTGCTCATACGATTTTTGATGCCAACTACGAAGATATAATCATCAACATCGTGATGCAAAAAGAATTTTTTAATAATGGGTTTTTAAGTCGTCTAGCTAATTTTAGTATGATTCCTTCATTTATTTTGAATGCAATTTCTTCTGATAATCATCAAGAAAATTACCTAATTCTTCATGCTAACGACCTGAATCGATCAAATGAAATTGTCGAAAAAATGCTCTTGGAATACATTCGTAATGATCTTTATTCTCAGGAGACTATTCGATCATACATGATCATTTTCTTAACTAATTTGCTTCGAGATTTAAGTGTTATTAAGGTTAATACCAAGCAAGAAAATTCAGTCGTTTTATCAATTTTAAAGTATATTGAAGATCATTTTCAAACTTGTACGCTACAAGAAGTTGGTGAAATTTTCAATTATCACCCTAACTATTTAGCTAATCTTCTAAAAGAAGAAACTGGTCAAACTTTTAAAAATTTAGTCATCAAGCAGAAGATTAATCAAGCTCAAAACATGTTACAAAATACCGATTTACCAGTGAACGAAATTGCAGAAAATATCGGTTATAAAAATTTGACTTTCTTTTACCGTAAGTTTAGAGAAGTAACCGGAATGAATCCACGAGAATTTAGAAATAAAAATTAAAAAACAGTAAACATTGTAATCTGCTTACTGATTTTTCTTATTTTTGCTCCTCTGCTACTTCCCGATTATCCAAAATTTTAAAGAACGGATAGTAAATTGCAAGACTCAAGAAAATTGTGAAAATCTGAAAGACCATTAATTTCCAGCCGCCGCAAAGAAAAGAATTCATCAAAATCGGCATGCCCATTGAACCAACACCATTAGAAACTGGAAGAATCTTAGCTACAGTTAAAATATAACCTAAGAATACATTAATAACTGGGGTTAAAATAAATGGAATTGCCATAATTGCGTTTAAAACCATCGGCAATCCAAAAACAACTGGCTCGTTGATGTTAAACAAAGATGGCACAATGGCTAATTTACCTAAAGAACGGTAACGCTCACTTTTTGCAAAGAAGGTTGCAAGAATGATTAACCCAATCGTTGCTCCACTTCCACCAGGAGAAGATACAGCATTAATCCAGTTATAAGTGATGATATTTGGGGCTACTTTTCCCGCGGACAAAGCTGAAGCATTAGCAACATCAGCGCCAATCCAAATTGGCATTACTACACTGATAACCGCAATCCCATGAATCCCAAAGAACCAGCAAAGTCCCGATAACAAGTAAATTAACGCTGCAGCCCAAACGCTTGTTCCTACGTGGCTCAAAGGCACTTGGATTAAAGAGTAAATTGCATCATGCATATCTTTGTATGGCGTAATCGAAAATAAAAACGCAACTATGCCAAAAACTAAAACTGTGGCAAAACCAGGAATAATAGCAGCAAATGATTTAGAAACAAACGGTGGAACTGAATCAGGCATTTTAATCACTAAATTCTTCTTAACAATTAAAAGATAGATTAAAGTGGTTGCAATCGCAATAATCATTGCTGTAAACAAACCTTTTGCACCTAACCAGCTTAAAGGAATGTTTGTTACAGCTGCAATTCCTTTTCCGCTGACAGTCAGTGGCGTCACAATAAAGAATCCCATCAAAGCAAGTAATGCACAAACAAACTGATCTAATTTAAATGTTCCTGCATAGGTGTAACTGATCGCCGCCACAACGTATACAGCCAACATATTGGTAGTAATATTTACAATAGTTGTTAAAATTGTTCCAAAATAAGTAGTAGTAACAAAGTGCTGATAACCCGTAATCGGGATATTTTGAAATACTGAAGCAATTGCCCCTACCATAATAATAGGCATTGTAATCATTAAACCTTTCGAGATCGATTGGATGATCTTGTTGTTGCTTAACCAGTTAGCAACAGGCGTAATGAATGACTCTAATTTTTTAATAAAAGTATTCAACTTTAATTCTCCTTAATTTTTTTGTTAGCGCTATCAACATCAATATTATATTATGTTTAATCTTGTCACATAATGACCCTACCCAAGACAAAAACTAACCAAATTTAAGATTAAAACTACTTAGCTGATAATTACACCGCAAATTATGTTTAAACATTTTTTTGTATCATTAAAAATGCCACGAAAAAGATATTTTCCCTAAAAATTAGGTTATAATAAAAGTAGTTAACGACTAGGTCCTTTTTTAGATTACTTAACTGGATCGTTAGAAATGCTATACCCATAAAGGAGATATTTATGCAAAAACACTCATGGTTTAAATTTTTTCTGCTTTACCTCGGCGGAGTTACCATTTCTCTCAGTCAGTTAAAAATTGTTCCAATTTTGACACAGATTAATCAAAGTTTTCATTTATCCTTAACCGCTTCTGCATGGTTGATGTCGGTTTTCACTTTTTCCGCAGTGTTTTTAGCTTTACCAGGCGGAGGAATTGTAAGTAAATTGGGACCGAAAAAGTTGTTAATTGGATTAATGGGATGTCTAATTTTTGGAAATTTATTAGGCCTTTTGGCTTCTAACTATTTTTGGCTCTTGTTATCCCGTTTCATCGAAGGAATTCCTTTCTCAATGGTTATCATGGTTGGGATAATTTTCATTAACAATTGGTTTCCTGATAAGAATCGGGGACTTGCAACGGGGATTTGGGGAACTTTTTCAGCCGCTGGTTCACTGATTGCCATGAATCTGTTTAAACCTTTAGCCACTACTTTTAATCTTAAAGCTCCTTGGATATTTATCATTATCCTCGGGATAATTCTATTACTTTTGTACTTGCAGTTTTTTGAAAAAGATTTGGCAGCAGCTGATAAAGAAAATAAAGGCTCAGTTTTAAAACAACTTAACCCGATTATCAAAAACAAAGGGATTTGGGTGCTTGCAATTGCTCAAGGTTCGATGGCCTTTGTCCTCTACGCTTTTATCACCCTTTATCCTTTATTATTCACTAATTTTTATCATGTGAGCGATAACGAAGCAAACTTTTTGGCAAGTCTATTTGGTTTGTTCGGAGTCCCTTTTGGATTATTAGCTGGGTTCTTGATGGATCGCTTTTCTCGTCGTGGAAAAATCATTACTCTGATTTCATTTGGACTCATGACGCTTGCTTGCCTTCCCATGCTTTGGCTTAATGGCACTTTTACTTATATTTTACAAGTATTCTTTTTATCAGCAACAATCATGATGGCATCATCGTGCGTCATGGTCTTAGCTCCTAAAACTGTTAGCTCCCCTCAATTAGTTGGGTATGCTGTATCATTTGTTAATTTTTTATACTATATCGGAATTATTATCGGAACCCCGATCGTTACCAAGATGATTGAGATTTCTTGGGCCAGTGCTAGTGTCCTCTTAACCGGTATTTGTTTACTTGGAACTCTGAGTATCTTATTATTTATCTTATTTAGTCGAAAGGAAAAAGAAGAATGAAATATGAATTTACAACAGATTTAGAACAAGCAAAAAAATTGGATCAAGAAGATCCATTGGCTGAAATCCGGGATCATTTCTATGTTAAACAAGGACAAATCTATATGGATGGTAACTCTCTTGGTTTAGCCTCAAAAGATGCTGAAGAAGCTCTTTTAAAAATGATGAACGTTTGGAAAACGCAAGAAATTGATATGTGGACTCCATACTTCCATTACGGACAAGAATTAGGTAACCAATGCGCTAAATTGATTAATGCTGAAGAAAATGAAGTTTTGATCACAGGCAACACGACTTCAAACATCCATCAATGTGTCACAACCTTGTATCATCCAACTAAAGAAAGATACAAAATCCTTGTTGATGATTTAAACTTCCCAACGGATCGGTATGCTATTGACAGTGATATTCGTTTAACTGGTTATGACCCAGCAGATGCTGTTAAAGTGGTGAAAAGTCCTGACGGTAAATATATCGATGAAGACGCAGTAATTGAAGCAATGACTTCAGACGTTGCACTCATCTTATTACCAACAGTTTTGTACCGAAGCGCTCAAGTTCTTGATATGGAGCGAATTACAAAAGCTGCGCACGAAAAAGGAATCATTATTGGTTGGGACCTGTGTCATGCAATTGGCGCTATTAAGATGGACTTTGCGAAAGTTCAGCCTGACTTTGCAATCTGGTGTACTTATAAGTATTTATCTGCGGGTCCTGGTTCAGTTGCCGGATTATACTTAAATAAAAAACACTTTGATGAAAATCCCGGCCTTGCTGGTTGGTGGGGAAACCGCGACGATACTCAATTCCAACTTAAACATCAGTTTGAACACCAAAAAGATGTATCTGGCTGGCAAATTGGTTCGCCAACAATGTTAGGAATGGCACCGTTAGAAGGAACATTAAATTTGATTAATAGCATTGGAATGGATAAAATCCGAACCAAATCGCTAAAAATTACTTCTTACTTAATGTTTTTGATCGATGAGAAATTAGCTAAATATGGCTGTACAGTGGGAAATCCGCGTGAAGATGATAAACGCGGCGGACACGTTTGCTTAGAACATCCCAATGCTTTTCAAATTTGTTCAGCGCTTAAAGATCGCAATGTAATTCCTGATTTCCGTGAACCTGACGTTATCCGTTTAGCTCCAATTGCTCTTTACACTTCTTATGAAGATGTTTATAAAATGGTTGAAATATTAGAGGATATTATGGATTCCAAGAGCTATGAAAAGTACAGTTCTAAACGTAGTTTAGTAGTTTAATTAGTTATCCCCCCAGAATCATACTCTAGGGGGATTTTTGTTTAAAGAAACAAAAGGAGAATAATTGAAATATTTATATTATGCAACATTCCATAAGGATCCCGAATCAGGTTACTATGAAGTTGAATTTCCAGACTTCAAGCCGTATATCGCTACTTTTGGAGAGGATATGGCTCGTGCGCTACGTCATGCCAAGAATGGTCTCGAATTGTATTTAATTGTTATGGAGGATGATCTGGAAAAAATTCCTCCTGCAAGTAACTATGAAACAATCAAGTACAAAAAAGGCGACTTACTGATTCCTATTGAAGCTGACACCGATGTTGCCCGAATGCAAGATAACAGCAAACTTGTCAAAAAAACTGTGATGATCCCCTTTTACTTAAGTTTGGTAGCTAAAGAACGAAAAATAGATCTTAGTCGTGTTTTAACTGATGCTTTGAAAAAAGTTTTAAATTTAAGCTAAAAAATACTCCGCCAGTTTATTAACTTTTGGAGTACCTCACTAATTCAAGATGAATCTTTCAATTAATTCAGCAACGCTGTCATGATTGTTGTCACAATCCAACACATGATCCGCTGCTTTTTTTATTTCTGGAATTGCATTTTCGACTGCTACCCCTAAGCCAGCAGCTTCAATCATTGATAAATCATTAGAATTATCTCCAACTGCAATAATTTCTTCCGGTGAGATATCCAATAATTTTGCTAACTGAAGCAATCCTTTACCTTTGTTAACCCCGCCCGTGTTAAATTCCAGATAGCGATTCGATGAATAGGTAGTCGTTGTTACATCTAACACGTCCTTCGGAACTTCTTCTCTCAATGCTTCCAGTTGCGAACGATCTTGATTCATAAACAGCATCTTCACTAAAGGTTGATCACGCAAAAAATCAATAGAAGGTTCATCAAACACTTGATAAGGAAATCCCATGCGATCAAGATAGTCTTTTTCGCTTTCGTTTAAATTACAAACATAAATTTCCTCCATGCAATAAATATGCATTGGTAGTGAATGATCCTCACCGATTTGAAATAGTTGATTAATCAAATCAAAATCCATGAGCGTCTTTTCAATCACTCGCTCATTTTTATTTTCGGTAATAACACTACCATTAAAGGAAACAACATACTCTCCTGGCTTGTTCAGAGCATCAATTTCATCTAAAGTTTGGCGAATTAGCGTATAGCCCCGTCCACCATTTGGTACAAAAAGCACCCCTTTCGCTCGAGCTTTTCTAATCGCCTCACGGGTCTTCTCTCCCACGTGCTTATCATCATTTAAAAGCGTTTCATCTAAATCACTCGCAATTAACTTGTATTTCATTATCTTTCACCAAAAACAAACCCAAAAAAATTATTTTTGAGCTTGTTCATTCTTTTCTTCGATATGGGTCTTTGTCAAATCGTAAATTTGTAAAACATGTTCATCAATCAAACGATAATAAATCTGTTTATCAGATCTTTCTCCGACAACCAAACGCTGCTGACGTAATAACCGTAACTGATGAGAGACATTCGACGAAGACAAATCCAACAAATTTGCAATCGCTGAAACCGTAATTGGTCCATTAGCGACTGCCAAAATAATCCTCATCCGGGTCGGATCGCTCATCGTTTTAAAAACATCAACGATCGGCTGAAGCTCTGATTTTGATGGTAAATCTAGTTCATCCATCGCTGCCAATTTCTACCTCCCAAAAATTATGTTTGGGGACGCCGAACCAGCAACAAACGTAAACTATTAAAAGTTACAATTAGCGTACTGCCCTCATGTAACGCAACTCCCCAACCAATATTAGTAATTTGTAAAACATTCAACAATAACAATAATACCACAACTGAAAGAGAAAAAATGATATTTTCTATCACAATCCAGTTCATTTTACCAGAAAGATAGTGAGCAAAAGTTAGACGAGACAAATCATTTTTCACTAAAACAACATCAGCCACATCAATCGCAACATCGGTCCCAGATCCCATAGCAACCCCAATATCTGCGTTTACTAACGCAGGAGCATCATTGACTCCATCACCAACCATCGCAACTTCTCGATCTTCTTGGTGTAATTGATCAATTACTTCTACTTTTTGATCTGGCATTACATTAGTTACCACTTCTTCAATCGCCAAATTACCAGCAACGGCTTGACCCGTGATCTTAGAATCACCTGTAATCATCACTGTTTTCACTCCATGATGATTGAAGTACTGGATCGCACTCTTGGCAGTCTCCTTCGGTAAATCCATTAACGCAACTGCCCCAACTACTTTACCGTCAATTCCAAGATAAACAACGGTTTTGCCTTGTTCGCTCCACTTCTTATAACGAATTTTATACGAATCAGAAATTTGATTAAAATTTTCACTTTTACCAATCGAATATTCATGTCCTTGATAACTAGCACTTAAACCTTGACCAATTTTATTCTCACAATCTAATCCGTTTAATTTCTCAGTTGGTTTAAAACCAGCCACAATCGCTTTAGCTAATGGATGATTGCTCTGTTTTTCCAAGGCAACAATCACATTAATTAACTCTTTACGATCAATTGTCTGATCAAAAAAGGAATCTGTCACCGCTGGTTCACCTTGAGTTAAAGTTCCCGTCTTATCAAACGCAATCGCTTTTAACTGCGAAAGGTTGGCTAAATACGCGCCACCCTTAAAAAGAACTCCATTGCGAGCTAAATTAGAAATACTCGACAGTGTTGCTGGAACCGCACTCGCAGCCAAGGCACAAGGAGACGCCGCAACTAAAAAGCCAATCATGCGATAAAAACTCATTTCCCAGGTCCAACCAAATAAAAACGGACCGGCAAGAAGTACAAATGGTAATAATAGTAATACTGTTTTTACATAAACTGGTTCAATTTTTTGAATAATTGTTGCCGTTTTAGTGGGAGTTTCTTGCGCCGTTTCAACCATTTGAATAATTTTGGCAAAAACTGTATCCGAACTATTTTTGGTAACAACCATCTCAAAAGTTGAATTTCCGTTAATCGTCCCACCAAAAACTTCATCGCCAGTTTGCTTTTCGCGTGGAATGCTTTCCCCACTGATCGAAGCTTCGTTAATACTGGCGCTTCCTTTAGTGATCGTACCATCAGTTGGCACTTGGGCACCATTTAAAACTTGAAGATGGTCACCGACTGACAAATCACTGACAGCAACTATTTCCATTTTTCCATCATAATTAATTCTCTGTGCCTCTACAGGTGCCATTTTGAGTAAAGAAGTGATTTCCTTGCGACTTTTATTTTCAGCGTATTCCTCCAGAAAATCTGCGCCAGCGAAAATTAAGATTAATAGTGCAGCTTCTTCAAAACTACCAATAATCATTGAACCAAGTGCCGCTAAACACATCAAAATATGAATGTTTGGAATAAAACGTTTCTGTTCTTTAGTTTTTTCAACTGTATCTGTCAAACCTTCTAAAGTAACGTGATATCCTGCCAAAAGTACAGCTGCGAAAAACAATCCATTTCGCATTATTAACTGATTTTCAGGGACAAATAAAGCTCCAAAGAAAATTACTAGTCCGATCAAATATGCCCAAACTGGCTTTGACAATTTCATAAATATACCTATCTCTCTAAACTCTTTATTGTTCATATGAACAACTGTTCATATATTCATTTAGAATATAAGAGATTTTTTGGTTTTTGTCAAGAAGGAAAATAAAAAAGGAACCTCATCGGTCCCCCATTAAGCAATGGTTCCTTCAACGGTTTCAAGATCGTTTTTGCCGTCCCGTTCAACAATTGCATTAATTGCCGCTGTAATTCCCCTAACATCATCTTCTAATGATAACGATGGTGTTCCTGGGCGGGTAACTACTTGATCGGGTAGAAAAGGAATATGAATAAATCCTGCTTTAATTTTTGGAAATTCTTTGTCTTTCATATACTGAACTTGATAGAAAATATGATTACAAACGAATGTTCCCGCTGTATTTGATACTTCGGCCGGTAAACCTGCCTCACGGATTGCCCGAGCCATCGCTTTAACAGGTAATTGAGTAAAATATGCAGGGGCACCGTCTTCATGAATCCGTTGATTAAAAGGTTGATAACCCGCGTTATCTTTAATCCGACCGTCATCTAAATTAATCGCAACTCGCTCTGGTGTAATCGCAAATCGACCGCCAGCCTGACCAACGTTTAAGACGTAATCAGGTTGATAATTTTTGATTGCTTCCTTTACTACTTCGGCACACCGACCAAATTCGGTTGGAATTTCCAGCTTAATAATTTGAGCTCCAGCAATTGAATCTGACAGTCTTTTAACTGTTTCAATTGCTGGGTTAATTTTATCATCCCCAAAAGGATTGAAGCCTGTTACTAATATTTTCATTTTTAGTCCTCCATTTAAAAAGCCAAGAAATACATTAGTATAATATGAGCAAGTAAAAGGATTGCGGCGATCGGCAATTGCTGTTTAATCACACCCATCTGATCATCCATGTCTAACAGTGCCACTGGCAAACTGTTAAAATTGGCAGCCATTGGTGTCACTAAAGTACCGCAATAACCTGAAGTCATTCCAAGCGCTGCAACGACTGCGGGATTCCCTCCTTGAGCAACAACAAAAGGAATTCCGACTGCAGCTGTAATTATCGCAAATGCTGCAAAAGCATTTCCCATAATGATCGTAAATAGAGCCATTGATATACAATAGAGAATCACTCCAAAAAGTCGATTTCCAGGTGGAAAGGCTCCCGAAATCAACTTGGCTGTCAAATCACCGACACCCGCTGCCGTAAATACTGCACCAAGAGTTGCTAGAAGTTGCGGTAAAATTCCGGCCGTTCCGACTGAACGAATCATCCTTTGAGTATCATTATAAACCATTTTTACTGGAGCCTTTGTTTCAACCATTGCAACAATTAAAGAAATAACTGCTCCAAAACCAACCGCGACTTGACCACCTAGTTTAGTGAATGACCCAATACAGATGGCGACAACAGCTAAAACGATACTAGGTAAGAAAATCCAACCACCTAATTTTTTGGCAAATTGAGCTGCATGTTTTCCATCTACTGGTTCAATTGTCCCAACTTTAATTTGTTTAAATAACGCCAAAACTCCAATTACTAACACTAAAAAACCAGTAATTTTTTTCGGAATAAAATTACCAAAAGCAAAAATTATCGCTAAAATCAACCAGAAAATCCCCGTCCCGATCCGAGCAGGATTTTCTTCATCTTTGAAACTTTCTTGTGCAGCAATCGCCAAACAAACACCAACTAAAGCATAGAAAAACATCAATAAATTACTTGCCATTGACACTCACCTCGTTAAATTTTCGATCAAAAAGTGAATTCCAAATTACTCCTACCACAAAAGTAATAACTGCCATTGGAATTGAATATAGAACGATTTTAGTAGGACTAACTGCGTATTTCAGACCATTCATGGTACTAGAAATCAGTAAAACTCCACTGGAAGCAATGAACAAATTTTGAGCAAAAAAATTACCCAAATTTTCCACGGCCGCCGAATGTCCTTTGATAAGCTCTTGCTCACGTTTTGTTAATGGTCGTTTAGTTTCAGCTGCCGCAGTTGTCATTGGAACTACTAGTGGTCTTACAAAAGTAACTTGCCCTGAAAAAGAAATTCCAAAAATGCCACCAATTTCTCTAATCAACATGTAAATATCGAGAATTGTACTTGGAGTTGCATTTTTGATTCGTTTGATCGCGTTAATAGCTACCTCTTTTAATCCATGACTCTCAACTAAACCAATCATCGGCAAAGTTAGAAAATACAAGGTTACCATTCTGTTATCTGTAAAACTCTTTCCTAAAATCTCTAGTAACTGGCCAAAATCCATCCCCGATAGCAAACCTGTCGCAACCGCTGCAATAATAACAACTGCCGTCGGATCAAATTTTAAAGCAAAACCAATTACAATAATTAAGATTCCAAGTAGTTTTATGTACTCCATTAATCCATCTCCCTCTTAAAATAACAAATATTTTTTAATTTTAACATAAGTTACTGCTTATTTCTAGTTCTTTAAATAGTATAGATAAGGCAAACAATTAATAATTTAACTATCGTTTTTTCTTTTGCTAGAGCTCAATATGCCTAATTGTTCTCGATATTTAGCGACTGTGCGCCGAGCAATTTTTATTCCTGCCTCACCCAACAATTCAACTAACTTTTGATCACTTAACGGATGGGCAGCTTCCTCCTTTGAAATCAATGTTTGTATTTTCAATTGGACCTGAGGTACTGAATGATCAGATTTAGGATTGCTTCTCTTAGTGAAGAAATATTTCAACTCGAAAACCCCAAAATCTGTTTGAAGATATTTTCCATTAATAGTTCGACTCACAGTTGACATACTAATATCTAGTTTTTGTGCTACGTCGCGCAGCAAAAGAGGATTCAAAGGACCTGAATGATGCAGAAAAAAATCTGCCTGTGCTTCAATAATTATTCGGCCAATCATGGAAATAGTCTGAATTCGGCGATCTAAATTGCGTTTTAATGCTTGATATTCTTGATATTTTGACTTGACATAAGATTGCACTTCCAAATCTGTACTTTTTTGCAATTCATTATAAGTTTCTTCCGCAAAAACTAAATTAGGATAACCATATTTAGTCACCTCAAGCGTCAATTTTCCCTTATGATTTCGAACAATCAATTCTGGAACGATGTAATTATTTTGAAGTTTATTTTCCGTAAAAGGATAAGGAGTTAATGTTTGAATGACTTTAAAAGCTGACTGAACCTCTGTAAGTGTTACCCCGAGCATCTTTGAGATTTCGTTCCAACGGTGTTCAATGAGCTCATTAGAACAATTGTCCAATATTTTTAAAGCAAGGGTGCTGGCAGGAGTTGCAGTTTTAAATTGCAATTGTAAACTCAAGCATTCTAGTAAATTCTGCGCCCCAACTCCTGGTGGATCCAAATTGTAAAGTAACTCTTTAGCATCCATTAGGGTAACTTGATCGATCGAAAGTTCCTGTAAAAGATCCTCATCTTTTGTTAATAAGTATCCATGCTCATCTAGGTGCTCTATTAAAACCAAAACTACGACACTTAAGGGAGTATCCCGCATTGTCAAATGCACCTGATCAAATAAATAGTCGTAAACCGTCTGATGTTCCTGCTGATTATTGAAAAGCGTCGTTGACATTTCCACTTCCCGTTTGGAAATCATTGGATTTACGTCAAATAGAGGATTTGACATGCTTACATTTTGAGCATAATCGCTCAGATCAATTAAATTTGTCTGTAATATTAAAATGGACTGCTTCATGCTCTGTGTTAAAGCAAGGCTGTGAAGCTGTTTCTGGTTTATTTGATAACTCTGTTTTAATCCCATCTGCTACACTCGTTTTTACTAATTGTACCTCAGATTTAGTGATAGCGGCAACAAAACTTTAAGCGGCACAAAAAATACCCCCTGCAAATGCAGGGAGTACCTAGCAATGTCGATACCCCGTTTGAAACCTACAGGATCACCCCCGCTTGCGCGGGGAACACTAGTAGATAGCTACAGAATCGAAGATAAGCTGGGGATCACCCCCGCTTGCGCGGGGAACACTGCACGGGGTCAACCTAATCGGGTCTCAGCATAGGATCACCCCCGCTTGCGCGGGGAACACTATAAAGCGGTCAGACTGGCAGGGCTTTATAAAGGATCACCCCCGCTTGCGCGGGGAACACCAAGATTTCAAATCATACATGTGTTGAATTGCGGGATCACCCCCGCTTGCGCGGGGAACACTTACTTCTATCGTTTCACCATTTTCTGGTGTAGGGATCACCCCCGCTTGCGCGGGGAACACGTCATGGTCATGCCCCAGGGCGAAATATCCACAGGATCACCCCCGCTTGCGCGGGGAACACAAAAAAACCACTTCGTCAAGTACCCGCCCTCGGGGATCACCCCCGCTTGCGCGGGGAACACACTAAGAAAATCCCACTAAATCAACATTTCTAAATCTCCAGATCACCATTTTTTATGAGTTTTTCTGCCAGATCCATAGTTGCATCCGCATCAGATAGTGACTCATGAGGCTTTAAATTCTCAATCTCATATTTTTCTAAAACTGTCCCTAACCTGTAATCGTCTAAGAATTTATTTTTCTTTTTGACAACAGGCATCAAATCAATTAGTTTATTTGACAACTCTGATTCATTTAGATTTCTAAACGCCATCGAGATGAACTTATCATCAAACGACAGATTATACCCAACAATCGGCATGTCCTCTGCAAATTCTTTTATATCTAATAATGCTTCAGACAATTCAACACCTTCATTTTCTAAAATTAAATTCGTGATACCTGTTAATTTCGTAATATTTTCAGGTATTTTTTTGTCGGTCTTAACGAACACATGGAACTTTTCTTTGAATCCATCAATATTATTTTTAACTGCACCAATGGAAATTATCTGATCTTTACTAACATCTAAACCTGTAGTTTCAACATCAAGTGACATAAAGCTAGTTGGATTATTGGATACGACCCGTTTTTGAGTAAACTTTTTGGCTTTCCGCCATTTGGCAGCATTGCTAAATCCGTGTTTTACAAGTCCTTCTACCTTATTTAATCGCTTTACTAACGGGATACCGTCAAAATCTACAACCTGATAGTCAATTCTCGTAGTCCTGATTTGATAACCGAACTCGTTTTGAACATTGAAGACCATCGTTGCCTGACCATTGCCAATATCTCGCATAATTCGATCCCACAATTGATCTCGAATTCTAGCACTAAAATTTCCAACATAAACGCCAGTCTGGATTTCTTGACACCACTTGGTTAAGTCACCTCTTAAGGAACGAGGAACTTTTGTTAAAGTAATAACGATCATTAAATTTCGTTTTCCTCATACTCTGAATATTGAACGCCGAATTTTTGCAGACCGATTTTATCATCCCATAGTCCAAGGATCTCTACATCCTGTTCATCTTCAACTTCTAGTAAAAATTTTAAATCTTGAACCATTCGGATCATTATTTTTCCATCGACAAACTTGTCTCGCATTGCCAATCTAGTTCGCGAACCGATATCCTTATCTTCCCCAAAATCAGCAGCCATTTTAAAAGCGGTTGGAATTGAAAATTCGGCCTTATACAGATCAGCAAAATCATATACAAATGATAAATCATGTCCTGTGTGCACAAAACCAAGAGCAGGTGATGCACCAAGCGCCACAATAACGCTATAACTTAGACCATACAGAGCTTGGTGCGCTGCAGTTAAAGCTTTATTAACGGGGGTTCCTGAATCAAAATCATCATGATTATATTCACGCTTGGTCCAAGGAACGTTAGTCAATCGTGATTGTGCGCGGTAAACTTGCCGAATTCTAGCACCTTCTTTCCCCCGCAGTTCCTGCATAGTTAAACCAGTGACATCTTCATTGGGAAATCTCATTTGATACATTTTTCTAGCAACAGATATTCTTGAGCGAGTATTTGATACCAAAAGTGCTTGTTTTTCAATCAGTGCAGATGAATGGCTCAGCGGTCGACCGTGCGCATAGTGACGTACTCCTCTTTCACCCACCCATACAACACTCATGCCTGCATCACCAATTAATTCCATTGCCCGATGCGTGATATCAACTCCTGGTCCAAGAAAAAGAACGCTAATAATTCCTGCAGGTACAAACACGGTACCTTTACTATCGGCAACAACAATGGCGCTATCTTGTCGATTTAATTTAGCATGTTCTAAATATAAAAAAGTAATCCGATCTTTAATTCTTCCCAATTCAGAAAGCTCTGGTTTTTTCGCACCAAATTTTGGTTTCATGTTATTTAACCGGAATTACTGTCATCAAACCCATCCCGTAGGCCTTCTCACGACCAATACCATGGATCAAAGTATCTTTAAATTTATCTACATCACTGATTTCAAGAAAACCTTCATATGATACTCGGCTCAATCTGATGGTTTTATTTCCATTATGCCTTAAAGTAGCTTGATCTCGACTAACAATATTAAATGAATAATCACCTTCATCATTTTGAAGAATTCGAAAACCTGCCTTTTCAGATTTCTTTATCAGCCATTCTTTTTGATGTCTAATTGTAATATGAGGATAAACTTTACCTCGTTTTTCACCTGGCGTTATAACTGAATAAGTTGGATTCGCAGTTAAGCGAAATTGTAAGCGTTGACCATTTGTTAATGAATTTAAAAACTGATCATAAGATTTACTAACTTCCGTCCCCTCGACTCCGTATCTTGAAAAGCAAGAAGGATCAGGCTTGTCGTTGCTCAAAACGATCAAATAAGTCTTCTCCTCTAAAGTATCAATTCGCCATAAATTTCTTGGATGAGCTTTCTCTTGAATTACCTCAGGAAAACTTTGTTCAACCCAGTTGTGATAAGCTCCCAAGTGGGTTAAATCTTTAGTTTTCTGACGATTATTTAAATCGATTTCTACCCTTGATAAATACATTTTGTTTTCTCCTACAACGCACTAAAAGGATCGTGATCTGTCGATTGATCTTTTTCTTGATAAGACGGATTAGTCAATTCAATCATATCTCTCTCAACTGGACGATAGTTGAAAAAACGATTCTTTTGACTAAATGATCCGACACTATCTTTTACCATGAAATATTTATCTCCACTAAGTAACTTTGAATCAGCCAGTAATTCAACTTTAACCGTTTGCTTATTAGATTTTGATTTTTGATACCAGCGGCTCGCTTGCCATGGAAAATCCTTTAAAACTTGAACTGGATTTAACCCAGAAAATTCTTCGATCTGCAAAACTCCTGCTGGTACATTTGCGCGCCGTCCCAAAAACAGTTGATAGCCCGGATGTCTAAGAGCAAATTGTATCTCATCGATTAACGAGTCATTATCACTTCCAATCGCTACCGCAAATACTGCATCTTGAATGTGTCCCCGATAAGTCAATTTTCGGGTGTCTTTTTTCCACTCAACCGTTTGAAATTCAGTAAAAACTCGACCTGGCTGATCAATTCTAACTGCAAAATCAAGACCATTTAAATCTGTGATTTTTTCATCATCTCGCTGGAATCCAAGTGCCGCAGCAATCATTCCGATCACTGCACTTTTTGAAGGATGAAGACTCGTAGTTCGCTGATTAAATGTTGCTTCATTACCAAACGACTGAAGAGGACCGGTTAATTTAATCGTTATCGTTTTCATTTTGGACCACTTGTTGAAGCTCTTCTGATACTTTACTTAGTAACTCATTTAAATCTGTTACTTGATCGTCCTTCAAAATACTATCTTTATCTCTTTCAATCTTTTCCATTGACAGTATTAAAGTTTTAATCGGTGTATCCACCATCTTCAAAGTGTTTTGATATTCTTCTTCTAGTTTATTAATTGATGGTTTGACGTATCCTTGATTTGATTTCACTGGTTCTTCAAATGCTGAAACCAAATTAACGGGAGTATCAGTTCTAAGCGTAATCATTACATAATTAGGAAGAGTTTTATTGGCAAAAGTATTCTGCTTACCAGTTGGCATTGATAGTACAAACGATTTGATAAATTCAACTGCTCCTTCAACTGCCGCTTCAGATCCTAAATTATGAACCAACTCTGGGAAGTTTAAATTCGCATAACGATACAAAGTTGAAGAATTGTATTCGATCGAGCCTAACATTGTAGCTCCCGTTGTATCTTCTTTTTGGAGATCATCAAGGGCAGTGAAATAGTCAAATTCAGGTACTACTTCATGGGTAGAAATTGCATGGGCAACTTGAGAAGATCCTTCGACATTTAGTTCTGGATTATCAGCAACCATCCGACCAAACAGAGCTAAATCTACTGACTGATTACCGTTGAAGATTTCTTTAAGTTCTTTTTTATCTATTTCTTCATGAGCAAGCACATATTCAGCAATTTTTTCAACTTGTCCTTTACTTATTAAAAGCAAAGCAGCCGTATCTTCACCTTTTAATTTAATGCCAGTACTTTTGAATACTTCTTTAACTTTATTATCCGCATCACTCTCAGATAAAGAAGAATCTAATGACATGATTTTCTCTTTTAATAATTGAGCCAACTTTACTGTTCTTAATCCTGAACCCAAATCTTTACCATTCAACGCATGTCTCATTGCTCGTTTCCAGCTCTGAGAAGATACTCGTGATCTGATAACTCCACCATATAAGGCAGTCTTTGGTGCCCCTGTGTCGTCACGATTGATATTAGACGATGGGACAGCTTGAAGGACATTGATGTCCAAGTATAGATTATTTTTATTAGTCATTTTTTTCTCCTTTTTCTTCTGCTTTCTTAGCAGCATTTCCATAATATTGTTGACCCCATGATAATCGAACCGAATTTGCCGATTCGTAACTCATTTGAAACCAATAAAGGTCTTGAGCCAATTTTCCATAATCAATTTTTATCTTCAATTTTTTCGATTTAATGATGCCAACCAAGTGATTAAGTGAATTGATGACGCTATTAACATCAGTTGTTGACAATGTTTGGCGAACTCGCCGATCCAAAGCTACTTCTAAATCTTCGTTATGTCTCAATTCACCCAAAACCGTGAAAAGGTCAACTCCTGGCTCTAACTTGTCATCTGATTCTGAATCAGAATTAGATTCTTTTTTATAGTCAATTGGTCCATAAACGAATTCATCACTGCCCTGCTGATGAATTGCATACATTCTCAAAGCAGAATATACTGCCTTTTCAGCGTATGATGGTTGACCATTTCTTCCCAATAAATCCTCTCGTAACGCTCTCATTATAATCGGCCAGGCGGGTTGAGCTCGAGGGCTGTTAAAACTTGCTGCACCACGAATACTAGCCAAAACTCCTCGGTAACTAGCGGTCCCATGTAATATATGTATAATTGAACCAGTTACATTTTTAATTTCACTTTGTTTCATAATTTCTGTTACCCTTTTATTCCTAGCTTGTTTAGAACACTTCCTAACAAACGATTTCTTGCAATAAAAATATTAAGAGACTTATTGTTGTCTTCTTCAATCCCCGTAATATCACGTGGACTGCTATTTTTCATAAATTCTTTAACCTCAGAATTAACAATATCCCACAATGTTTCTTTCCACTCATTAATTTTCAGATCTCGATCATCATGATCTGATAATGAAGCTAACCACTCTTTGAATGGAAGATTTAATCGATCATAAAATTTACTCATTTGCTTTTTGTTAAATTCTTTCGAATCAAGACTCCGAATTTTAGATAAATTATCAGAAAATTTCCAATAGCTTTTGGCAACATCTTGGGTTAAGTCGATTGTATCCTCAATTCGTCGAGGCCAAAAATCTTGTTTATCGTCAAAGATTACATCAAGTCTCATTGTCAAATCATCAGATATTTCCGCAAAAGGCGATTGAGATGTCGCATTTCCATCACTAACCAGTGAAACTGAAACTAAAGATACTGGTAATGACCGATCGATCATTCCATCTCCTTTAAGCCGACTCAACCAACTAACGATCCCTGGTCGATGAGTTTCATTCGATTTATTCGGATTCACGTAATCTCCAAAATTACGCCACATCGCTACATCCATATAGTCCTTGTTTTTAACTGCCGGAACATAAATATCAGGCTCTTTTTTTGATTTTTTTCTCCAAGTACTCATCGGTTCAATATCAAAAGCATTATCTGGACTGTACATTGGGACTCCCGCACTATAAATTGTCGGAACCCCATCAGATGACCATTCAATGTGAATTAGGCGAGACCATGATGTGTACAAAGCTGCACGATTATCGGGCAGTAATTCTTTCTTGCGCCATTTAACATATTCCTTAATATCAGTGCATTCCCAAATGGGACGCTCAATGTGATACTCCTCATCATCGAAAACCAAGTTCAACATTAATGTCTCAAATAAATTTTTGCCTTTTACGTAAACCGGGTTTAACTTATAGAGCCACCCGGAAGGCGATGAAAACTTTTCTGAAGTTTCAACCTTTGCCTTGTCTGTTACACCGGTATAGTTTTGATAAGAAATCAACCAGCGGACTAATTCAGGCATATCTAATTCATTTTTAAAATCAGATATTTTGGGAGAAAATAGATCTGGCGTATTATTACTCTCTGAAATTTGGCGGTTCATCTGCTTTATAGCAACCGTTCCTGTTCCTTTTTCAATTTTGTACTTTTCAAGGACCAGTGAATCATAATCTTCTTTTGATACTTGGTAAAAAGGATGTTCACCGAAAACATCAAACTTATCTTGATTATGTTTTAAGTAGTCAATGACAACGGAAGTAAACTGACCATTTTGAAATAAACTCTCCCAAGTATCTAATAAGTCCTCCTCATCGTAATCTATAGTTGAATTTAAGACCTGAAAATTATCTGGATCAATTTCCAACCATTCATAAGGTCTATTTTCATTACTAAAGCGTGAATAGACGGTGTGCAAAATTGCTAGTAAAAATCTCATTATCGCAAGGTCTTGAGATCGCATTTCTCCTGCCAATTGCCGATAGTTATTGGCATTTTCGAAAAAATCGATCAACGACACTTCGCAAGTTTTTGAATCACTATCAATTACTTTAATCCAGGGATCAGTGGTTAAGTTGAATTGTTTATTATTCATTGCTTTCCTCCTTTGTTAATTTTAGCCCAAACTTAGGCGAATAATTCAGATTCCACTTCTGATTAATTGTAGCATTAAAGTTTTCGTCTAATTTGACCGCTAATTCTCCTTTTAACCACTTACTAGATTCCCATCTTGGAAAGTATTTTCTAGTCGACGTTTCTAAATCATTAATAATTTTATCTACATCATAATAAATCGCAGCGGGTAATCGAATAATTTGTTCAGCAATCTCTTTGTCCGAACATTTCTCAATCGGTCTACCATCAATTAAAAAAGTGTGGTCTTTCTTCTCTTGAATTAAAATGACTTCAAGTGTTTCTTTGATATCACGAACTGCAGCTTGCGCTTTCTGGTCATCGACTTTACTGTGCGAGTTCCCCAACCAACCATGTAAATTATTTCTTTTAGACGGTCGCTTCAACCGAAATGCTTGTGC
Organism: Xylocopilactobacillus apicola; assembly: GCF_033095985.1. NCBI lineage: Bacteria > Bacillati > Bacillota > Bacilli > Lactobacillales > Lactobacillaceae > Xylocopilactobacillus > Xylocopilactobacillus apicola. Next base: position 1,441,783 of record NZ_AP026802.1, read on the forward strand.
CTTAGTCTCAGAGTCTGCTAAATGAGTTTCAAATTCATCACGAGCTTCTTCAAGCCCCTCTACTTCAGGATCATTTTCTTTGTCATAAACTGCTTGGACCAAATTAGATATATCTTTGGGCAAATTAATCTGATCATTTAGATAATAATCGGTTTTCATGAGGAGATATTTTTCATAGATAGCCTCATTTCCTGATCCGTAGTTACCCATAGATTCAATACCCATTACATATAATTTAGGATCTTTGAACTTGTCAGGTCGTTTAATCGCATGACGATGGAGTCTTCCAGCTCGCTGCAAAAGTAAATCCATTGGGGAAATATCGGTATAAAGAACATCGAAATCAATATCTAGTGATTGTTCAAGAACTTGTGTGCCAATCACAACCATTTTTTTAGGTCTTTGTACATCTTTGCCAATTTTCGATTGCAAATATTTTTCAATTTGTGTTCGTTCAGGGGCTAAAAACGCTGAATGCAGAACAATCAATTCAACATCTTCTTTATCGACGAGTTCAGCCAACGCTTGAGCTCTTTTAACTGTGTTAACGATCACTCCTGCAACTCCACCGCCAGCGATTTCCGATAAGATTGACTGAACTAGTTCCTCATCTTCTAAATTAATTCGTTCAACTTCAAGCGTTACAGGTTTTTGATCTGAATGTCCCGCAAAATTAGAAACTTGCTTGACCTCAGTTCCATCTAAAACCGTCAACAAAGGATAAGCCTGTGATTTAGTCCAATCTCCACCTACACCTATCGATTTTCCGTATTTTCCACGGTAGTAACTTGCAATTAACTCCTGCCGTTTTTCTTTTGGCAATGTTGCTGACAAAATCACCATCGGGACCCGATACGCTCCAAGCCACTCAATTGCCATGTACAAATATTGACTCATATAGGCGTCATACGCGTGCACCTCGTCAATTACAACCACTTTATTATTAAAACCTAAGTGTCTCAAAAATAAATGTTTTTGTTTAAGCGCCATCAGCAAAAGCATATCAATTGTACCGACCGTGAAATTAGCTAACGTTGATTTCTTCCCAGAAAACCAGTCATTAACAACTACAGCACCTGTATCTTCGATGTTACTGGCGTTTGGTAGATTTTCGTAATCTGAATTGAATTGCGCCTTGCCGTGCAGCAATTTGAATGGGAAGTTTTCGTTTTGATCTTTGGCTAACGTTTCTAACCAACTAAGCACCCTGTTGAACATCGCATTACTCGTAGCTTGGGTGGGCAAACCCCAAAACAATCCACTACGTTTAGTGGCATAAGCTAGTTGTTCTGTAGCTACTAGAGAAATTTCAGTTTTTCCTAATCCCATCGGTGCTTCAATGATCACCATTCCAGGATCATTTGCTTGATCAATAGTTTCTGTGATAACTCTTTGCACTGGTCGAGCATTAAAACCCCAACGTTTTCGATAAGGATCTTCCTCAAGACTCACCTTTTTCGGTTCCCAATTTTCTCCAATATTCCATGTTTCAATTGCATTTTCAAAACGAGCTTGAAAATCAATGTCATCAAAATTTTTATCAAGAGAAATTAACGGAAACAGTTTTTTACTCCGATCATTCCCCAGAAACTCACTCGATGCGAACCAATCGGCTGTAATTAAAAGTCCCTCTAAAACTACGGCTCGTGATTGATTAACGTTTGGAATGTCTTTTACGGATTGATACCCTGCTCGACTTAATCCGTATTCAAAAATTTCTTTCTGAACGTTTCGCCACATCTTACATACTTCCGGAACGCTACTGTCAGATCTAGGATCTTTATCGTATTGATAATAATTAGCTCTATAATCATTGATTTGATTATAAGGAACATTTTCTCCAGCATCCCCGTGATGTCCTCCGATAATTGATCCGATTGATTCAGGAACACCTAAGTCCTCTAATATAGCTTCACCAGCCATGGCATGTGGTGATTTTCTAGGAAATGACAAACTAATCTGATCCAGATCGATAAATTTTGATTGAACCAACTTATCAATCAATTCGTTATCTAATTCTTTGTCACCATTATATGAAGGAATGGTTTGAAATGCTGGCGTTGCTTTACCAATATCATGGGTAATGCCCAAAAACTTTACTAATTTCCTCAGTTCATCCTCATCACCAACACCTTCAACAAACCAACTTTTTGTCCCTTCACTTAACCAGTGGTTTAGGAGCCAACCAATCGTATTTTCGGCATCAATTAAGTGTGCCATTAAAGGCAACCAAAGTTGCTTCCCGTCCTCATTCGATTTTTTAGCCCACATATTTCGGGCCATTAAATTTACTTTTTTATTTTCTTTCATCCATTCTCCTTACTTCAAACTCGAATATTTTAGATAATACTATAGTTTTTTCTTAGAGTCAATTTTTAATTCAAAAAAATAGCGGTTTGACTGCCGCTAATTTTTTTTGAAAACTTAATACACCCGCTTATGCGGGGAATACTATATTCCAAATAATACTATAAGGATCACCCCTGCTTATTGCAGGGAATAAACTTACAAAAAGTTCCTTTAGAAGATTAGTTCTTTCCACTCAAATTTTCAACCCCTATTTTCATTGCAACAAAAAATCCCTTGTATTAAATCGACAAATACAAAGGATTGGTCAATTACTTGACTTTACAAACGCTATTATAAACGGAAATACTTAAAAGATGACTGATATTTTTTTCTATTCGACAACTTAAAACCGTTCCCTCAATATCTAATACAGCTATTGTGTCATCAACCAATAAATTCAAATGATACCAACGATCTGTTTTTAATTTTTTTTGCCGAGTTAACCCAATATTTTGCATTTGAAACCATCGCAAATTTGGCGTTCGCTCAATCGATATAGCTTGATCAGACATAGAAATATTAAATTCATAACCCTCAAACGTAGCTTCATTTTCAAAGAAAATAACCCCCAACTGTCCATAATCTTTTTCAAATAAAAAATCCATTGAAAAAAGATAATTGTTTTTTAATTTTTTTTGAACGATTATTTCTTGCCGTTTTGAAAGCGAATTTATTTTCAGATCAGAAACAGTGATTTTAGACTCAACCGTCTCAAGAATCGAATCGACCAATTTAGTTTGTAATACTCCATCCGGGGCGGGATAAATTTCTAAAGGCAAAAACGTGCCTCCCCACAAATAGTTATTGATATCTTTACCTGCTTCTTTTGAAGGAACCCAGCCAAATAAATATTTGCGTTTATCATCACCACAACAACGCGCTGCATAATAAGCGCGACCATTGAAAGTATCATCGCGAGGAATTATCCAATTTCCATTTAATTCTCGGCTGTAACAATAGTGGGTCGTTTTCTTATAATCATATTCCGAATAAATCAGATACCACCATGCTCCAATCCTTACAAGTTGGGGCATTTCCATCATCGTATACATATCCGGCGCAAAAAAATCGCCCTGAAAATTCCAATTTTGACAATCATGTGAAGTAAAATAGACGATCCGTCCCGTTTTTAATTTTTTGTTGCCCTTTAACCGGGTTCCTAAAATCAATAAATATTCCTGATTTTTTTCATCCCAAATCACATTGGGATCACGCCAATCGTCTCCATCATAGCCTTTTTGCGGTAATAAACTGTTTACAATTCCGAGCTTATTCCATTTGATCCCATCACTACTAACCGCTTGCATCAACACTTGAGATGGCTTCTCTTTATTTACAAAATTTCGATTATAACCGGTATAGTATGCTACTAAATCATGATTTGCATTTAGAAAAACACTTCCAGCGTACACAAACTGATCCTGATCATCATCGCTACCTTTCGGTAGCACCTCCCCATAATTTGTATAATTTATAAAATCTTTTGTCGTAACTAATTGCCAGCCAAACGGATCGCCAAAAGGAACCGGATTGCGCGTATCCTTTTGATAATATAGATAAAACAACCCATCTTTTTGATTAAAAAATGGCATACAATCTCCAAAAAAACAATTATCGGGTCGAAATAAATATTGTTCCATAAAGATTCCCTTCTTTAAATAAAATGAAAATCGGTTAAAGATTTCACAATGCCCAAATTATCATTTGTATCGGTTACCAGATCAACCATTTTCTTGATTTCATCTTTTCCATTCCCCATTGCTACCGAATAATTTACTGCCTTGAACATACTTATATCATTGTATCCATCTCCAAAAGCATATGTAGGAATCCCCTGCAAACCTGATTTTTCAATAAAGTTAATAATTCCTTGCCCCTTAGAATTCCCTTTAGATACAGCATCAATGGTATGATCACTTGTAATAAATAGTTCTAGATTAGGCATATTTTTAATATAGTTATCGTCAGTATGATGTGACAAAATCAATAGTTGATTAACAGGATTGGCCTCATAAAAGTTTAAGTTTACTTCAGGAAATGGTTGTCCTTTATGTTCATAGAAGTGCCTAGATAAATATTGGTCTTTCGATACACATATTTGCTTGTAATTATAAAAGCAAACTACATCATCTCTTTTCAATGAGTAGTCAACAGCCTGCTCACAAATATCTTTTTCGATAAAATTATTTTGGATAATTTGTCCTTCGTACTCCAAATATTGGCCATTCATAGAAACTATCGATTTAATATGACACTTCTCCATAATATTCTTAACCTCAAAAACTGACCTTCCCGTACAAAGAGCTGGTAAATAGCCATTATCTTTCAGTTTAATAATTGCGCTCCTCACTTCTTCTACAAGTGTGGATTTACTGGATAACAGCGTTCCATCAACATCAAAGAAAATCAAAGCTTTATATTCGCTCACTTGAGTTACCTCCGCTAAAATTAAGCCAAAATTTTAAGAAAGCTACAAACAAAAGAGAAGACGACCAATATAATAATTATTTTATTTGGGTTGACTTTCCTTTTGACTAAGAAAAAACACCCAAGAGTTAAAGTCAAAGGAATGATGCTTAACAGTATTTGATCCAAGATTTCTTGTAATTTAAACGTCATATCTCCCATTTTAAACACAAAAGGAGTTTTTAACGGTACGGTACTAACAATCATTGCTCCAACCATGATCATTCCTAATAAACCTGCAGCCTTAGTAACGACTTTTATCAGACCATTTTTATAAGACTTCTCAATGAAGTCGCCTCCAATGTTATAACCCAGAGGCGTTCCATAAAATCGACAAATAAAACTAGGTACATTGTAAAGAATTAAAAATAAAATTGGGCCTAAAATGTTCCCGGTCTTAGCAAGACTGATTCCAATCCCCGCTGCAATAACTCTAATCGTAACCCAAAATAATGAATCGCCAATGCCTGATAACGGTCCCATTAAACTTGCTTTGACGGCATTAATTGAACTTGCATCAAAGTCATCTAATTCCGCATTTTTTTCTTCCATGCTGGCTAGTATTCCAACAAGAAAAGTTGAAAAGGCCGGAGTCATATTAATATATGTTTGATGACGTTTTAATGCTTCGACCCTTTTAGGTTTATCCTCGGGATTAGGATAAATCTTTTTAATAAATGGTGTTAGCATGCATAAAATTCCGATCCCCTGTCCACTAATATAATTCCATGAACCCTGAATAAGAAATGAGCGCCAAAAAACTTTGTTAAATAATTTTTTGTTTTCTTTTGTCTTAGTCATTGAAGAAGTCCTCCTCAATAGTATCGCTACTTTTTACAACAGAATTATTATTGCCTAAAAGTTTCAAATCATTCAAAAAATTTTTATTATCCAATATTTGTTTATCAGTAGTTGCGATAATAATTGCTAAGATGGTGCCAAGAATCGCAATTGCTATTAAAGGTAGTTTTAAATAGCTCGCCATCAGTAATCCTAAAATCATATACATCGTGTTTCCCTTCTCTTGAATCATATTAAGCAGCATTGCGATTCCTAATGCTGGTAAAACTTTGCTTAAAACCGTTAATCCATCCATAACGAATTTTGGAATAGAGTGAACTAAAAGAGAAATTGAAGAATTACCCAAATAAATTCCTAAAAAACCAATTAGCGCATAAATTAATGGTCCGATAAAGATACTTGCAATTTGTAAATGTTCAATTTTTTTAATATTATCCTCCTCAGCAAATCTATTGAACAAGGGGACCATTAATCCTTTTATAAACATCACTATTTGTTTTATGAACACTGCTAAAAGTCCAATTGGAATTGCCAAAGAAAGAGCAACAGAAGTGCTCTGATGATTTAAAATTGCAAAAGCTGTTCCAAAAATTGAACCTGTCATCACATCGGCTGGCATCGCGCCACCGATTCCATTTATTCCTAAAAAAATTACTTCTAGTGATGCACCCATTAAGACCCCTTTTCTTAGATCTCCTAACAGCAGCCCCACAACCATTGCCATTACCAGTGGTCTTCTGATCATTGGATCTGACATTCCTGCGTCAGAAAGATTTCCAAGAAACATAACAAAAGCCACACAAAGAGCAGGAACTAACATAATCTACCTCCTTATAAAACATCTTTTAAATTTAAATTTTGATCCGTCGGAACCGGTTGGATATTAATTTTGACCCCCGCCTTCAACAAATCCTGTAAAATTTGTTCTTCATCCTTTTTAACGAAAATATTTTTTCCTAGTTGTCTTTTTTCGTTCATCTTTTCTCCATTAACTCTGCCATAATTGCCCAAGTTAACTAAAGGAATTCCATCAACTTTTTGCACAATTTTCAAAGCATCTAATGGCTTATCAACAATTACAAAAATTTTTAATTGCTGAGATTTAGGATTGTTTAACAAACTAATTGCTTTATCAACGGTTACAAAAAATGGTTTAATTCCCTCAGGAACTGCCATCTTTAAACTCATGATTTGCATTTCATTTTTAACTACTTCATCATTGACTACGACAATCCGATTCACTCCCAAATATCTACTCCAAACAACCGCAACTTGTCCATGAATCAAACGATCATCAACTCTCAACATACTAATCAAAAAAATCATCTCCTATATCATTGTTATGAGTTTCCTCTTTATTTAATTTAACTAACACAATTGAATTTTTGGCAGACCGAATTCCTGATTCGATTAATTCCTGAATATTTTTATTTGTTTGTTCTAAAACTAATTCTAAAATCATCATAATATTCATACCCGATATCAAAAAAACTCGCTCATTGATAAGTTTGGTTAAACAAGTGTTAATGCTTCCTCCAGGAAAATCAGAAATTAGAATTATTTCCTCGCCAGAATGCTCCTCAATTGCTTTTTCCACTCGTTGCCTTATTATCTCCGGACTGTCCGTCTCACTCATTGAAAAATCTTGAAGATTATCATGTTTCCCGCTGATCATTTCAATAGAGTTCTTCATCCCTTTAGCTAATTGTCCATGACTTACTAAAAATAATTGCAATGTTTTTCTCCTAAGAATTAACTTTAATAGCTATTAATAACAAAATACACAGGTACCTTACTCCTATCTATAAGCAATAACCGTGCCAAATTTTGAATAGCAGACCCCGCTCCAGCAATGTTTTCAAAAAAAATAGTGTTGAAATTACTTCAACACTAGCCTTTTTGATCCAACACTAAGATTCAATTTGTCCTTCAATGATTTGATAAACGTACTCATACTCCTGTAAGGGAATTTTAATATTATATTTGTTTTTAATTGATTGAAAAATAGCCTCAGCTACTTGAACAAACTTCTGGAATTTAAAGTCTTTAATCTCAATTGAATCTTCACCAATATCACCTAGCAAAATCCGCTCTATCATTGAAGATAAATGCAAATATAAATTAACACGAATAAAATTCTTAAAAACCACATGATACTGCTGTTCCAAAGCCGTAATTATATCAGAAATTTCGTTAATTACTTTATCGGGATTTAAAAATTGCAGACGCGAACTTGCTCCTTCAATCGTAAAAAGTTTGATTAGTTCATTGGTAAATTGCTCTAGTTCCTTGGAAGTATATAAATTGCCCAAACACGTGAGATTCTGGTTTCCATTAACTACTCGTTCAAGGTTAATACACTCGACACCGGGAATCGAAATCTGTGATGTAGCTATAATACAAAAAGTATTTTTAAATGTTGTGGGATTATTTAAGTCTTTTAGTTTTTTTAACTTATTATAATCAAGCGTTAAAACTTCAACTTCATTTTTCGGTTTAAATTTATCTAATATTTCTTTGATTTTTTCAGCAACTCCCTGACCAGACATACATGAAATTACGATATTCTGGGTTCGAGCGATCCCTTCAAAATATTGGCTTTCGACGTTAAACTGCGTGTAATCTAATTGCGTAAAATATTCCATCGGTTGATTTTGTTTTAACGCAAAACCGACTTCAAGCGCTAAAGCCGTTGAAATATTATTTAAAATTAAAAGATCTCCTTGAACGTTATCTTTAATCTCCGAATACATCTTCTCAAGCGAACCCATATCCACCAACAAAATTAAACCTTCTTTGGTCTCAATTTGCTGAACATATTCATTCACTTTTTTAACTATTTCACGAGTCTTCACCTGGACCGGCATATCAATCGAAGTATAAACATAATCGCCAATTAATTGATTGGCTTCACTTGCAATACTCGTAGCAGAATTTTTACCATGCATGATTACTAATGCGGGTCGTTTGGTTGTTATCGGTAAATTTGTTTGCAAATAACTAACCAGCATCAGTTGCATTAATGGACTAAAATTATCCTGATGAGTCAAACGATTTAATTCTTGAATAATGCGAAAATATTTAAAAGAAATTTTCGGTTTAATTTCGACATTTATTGATCTGTAATCAAATAATAAATTGATTAAAATAGCAAGTTCCTTTAAATTTTCAAACGAAAACTTTAGGCCAAAGAATTTTAGCTCATTGAGACCTTTTTCTAAATTGTGCAAAATAATTTGATAGCCTAAATTATCCGACGAACAGTACGGTTTAAGAAGCGCCAAAAACTTACCTAAATTGTCCCCGATCCCCTCAGCTGTTAAATTGGGAAAAGTTTGCTGAAGAATGTTCGTAATCGTAGATTGATTTAACAAAGTCATTTGTTTGGAATCAATGGTAATATAGTTGTTTAAATTTGAAGTCGGGACGTGAATTACTGATGAATTTTCTTGCTGACTGTAAGCTTGCGCACAACTCACCTTAATCTTATTTTGGATTGCACCCACATTACCCTCATCATGGCTATGAAATAAATCATCCAGCAATGTAGTTGAAACCAATATTTTACGATTAATTTGTTTAGCTTCATTTTCAAAGAAATGCCATATTAATTCAAGCTTTTCGTGATAAGATCGAGCCTGAAAATCAGGTAATGTGACTTCTAAAGGAATCCGACGACGAAAAGTTGCTAAAAGAGCAGTTTTTGTATTCTCAGTCGTTGCTAGAATAATCCGAATCTTTGCTTGATGCCAATTATTATCTTCACCAAGTCGATGAAATTTTTTTTTGTCGATTAGGAGAAAAAGTTTTTCCTGATTTTCTTGTGACAAATTATGAACTTCATCCAAAAACAAATAACCAGTATCCGCTGCATCCAATAAACCTGTTCTATCTTTAGTAGCACCAGTAAAAGCACCAGTAACATAACCGAATAACACTGATGATAATAACTCAGGATTGTTAGCATAATCGGCACAATTTAAAGTAACAAATGGTGCATCCGGCTGAATAACTCGCTGTGCCAAAGCATATTGATAAATTTTTTTAGCCAACATGCTTTTACCAACTCCACTGCTGCCCCGAATAATAACTGGTAATCCATCTGGCGGATAATTTACTGCCGCCCGACATTGTTCAATTATTGGAGCCAAACTATCATGAGCACCAATTACATCAGCAAAAACTTTTTCTTGCAGCGGCAACCAAAATTTAGTTGGTCGAGTATTGGCTTTAGCCAAAATTCCAACTTTATATAATTGGTTTAAATAGCCGGAGATCATACTACGCGATAAATGGGTTAAAGCCAACAAATCTTGAGCCGAAAATTTTTGCCCTGGCCGAAAATTTATCTTAATTTGTTGTTCAATCTGCTTCAATGTTGCCAAAAAAATCACCTCTTACGTCAACACTAGCACAATGAGAGCGCTTTTACCAATTATTAAATTACTACCCGGATCCTAAAACAAATCCCGTTTCAAATGTTCTTTCAAAACATCGCGCAGCGTTTGCAGCTTGTTTTGGTAGTCGGGACTAAAATTCTTCGGATGCTGATCATTAACAAAACGCCCGGCATTGGTCATCCCCCAGAAATTAGCCGTGTCATCATCAAAAACTTTAAATGCACGCATGTACTGATCCCACAATTCGTCATTTTGTCCAATTCCATCGCCTACATAGCCTCGACCGCCGCCTAAATAACCACAATTCATGATCGTATAGAGATGCTTGCCGCCAAGTAATCCCACTGGTCCATGTGCTCCATCCTGATAAGCAAAGCCAAAAGCAAAAACTTTTTCAATATATCCTTTAACGATGCTGACTGGAGCATCGTGCCAATTCGGATAAGCAAAAATTAAAACGTCAGTTTGCCGCACTAACTCTTGCTCTTTTGCAAGCTCATCTGGGACTACTCCAATGCCGTCTTTAACATAGTAAAATTCCTCTGGATGTAATACCGGATCAAAATTCAAATCATAAAGATCGCGCAATTCAACTGCCCAGTCATTATCTTCCAAATATTTCATCGCAGTGTTAACTAAATCATAGGTAAGGCTATATTTGCGAGGCTCTCCGACAACAATTAATGCTTTATGGCGGTTATCATTTTCATCAAAACCTTGCGGCACATAAGTTTGCCGTAAATTCTCTGGCACTATCGTTGCCGAAGACCGAACTTCACCTTTTAAAATTTTTTGTTCTTCTTTCATGTGAACCAAACCCTTCTTTTATTCTTTTTGTGAAAAGGTCGTGTAACAGCTTGCTAGACAGTTAGTTATTTACGAATATAATCTGGTACAAAATAATACTCAAAGCTTTATCCGCGTAAGTCGACTAATTCGGCTTAAGTATTGATCGTTTCCATCAACATGATATCTTTTTATCCTAATTAATTATATTTTAACGTAAAAAGCAGTTTTTCTACAATGCGCCAATCGGACTAACTTTTTTCGTCAATAACCACATACAAATGAGGATTACCACTAATTCCATCAAGCCAGGAATCAATAAGTCGAGATTTTGTTATAAAATTGTGATTTTGACCTATTTATTGATTAGCTGAGGAATTCCTCTTCTCTTTCAATCAGAGTATGACATTAACTTCAAAATTTTACAAGTTTTTTGTCACCCGTTTCTTTTTAAGTTATAATGCATCAATAGGAAAAAAATGATGAAAAATGCAGATGAAATCCTTCAACGGATGAACCAAAATCAAAAAATTAATTATGATCGAATTCTTCAAAAGTTAATCCAGAGCTGGCAGGATCTAGAAGAGCGCCCCAAAATCTTAATGCACGCGTGTTGTGCGCCGTGCTCTACATATAGTCTTGAATATCTTTGCGATTACGCCGATCTCACAATTTACTATTACAACAATAACATTCACCCACGCAATGAATGGGAGCGCCGCCGAATCGTGCTGCGTAATTTTGTTAATGATTTCAATGAAAAGACGGGTCATGACGTTAAAATGGTCGAAACCGAGTATCAGCCTAACACTTACCTTAAAGAAGTTACTGATCTGCATGACGAACCTGAAGGCGGCTTGCGCTGTAACGTTTGTTATAACCTGCGGCTCACTTCTGCGGCTCTTTATGCTCAAGAAAACAATTACGATTATTTTGGAACGTCTCTTACGATCAGCCCTCACAAAAACGCTCAAACAATTAACCAAATTGGTATTGAGATTCAGCATTTATACAACACAAAATGGCTGCCATCTGATTTTAAGAAAAACAATGGTTTCCAACGTTCAACTGAGATGTGTGAAGAATATAACATTTATCGTCAAAGCTATTGTGGGTGTCTATTTGCTGCTCGCCAAATGGATCAGCTAGATTTAAGACAGATTTCTAAAGATGCAGATCGATTTGTTGAACTAAATGGTGAAAGCCAGTCAAACTTCGATCTGGTCGAATTTAATTTTCAACACGAAGACTTATAAAAAAGAGATGACCGTCAAGATCACCTCTTTTTTTAATTACTGCTGATAAATTCGCACTTTTTCGTCTAAAATCATTTCAATTAAATCTGGATAAGAAATTCCTTGTGCCTCAGCTTCTTGCGGCATCAACGATAACGGTGTGAGCCCCGGTAAAACATTAGCTTCAATGATATAAAATCCGTTTTCGTTTAACAGATAGTCCAAACGATAATAGTTAGATAAATTCAAATCACGGCCCGCTTTAATCGATAATTCATCCATTTGTCGCTGCAAATCCGCCGAAAAATTCTTTGGAGGAGCAGTAAATACTGTCGTATTACCAGTTTTAAATTTATGCTCAAAGTCATACCAACCATCATTTACCGTGATTTCAACAGCTGGCAGGGCATGAGTGCCAATAACCCCTTGAGAAAATTCACGGCCTTTGATAAATTCTTCGACAATAATATCATCGTCAAAAACAAAATCCTTTTCAATTGCCTGACGGGCCTCTGCGTAACTTTTAGCAATCACCGTACCGACGCTTGAACCACCATTTACTGGCTTTACTACCACTGGATAATCAAAAGGAAATTCAGTTGGAATTGGATCACCGCGCTTGATGGAAACAAAATCAGCTGTCGGCAAACCATAATATTTCATGATCTCTTTCGATTTAGCTTTGTTCATCGCAATTGCCGCGCCAAAATAATCAGAGCCCGTATACTTAATGTTATAAAGATCTAATAAGGCTTGCACTTTTCCGTTCTCACCTGCTCCACCATGCAACGCAATGAAAACTATCTCCGCGGAGCTTAAAACTTTAATGACATTTGGACCAAAGTAAGTCCCATCATCGTCTTTCCGTAATTTACGAATCATCTCTTCTGTTAAAACTGACGTATCAATATCGATATCGTAGTCAACAACTTCTGAAGAGAATAGGGTCGAGAGGTCGTTTGGCAGTTTCTCAATTCCCAGAAAAGAATCGACAAATGCAACCTCGTGGCCTTTTTGGCGCAAAGCATTGGAAATTCGTTTTCCTGAAACTAAGGAGACATTGCGTTCAGTGCTAATCCCTCCGGCTAATACAGCTATTTTCATTTTTGGTACCTTCCTACGTGTTTTTCGAATCTCTATTTTACCATTGATCTGCAAATATATGTTAATTATCCGAAAAAATGGGTTATAATTTTGTTATGAATATTTGGAATTTATTTGGCGTTATAATGTGGATTTTGGCAATTGCCATTGTTTACTTTCTAATTCGCGGGATCAGAATTAGACGCCTAAAACTAGAGATTATTAGTCAGGAAAAAGGAATTAAGCAATTCACGATGATTAGAGATTTTATCGATTTCGTGATTATCTTTGTTTTGTTGATCTCTTTAACTTTGTTTACTTTCTTTACTCCTCCTGATCTTTCTGATCATGAAAATATCAAGGTCACTTACTCCTTCGATACTTTAATTTTGGAACCTGGAGAACCCAGTTACTATGTTAAGGCTCGTCTTTCCACAGGTAAAAAACCAATTCAGTACTTTACTTATTGGACTGCTGGCGCTAAACAGGAAACCGATAGTTGGCATGCATCGATCTCTGATGGAAAAGATCCTATTAACATCGCGGGAAAGCAATACAAATGGCCTACTAAAGAAATTGAGAAATATGAAACTACTTCCGAAAAAGCTTTCGTTGCAACAATGCTTGCTCGATACAAAAATAATTTTTGGAATGGATTAAAACTTAAAGCTGGCGGCGTAGCTGATGAATATCATCTAATTCGCGTTCCGGCCTCATCATTTGTCAAAATTTCGCGGCCAAAGTAAAAAAGACATCTTCAAGGATTGTCTCTTTTTTCTACGATTAGTCAAGTGATTTTGAAATTTTATTTTAAATATTTTTATTTTGATTAATCAGCAAGGGACAAATTGTTCCTTGTTTTTTTATAAAGGATCCTGATTTCTGAACTTTTAAATTCAAACTCAAAAATATTTTAAGTGATCTCAAGTAGAAACTTTGCTTCATAAAGTTCAATTTCAACTATCGCTAATCACTAAAATCTACTGGAATATTCAATTTTTTCCTGCACCAAATAAACCACCACTGATGAATTTTTTTCTAAATGGTGTTATAGTACTCTTGTAATCAGAAATAACCTATTGGCGCTTTGTCGTCGGATGATAAGAATATTTCTGATTTTTAATGATCAGGATGTACATCGTTCTAAGCAGGCGGTGCATCGAAGCAATGGCAATCTTCTTCGTCGAATGAGACGGGGCTGATTGCTTTTTGTTTCGGTAATAATCTGCAACATGCATCTGCTTAGAAGTTTTACTGCTGGTTGAAGAGACAATATTCATCACCATCTGATAAAGAATTTTGCGCCCATAAGGATTCCCCCGTTTACTGATGTGATCGGCTGCTTCGTAATTTCCCGACTCATAATGTCTCAGATCAATTCCAATATAAGCATTCACTTTATTAGCTGAAGTAAAACGTCTAATGTCACCGATTTCGGCAATTAAAAGAACGGCGGTTACTTCGCCAATGCCTGGAATACTAAGTAAGATCTCATATTCAGGGAGGTCTTGAGCCAGTTCAATCATTTCTTGAATTAAGTCATGCTTTAAATCTTGAAGTCTGAGTGCCTCGTCAGCCAAGTAACGAACCTGCTTGATCATGCTTGAATTACTGCTGACAGCTGGATGACAGGCTTGGGCTAAATCTTGTAGTTTAGCTGCAATCTTTAGTGCCCTGGCTTGTGACATATTCTTATTGGTAGAATTAAGCACCACTGGTGCTAGTTCTTCAGGATCTCCAGTGGGAACCATCGTACTCAGAGGATATCTCTTAACTAAGTTCCAATAGAGTGTGCCATTAGGCGTGCTGAGAATTCTCTCAACACTTGGAAAAGTCATTTGGAGTGCTCGATGAAGCCTCGTCTTCGCTCGAACTAGATCTGTACTGATTTCCTGGTAGAAACGACTCAAATCTTTTAATTGATCATAAACGGGATCTTGCTGATAACTAGGTTTACGATTTAGTTGAAACTGAGTTTGAGCCAAATTAAAAGCATCAGTAGCGTCAGTTTTACGAGGACGCAGACTGTCTAACTGTTTCTTGGCAACTAAGGGATTAAGGCAAGTATATTGATACCCGTGATCTTGCAGTAACTTTTGTAAACTGCGGGAGTAGACCCCAGTGGCTTCAAAGACGATCTCTGGTTCTTTAACCGAGTTAAGATCATTTAAAAGGCGATCAAAACCGATCTGATCATTGTCAAATTTATATTGGTTCACGACATTTTGATCAACGGATATGGCAACATTTGAAGTCTTGCTGCTGATATCAATTCCGAAAACAGTTCTCATTATTTAGTACATCCTTTCTTGAAGTTGAGTTCATTAAATCTTTATCTATCTAATTTTCTATACCCGACGACATGCGTCCAACATTCTACGAACAGACCTTAATAAAGATCATGAAGCTGCCAGTTTTTTTTACGACGACAAAGCGTCAAAAAGACCTACGACTTGTGCAACTTCATGCCTACTGTAACATAAAAAAAGTAGGGAACAGATGAATTCCGTCGAATCCATCTATCCACTACTAATCTTAGAATGTTTTTTTACTAAAAATCTTCATATTCATCCATTATAGTTTTGGCGTCGATGATATCACTTTTCGCTGGCAATTTAATTTTGTCGTTAAATTCTTTGCTCTTAGTATTGACCTGCAATTGAATTTCTCCGCCATCCTTAGGCGCTAAAGTGATCGTATAATTAAGCGTGTTTGCTTTAGGATTGTATTTGATGACATAATCAAAAGTTTTGAACTCAGAATTAAAACTATCAATATCCTTTTGATTTAATGGATTTTCTTTGAGATCCTTATCTTGATCCAGATCTTTCTTGAATTTTTCTAATAGATTTACAAAATCCTTTTTGTGAAGGACTGCAGTGATGACTCCATCTTTTTTAGTCACTGAGTCTTGCGGCAGGGAATTGATTGCTTCCTTAAACGAAGTAGCTAGATTTTTTTGAAGCTTGACCGTTGATTTGCTGGCCGCGGCTGTTTCTTTTTGCTGTTTGCTACTAAGTTCCCCGCTTTCTTTTAGTACATCAATCACATCAATGTATTTACCCTTAAATATTGAGGCATCAACATCAGGTTCTTCAGCGTCAAAATCACTCATCACCTTATATACTGAAGAAATAAAATCACCCTTGAGATAAACTTTATCCTGATTACCAACAAATTCAAGCGGGACTTCTTCCTCTAAGGCATGAATCTTCATCCTTGCTTTTGCATTAGTTCCATCTGAAGATAAATCACCGGTTAATGAACTACTTTTTAAAATCGATACATAACTACGATCAGTAGCGCTTATTTTGGTTCCTAGATCAAGTTTAGTCACTTTGACATCAAAATTTAACTGACTATTTTTCTGATTAGCTAAATCATTAAAATGATTAACTAACGTTTGCTTGTCAGAAGTTCCACATCCTGTTAAAACTAAAAGTACCGATAATAGCATTAAAGCAATAAAACGTTTTTTGTTTTTCATAATCTCCTCCAATATAGACTTTATCGTGAAAATCAAAAAATGTCAAAGGTTTTTTGAAAGCGCTAAATCATTCTCCTAGATATCTTTTGCCGTAAACTTCCGCTAAATAGCTCTCGATTGTTTTTTTCATTCGACAAACTGATGGTGATTTTTGCGTAATTGGATTCATTACTAAACAAAGCGTTCTAAAATACGGTTCTTCAAAAGGATAGATATTCACATCTCCAACCATCCGTTTAAGTGCTAATTCTGGCAAAATCCCCAGACCCAGACCGGACTCAACCATTGCCAGAATCGAAGGATCGTCAATGGAATAACTAATCGAATTACTTGAAACTCGGTAACGATCTAAAGCTCTTTTAGTATCGCGATCATAGTCAATCTGCTGAAGCACAAAATTCTGCTTAGCAACATCTTTATCGGTAATTGATTTCTGATTATTGGGGACAAAATCTCTAGGCGTAACACAGTAAATTTGATCACGCACGAGCGGTTCCACCACGATTCCCTCTTCAACAGGTAAAGACGAAAATCCAAGATCTACGCGTCCCTGTTTAATCTGATCAATAATTTGATTAAATCCACCTTGAATTACATTAATCTCGACGTTAGTATATTTTTCTTTAAATCGTCTGATAATATTTGGAAGCCAATTTGTCGAAACAGAAGAAAAAGCCCCGATGCGCACCGTTCCGGTATTAGAACCATTAATATTACTGGCAACCTGCTGCAATTGGTCTTCAAGATTAAGAATACTTTGAACAACTGGCATCAAAGTCTTGCCATCAGCAGTAAGTTCAACGCCAGTTCGATTTCTAATTAACAACGGAAAACCTAATTCTTTTTCTAATTGATTAATGCTGTGACTGACAGCGCTTGGCGTCACGTTCAAACTCTGGGCTGCGCGCGTAAAAGTTCCCTTCACAACTACTTCTCTAAAAACTTGGTAACTAAAATTTGTC
The DNA here is from genome assembly GCF_033095985.1 of Xylocopilactobacillus apicola. Classification (NCBI taxonomy): domain Bacteria; kingdom Bacillati; phylum Bacillota; class Bacilli; order Lactobacillales; family Lactobacillaceae; genus Xylocopilactobacillus; species Xylocopilactobacillus apicola. Next base: position 1,459,352 of record NZ_AP026802.1, read on the forward strand.
ATTTGATTCTCTCCTATAGATGAACAAAATTCAACTTGCAGTGAAATAAATGAGTTTTACTTCACATAAAAATAGAATTAAAATATAACCATTATAGATCAATGGAGATAAATGAATGAATTTTTCGAGCAGAACCGACTTAACAATCAACTCTGGACTTAATGATATCTTCAAAACAAGAGATTCTCAAACCATTTCTTTTGCGGGTGGATTACCAGATAATTCGCTTTTTCCCCAAAAAGAACTAGCACAAGCTTTTCATGAAGTAATTACCAATGATGATCCAAGTGTATTTCAGTATTCGGCAGAACAACTTCTTCCTCTGAGAGATAAAATTACTCAAAAAATGAAACGCTATGGGGTAAATGCTAAAAGTGAGGACATTTTATTCACACAAGGTGCTCAACAAGCGTTAAGTCTCGCGGCCCAGCTTTTAATTGACAAAGGCGACGGAATTGTAGTCGAAGCGCCAACCTATGTTGGTGCACTTGCCGCCTTCGATGCAGTCGAGCCTTCTTTTTACGAGGTCCCCGTTGACAACGACGGCATGAATATTGATGCCCTGGAACATATTTTGAAGCATCACGAAGTTAAGATGATTTATACAATTCCCGATTTTCAAAATCCAACGGGAGTCGTGATGTCAACTGCAAAGCGCAAAGCAATAGTAGAACTTGCTAATCGTTATGACGTAGTCATTGTTGAAGATGAGGCTTACCGAGACCTTCGATATACTGGGACCCAACTACCCACAATCAAACAGTTTGATACTCAGGGCAGAGTTATCTATATTGGCAGTTTTAGTAAGATTTTAGCTCCTGCAATGCGTTTAGGATGGTTGGTCGCAACGCCCAAAATGCGAGCAGATTTGGCAGCTTTAAAAGGCAGTACTGATATTGAAACCAGCAGTTTAACGATGCATGCCGTTAATGATTATCTAGCCGCAAATGATATCGATCAACATATTGATGAAGTTCGAAATATCTATTGCCAAAAAAAAGATTTAATGTATCAGGCCCTGGCTGAGAATTTACCAGAAGAAGTTGAATTTAATAATCCGGAAGGCGGATTTTTCATCTGGCTCAAATTACCAAACAATTTTGACACAGAGGAATTTCTCGATCAATACTTGCTTCCAGAAGCTAATGTGACTTTTGTCCCTTCAAAAAATCTCTTTACCTCAAAAAATGTCCTTAATGGTGCTCGACTTAATTTTACTCAACCAACCGATGAACAAATTTGCGAAGGATGTTTACGGCTTGGTCAAGCCTTAAAAAATTATCGATTACCAATTGCTAATTAGAAAACAAAAAAATCTGAATTACTTCAGATTTTTTTATTGCTTATTTGAAGTAAGCTGCATCAACCCATTGGTCACCGCCAAGATTGTACATCATCTTGCCTGGTTTATGAGCGACCTTAAAGTATTTCCAGCTTGAACCATCAGGAATCTTTTTAGTCCAAGTTTTCGCATCTGGTGAAGTCCAGACGTTAACGCTGTAGCCTGGAGTGAAGTAAACTTTACCAACTCCTGCTTGTTCAGTAATCTTCCAATCATTTGGATTATCAACGGGAGTCTTGCTTGCATATTCACCTTGAACCCACTGGTTTGTACCCAAACGATACCATGTCTTGCCATCAGCGTAAGTTGCAACTTGATCATACTTCCAAGCACTGCCATGAGCTAATTTCCGATTAGTACCATCAGCTAGTTGTTCAGCTCCATCAGTTGTGTTGTTGTTCTTCCACAAATTAACGCCATAACCAGGTACGTAATTAATGTACACAACACCACTTTCGTTAGTTACTGTTGGAATTTTGGCTGCTTTAATCGTATAAGTTCTCGTATGGTGCAAAACAAACGAGTTATCTTTTGGATTAACTACAGTATATTCCACTTTGTAAATACCAGCTTCTGGTTTAAAATCACCTACAGTATTTGTTTTAACTGGCTGACCATCCTTAGTGACGCTAACAGAAATCCATTCTTTAGGAACATCATCAGTTATCGGAGTCGAGCTACCCGCATCTGTATAAGTGTACTTAAAAAGCAACAAACCGTTTAGCGGCACAATCATTGCCGTTTCATTTTCGCTAAGCAATACTTCTTCATTTTGACTTGCACCTTGATAATAAGTAGCCTTTGGCACATCAGTTGTCGCACTATTAACCGTCAGATTAATCGTCTTAACCGTCGTCTTCGTTGCATCGTCACCGTTAGCAAATGTGTAAGTTACCTTGTAAGTACCAACAGTTGTCATCGGAATTGTGCCATCACTATTTAACGCAACCGCTTTGTTACTAGCGTCAACAACTGCTACTTTAACTTTGGTATTGTCAATTTTTTGCACTTTACCATCTTTATCGGTATAGGAAGCATCAATTTTGTCAGTCTTCATCGTCGCGTTAAAAGGACTGATTGATTTGTTTTTAACGTTTGACAAAGTATAAGTGCCTTCAACAAAGTTATTAACCGTTGGTGCACCGACTGTAACATCTGTCGCAGCAACTGTCACTGTCACTGTTTTAGTTGTAGTCTTAGTTGCATCATCAGGGTTAGTGAAGACATAAGTTAGCGTATAAGTTCCGTCAGTAGTTGTTGGCAATGAACCATCAGCATTCATTTTAACATCTGCATTTTTAGCATCTTTTGCCGTAACTTTGATGTTAGCAACTGCCAAAGTCTGAGTTTTGCCACTCTTATCAACATAAGTTGCCGAAACACCCTTCATCGGATCGATACTCTTAGTAGTTTTGCTGTTCACATTAAAATCTGCTGGAACCGTCGCAGTAGGTGCAGTCGTGCTCGCTGGTGCATCAACTGGCTTGCCATCACTTGTAACAATCACTGGTTGAACGATATAACCCTTTAAAGCTGTGCCAGTTGCTGCCGTTGTTGCTGTTCCGCTAGCATCGACATTGCCAGATCTTAAGAAAACATAATTATTGTCTGCATAACGAATCGAATTACCGGTATCAATCGACATCTCAATTAATTGATTATACGTAGTGCTCTTAGAACCAGCTTTTAATTCATAAGTTGGCATATCAAAAGCTGAAACATATTTAGTAGCTCCTTCTAACCCGTAACGAACACCGTTAGGAATGATCCGACTCTCTGGGAAGGCAGGATTACCAGCACCGTCCAGAATTTTAGGTGCTAATTGTTTTTCGTCAATATAAGTAGTTGTTTGAGTTCCTGGTTTAACATAAACTGGTGCTAACTTTTGAATTTTCATGTTTGCACGATTAAACACTTTAACATTGATACTCTTAACGCCAACCACGTTTCCTGCCGAATTAGTGGTCGTTAAAGTCACCAAGAAACTATCACCATCTGTTAAAGCTCTTAATTTCTTAGATAGCTCAACTGGTGAACTTGCTCCGCTAAGTTTGTCCCCTTTAAACTGGACAGCTGTTGCATAATCCTCTTTAGCTAAACTCCCAACTTTCGCTAACGGATTAGCAAGAAAATTAAAAAGGTGCACATTTAACATATTAGATAAATTTTTATCGCTGTCCCCTGCACCACTAAAAAGTGCATTGTTATGGCCCTTACTACTATTGTAAACATTATAGAGTGTAATAGTCCCTTGAGCGTTAAAATTAGCTCCAAAATCATAATCTTCAAGCTTTTGTAACTGATCAACTGTGATTTGAGTATTATTACTAAATCCTTCGTCTAATGATTTCTGATAAGCTGGATCGGTTGTTTCAGCTTTAACTACCGTCGTCGGTTGAGCAAAAACGCTTACCATACTAGTAGCGAGGGGCGCAACAGTCAAAAGACTTGTCGCACAAATCCCCAAATATTTAATTTTATTTAACGTCATATTTTATAATTCCTCCACAAATTAAATTTGTTTTTAATCGTCAACCATTTCATTGTAACCTTTTTTAAAGATTTTTCATACTATAAATTAAAAATATTTTTCTATCAATTACTTACAATTAGTAACCTTTATTTGAAATATTGCCCATCAACCCACTGATTACCACCAAGATTGTACATCACTTTGCCATCTTTTTTTGCAATTTTAAAATACTTCCACGTTGTTCCGTGTGCTAACTTCCTACTAGAGGAGCCTTGATCTGGTGAATCCCAAAGATTCACCCCGTAGCCTGGAACATAATTAATAGTCCCGACACCACTCACATCAGTGATAACCCAATTAGAATTAATAAGCGGACTCAAACTTACATATTGCCCTTGGATCCACTGATTATCCCCCAAACGGTACCAAATTTCACCATTAGGGTAAACTACTTTCTGATCATATTTCCAAGCAGTTCCTGTCAACAAAGTTCGCTGACTGCCATCAGGCAAGGTTTCTTTCCCGTGATTAATATCACTGGATTTCCAAATACTTACCCCATAGCCCCATTTATAATTAATGTAAGCAACACCTGTTTCAGAAATTACTTTTGGTTGACTCGGATCGTCTTTAGAAAATATAAAACTACGACTGTAATTCAAAATTTTATCATTATTTATGGGATTAATTACGGTAATTTCGACAAGGTATTCCCCAATTTCGTCCTTAAACTTGCCTTCAGAATTCAAAGGAACCTCTTTCCGATCTTTACCTTTTGTAACTTTTACCTTGATATAATTTCTAGAGACTGTCTCAATATTAGGATTCTCATCAAGATCGGGATCAATGTAATTAAAAATAAAACTTAATCCTTCAAGCGGGTCAATATAAGATCCTTTGCTTAAACGTTCTTCATAACTCTCAAAGCCTTGTGCGTAAATCGGATTCATCGTTCCAACAGTCGCACTGTTCACTTTTAAGGTTATTGTTTTTGTCGTTGTCTTGGTCGGATCATCGCCGTTAACAAATGTATAATTCACTTGGTAAGTACCGGGTTCAGTTAACGGGATTGTCCCATTTGAATTTAGCGCAACGGCCTTGTTATTGGAATCCGTCACATTAACCTTGACATTACTATTATCAATTGGCATGACTTTTCCACTTTTATCTACGTATGAAGCCGATATTTTATCAGTATTTAGCGCTTGATCGAACGGACTAATAGATTTAAGTGAAACATTTGATAGCTTAAAAGTTCCCTCAACAAAATTATCAACTTTTGGAGAATCAAATTTACCATCAATCACTGTCAGTTTAACTTTTTTCGATACTTTTTTATTTGAATCATCTGGATTTACAAACAAATAGTTGACAGTATAATCTCCAGCTACAGCCGAAATTTTCCCATTAGCATTCAAAGCGACTTCCTTATTATTGGCATCAACGACTGACACTTGAATATTACCATTAGGAAAAACTTGATTTTCACCATTTTTGTCATAGTAAGTTGCTGTGATCCCGTTTAACGGATCAATTTCTTTAGTCGAAGTAGTTGATACATTAAGAGCACTCGGAAATCTAATGACATCTGGAACTGTCGCCTTCGATTGAGTCGAAGTGGTAACAATCACTGGTTGAGCAATATATGCAATCTTGGTGCCTTCACTTGGACCATCTGGATCAACATCACCACTACCATCGTTCTTTAAGAAAACAAAATTACTGTTCGCAAAATGATCAGATACTCCTTCTGTAAAAGATACTGGAATCAATTGGGTATAAGTTGATTCGGCTTCTCCTGGTTTCAACTCGTAAGTAGTCATTTTTTCAGGAGTATCATAATGACTATCCCCGACATTTCCGTAGTACAAACCCTCAGTGATTATTTGGTTTCTTGCAAATGCCCGACTACCATTAGAATCCGCAATCCTGTTAGATTGATCCTGTGCATCAACAGTTTTTACCGTCTTTGTGCCAGGAGTAACAAAAATTGGCGCTACTTTTCTAAATGAAATCTTAGAACGGTCGAGAGATTTAACATTAATATCCCTGGATGCAATTTCCTCCCCTGTCCTTGTCGTAATTGTAAGATTAACAAAAAAGCTATCGCCATCTTTTAATTGCTTGAGTTTGCTTACTAAATCTGCAGAGCTAGTAGCACCAGCAACTTTATCACCTTTTAGCTTAATTGTCATATTTGTTTCAGGCATCGCTAAAATTTCGACGCCTGCATTGGGATTAGCAAGAATTTTCAAAAGACCATCACGTAAACTAGGTCTTAACGCATCCGGAAGTGATACCTTATCATCAAAAAGATAATTGTCAGTTCCGTCATGTAAATCAACAACTTTATAATTAATGTCCCCGTTTGGTAAAAAATTTCCTCTAATTGCATTACTAGCCAACTTTTGAATTTGTTCAAGCGAAATCTGGACATGTTCGTTAAACCCATTATTCAATGCATATTGAAAATTATTCAACTCTTCATCAGCCTTAACAACATTAATCGAGTGTGCAGTTAGAGCTGCTGTATTACTAACTACTGGTGTAGCGATTAATAAAACTGCGCCGCAAGCCCCTAAATATTTGATTTTCTTTAAGTTCATTAGTTATTCCTCCAGTTTATTAACTACATTATAAGCGTAATCTTCTCAATTTAGTACCTTATTTAACCAAAAAAAATAGCCTCCAAATGGAGACTATCTAAAATCATTGATTATTTAAAGTAAGTGCCGTCAACCCATTGGTTACCACCAAGGTTATACATTGTTACACCATCTTTTCTAGCAATCTTGAAGTACTTCCATGCAGTACCATGGTCAAGTTTTCTAGTCCAAGTTGTTTGGTCTGGAGAAGTCCAAAGGTTTACACCGTAACCAGGAACATAGTTAATAGTACCAACACCTTCGATATCAGTGATTGACCAAGAGCTAGGAGCAACTACAGCTGTCTTACTTGCGTATTCGCCTTGGATCCATTGGTTCTTACCAACACGATACCAAGTTGAACCATCAGCGTAAGTTGCAACTTGATCATACTTCCATGCAGTACCATGTTGTAATTTTCGAAGAGAGCCATCAGCAAGTGCTTCTGCACCATCTTTAGTATTGCTGCTCTTCCAAACATTTACACCGTAGCCAGGAACATAATTAACGTAAACTATTCCATTTTCAGGAGTAATTGTTGGTCCAACAGGTGCTGGAGTTGGAGCATTAACAGTAAATGTTCTAGTATAGTTCAAGACGGTTGCATTATCTTTTGGATTGATAACTGAATAGTTAACTTTGTAAGTTCCAACTTCTGTTGCGAATTTACCAGCTGAATCTAATGAAACAGCTTTGCCATCTTTAGTAACACTAACTGAAATTAAATCTTTAGATACATCAGCTGTTGTTGGAGATGAACTTCCGGCATCAGTGTATGTGTAACTGAATGTTACTGAACCGTCTGTTGGGTTAATGCTAGGAGTGTCTTTAGTTGTAGTTGTAACATCTTGAGTTGCACCTTGATGATAAACAGCTACTGGCATTCCAGTTGTTGCAGCATTAACATTAAGAGTTACAGTTTTAGCCGTAGTTTTAGCAGCATCGTCACCGTTCGCAAATGTGTAAGTTACTTTGTAAGTACCTACAGTTGTCATTGGGATTGTGCCGTCGCTATTTAAAGCAACTGCTTTGTTAGCTGAATCTGCAACTGTAACTTTGACTTTGTCGTTAGCAATTGCTGTCTTCTTACCGTCTAAACCAACGTATGAAGCATCAATCTTATCAGTCTTCAAAAGAGCATCAAATGGATTGATTGACTTGCGGTTAACGTTAGACAATGTGTAAGTACCTTCAACAAAACCATTAACTGTTGGAGCAACTAAGTTAGTATCAGTAACAGTAAGGTTCAATGTCTTAGTTACAGTCTTAGATGTGTCGTCTGGGTTAGAGAATACATAAGTAATCTTGTAAGTTCCGTTAGTTGTTGTAGGAACTGTACCATCAGAATTCAACGCAACATCTTTGTTAGCTGAGTCAGTAACAGTAATCTTGATGTTATCTTTTGTTAAATCTTTAGTCTTACCGTCGCTGCCAACGTAAGTAGCTTTAACACCACTCAATGGGTCAATGCTCTTAGTTGTCTTGCTCGTAGCATTAAGATCAGCTGTTGGGAAAGTTGTAACTGTTGGAGCTGTTAACGGAGTTGGAATATCAGTTACAGTAACAGGAATCTTAACTGTACTTGTAGTTCCATTATCAGAATTTGTTATACTTGCCAATACATAAGAAGTAGCTGCTGTTGATTTAATATCAGGCATCGTATACTTGATAGACTCGGTAATTGCACCTACACCAGCATCGTTAGTACTAACACTCTTGTATGCTTTAAGATTGCCATTGAAATCCGCACCTTTTACAAAAGTTTCAACTGCATCGAATGTTGTTTGATCGTTGTACTTATAAGTCAATTTTTCTTTATCTGTAGAATTCACAGTAAGAACATCACCGTTCTTATAAGTAGGATTTGAACTACCACTAAACAGATACTTGAATACTGGATAGTCCTTACTTGCAACAGTACCAACTGTTACCTGACGTTTAACGTAAGCAACCTCTCCTGCTCCGGCAGCAGGAACGGTAGCAGTTATTTTATTAGCGCTGTCTAAGAATACAAAACTGCTTGCATCATAAGTATCAGCAACTGTTCTTGTATATTCAATTGGGATCAATTGAGTATAAACTGCACCAGTTACTCCGCTAGCTAATTCATATTTTGAAGTTGCAGTACTTGCAGTAAATGCACCAGTAGTATCTACCGCATAGTAGAAAGGATGACCGGCTGCAACAAAACTACTGATATCACTTGCTTTGAAGGCTTGTTCCCCACGTGAGTTTTTAATAGCTTTTGCTACATCAGTTGCATTTTCAGTCGAAAGATTAGTTGTAGATGTAGTAGCAGTAATTCCAGCAACTGGTGCTAAACCAATTTTAGCTGGTTTAGGACTAACTGTAACATTAATTGTCTTTGTTCCGATTACATCACCACTTGCATTTGTAGTTGATAACGCAATAGAGAATTTATCATTATCTGTCAAAGTCTGAAGCTGACGAACTTGATCACTTGCACTAGTTGGAGTACTCAACTTAGGACCTGTAATAGTCATTTTCGTTTTAACATTAGCTTTTGCCAAGAATCCAACTTTAGAATTTGTAGAAACAAAAAGTTTCAGAAAACTGTCCTGCAAATTTGTATAAAGATCAGCATCAGCTGCTGGACTACTACTAGTATTATCAAAAAGAACTTTTGTATTAGTAGCAATAGGGCCAACATTATCATAAACAAATGATCCTTGACTTATTTCACCCTTGATCGCAGTAGAAGCTAAATCAGCTAGTTGACTAGCAGTCACATTAATTGTCGAACCAAATCCATTAGTTAATGAATTTTGATAATCTGTATCGATAGCATCCGCCTTGACAACATCACTCGTAATTGGCTGAGACGCAATAGTTACTGCGCTTGTTGCAATTGGAGTTATCGTTAATAATGCCGTTGCACACAACCCAAAATATTTTACTTTATTTAAACTCATCTATTAATTATCCTCCAAGTTTTTTAATTTTTTAATTTCCATGGTTCCATTATACATATTTTCATTTGCCGTGCACGCCCCGTGACAAAATTGCACATAAACTTCACAATTCTTTAACAATTGGGGCGGGAATGTAAAAAAAGCAATCCTCCTTAGAAGACTGCCCGAAAGCTCACTATCCTTTTGGCACAAAATATTGAGAATCAACCCATTGATTTCCGCCAAGATTATACATAGTTTTACCATTGTTTGTTGCGATTTTGAAAAATTGCCACGCTGTACCATCCGGCAATTTCTTCGTATAGAGTTTCTGATCTGGTGTAGTCCAGACATTAACGCCGTAACCTGGAACGTAATTAATTACTCCCACGCCAGTTACAGGTTGGACATTCCAGCTATCATCAGTGTTTCCAACCAAGCTAACGTATAAAGCTGAAACCCATTGATTGTTTCCTAATTTATACCACTTGCTCCCGTCAGGATAAGTAGCAGTCTGGAAATATTTCCATGCAGTTCCATGTTTCAATTTACGATAACTTCCGTCTGGCAGAGTTTCGGCTCCACCTGTAACACCAGGCGTTTTCCAAAGATTAACGCCATAACCTGGAACATACTTGATCCACAACACCCCATCTTTATCTTCAAGCGCTGGCGTCTGACCAGTTGATTGTTGAACAGTCAACGTCCGAGTGTAATTCAAAGTAGTTGCGTTATCTTTTGGATTAGTAATACTATAGGAAATATTGTAAGTCCCTGCACTTGTTGCAAATGTGTTACTGCTCAAAGGAACGTTAACTCCATCTTTAGTCACCTTAACTGAAACAAAATTATTTGGCACTGTTTCAGTAATTGGTGTCGTTGGTGTACTAGTAGACGGATCAGTATAACTATAAGTAAATGACATGTTATTTAATACATTAAACGGGGTTCCAGCCATAACCTTCGGATTAGCAGTTTCACTTCCGCTATATTTAGCAGTAATCGGTTGGCTGACAACCGAATTAATGACCAACGTCGAAGTTTTGGTAACTGTTTTCGTTGGATCATCTGGATTAGTCCAAATGTAATTAATTGTCAGAGTATCAGGAGTGGTCATTGAAATAAGTTTATTTGAATTAAGCGCCACCGTTTGACCCTGCTTATTAGTAATTTTAAAAGTCACTTTATTAGGATCGAGAGTGTGGGTTGCACCATCTGAACCGACATAGCTTGCTTTAACATCGCTCATTCCTAAAACCGAAGCAAATGGACTGACTTCTTTTTGCTGATTATTTGACAAAGTATAAGTTGCATTATCTTTAAAACCTGTGACCGTTGGAGCCACTAAATCGGAAGAAGAGACCGTTAAAGTTAAATCTTTAGTTGCAACTTTTGAAGTGTCGTTTGGATTTGTGAAAGTATAGTGAACTGTATAAGTTCCAGAAGTTGTTGTCGGAACTGTACCGTCACTGTTAAGAACAACATCACTTCCGTTTGCGTTTTTAACAGAAATTGAAATATTAGCTGCCGGAAGAGTCTGAGTTGCACCATTAGCATCAAGATAAGTTGCAGCAACATCAGCCTTTGCATCATACTTGGTTGTACTCTTACTGTTAACTGTAACCTGGCTGTTTTCCGGGAACTTTGTAATCGTTGGAGCTACTGCTGCGTTTGGAATACCTTTCACAGTTACTGGAATCTTAACTGTCGCTTCAATTCCAGTAGTATTATTAGTAACTGACGCCAAAACGTACTGGGTCCCAGTTTTAGCATCAACCGGCGGCAAGATAAACTTAATTGTGCCAACTTCACTATTATTAGAATCAACTGTATCGATGTTATTGTAAGCTTTGAAATTACCAGCACCGTCTGTGGTTGTTTGGAATTTTCCTTCAAGATAGTTTTTAAGTTGATCTAGGCTATTTTGATCGTTATACGTATAAGATAAGCTAGCAGCATCTACTTTATTTGGCGTCAAAGTTTGTCCATCTTTGACCGTGGAAATAGTGGTAGTTCCATTAGCATCAGTTGAACCATAACGAAATACTGGATAACTTTTATCAGTAACATTTCCAATAATTATTCGACGGATAACATAAGCCACCGCATTACTTCCTGGGGTAACAGGAGTGTTAGTGATCGTAGCTAAATTCTGATCATTGGCGTCTTGAGTTAAGAAAACAAAATCTCTAGCGTTATAGCGATCAGAAATTTCTTTGGTATAAGGAACTGGGATATACTGCTTAACAACTTCAACAGTGTTATTGCTGGTCAGATCATAGTTACGATAATCCTTCGTGATTAACGCACTTGAACCGGTTTTTTGATAGTAATAAGTCGAATTATTTACAGCCGAGTTCAATTCAATTGCAGAAAAGATCTGCCGACCTGCATAATCCTTGATTACTGCTGCATTATCTGAACCATTCTCCGTCTGACTTGTTGCACTACCATTATCTACTCGCCGAGATGGAATGCTTCCCAAAGAAATCTTAGCTGGATTGTTAACAACGGTAACATTAATAACTTTTGTTCCTTTAACGTCCCCCGCACTATCTCTTGTAGTTAAGGTAACTTTAAAAGTCTGACCAGAACTTAACGTCTGTAACTGATGAATCAAATCACCTGAACCTGTCGCAGGAGTTATTTTGTCTCCTGTGACATTCATCGTTGTCCGATAATTTGAATTCGAAAGAAAACCAACTATTGCACCATCTTTTACCAACAATCTTAAAAGACTATTATTTAACTTGTCATAAAGTTTTGCGTAAGCGTCGGTACTGGTGGAAAAAAGCGAATTGCTATTTCCGACATTGTCATAAACAATATTTCCATTACCACTACTATAATCTCCACCTAAATCAGTTAAACCACTCAATTGATCCAACGATACACTAGCGTTTGAATTAAAGCCGTTGTCTAAAGAAGATTGATAATCTGAGTTTACTTCAGCCCGAACATCTGTGACTACCGGCTGAAAAGCGAAGGCAACTGCACTGGTTGCAACAGGAGCAATGGTCAACAATGCTGTTGCACAAACTCCTAAATATTTAAATTTATTCATTTTTCTATAATCCCTCCCAGGGAACATTAAAATAATTTCACTTAGTTATTATAGCAATCAAACTCCGCTTTTGAAATACTTCACATAAGGTCCTTGATTCAAAAAAACAACCTCCTAATGAGGTTGCTCAAAAATTTATTTTTAAGAATTAGGGAAGAAGTAAAGACCGTCTACCCATTGATCTCCACCTAAATTATACATTGTTTTACCATTTTTAGTTGCAACCTTGAAATACTTCCAAGCGGTTCCGTGAGAAATTTTCTTAGTCCAAGTTTGTTGATCAGGAGAACTCCATACGTTAATACCGTATCCTGGAACATAACTTACTGTCCCAACCCCTTCGCGATTAACTGTAGCCCAAGTATTTGGACTTGCCACTGCCGTCAAACTTGCATAAGTTGATGGAATCCATTGATTAGTTCCTAGTTGGTACCACTGACTACCGTCAGCGTAAGTTGCAACTGCATTGTATTTCCAAGCAGTTCCATGTTGTAATTTGCGCAAGCTTCCGTCAGGATTTCTTTCAGCGCCACCGTTGTAATTATTGTTTAGCCAAAGATTAATTCCATACCCCGGAACATAATTAATCCAAACGACTCCTTCTGAATATTGAATTGTTGGACTCGATGGAGATGGAGTAGGATTTGGAGTTGGCTTAGCAGAGGCGCTTTTTACCGTTAGCGTTCTCGTATAATTCAAAGTAATAACATTATCCTTTGGATTAGTAACTTTATAAGTGATTGTGTAAGTTCCCTCAGATGGAGTAAACGCATAATTCGTTAGTGCTACTTCTTTATCATCTTTAGTAACCTTAACGTCCACGAAATTATTTGGAACCGCCACAGTCGTCGGAGTTGTTGGCGTACTAGAATTTGGATCTGTATAAGTCAAATTAAAAGATATGTTGCTTAAAGTGTTAAAACTCTTAGTATTAGTGTCAATCGTCGGATCAGCCACTTGATTATTACTGTATTTCGCAGCCATCGGTTCACTAACCACTGAATTCACAATTAAAGTTGAACTCTTTTTAGTAGTTTTTGTTGGATCGTCTGGATTAGCCCAAATATAAGTAATTGTGTAAGTGCCCGGAGTAGTCATTGGAATACAATTGTTAGAATTTAAGGACACTGATTGGCCATAAGAATTTTTGATATCAAAAGTAATATTTTTTGGATCAATCGTATGATTTGCACCATCAACACCAACAAAAGTAGCTTTTACGTCCCCCATGCCTAAAATTTGTGCAAGCGGGCTAACTTCTTTTTGCTTATTATTGGATAAATTATAAACTGCGCTATCTTTGAACCCAGTAATAGTTGGCGCACTCAAATCAGCTGAGTTTACCTTCATCGTCAAATCTTTTTTGACATTTTTATTAGCGTCGGATGGATTTGAAAAGACGAAGTGAACCTTGTAAGTTCCAGCAGTAGTTGTCGGGATTGTCCCGTCGTAGTTAAGGCTCACCGCTTCGCCCTTAGAGTTCTCAACGGTAACTTTGATGTAGCGGCTTGGTAGATCACGAGTCTTATTATCAGCACCAACGTAAGTAGCAGCAACAAGACTGGTTGGATCAAGCTTTGTTACCAACCGACTGTTAACGATAACGTCCCCAGACGGAAACTTAGTTACGGTTGGCGCCACGGAAGGATCTGGAATATCTGTAACTTTTACAGGAATTTTGATGGTTGAAGTCGCACCAGTATCTGCATTAAATGCCTTAGCAATGACATTTTGTGGACTTGTATTAGCAGTCAAATCTGGTAATTCAAAAGTAATTGCTAATTTAGTTCCAGTCGGACTATCTTTATACGCTGTTAACTTCCCAGCTCCATTGGAATCAGTTTTAAAATCACCGTTTAAGTAATCCCTTAATTTCGCCAAGCTGCCTGAATCATTGTAAACGTAAGTCAATTTAGTTTGGTCAACTGAATTAGGTGCTAGAATATCACCATTTTCAAGAGTATTAGTTGCTGAAACTCCTTGATAAACTGTGGTATATCTAAATATTGGATAGGCTGGGGTTCCAACAACAACTTTTCTTTGAACATAAGCAAATGTTGTCGGACCCGGTGTTGGAACAATTTTGGTTATTTTACCACTATTGTCAGTGTTAAGAAAAACAAAACTGCTTGGATCAAACTTAGAAGCAATCGTATTTGTATATTTGATCGGTATCAACTGATTAACAACTGCACCAGTTCCATTTCCCAAAACATTCAAATTAAACGTATTGAGCTTAGCAAATTGGTTTTTTCCGTCAACTGCATAGTAATAGTCTGTAGCTGCGCCAAAAGCCTCTGCATGGAAAGCCTGATTACCACTTGCGTCCTTAATATCAGCTGCCTTAGCTACTTTATCAGCCGTATTACTACTAGCTGTAGCTGTAATATCATCAGGGGCAGCTAATTTAATTTTATTTGTTGGATCAGCAGTAACAGTGACGTTGATTGAGAACGATCCTGTTTTAACAGGTGTCGAATTATCACTCATAGATAAATCGACTTTTACCTGATCTCCAGCCCGCAAACCTTGTAATTTAGTTACTAAATCTGATTCACTAGTTGGAGCAGGGGTAAGTTTAGTACCTGTAATCTGCATTGAGATACTTGTGCCCAAAGTAGCCAACGTTCCCATCTTAGCTCCGCTTTTAACGAGCAGCTTCAAGAAAGGAACTTCTAGATTATCATACAGTGAAAGATTATCTTTACCTTGTCCAGTTTCTTTATACATTTCACCAGCAGTAGTTGTTGAGTACTTAAAAGTCTTATCAGACTCCATTGCTTTTTTAAAACTACCAGTAGACAAATCTTTAATTTGACTCCTAGTTAAATTAACATCGGAACTAAACCCTGCTTTAAGAGCACTAACAAAAGTTGTCTCCTCGTCAGCCCTAACTGTTTCCGTTCTAATTGGTTGACCTGCCAAAATTACTGCCGAATTTGCTACCGGAGCAATTGTCAACAAGGTTGTGGCACAAAGGCCTAAATATTTAACTTTATTCATTTTCATAATTTTCCTCCAAAAAAAATAAATCGTTTTAGAGCACGTTCTAGTTACTATTATACACGATTAAATTATTTTTAATTGTTAAAAATCTTAATTTTTTTGACAGAAGCCAAATAATATTCAAAAAAACATTCTAAGATTAGTAGTGGATAGATGGATTCGACGGAATTCATCTGTTCCCTACTTTTTTTATGTTACAGTAGGCATGAAGTTGCACAAGTCGTAGGTCTTTTTGACGCTTTGTCGTCGTAAAAAAAACTGGCAGCTTCATGATCTTTATTAAGGTCTGTTCGTAGAATGTTGGACGCATGTCGTCGGGTATAGAAAATTAGATAGATAAAGATTTAATGAACTCAACTTCAAGAAAGGATGTACTAAATAATGAGAACTGTTTTCGGAATTGATATCAGCAGCAAGACTTCAAATGTTGCCATATCCGTTGATCAAAATGTCGTGAACCAATATAAATTTGACAATGATCAGATCGGTTTTGATCGCCTTTTAAATGATCTTAACTCGGTTAAAGAACCAGAGATCGTCTTTGAAGCCACTGGGGTCTACTCCCGCAGTTTACAAAAGTTACTGCAAGATCACGGGTATCAATATACTTGCCTTAATCCCTTAGTTGCCAAGAAACAGTTAGACAGTCTGCGTCCTCGTAAAACTGACGCTACTGATGCTTTTAATTTGGCTCAAACTCAGTTTCAACTAAATCGTAAACCTAGTTATCAGCAAGATCCCGTTTATGATCAATTAAAAGATTTGAGTCGTTTCTACCAGGAAATCAGTACAGATCTAGTTCGAGCGAAGACGAGGCTTCATCGAGCACTCCAAATGACTTTTCCAAGTGTTGAGAGAATTCTCAGCACGCCTAATGGCACACTCTATTGGAACTTAGTTAAGAGATATCCTCTGAGTACGATGGTTCCCACTGGAGATCCTGAAGAACTAGCACCAGTGGTGCTTAATTCTACCAATAAGAATATGTCACAAGCCAGGGCACTAAAGATTGCAGCTAAACTACAAGATTTAGCCCAAGCCTGTCATCCAGCTGTCAGCAGTAATTCAAGCATGATCAAGCAGGTTCGTTACTTGGCTGACGAGGCACTCAGACTTCAAGATTTAAAGCATGACTTAATTCAAGAAATGATTGAACTGGCTCAAGACCTCCCTGAATATGAGATCTTACTTAGTATTCCAGGCATTGGCGAAGTAACCGCCGTTCTTTTAATTGCCGAAATCGGTGACATTAGACGTTTTACTTCAGCTAATAAAGTGAATGCTTATATTGGAATTGATCTGAGACATTATGAGTCGGGAAATTACGAAGCAGCCGATCACATCAGTAAACGGGGGAATCCTTATGGGCGCAAAATTCTTTATCAGATGGTGATGAATATTGTCTCTTCAACCAGCAGTAAAACTTCTAAGCAGATGCATGTTGCAGATTATTACCGAAACAAAAAGCAATCAGCCCCGTCTCATTCGACGAAGAAGATTGCCATTGCTTCGATGCACCGCCTGCTTAGAACGATGTACATCCTGATCATTAAAAATCAGAAATATTCTTATCATCCGACGACAAAGCGCCAATAGGTTATTTCTGATTACAAGAGTACTATAACACCATTTAGAAAAAAATTCATCAGTGGTGGTTTATTTGGTGCAGGAAAAAATTGAATATTCCAGTAGATTTTAGTGATTAGCGATAGTTGAAATTGAACTTTATGAAGCAAAGTTTCTACTTGAGATCACTTAAAATATTTTTGAGTTTGAATTTAAAAGTTCAGAAATCAGGATCCTTTATAAAAAAACAAGGAACAATTTGTCCCTTGCTGATTAATCAAAATAAAAATATTTAAAATAAAATTTCAAAATCACTTGACTAATCGTAGAAAATAGACCTCAATATCTCAGGTCTATTTGTAAACTAGAAAATTGTTCCAACAATATGGTACTTGCGTTTCAAATAATAGTGCGCTCCGAACAGTAAGGCTGCCAGAACTAAGTAAATAAAGGCGTCAAATGTTGGATTGAACGCAGGCGGAATAATTGCTGCAATTCCCGTCACAACAAGCAATCCTAAGAATCCGAGGATAATTACACCAATTAATTTAAGCCAGGAAGCTCGCTCTTCTTTCGGCTGAGACATCCAGCGCGTGAAATATGCCCACGGACAGCCAAACTCCGCTGACATTAAAATAACAGTCACAATTCCGCTCGCACTAGAGGCCGACTTGGTTTTGGACGTCAACAGCACTAAACAAGTCATTGCGCTAAGCAGGAAGGCAAAAATCACTGAGTTATCTAGCCAAAGAATGCTAAATTTACTTGCTGGCTTCGATTTTTCGCCTTTAATATGATCACTTGCTTTTTTCCGAGGTGTTCCATAAAGACGATTAGCTGGCATCCCTTTGCGCTGAGCTTCGATAATTTCGCCTAAAATGCTTTCGACATATTCGTCAGCTTCTTGTTCGCTGTAATTTTCTTCATTGACCAAAACTTTGCGTAATTGAAAAACGTAATCACTGTTTTTCTTTGTCAATTCATCTTGCGAATGTTTTGGAGCTTCTTGCTCGATAACTTTCTCTTTTTTATCACTCATTAGACATTAAACCTAAATTCAAAAATATCTCCGTCTTGAACAACGTAATCCTTGCCTTCAATTCTTAATCGACCTGCTTCTTTTACTGCTTCCATACTGCCATACTGATCTAAGTCACTAAAAGATACAGTTTCTGCTCTAATAAAACCACGCTCAAAATCACTATGAATTATTCCAGCAGCTTGTGGTGCCTTGGTTCCAACTTTATAGGTCCATGCACGGTTTTCTTTACCGCCAGCAGTGAAAAATGTCCCAAGCCCCAACAAACGATAAGTTGCTTGAATCAATTGATCAAGTCCTGACTCTTTTGCCCCAAGGTCCGCTAAGAAATCTGAGCGATCACTTGGATCAAGTTCTGAAATTTCCTCTTCAGTTCTCACTGAAATGGCTAAGGCAGGTGAGTTCTCACTATCGGCAATTTCTTTAACCACTTTAAAATATGGTGACTGCATCGGATCAGCAATACTTTCATCACTAATATTTGCAACATAGATTACCGGCTTAGTGGTTAAGAGGAAGAACCCTTTCACAATTTTCGCTTCATCTTTATTAAATTCTAATGACCGAGCGGGCTTGCCCTCCTCTAAAGCCTTTTTAATTCTTTGTAAGAGCGGTAGTTCAGCCATTGCCTCTTTATCATGAGCTCGAGCCACTTTTTCTACTCGTCCTAATCGCTTAGTAACGCTATCTAAATCAGCAATTTCTAATTCTAAATTGATTGTTTCAATATCATCTTTCGGATCAACTGTTCCCGTCACTGAAGTAATATTAGGATCATCAAATGCTCGAACAATGTGAACAATCGCGTCAACTTCCCTGATATTTGCCAAAAACTTATTTCCTAATCCTTCACCTTTACTGGCACCTTTTACAATCCCAGCAATGTCGGTAAACTCAAAAGTAGTCGGAATAATCTTTTTGGCAGGGATAATTTCTTGAAGTCGATCTAGCCGTTTGTCCGGAACTTCAACAACTCCGACATTCGGCTCAATCGTTGCAAACGGATAGTTTGCCATTTCCGCTCCGGCATTTGTAATTGCATTAAACAATGTGGACTTTCCAACGTTGGGTAACCCAACGATTCCTGCTGTTAAACTCATTTATCTCCTAACCTATCAATTATTACTCGCCCTGAACCATCAGTACTTTCAGGGGTATGTTCAATTTTTTTGCATTTTTTTAAAAAATCAGCTCGCGGCAGCACAATTTTGTGCTGACAGGCAAGGCAAATGATTCCAATATCCGCACCTACTCTCACTATTTGCCAGTGATTTTTTCCACAAGCATGTGGTTTTTTCATCACTACCTGATCATTAAGCCAAATCTCCATTAATCAGCCTCAACGTTTAACAAACCGATAATCCGCGCTAAGTCATCCTCAGAGGCAAAATCAATTTCAATTTTCCCTTTTCCGCGCATCGACTGCTGAATTTTGACCTTCGTATCTAACAAATCTTCAAGTGAACTGCGCGTACTTCTGACAAAAGGAGTTGGCTCAACTGCAGTCTTTTTCGCTGCCTTATTCACACCTTGATTTTCATCAATATATTTCTCAATCTGCCGAACAGTCAATCCTTCATTAACGACTTTTTTTGCTAATCGTTCAATTGCCTCAGGATCTTGTAGTTTCAGCAATGCGCGCGCTTGAGCGTTTGAAAGTTTTCGAGTTTCTACCAAGCCCTTAACCGAGTCTGGCAACTGTAAAAGTCTAATATAATTAGTAATATACGGTCGACTTTTACCAACCTTTTTGGCCACTTCATCTTGCGTTAAATTAAGCTTCTTGATTAACGTCACAAATGCTTGACCCTCTTCAATCGGCGATAAATCCTCACGCTGTAAATTCTCCAAAACCGTAATTTCTAAGACCTGTTCGTCGGTATAATCGCGCACAATTGCTGGAATTAAGGTTTTGCCTGCCAGTTTTGAAGCGCGAAATCTCCGCTCCCCAGCAATTAATTCATATCCGTTGACACCTTTTTTTACGATAACTGGCTGGAAAACTCCACTTTGAGCAATTGAATCTGCTAATTCTTTTAATTTGTCTTGATCAAAGATCTGCCGCGGTTGATAAGGATTGGGACGAATTTCTTTTAACTCAATTTCTTTAATACCTTCCGAACTTTGATTTAAGTCCTGCAGGGGATCATTTGAAAAAAAGGCATCCAAACCCGTGCCGAGCCCTCGATTTTTTTTAGTTGCCATTTGCTTGAAGTACCTCCTTGGCTAACTCAATATAGGCGATTGCCCCCTTTGAACGACTATCATAATAATAAATTGGCATTTGATGACTTGGCGCCTCCGCTAAACCAATATTGCGAGGAATAATCGTATCGTATACTTTATTATAAAAATAATTACGAACATCGCCAATTACTTGAGCACCGAGCAATGTCCGTGCATCATACATCGTAATCAAAACACCCTCAATTCCTAACTGAGGATTCGAGCGGCGACGGACCTGATCAATAGTATTAAGTAACTGGCTAAGTCCTTCCAGAGCATAAAATTCACTTTGCAAAGTGATCAAAACTGTATCTGACGAAGTAAATGCTTGAATTGAAAGCATTCCAAGCGAAGGAGGACAATCAATGAAGATAAAATCGTAAGTATCTTTTACTTGATCAAGAATGTCTTTTAAAAGTAGTTCACGACCCTCAACATTAGCATATTCAGTTTCAATGGTTGCCAAACGATTGCTGGCTGCAGGTAAAATTGAAACATTTTCAAATTTTGTTTTGATAATGGTATTTTTAACTGGAACTTGCTTAGTTAAAGCATCAGTTACATCCTTTTGGATGATCGTCTTGGCCGAGCCCAAAAAACCAGTTGTCAAATTACCCTGCGGATCAAAATCAACCAGCAAAACATTTTTACCTAATTGGCCCAGTGAAGCTCCTAGATTCGCAGTAGTTGTCGTTTTTCCAACCCCGCCTTTTTGATTTGCTATCGCTATTATCTTCCCCATGATCTCCCTAGTTACCACCATTATTCTTCTTGGCATCCAAATTTAGCGGATCTCCATTATTTTTCTTGAGTTCAATTACCATCTCAACCTGATCTTTACTAACTTGCTTAACTTTCTGGCTCACTATTATGCCGTTTTTTTCAATAACATCGAGTGACTGTTTGACCGTCTGAGTTGCCAAAAGTAAGCTATCCATTTTATTTAAAATATTAGCTCGCGGCTTATTTTTAGCTTTTTTAGTTGGTTTTTCAACCTTATTTAACCTTTGATCAATCAAATCTTTCGTTTGTTTTACATTGAAATTGTTTTCAATTACTTCTTTTAATACAGATTTTTGATCTGTCTCACTCAAACGTAAGAGTTCGCGCCCGTGACGCTCTGAAATTTTACCTTCAGCAATTGATTGTTGAACCTCTTGATCAAGTTTTAATAAACGCAGCTTATTTGCAATAGAACTCTGACTTTTTCCCAGCTGGCGCGCTAACGATTCCTGCGTACCCTTAGTCATTTTTAACAATTCTTGATAGGCCTGAGCTTCTTCAATAACTGAAAGATTTTCCCGTTGCAAATTTTCATTTAGAGCTTGAATGGCAGAAGCAGTATTATCAAATTCTCGTACAATTGCCTCAATCGCAGGCCATTTAAGCGATTGAACTGCCCTAAATCTACGTTCACCAGCAATTATTTCGTATTTTTCAGGCTCGTACTCACGCACGACAATTGGTTGGAGCAAACCATTTTTCTCAATGCTTTGCGCCAATTCTTTAATCTTATCTTCTTGGAAAATTTTACGTGGCTGATGCCGATTAGCAGTAATGTCTTCAACATTAATCTTCATTAAACGGCCTTCATCTTCACGATTATTTTCTTCTTCAGGCTTGAAAAAATTAAAAAAATTATTTGGCATGAGTTCCTTTCATATCAGCTTTAATTTGACTGTTAGAGCGCGGATATTTCTTGGGAGTTGGCTTTATTTTTTTAATCAAAAATAAAGTCCGAAAATCATCATTATCTAAAAGATCGAGATCCAATTCTTCTTGAACCTGACCGCCCAGTAAACTTATGAGATCCTGCGCCTCAGACAATTCTTGATGCCCGTTTTTCCCTTTGTAAGCTAAGAAATACCCGTTAGTTTTGACCAATGGCAAACAATACTCGCTTAACATCCGCAAATTAGCCACCGCTCGTGAAACTACCAAATCAAATTCAGCACGTCCACGGGCCTGACCAAATTCTTCTGCCCGCTGCCAAACGAAATCGACATCAGTCAAATGCATTTGGGCGGATAAATTTTTTAAAAATTGCAATTTTTTCTGGGAAGAATCCAGTAAACTTAATTTTACATCTGGATAAATTATTTTTAAAGGGATCCCAGGAAAACCTGCCCCCGTTCCGACGTCACAAATTTTCATTTCAGGCCGAAATACGGTTGACCCCCACTGTAAAGCTGGGATAATAGAGTCATAAAAATGCTTCAAATAAGCTTCTTTTTGATCAGTTATCCGCGTTAAATTATATTTTTGATTTGTCTCAATCAACTCTTGATAGTAAAAAGAAAATTGCTGCATTGCAGCTTGTACATCAAGTCCTGGCATCTGTTTAAGAATTGTTTCTAGTTCATCTGGATCCAATTTTTCCCTCTTTGTGAAACTATTGTTTTACAACTACTTTAGCGAAAGAAATCAAACTGGTCAATAACTAGATTAAAGGAGAACGATGATAAATAAAAAAGAAATTCGCCAAATTCAAATCTCTAAATTACAAAATCTCCCTGCAGACGAGCGAATTACTCAGGCAACTCAAATTTTTGCTAATTTCAAAAACACGAAAAATTTTCAGCAAGCTAAAAACATCGCAATGTTTTGGAGTACTGAACTTGAATTGCCGACTCATGAATTTATAAATGAAATTAAAACGCACAAGCACGTTTATCTACCCGTTGTTGCCCCTCAGCACCAATTAATTTTTCGAAAATTTGTTTCGGAAGCTACCATGCAAACTAATCGGGGAATCGATGAGCCAACCCCAGATTCCCCTACAATTTCGCCTAATGATTTAGATTTAATTGTTGTTCCTGGATTAATCTTCTCCCGCACAAAATATCGAATCGGCTTTGGCGGAGGTTATTACGACCGTTTTTTAGCGAAATATGATAATTTCTCCACAGCTCTTTCTTTCAAAGAACAATTTGTTTCTGATCCGACTTGGGAAATTGACTCATTTGATCGACCCGTAAAACAATTAATTACCCCGAACGCTATTTACTAAGGAAAGGTACCTAATGTCTAAACTAATTCTTATCCGCCACGGAGAAAGCACCTCAAATCGCGACAATATTTTTACCGGCTGGAACGATGTTCTGCTAACCGAAAAAGGAATTGCGCAGGCAATTTCTGCCGGACAGAAGATCAAAAATAGTCAGATTCAATTTAGTGAAATCCATACATCTGTTCTCGCGCGGGCAATTCAAACCGCCAATATAATTGCCGATACGATTGACCAAAGTTATTTGCCGCTTTATAAAAGCTGGCGCTTAAATGAACGTCACTATGGCGCACTGAAAGGAATTAATAAAGATCGTGCACGGGAAATTTATGGCGCAAATCAAGTTGCTTTATGGCGGCGTAATTTTGCTGCGACACCTCCACTTTTAACCAATCCTGACTTTGATCGAAGATACCAAAACGTTCCAAAAGATAGTTTGCCGCTTGGCGAGAGCCTTGCTACTTCCTTAACACGCGTATTAGTCTACTATGAAGACATAATTGCCCCAAAATTAAGAACTAATCAAGATTTGCTGTTAGTTGCTCACGGTTCGACAATTCGCGTTTTAATCAAAAATTTTGATCAAATTAGCGGCTCTGAACTAGATGGAGTTAAAGTTGCCAACGGATCTCCGATTGTTTACGAGTTTGATCATGCTTTGAATGTCACGAAGAAGTTCTCACTTTAAAAAATTGAAAAAATAAACGCTGATGAAATATTTTGTCTCTCATCAGCGTTTTTATTTACGTATAACCAATCATCATAGTCCCGCCACGTCCGTCAAAGTAAAAGTTATCTTCGACTGATATTTCCCGCTTGCTGGAACAAGGCGCGGATTTAGCTTGATCTTCAAATTCCATGGCAAGCTCCAATTGTCTTGAAACAATAGCCCAGGAACTTGTTGTTCGCCCAGCACGGTTGGAGTTGCACTTAGAGGATGATCACCCGCAGTGTCTGTATAGATCAAAGGATCTGAGGCAATTACTAGCCCGCTATTATTCTTGAATCTTGTTGCCTCCGCTTCCAAGTGCCACTTCTTGTGCTTACGGATATTTCTCGTATCAGTAACCTCAACATTTTGATTTGCACTTGTAGCGATAAATTCTGAAGATTTCAGCTCGTGTCTACCAAACTCAATTGAACTTGGAACCGTCATCGTACACCGTCCTGTCTGATCCCAAACGTAAGTTCTCACTGTCGTACTCGTTTGTGAATCGCTGATGATCTGAGCAGCAATTCTTACTGCCCCTTTAGCGTCATGATCGCTTCCTGTACCGACTTCCCGCCACTGAGGATCAGTACAATAATACGTCTCGCCCCCATCACTAATTTGATCCTGAATATTAGGATTTGGTAGACCTGTCGTGGCTGAGAGCTTTGTTTCGGCTCCAAGCGTTAGCTTCCACAATCTATTAGTTCCACTCAACATTTGATCAGTGCTGGCACCATTCTTTACTTTGAAGTTAGTCAGATCAAGCGTTTTAAGGTTATTACAATTCTGAAAGATCGAACTATAATCAGTCACATTGCTGGTATCGATAGCTGTCAACCCATCAATAGAAGTCGCTGAACTTAAATCAGCAAACAGATTCTTTAAAGATCCCGTTGCTGTAACGCCTGGCTTCATTACAACTTTAGTGATTTCACTTGCCCGATTGTGCCACGGCCACATTAAGTTAGTGTTATCTACTGCTCCATTTAGTTCATGAGGAAATATTGTGAGAGCTTTAGTAGTTGGATCAATTGACCACCACAAATAATCACTCAAACTTATAGTCTTTACATCCGACACGTTATTGGCATTATCGACTGCTACAATATGAAGATATTTTCCTGCACCATCAGCGCGATCAATATTTAATGACGCTTGATCATCACTCGATGAATTAGGATTAAGATTAATGTTAGTGACCTCACCCGTTACAGAATTTTTATTTATCGATGGCATACCCAAAGGATCATCATCTATCTGGTAAACATAACCTTTTAAACCACTTTTTAATAACACCTTAACCAAATCGGAAATTTTAGTTGTAAGAAGAGTTTTAGCTTTCACTCGATAAAGATACTCAACTCCATTGTCACTTGTATTAATATTTAAATTAAGTCGATCGCTATCTTGTGATACAAAACCTATTTCAGGTATATCAGGGGCAGCATCATCTTTTACCGTCCGGTCAACCCCTTTAGTCGTTGTATTTAAGGTACTTGTATGATAAGTCATATTAGCAATAATTTTAGCTTCATCAGGCGTACATGCACCTGTCGTATGACCTGTTTGGATCATCGCGTAATTATTTTTGCTTACTAAATACCAATTATCGTCACCAATGATGTTTCCATTCTGGTCATAGGCATAATGAGTAGTTCCAGAGTTAGGGAAAGTCACCGTTCCAGGAGAAAACTGCATCCAGCGAGTAGCACCGCTTGTGTAATCAAAATATTGCATAACGCTGTGAGCTGGGCTTATTTTATAAATTTTAGTTGGGTCTAATTCATAAGGGTATTGATTCAACAAACCAACGGTTGAAAATGATACTCTATTTGTTCCCATAGCATGGTCAGCAATTGCAATGTCTGTTGTAGATCCACCATTAGCTAAAACTTCATTTCGAAGTTGTAAGCCTATTTTATTTGCAAATTTATTAAAATAAGGGTGTGCTGGATTGGGTTCACAAACTAAGGTATCATGACCAAAAATTAATGATCTTCCACTCCTGCCAAAAGCCTCAACTTTTAACTGAGAGTCAGCGGTCAAATCAGTAATTACCGGCTGCCCGCCACCATTACTATCGGCAGAACCAAAATAAATCCCATCAAAAGCATATTTACCTGTGCCATCTTTCATATATC
Source organism: Xylocopilactobacillus apicola (assembly GCF_033095985.1). Classification (NCBI taxonomy): domain Bacteria; kingdom Bacillati; phylum Bacillota; class Bacilli; order Lactobacillales; family Lactobacillaceae; genus Xylocopilactobacillus; species Xylocopilactobacillus apicola. Next base: position 1,485,485 of record NZ_AP026802.1, read on the forward strand.
CATCAGGATTTTTGTTAAATTCTGCCAAAGAAACGGGAGTGACATCAATTAGCCCCATTGATACTGGCTGTCCAGTATTCGGATCTATTTGATTAAACCAAGTTTTAAGAAAATTACCATTTGGCGGGTAAACATTTAATATTTTTATGTGTTTACCATAATTTGTAGGCGGGACCACCCAAGTATAGCCATCAGTCGTTCGCTCAACAATGTATCCATCGTCAACATCAGATACTGCATCCCAAGATAAGGAAACATAACCATTATTACCCGAAAAGTTACTCTCTGCGCTAAGACGGAAAACTCCATTATTTACAACAGTGGAGGATTCACGAGGACGAAGCAAGCTATTTCCAAAGGAGTCAGCTAAATGCCCCCCCCTGAAATCGTTTACACCTACAACATTATCCGGAAATTCAGCTCCGCGGCTGCTTGTTTTATTATTTAAAGCAAATCCAAAAGTCCAAACACTAAGTAAACCTACTAACAAATATCCAATTCTTTTTAATCGTTTCATGATCACCTTATCCTATGAAATTAAGCAACTTTTGTTTCTTTCAGTATATCAGATTATCATTCAGATTATATTTGAAAATCGAAAAAAATTATACACAGATAATCAAAAATCCCCCTGAAATTAACGATTAAATCGTTTTTCAGAGGGATTAATTTTAAAACAATTATTTAAGAGTTACAGTTGCGCCAACTTCTTCTAATTGTTCCTTAATCTTGTTAGCTTCTTCTTCAGTTGCGCCTTCTTTAACGATTGAAGGAGCACCATCAACAAGACCTTTAGATTCTTTCAAGCCTTGGCCTGTGATTTCGCGAACAGCCTTGATAACTTTAACTTTTTCTTGGCCTGCTTCTGTTAACTCAACATCAAATGAGTCCTTAGCAGCACCGTCGCCGCCGCCAGCACCACCAGCTGCAGCTACAGGAGCTGCGGCAGTTACGCCAAATTCTTCTTCAATACTCTTAACTAAATCATTTAATTCAAGGATTGATGCACCCTTGAGTTGTTCAATAATTCCTGCTACATCTAAAGCCATTATTATAATTCCTCCGTTAATTTTTATTTATTCTGCGCTAGGAGTCTCTGCTCCTGCATCTTCACCGTTAGCTGCTTTTTGTTCAGAAACAGCTTTAACAGCATATGCAACATTGCGAACTGGTGCCTGTAATACAGAAAGTAACATCGAAAGAAGTCCCTCTCTGCTTGGCATCGTTGCTAGTTGGTTAATTTCTTCAATGGAAGAAACTTTACCATCGATATAACCGCCCTTAATTTCTAAGGCTTCAGCAGTTTTTGCAAAATTAGCTAAAACTTTTGCTGGTGCGATAATATCTTCATTTGAGAAGGCTACAGCCGTTGGACCCTTGAAAAGATCATCGATACCTTCATAACCAGTCTCATCAGCGGCTCTTTTCAAGTAAGTATTCTTGATTACTTCATAGTGAACGTCAGCTTTTCTTAGTTCCGTACGAAGCTGAGTATCTTGTTCAACCGTTAAGCCACGATAATCAACGACAATAACTGCCTTTGCAGCTTTAAACTGTTCAACGACTTGGGAAATAGCTTTTCCCTTTTTCTCTAAAATCGCTTCACTCGCCAAATGTATTTCCTCCTTTTTTTATTTTGGTAATTATCTGCAAAAAAAGTGAAGCCGAAGCTCCACTTATTTTAATAAATCGAACTTCCTCGGCAGGGTATTAAGGCTAACGCCACCTGAGTCTTCGGCAGAAAAATCACTCTCATTTATTGTAACTTATTTTTTTGAATTAACAAGTTTTAAATTGTTGAAGCATCAACCTTAATGCCAGGGCCCATTGTTGAATGAACTGAAACACTCTTCATGTAAATTCCTTTAGCAGAAGAAGGTTTTGCTCTTAAAATTGCTTCATTAAGTGCTTTAAAGTTTTCACTTAACTTATCAGCATCGAATGAAACTTTACCAATTGGTACAGAAATAATTCCTTGACGATCAACACGATAGTTAACCTGACCAGCTTTAACATTTTCGACAGCTTTTTTAACATCAGCTGTAACTGTGCCAGTCTTAGGGTTAGGCATCAAACCGCGAGGTCCTAAAATCTTACCTAACTGACCAACTTTAGCCATCATTTGCGGTGTTGCAACAACAACATCAAAATCCATGTAGCCGTCTTTAACTTTTTGAAGTAAATCATCATCACCGACTTCATCAGCACCAGCTGCTTCTGCTTCACGAGCTTGATCTCCTGTTGCAAAAACAATTACTTTCTTAGTTTTACCAGTACCATTTGGTAATACTAGTGCACCTCTGATATTTTGATCAGCTTGCTTTGGATCTACTGAAAGATTGTATGCAACCTGAACTGATGAATCAAATTTTGTGTAAGATGTTTCTTTTACTAATTTAATTGCTTCTTCAGCAGTGTAAGTTTTACCTTTTTCAATGCTTTCTAAAGCCTTTTTGTAATTCTTTCCTCTTTTTGCCATTATATCCTCCTTGCTGTGGTTAAACGAGTATTAACTCTTCCACTTGCCTGCCTTTTAGTCTTCAACCGTAATTCCCATTGAACGGGCAGTACCTTCGACCATGCGCATAGCTGCTTCAATATCAGCTGCGTTTAAGTCTTGCATTTTGGTTTCGGCAATTTGTTTAACTTGGTCACGTTTAACTGTTGCCACTTTGTTGGTATTTGGTTCACCAGAGCCCTTTTCAATCTTAGCTGCCTTCTTTAAAAGAATAGCAGCAGGTGGTGTCTTAGTGATGAAATCAAAAGAACGATCTTCATAAACTGTAATCACAACTGGAATGATCATTCCAGCCTGATCAGCCGTCCGAGCGTTAAAATCTTTTGTAAATCCAACAATATTAACTCCGGCTTGACCCAAAGCAGGTCCAACTGGAGGAGCAGGTGTAGCTTTACCTGCTGGTATTTGCAATTTAACTACGTTTGCAACTTTTTTTGCCACGGTAATTACCTCCTTATCCGTGTGTGGTTTAATGATCAGAAGATTTGATCTCCCACTGTATGAAAACATACAGTTTAAATGATAACACACCTCTTAGATACTTCAAGTTAATTTAAGCGGCAAAATTTCTTCATTCAAAATTTTCAGCTGATATTTCCCACTGAATCGATTAGTTAGTTGCTCCGAAAATCCTGCAGTTTCAGTTTTTTTCAGTTGAATTTTAACGGTAACTACCTCTGAGTACTCCTCATCTAGGGTAACAATCTCAGCTTGATTCAAAAAATACTTAAGTGCGTCATGATCACTATATTCAACTTTAATTTCAGCGACTACGAAATAATCGTAAACTGCAAGTTCAGCGTTAGAAAGTGCCTCTGTTACACCTTTGCCATAAGCTCTAATTAAGCCGCCTGCTCCCAACTTGATTCCGCCAAAATAGCGCGTAACCGTCGCCAAAATATTAGTCAGTTCGTTTTTCTGTAAAGCATTTAGAATTGGGGCTCCAGCGGTGCCTTGCGGTTCACCGTTATCAGAGGACTTCATCTTTTCAATTTCTTCATTAAGAATATAAGCGTACGCAACATGAGTTGCTTCCCGATTTTCAATCTGAACTATCTTTAAAGCGTCCCCTACTTCCGATTCATTACTAACAAAAAAGAGGTCGCCAATAAAGCGGGACTTCTTAATAGTAAACTCACCACTTGCTCGTTTGGTCGCTAAACTTTTATAAGGAATTTTTTGCATTCTTCTGTCTCAAACGAATCTCCCGAAAGAACTTTTTCATGATCTCTTGACACTCTGTTTCTAAGACGTTGCCCTCATAAGTGACATGATGATTGAATTTCGGATTATCTAAAATTCGCTCTAAACTTACTACCGCTCCCGCTTTTGGGTCAAGAGCGCCAAAAACTACCCGCTTAATCCGGCTATTAATTAAAGCCCCCGCACACATCGGACATGGCTCAATTGTGACAAAAAGTTCACAGTCAATCAAACGCCAATATCCAATTTTCTTGCAAGCATTGCTGATTGCAATCATTTCAGCGTGGTGAAGTGCATTTTCATTAATCTCTCTTTGGTTATAACCGCGCCCGATCACTTTGCCATTTAAGACAACGACGGCACCGATGGGCACTTCAGCTTGACTGCGAGCAATCTCTGCTTGCTCCAAAGCTTTTCGCATCCAAAATTCATCCTGCATGCTGTGACCTTAAAATATAGTAACCTTTATTACGTTTTAAAATTTCGCAGTTACCAAAAACTTCCGCCATTTTCTCCTTAATTGTTGGCTCACCTTGTTTGCGCTGAACGACCAAAATTAACTGACCACTCGGCTGAAGATGCTTAAAACTATCCTCAATCAGTTGATTAATTACTGATTTACCTGCTCGAATCGGCGGATTGGTTAAAATTAAATCAAAATTGTCAGTAATTTCCGTAAATAAATCTGACTTGACCAAGTTAATTCGATCTTGACCGTTGGTAGAAAAATTTTTCTTCGCAAGCCCGATTGCCCGTTCATTGACCTCGCTTGCAGTAACCTCTGCTTGTGGATAATTAGTTGCTGCAAAAAGCGCAATCGGTCCATATCCAGTTCCTAAATCTAAAACCGAATTTGGTGCTAGATTTAATTTATCAACTGTATCGATCAAAGTCCTAGTTCCAAAATCTACGTATTTTTTGGAGAAAACTCCATTATTTGAATAAAATTGATAGTTTATCCCTGCTAACTCACACTTAAACGTTGTCTCATCATCTTTAGAAGTGGGAGTTTCATCAAAATATTGTTCGTTTTTCATAACTACATTTTACCAAAAATTTCATCCTAAACTTCTGAAAGCGTTTTGTTTTTTGAATTTTGTAGTAAAATTAAGATGTTAATTATACGATGGAGGAAACATATTTATGAAAGTAGCAGTAATTGGATGTACTCACGCGGGAACATTTTCCGCCCAAGAAATTTTGACGCAACACCCCGACGCACAAGTGACAGTTTATGAAAGAAACGACAATCTATCATTTCTGTCATGCGGCATCGCTCTTTGGGTCGGCAACAATGTCTCTGATCCGAAAAAGATGTTCTATTCAAGCCCAGAAGCTCTAACCAAACTCGGAGCTACAATGAAGATGGAGCACGACGTAACTGATGTTGATCTTGATCAAAAAACTGTTACCGCTACAAATTTAAAAACGGGCGAAACCAAAACCGAAGCTTTTGATAAAATCGTCATTACAACTGGTTCAAAACCCGTAGTTCCAAACTTGCCAGGAATTCATGGCGACAAAGTTTACCAATGTAAGAATTGGAACGACGCTAACCGAATTAAAGAAGCTTCCGAAAAAATTTCCAGTGCAGTTGTAATCGGTGCTGGTTACATTGGAGCTGAAATCGCTGAACAGCTGTCTTTAATCAACAAAGAAGTTACTTTGATTGACGGTTTAGATCGGGTTTTGGCTAATAACTTTGACCAAAAAGTTACTGACCGAATTGAAGATGAATACCGTAATCACGGCGTTAAATTAGCTCTTGGCGAAATGGTGAAAAGTTTTAATGAAGAAAACGATCAAGTAACCGTCGAAACTGACAAAGGCTCCTACACTGCAGATATTGCTGTCCTTGCGATTGGCTTCTTGCCAAGGACTGACCTATTTACTGATAAGCTCGACATGCTGCCAAATGGCGCCATCATTACTAACGAGTACATGGAAACCAGCAAAAAAGACGTCTTTGCCGCTGGTGATGCTAGTTCTGTATTTTATAATCCAACTGGCAAGGCCGACTACATTCCTTTAGCAACTAATGCCGTTCGCCAGGGAATTCTCGTCGGAAATAACATTGAAAAACCCACCGTTAAATACCTCGGAACACAAGCAACGTCCGCGGTTGAACTTTACGGATATGCTTTAGCTGCTAGTGGGTTAAATGCAATGGGCGCCAAAAAACGAGGAGTCGAAATTGAAGAAGTTTCAATTGAGCCAGATTATCGACCTGACTTTATGCCGACGACAACCAAGGTTCTTTGTACCTTGGTATGGGATCCTACTAACCGCCAAGTTCTAGGAGGGTCATTTATGGCAAAACACGATATTTCTCAAGCAGCCAACGTCATTTCCCTTGCGATTCAAAGTAAAATGACAATTGATGATTTGGCAATGGTTGACTTTTTCTTCCAGCCAAACTTTGATCAGCCAATCAACTATATTGGAGCAGTTGCAAGCGCGGCTTGTGCAAAATCGAGTAGCAAATAGCTAGGCTATCAACTACATGAACGAGTATGGCTAAGAAAAGCAAAAAATTGAATTCTAAGAATTATTATCGTTGAATAACGATCCATCTAACACAAAGATAGAGAAACTTGCGATTGGCAATTTTAATTTTTTGCGTCTGAATCCGCTAATTATTTTTACAAAAATGACGTTGCAAATACCCTTAGCAGGATGACAATCCTAGAGAATATCTTCCTTTTTTTGCAATTCAAGTTATCGAAATTTTCTGATGAACAAGATCAATTAATCAGTATTTTTAAAGGCTCATAAGCGACCCTCGACGGAGGATTAGAAAAAGCGTAACGATTGCTTTTCAGATAATTGGTGAAGACGATTTTAGAGTATTAGAAAATGTCAACAATTGGATCAGCCTATATTAGTTCTCAAGAAAGAACATCTGAAGAATTCAAAGCCCTAAAAAAAGGTTTCTGTTTCTTAATAAATACTCCCAAAAAGAAGATCAAGTTGTTATAAGTATAAAAATCAAATTTGGTCAAAGCCAGATAAAAGACCTGTGAACTTTCACCGCCTAGATATCGCACCATAAAAAAATAAAAACTGCAATCAAGAATTGTGGTTTTTATTTTGGTTTCGTTCGATGTTCTCGCAGAAAATTCAGGTTTTTATTATTTTTTTTCGAAATTAGAGCGACATTGCAACTTTTAAAAGTTATTATATGATTAACGTAAACTAGAGGTGAAAAACATGGATAATTTTGAAAACAATAATAACTTTCCAAATAATGTTCCAAAAAGACAAAATGATATCCCAATGAACCAACAAGATGATTCTCAAAACGAGATTCAAGTTCCAATGGAAGAAAAGAAAAAAAAGCCATTTTACAAAAAATGGTGGATTTGGCTTATTATCGTACTCGTAATTGCAGCAATTGTAACGGTTACGTTTTTGATGCTCTATAACAAAAAAGATAGCTCAGAAATGTCCACACAAAAAAACAATTCGTCCGTTTCTTCTTCCGTTAAAATGAAAAACAAGAGCAAGAAAGATCGTGAAAACAAAAAAAACTCATCATCTGGAGCCAACACCCAACCAAATTCCAGCGCGGCATCCGGCAATAAATCTACTAGTAACGCAGCTGTTGGCAAGACTGGCAGTGCCTTAGAAGTGTTTAACAGTATTTTGATTGGTGACACTGCTACTAACGGTAATGGTGGAGTCTCAGAGGCCGAATTGCAAGCAAAACTGGGTAATCCTCAGAAGACTGAAGAACTGACTTACGAAGGAAAAAGTGCTAAGAAAGAGACTTGGGGCTCAGTTGTCGGACTCACTCAGGGAAGCGGTACGATGGTAATCTTGGTCCAAGACGGCGATGCTTATCGAGCAGTTTCTAAAACGAGTGTTGGAATTTCTGGCGATCCAAAGAAGGCTGAATTTACTTTAGATCAATACAATCAACTACAAATTGCTAATTTAAGCTCTGAACAAGCGGTTCAAACCTTAGGGCAACCTAACGCAATGACAACTTCACTGATAAACGGCACTAATTTTACTTCTTATACTTGGAATACCAGCGTAAAAGGCGAAAAAGATGCATTTTTCACAATCGCATTTACTAATAACATCGCAACTACTAAGGACCAACAAGGTCTAAAATAGCTCCTAAACAATCAGCTAAATAATTTCACTTTCTTAGATTTACAATATTATCAAAAATCAAATTAGGAGCACAAATGTTATACGAAGCATGTATTGAAAATTTATCAGATTTAAACGAAGTGATCAGCCGCGGTGCAAAAAGAATTGAACTTTGTGACAATCTAGCTGTTGGTGGGACAACTGTTAGCCACGGAGTGATGAAATACGCTCTCTCCATTGCACACGAACGACAGGTCAGCGTCGCTACAATCATTCGTCCCCGAGGTGGCGATTTTGTATATAACGATATTGAAATTAATGCAATGGAAGACGACATCTTCCAAGCTCAGCAACTAGGAGCCGATGCCGTAGTCTTCGGGACTTTGACTGCTGAAGGCAAAATCGATTATCCTACCATGGAACAATTAATCGCCGCTGCGAGTGGAATGGAATGCGTGATGCATATGGCTTTTGATCACATCGCAGGTGATAAAATTGCTGCAATCACTGAGCTAAAAGAACTCGGGATTGACCGAATCCTTACCCATGGTGGTCTCACGTCTACTAAGATCGAAGATAATCTAAGCCAAATTCAAAGCTATATCTTGGCTGCCAACGGAGAAATTCAAATTCTACCAGGTGGCGGAATTACTACTCTCAATCGCGACCTAGTCGCTGAGAAAACTAATGCTAATCAACTACATGGGACAAAAATTGTCTAACAAATCATTTAAATCACGCGGTAATGGGGCCGAAATCGTGATTTTTTTTTGCGTAAAAGGATGAGTGAACTCTAGTCTTTGACAATGAAGCGCCTGCCGATCAATAAGTAAACGATCCCCGCCGTAAAGTTCATCGCCATAAATCGGATGCTCAATCGCACTCAAGTGCGCTCGAATTTGGTGTGTTCTCCCAGTAAATAATCGGACGTTTAAAGCCGTTGCCTCTTGGTAATTCTGAGCCACTTTCACCAAAGTAATTGAGCTTTTACCTTGATCACTAATTACTCGCCGTAAGAAGAACTCCGGTGAACGACCTAGTGGCAACATCAATAAAAGATCTTGTTCAATTTGTCCCTTCACCACGGCAAAATATTCCTTGTCAACCCCGTGACCCGATTTATCTTTAAAAAATAGACTATGTGAGAGTGAATTTTTCGCAAACAAAATTACTCCGCTTGTATCACTATCAAGCCGAGTGATTAAGTGAATCGGAAAATCCTCCCCTGTCGTTTCATAAAGATAGTTTTTTACGCGACTTGCCACGTTATCGAGATCATCTCCTCTTTTAGGAATGGACGGCAAAAACGGCGGTTTATTGACCGCCAGGAAATAATTGTCTTCATAAATTACCTCGATCGGTTTAGCAATTCGCACAATATTACTTGAACTTGCCAAATCAGGAATTGTAATCGTGAGCTGGTCATTAATCTGGAGGCGATAATCACTTCTTTGCGATAAACCATTAACCACAATCTCACCGCCTTGATACTTAATTCTCTTTAAAATGCGACGTGAAATCCCCTGACTTCGTAAATATTTCGAAATTTTTTCGCCCTGCGATTTTTCTTCAATTAGATAATTTAATTTCATTTTCCAAAAAAACTCAACATCTGAGTTGAGTTCCTAATCATATTTTTTCTTCGGATAAATAAAGGAATTACCGACCCGATCCCAAAAGTGCATATGCCGGTATTTCACAAAATGAATCCTCTCTTTAGCAATTTGATACTTTAGACGAGTTACCCCAGTATCATGTAAGATCAAATTATCGACCGAAAGGTCAACGTCGGTGGGATCTAATAACTCGACTTCTACCCACTCGTCAGGCGAAATAACCATTGGTGAGCCAAGCGTTCGAAAAATACTATTATTCAAAGAAGCTATCTCAGTTACCTGCAAAGCTTTAACCGTGGGGTGAATAACTGCTCCACCTAAAGACTTATTATAAGCTGTTGAACCTGTAGGAGTCGAGATAGAAAGCCCATCGCCACGAAATTTTTCAAAGAAATCACCCTTAATCAAAACGTTACAAGTAAAAGTTGAAACCACTCGCCTTACTGTCGACTCATTTAAAGCATGATCGATCAAAAAAGGTTCCAGCGAATCCCCTTTGTAAGCCTCAACCCTTAAAATTGGATAACTGACATCTGCACATTGAGATTCACTCAAGGAATCAACCAATTCATCAAGTTCAAACTCCCGATAATCGGTGTAAAATCCTAAATGTCCGGTATGAACACCAATGAAACGTACTCGTTCAATTCGTGGCAAGTAATGACGAAATGCCGAGAGCATGGTCCCATCACCACCGACAGAAATTACAATCTCTGGATCTGATTCAGCTTCCACCACCGTAATATTTTTCTCTTTTAAAAGCTGTTTTAATTTTTCAACCACCAAAATAGTCGCCGGCTGAGTATTAGAGAAAATTGCTACTTTCATTTCTGTTCCCACCGATCAGTTTCCCGAATTTCTGAACGAATTTCAGACATTTCCTGATCCAATTCAAAAGTTACTTCCGCTGAACGTTCTAATCTTTTGGCAACATCTGGCGGAACTTGACCTTGATATTTGTAATTAAGGCTATGCTCAATTGTTGCCCAGAAATTCATTGACATCGTTCGAACCTGAATCTCTGCCAATATCTTTTTTGGACCATCAACTAACTCAACCATATACTCAACTACGATGTGATACGAACGGTATCCCGAAGCTTTATGATACTTCACATAATCTCTTTCTTCAACAATTGTCATATCAGATCGACGGCGAATTAACTCCACCACTTCATAAATATCTTCAACAAATTGAACTACAACTCTTAAGCCAGCAATATCCTGCATTTCTATTTCCAAATGCTCTTCATCGATGTGCCGGCGTTGCATTTTCTCCATTATTGAACTAACTGGTTTAACCCTTCCAGTCACGAATTCAATTGGCGACTCTTGTTCATATTGCAAGTACTGTTTTCTTAATTCGCGTAACTTAACTTTCATTTCTTCCACCGATACTGCGTAAGGGGTCAGAAATGCATCCCAATCTTTTTTCATAATAATTTACACTCAAATTTATAATAATGGAAACTGTTCTGATTTCAATGCTGGAACCTCTAAATTTAAAAATTTATATAGATTTACTGCCAGTTTGGAATGATAGATCGGTGCAAAACCGTCGGGTTCAAACAACTCATCTGGTAAATGCAAAAGATCATAGCCGTGTTCGTAACAAACACTTTGCAATTTACAGACTTGGCGCTCACGATAGGCCAAATTTTGTGCCAATTGTTTTTTGGTCATCACGACCGGAACTTTCTTAAGTTTTTTGTGAACTTTGCCAAAGTGGAAATTGAACAATTGATCAGCGGAGACATTTTCTTGGATCCAGTCAAAAGAGTTCCAGTCATATTTACGTATATGATGATAGATTTGAATTTTTCTCGTTTCTACTTCTAAAAATAATAAATAAAAGCCCAATCGCTGATTATACTGTAAAAACTTTAAAGCATTTTTGCCAAAACATTTACCTTTAAGATACGCTGGTCCCAAAAACCAAAGCGATTGCCAACCTTTACGCCGATAAAAATTATTTCGCTTTCGTAAAAGCCCGACTGAAAGTGGACTGCACTGAAATTCAATTGCTAAGCTCGGACAGACAAAAAGATCCACTCGGCGCTCTTCATCCGCTGTAATGACAATTTTTTCCTTTTCAATCTCAAAGCCATTTTCTTGCCAAACTATTCCTAAAAGATCCTTGCCTCGTTCGTGGATCTCCGATTCATTATTTGAAACAGCTTTAAACAAATGCCGAAAGTAAGGGCGAGTTTGACTACCGCAACAAATTTTTAAAGGCTTCTGACAATTTGGGCAAAAAAATTGTGATTTCTCTGCCAATAATTTCTTGGCCTGAGCATTTGAAACTAGATAAACTAGCTCATTTTTCGAATTTAAACCAACTAACAAAAAAACACCTCCTTCATATAAATTACGAAGAAGATGCTCAAAATGTTAAAAATATTTTTCTAAAGTTCGAAAAATATTACTTTTTATTAAAACTTTTCCATGTTCAGCCAATACTTCTGCTGAAATTTTGGTATAGTTGCCATACTCATTGACGTTAGTAATTAATCTTGTGAAATTATCACGATTAGAATCTTTTTTGTAAAGAGTGAAAATTACATAGTATTGATCGTCATAGACATAAAGTTTCGTCTTAACTTTGAATTTTAAAAAGTGGCCCAAATTAATCAAATCATCAATAGAATTAAATTTAGCAATATAAGTTAACGATTGGGAAGATAGCGCTTTAACATAACGATCTTCCCTATATCCATTGTTATCAAGCATGAAGTGACGATCATTATCAGTATTCATCCCCGATTGATCGAAATCATCTTCTAACAATTTTGAATCAAAATCAAATAAATCATCAATGTTAGATCCATTATTCCCATTGCGCTTGACTTTTTGACCAAAGTTCTGAGGTTTTTTACTAATTAATAATTCTAAACCTTCCTCATTCGGCATTACTTGAAAAGTGATCGTTTGGGTCCCAGAGAAGGTATGGTCAGTATCCACTTCCTCCAAAATACTGTAGAAAAATTTTTCAACTTGCATCTGATTGCCCAACAGATCTAAAATTGTTACTCCTCGTTCTTCAAGATCTTTATGAACAAGAAAAACCCGAATATTATCTTTATCAATATGATCTATTTCCATCAGAAATAGTTCCTCCGTATTAATTGTTACTTACACTTTTGAGCTAGCTTACATCAAGGAAAGCCAATCGTCAAATGATATTTTAGATAATTAAAATTGAATTTCGCTAACCTTTGAAGCCAGCACGACTTCTAGCTTAGGAGCAGCAAACTCAGCTTCTTGCAAAATTTGATCCAATGGAATTTCTTGTGGCAAATGACTCAAAACTAAAGTTTTTGCCTTGGCATCGAGAGCCAATTTTGCTGACTGAAGTGAAGTCATATGCCAAAGATCCCCTTCTTGACTACCCGCAAAATTAGTATCAGCAATCAAAACATCACTATTCATTGCAAAATCAGCCAACTCTTTAAAATAGCGAGTATCTGCGGTATAGGTCAAAACTTTTCCCGTTTCCACCTCTTTTAAACGAATGGCAAAAGCTGCAACTGGGTGAATTGTGCGGCAAAATGTGACTTCCAACGGTCCCAAGATCAACTTCTTCTTAGGATCATAAGCGATACCTTCAGTAAACGAACCAAAGGTTAGATTTTTAAAATTTCCTAGATCTTCTTGATGCCCATAAATTTTCAGCGGATCAGTTTTTTTAACTCCGCTTTTTAATTGGTAATAATACTGCAAAACTCCTATATCTGCGATATGATCTTGATGATAATGCGATAAAAGCACTGCATCAAGCTTCAAAGGATCCATTACTTTCTCTAAGGAAATTAAGGCCCCTGATCCACAATCTAAAAGTAGCCGATACCCGTCCCCTGCCGTAATTAGATACGAACTAGTCCCGTGATCATGATAAGGATAACCGCCGTAGTAGCCCAAAACTGTTAGTTTCATTGATTTTTAATCTAGTCTATTTCTCTTAACCTAAAATAAACCATTATTCCTTTCCCTCTTACTTCTCATAATAACATTATACGTTATTCTTTTTATTCAGAAACAGAAAAATTATTTAAGTAAACGATCCCAAATATGAATTTTACCCTCTTGTAAAGATTTCTGGACATCAATAATTTTTTGGTTGGAACTCCCCCGAAATTGAAGGGTTAAATCTTTTTTCTCTTCCACAAAGCGACCATCAACTAAAATATCAATTAACGATAAGAGCTCCTTTTTATCTGGGGTTCCTTGCTGCAGTTCTTCCCAGGTATAACCTGACCAAGACCAAATAGTTTTAGCATGTCCAAATTCTTTGCGAATTCTTTTGACAACTTTTAAACAGACCGAAGTGTTGAGAAATGGTTCACCACCTAGAAGAGTCAAACCATCAACATAGGAATTTGCAAGATCTTTAATAATCTGATCTTCTAATTCTTTAGTAAATGGATGACCATAGCGAAAATTTTGAGCTGCTAAATTGTAACAACCTGGACAAGCAAACAAGCACCCTGAAACATACAGCGAACAACGCACCCCTTCTCCATCAACAAAATTAAACGGTTTATAATCAGCAATCATCTCCTGTGAGAAGTCCTCAGATTTCCAAGAAATCGGATCATCTGGGTCATACTTTTTTTGCTTCATCTGGCGGCTAACGCTTTTTGGATCAAGCCGATAATTTTGAGCAGCCTTAGAGCCAATTCTAAACTCAATTCCTAGATCATCTTTCTCTTCTTCCGCCATAAAATTAGCTGTCTGCTCCCGTTAAGTGATCGTTTCCTAAACTCAGATGCTTAACCCGGTGCTTAATTTCTTCGTGTCGCCCGTGGACCATTGGTCGCTGGTTCGGATTACCCAAATACCCACAAGTCCTTTTAACTACGTCAACCGTTGCTGGATCAGTATTTCCGCACTCGGGGCACATAAATCCTCTTTCAGTTGCTTTAAAATCGCCTTTAAATCCACATTTAAAGCATTGATCAATTGGTGTATTAGTTCCAAGATATCCAACAAGGTCATACGCATAGTCCCAAACTGCTTCCAGTGCTTTGGGATTTTGCCGAAGATTTGGATATTCACAGTAGTGAATGAAGCCGCCGCTTGAATAATAAGGATAAACACTTTCAAAATCGAGTTTTTCAAACGGAGTTGGATTTTTGCGGACATCATAGTGAAAACTGTTTGTATAGTAATCTTTGTCAGTAATGTCTGGAATGCTGCCAAATTTTGCTTTATCTAAGCGGCAAAATGTATCCGTTAAAGATTCCGCTGGAGTGCCGTAAACTGAAAAATGATAGCCATATTTTTCTTCCCATTTTGAACACTGATCATAAAGATATTTCACAACGTCAACGCTAAATTCTTTAGCGGTCGGATTAACCTCCCAATCAGGCCCGTAAAACACTGTCCCGACCTCATACAAACCGATATAACCTAGAGAAACTGTTGCTCGACTGTTTTTAAATAATTCATCAACCCGTTCGCTTTTCTTCAAACGTTCACCAAACGCACCGTATTGGTAAAGAATTGGGGCATTTTGCACCGTTGCTTCTTTAGTCCGCTCTACTTTATAGACCAGGGCATCGCGACAAATTTCGACTCGTTCTTTAAGGATTTTCCAAAATTGATCCTGATCACCTTTTGACTCCAATGCAATTCGGGGAAGATTGATCGTTACGACCCCTAAATTCATTCGACCTGAATCAACCTCATTACCGTCTGAATCCTTCCAAGACTGCAAAAATGACCGACAACCCATTGGAGCCTTGAACGATCCAGTAATTTTTTTGATCATGTCATAAGAAACGACATCCGGGTACATTCTTTTAGTGGCGCACTCGATTGCCAGCTGTTTAAGATCATAATTCGGATCTTTTGGCTCAAGATTTAAACCGCGTTTTAACGTAAAAACCAATTTTGGAAAAATTGCGGTTCGGTGCTCAGTCCCGAGCCCATCAATTCTTACTTTCAAAATTGACTTTTGAATTTCGCGCTCCGCCCAACTTTTTCCTAAACCAAAACCCAAAGTAGTAAAAGGGGTTTGACCATTTGAAGAATACAAAGTATTGATTTCATACTCTAAACTTTGCATTGCATCATAAATATCTTTGCTGGTGCGCTCTTTAGCGTATTCTTCTCGCTTTTGAGGATCTTCTATCCATTTCTTGGCTTCAGCCACGTGTTTTTCAAAATTCTTCATCGCAAATGGTGCCAGCACTTCGTCAGTACGATCAGAAGAACATCCTCCATATTGACTTGAAGCAACATTGGCAATAATTTGAGCCATCTGAGCTGTTGCAACTTGAATTGAATGTGGCGTTTCAACTTCAGCATTACCAATTTTAAAACCGTGGTTAAGCATCTCTTTAAAATCGATCAAACAACAATTTGTCATCGGTTCATAAGGAGTGTAATCAAGATCATGCCAATGGATATCGCCTTTAAGATGAGCATTTGCTACTTGTGGCGGCAACATCTTAAGCCCAATTGCCTTAGCGACTGTCCCTGCAGTCAGATCCCGCTGAGTGTTAAATACATTACTATCTTTATTTGCATTCTCGTTAACTACCGTTGCATCCTTTGATAAAAGCTTCTTGATTGTAAAGTTAATATCAGTTGCTTGATTGCGAGCGAAGTCCTTTTCGGTTCGATACGAGATGTAAGATTTAGCTACATCATAAAGATGATGGGCCAAAAGAGTATGCTCTACGACATTTTGAATTTCATAAATTTTAACGTCATCTTTAAATCGGGCTAAAATTTCAGCTTCGACATCTTCGGTGACTTCGGTAATTTTCTGGTAGTCAAGTGGGCCAAGATCTGGATTAACGCTTTTTGCTGCTCTAATCACCGCTTGGGTAATCTTATCAAGATCAAAATCGACTCTTCGACCATCACGCTTGATAATCATAATTGGTAATTTTTCTGTAAAATCCTGTTTTTTTCTTTCTAATTCAAGCACTGATAACACCTCTTAAGTAATTCTTTTTGACATTTAATCTAGTAACTATCATACCAAAATATAGATGTTTTTTTTAAGCATTTTGAAGTATAACACCAGATCTAGAAGAAATAAAAAAAGAACATCGCGAGATCAACGTTCTTTTTTTCGAGTTTTTACCAGTAGTAGTCTTATAAAGATGTAAGATAAATTTTCTTCAATTTTAAAATATTCTCTTCGGATAAATTTAGTGCTTCATTTAAATAATTAGCAAAATTCCCGTAGAAGTGATCGATTGCTTTAAAAATTGCCGTAATACTATTAGCATAAACATTAGAAGAATTCATCTGATTAATGTAATCGGCCACGTCAGCATCAGTTATCACCTGATTTGAGCGATCAGAATAAACAATATTGGATAAAAGGTAGTCTTCTGTAATCGTTTGATCACTTAATCCAAGCAACTTTTCAATCAAAGCTGCTCCAATTCCAGTCCGATCTTGCCCCGCGGAGCAGTGAAACAACAAAGAACGATCTGGCTCTGAGTTTTCCAACATTAATTCAAACATCCGGCGATAGCTTGCTTGACTAAAGCGACTTAAAACTACATTTTGATAAATTCCTCCAATCCCCGAATCTGGCTCAAATTTTTGATTGGTTTCTAACGAATAGTCCTCAGAGCCATAAACTGGTACATGTTCATAAATCACTCCTGGCATTTTCGGGTCAGCAAAGTGGAGAATTTCAGAATCAGAACGAAAATCAACATCATATTTAAGACCATAGTCAAGCAGATCTCTTTGCCCCTTTGAAGTCAAGCCGCTTAAATCACCAGATCGCAAAATCTTATGGCTACGAATCTTAAACCCATCAACGGTATGATAATCGCCAAGTTCACGCAAATTGACACTTCCTGTAAAGTTTAAAAGTCTATTTACCATTAAGATTTGCCCCAACGTAATTAAAGAGATGGTTCGGAGAAAAAGTCACTCCTTTTAAATTTCTCCGGGTCAAATGAGCTTCAACTAATTGATAGATCGGCGCAACCTCTTGATTTTGAGATAAAATTTCTAACGCTTGACTCATTTGAGTAAAACGTTTATTTGGATCTGATTCCAGATTACTTTTTTCAATTAACTGATCATAGCGCGAGTTAGACGTATGACCGAAATTGTAAACATTATTAGTGGTTTGAACATTTAAAATTGCAACTGGATCTGGAAAATCAGCGGCCACCTGACTTGTCATCAAATCAAACTGCCCATTTTGCCCAAACTGCAGGCGTGTCTTATGAGGCACCGCTTGCAAATTTATCTTTAATCCCGGGAGTTTTTCTAACTGGCCTTGAAAATATTCCATCAATTTCTTATTACTGTCGTTATCTTCACCAAGCATCGTCCAAGTTACCTGGTCGATGCCCGTTTCCTTTTTGCCTTGCTCCCAAAGTTCTTTAGCCTTTGCCAAGTTATAAGTTGAATAACTAGCTGTTGACTGATCAATTGGTTTACTAAAATCATTTTTCGTGGCCGGATTATTTGCCAAGCCCAATGGGACCAAAACATGAACCGGAAATGACCCATCACCTAAAATATCTTTAGTTAGTTGCTTGCGATCAATTGCCAAACTCAAAGCCTTACGGATTGATTCATTTTTTAGTGCTGAATTTTTTCCTTGATTAAAAGTCAGATACATCGTTCTGGTCAATTCACGCGAGTTAAAGTTTGGATCACTTTTCTTTTGTTTAGCAATCTCCCCGCTTAAAATGATGTCATCAAGCTGATGATTACTAAAAAGATTTAATGCTGTGTTAGGATCTTTCACGACTACGTATTCAATTCGATCAAGGTAAACTTGTTTTTGATTCCAATATTTAGAATTTTTGACTAATGTCCAGCTATTACTCATCCCATTCCATTTAGTTAAAGAAAATGGTCCATTATAAACCGTTTTAGCAGCCGTTGTTCCATAAGCCTTCCCATATTTTTTAACAATTTTCTGATTTTGAGGAAAAAATGGCGTATTCGTCATCAAAGCCGTAAAATAGGGAATTTTTCGTTCCAATTCCACCGTAAAAGTATGATCATCGACTTTTTTTATTCCTAAAGCTGTCGGTTTAAGCCGACCTTTTCTAATAGCATCGGCATTTTTAATCCCCGAATAAAGGTATGCATATTGTGCTTTAGTTTTTGGATCAACGGTGCGTTGCCAGGCAAAAACAAAATTGTCAGCCGTTACGGGATCTCCATTGCTCCATAAAGCATTTTGTCGCAATTTGAAAGTATATTTAAGGCCGGATGCATCTGGTTCAACAATTTTCGTCGCCATCGCAGGCTCAATATTCTTACCGCGATAGCGGTACAGTCCTTCCATCACATTGTTGACAGCTTGCATACTATTTTGGTCAAAAAAATTAGAACTATCCATTGACTGAAGCATATCTCCTGCTCCAACCCGCCAAACTTGTGCATCTTTAGTCTTTGCTGTCTGTTTTTTACTTTCCTTTTTTTGGCATCCGGTTAAAAACAACATCAAAACAAGAAAACAAACAACCGTTCGCCAACATTTTCTTTTATCCACAACACACCTCCGATCTAAATAAAAAAACTAATTAATCATTAAACTGATTTTGTTCAACATCCTGAATAAATTGTGCTAAATGGTCATAATAATGCCGCGGATTATCTGTCATTCCGTGATGACCTGAATCCGGCGTCACTGAAAGGCGCGAATGCGGAATTTCTTTTGCCATTCTTTTGGCCACATCTACTGGCATCGTTTCATGATCAGAGAAAACCAGATAGGTTGGCATTTTCAAATCTTTCAACTTACCTCTAAGATCAAATTCCTTTAACTTTCCAGTCACTACAAACTCATTATCTCCTTGAAAAGCTCCATAAACATCAGTTGCCATCGTTTCAATCAAATGACTATAAGCCGGGATTTCTCGCCGATCGACAAACTGTGCATTTAACCGATCCACAATTTCTTGATACTTTGGATCATCCCAACGATGCTCCGTTTCAATCTTTTGCATGTACTCAAGATCTGCTTGGCTTAGCACTTCAGCTCGTTTTGCGTTGACGGCCGCCACGTACTCTTCAGTGTTATCAATCATCGAAGAGATAATCGCACCTTTTAAGTGCTGACCGTATTTAAGACCGTATAATTGAACAAGTGCGCCACCCCAACTTTGACCAATCAAATAAAAATGATCAAGTCCCAATTTTTGTCTCACTTCTTCAACCTCGTTGATATAGTAATCATAAGTCAGAATATCTTGATTTTTGGGATCGTTAAAATCAGGTTGATCCGAATAAAACGAGCCCAATTGATCATACATATGAACCTGGACGTTTAGCCCCCGTTTTGCAAGCTGTTTAGCTGTATCCTCCCAATATTCATGAGTTCCTCCTGGACCTCCGTGTAACGCTAAAAGGTGAATGTCTCCACTACCTTGTGTGTTAGTCCATAAGTGATATCCGTTATCTAAAGTAATAATTGTTGTACCATTTTTCATATTTCCACTTCCTTTTTCCTTATATTGATTATCTCTATTGTAAGCGCTAGTTTGGTTGAAGTAAAACTCAATTATTTCAATTTTAGTTGAAGGATCTTCATCAAGTCTAAAAAACTTGCAATTCTTTCTTAATAAACTTAGAATGATTCTAAGTTAAAAAGAGGGGAAGTTAGAACAATTAGTAATTTACAAAAATTTTGGATCGTTTTAGGTATTGGAGCCACAGCTTTAATTTTAACATTCGGCTTTAAAATGGCCATTTGGGCCAATATTTTAATTAGCATTGCTGGTGCAATCATTGCATTTTCGATGTTAATTGAAATGATTAAAGTTTTAAAAAGCGGAAATTTCGGAGTTGATCTTTTAGCGATCATCTCAGTTACTGCCACAATCATCGCTCAAGATTACTGGGCAGCACTAATCATCTTGATAATGTTGACTGGGGGCGATTCACTTGAAGATTTTGCCAGCAAAAAAGCAAGTGCAGATCTATCGATGCTTTTAGATAATTCACCGAAGGTTGCCCACATTATCACAGATAATACGATTAAAGATGTTGCAGCCGATGAAGTACCTGTTGGCTCAACCATCTTAATCAAACCTGGCGAAGTCGTCCCCGTCGACGGAATTATTAGCGAAGGAACAAGTAGTTTTGATGAATCCAGTATGACTGGAGAATCTCTTTTAATTAAACGTTCAATTGGTGACCATTTAATTTCAGGCGCGCTAAATACGGATCGGCCAGTGAATCTCAAAACCGAAAAATTAGCGCAAGATTCTCAGTACCAAACCTTGGTAAACTTAGTTAAAACAGCAAATTTAAAACCAGCTCGCTTTGTTAGATTAGCTGATCAATATGCTTTACCATTCACCATTATTTCGATTTTAATTGGGGTTATTGCCGCAATAATTGCAAAAGACCCGCACCGTTTCGTCCAAGTCGTCGTAGTTGCTTCACCCTGCCCTTTAATTTTGGCAGCACCTGTCGCAATTGTGTCAGGCATGAGTCGAGTAACTCGCCACGGAATTATTTTGAAAACTGGTACAGCACTAGAGAAGTTGGCAAAAGCCAAATCTGCTTATTTTGACAAAACTGGAACTCTCACCCAAGGTGAATTAGCTGTCAAAGACTTGGTTTCAACAAGCAATTTAACAAAGCCACAGTTAGTTCAACTATTTTATAACCTTGAGATTAATTCTAACCATGTGATGGGTAAAGCGATCACCAATTATGCTCAGAAAGAAAAAGCGACTGATTCATTAGAATTTACTGAAATTAAAGAAATCACCGGCCAAGGAATTGAAGCACACTATGGTGAGCAACTAGTAAAGATCGGGGCTCTTAATTTTGCTACAAAGAAAGAAAGTGAACTTGCTAAATATGCAGGCAAAAATCTCGAATATTCTCAAGTGTTCCTGTCAATCGATGAAATAGTTAAAGGCTACGTTTTGCTTGCTGACCAAATCCGACCCGAAGCACAGATTACCATTAAAGATCTGCAGCAAAATGGAATTAAAAATATTGCCATGATTACTGGAGACCACAAAGCTACCGCCCAAAAAATTTCTTCTGCACTTCAGATTAGTAAGGTTTATGCCGAATGTCGTCCACAAGATAAAATTCGCTTAATCGAAGATACTCCCAAAGATGAGCGGCCTTTAATTATGGTTGGCGACGGAGTCAATGATGCTCCTGCTATTGCTGCGGCTGACGTCGGTATTGCAATGGGCGCAACAGGAGCAAGTGCTGCCTCGCAAACTGCTGATGTTGTAATTGTAAAAAATGATCTACATACAATTCTAAATGCAATCGAAATCTCACGCTACACAATGAAAATAGCCCGTGAATCGGTAATGATTGGAATTGTAATCTGTATTGTCTTAGAGCTGATTTGTGCAACTGGGGTCGTTCCAGTCATCATCGGAGCACTTTTACAAGAAGTTGTCGATACCGCTTCAATTCTCTGGGCTTTAAGAGCAAGAGTCAGCAAAGAAAAGCTAAAAAAAGCTTCATTGGCTTCTTAAAAAGTTTACCGTTTGGTAAGCTTTTTTTCTTGGATATGGTAAAATAAAAACTAAGTCGATTAAATTATCACTTAGTGATCAATCCCACACTAGTTCATAACACAAAAATTGTTCCTAGTAGCAATTTGAGAGGGTTATAAAATGAAAAAAGAACCGAATTGCGTTTTTTGTCAGAAAAAATCAGCGGATTTTATTTTAGAAAATAATTTAGCAGCTGCTTTTTGGGATCTTCATCCCATTAATCCTGGACACTTACTGATCATCCCCAAAAATCATCGTTCTAATTATTTTAAACTGACCAGAGACGAATTAGAAGAAATCAATGAACTGATATTTGCAGCTAAGAAATTACTTGACGAAAAATATCAACCTGCAGGCTATAATTTGCTCTCTAATAATGGTCATTATGGTGGTCAATCAATTATGCATTGTCATATTCACGTCATCCCTCGTTACCCTAATGACGGATTATTTATGCCTAAACCAAGGAGAAAAAATTGAAAACTACTAGTACCTGCACTTTAAAGCAAGCCGAACAACTGATGAAAGAAATCCAAGCTTTTGACCATACTTTCCAGGGACCGTATCTAAGCATATTTTAAAGAATGTTTTGGCCGCAAAAGGTGATACATTTGTCGGATTTGCGATGCTTTACGCCGACGAAGAACCTAATAGTTCAGTAGAGATCTGCCTTAACGTTGCTCCAAAATTTCGATATCAAGGTATGTCCACTGAAATTTGGAACTAAATTTATTCAAAAGTTTCTCACAGTTCTCGAAAAACGCCAAGATCTTCCTTTTGTTCTGGCGGTTGATCAAAACAATTTCACAGCACCCACCATGTCTATCAAAAAATCGGATTTACTAATCACTCCATTAACCAAAAAAAGCAGTCAACCGCCAACAATTTAGTTAGCGTGACTGCCTTTTTTTATTCGTAATTATTTGGTGCTTTGTCGTTTTTAATCTTTTCGTATAGATTTTCTTCCGACTTATATTTCTTTTCTAATTCATTAACTGTCTGTTCTTCAGCTTGAAGTGGAACATCAGCAACTGGTTCCATATCTTGGTAGCGTTTCATTCCAGTACCAGCTGGGATCAACTTCCCAATAATGACATTTTCTTTCAAACCAATTAACGGATCATTCTTGCCTCGAATAGAAGTATCAGTTAAGACTCTTGTTGTTTCCTGGAAGGATGCAGCAGACAAGAAACTATTTGTTTCCAAAGCTGCTTTTGTAATCCCAAGGAGAACTGGCCGAGCAGTAGCTGGCACTTTACCAGACTTAATAGTCGCAGCATTTTGATCTTCGAAATCACTAATGTCCATTAGAGTTCCTGGCAAAATATCTGTATCGGCTGGATCCATAACTCGGACTTTTCTTAACATTTGGCGAACCATTACTTCCAAATGTTTATCGGAGATATCAACACCCTGCATACGATAAACCTTTTGGACTTCTGCTAATAAATAAGCTTCAGTGGATGCAGTATTTTTCGTTTGTAGTAAATGTTTTGGATCAATTGATCCACCTGTTAAACGATCTCCTCGTTCTACGACGTCGCCTTGCGCTACTGCAAGACTTGCAGTATATGGAATCGTGTAAGTTTTTTCCTCATCGTTGTTGTGTACAACGATTTCTCTGGTATGAGTAGCTGGATCTTCGTTAATTGCCGTGATCGTTCCACCAACTTCAGTGATTGTTGCCTGTCCTTTAGGATTACGAGCTTCAAAAATTTCTTCAACCCGGGGAAGACCTTGAGTGATATCTTCACCACCTGCAACCCCACCAGTATGGAAGTTACGCATCGTCAGCTGAGTTCCGGGTTCACCGATTGACTGAGCTGCAACAGTTCCCACTGCTTCACCTACTTCAACTGAGGTTCCCGTTGCCAAGTTACGTCCATAACACATCCGACAAACTCCGTGGCGAGTCTTACAAGTGAACAGTGAACGAATCGTAACACTCTCAACATTATGATCGATCAACATCTGAGATTTTGCTTCATCTAAGAAAACATTCTTACCGACCAATTTCTTGCCGGTCTCAGGATCAAAAACAGTTTTCATTGTGTAACGTCCAAGAAGACGATCATACAATGGTTCAATTATTTCATTGCCTTCAGTAATTGCTGAAACTTCAACACCACGATCAGTTCCACAATCGTCTTCTCTTACAATCACATCTTGAGCTACATCAACCAAACGACGAGTTAAGTAACCCGAGTTTGCTGTTTTCAAAGCCGTATCGGTCATTCCTTTACGAGCACCGTGAGTAGACATGAACATTTCCAAAACGCTCAAGCCTTCTCGGAAATTCGAAGTAACCGGTACTTCCATCATCCCGCCGTTAGGAGCAGCCATCAAACCACGCATCCCAGCGAGCTGCGTAAAGTTAGAAATATTACCACGAGCACCAGAATCACTCATCATCGAAATTGGATTTTTCTGATCAAAAGAAGCCATCAATTTATCCTGAATTTCATCTTTAGCATCATTCCAAACACCAATAACTCGATCATGGCGCTCCTCTTCAGTGATCAAACCACGTCTAAATTGATTAGAAATAGTTTCAACCTTCTTATGAGCACCTGCAACGATTCGTTTTTTGTCCTTTAAATTGGTGATGTCAGCTACTCCCACCGTTATTCCTGAATTAGTAGCTTGTGTGTAACCCAAAGTCTTCATGTCATCCAGAAGATCGGTGGTCCGCTGAACTTTATAAATCTTAAAAACTTCGGCAATGACATCACTCAAGAATCCCTTTTTAAAAGGCCCAACTAATTCGCGCGCAGCAAGAATTTCATTAATATCTTCCCCTTTTTTCAAGAAAAACTTTTCAGGAACTCCATGAACCAAATTTTCATTTGTTGGCTCATTGAGATAAGGGAAATCTTTAGGCATAATCGAATTGAAAATTAACTTACCGATCGTAGTAAGCAAAATTTCATTTTGCTGTTTCTTCGTAAACGGTTTGTCTGGCATCGATGAGACTGCAACACCAACTCGAGTATGCAGACTAACCACTCCATTTTGAAAAGCCAGCATTGCTTCATTAGTATTCTCAAAAATACTACCTTCGCCCTCACGACCATTCTCTTCAATCGTTAAATAATAATTCCCTAAAACGATATCCTGAGAAGGACTAACGATTGGTTTACCGTCTTTTGGCGCCAAAATATGGTGAGCCGCTAACATTAACAATCTAGCTTCTGCCTGAGCTTCATCAGATAAAGGAACGTGAACCGCCATCTGATCACCATCAAAATCGGCATTGTAAGCTTCACAAGCCAACGGATGTAACCGAATCGATTTACCTTCAACTAAGACAGGTTCAAAAGCTTGGATTCCCAAACGGTGCAACGTGGGAGCCCGATTCAAAAGAACAGTTCTTTCTTTAAGTACATCCTCTAAAATATCCCAAACTTCATTGTCTTGGCGATCAATCATCCGGCGGGCACTTTTCACATTAGAAGCTAATTCGCGTTGAACCAATTCACTCATGACAAATGGTTTAAATAACTCAAGCGCCATCGTCCTTGGCAAACCACATTGAGAGAACTTCAACGTTGGTCCAACATCAATAACTGAACGCCCTGAATAGTCAACACGTTTTCCCAGCAAGTTCTGACGGAAACGTCCTTGCTTCCCTTTAAGCATATGACTTAATGACTTCAATGGCCGGTTTCCTGGACCTGTAACTGGACGACCTCTTCGACCATTATCAATTAATGCATCAACAGCTTCTTGGAGCATCCGCTTTTCATTTTGCACAATGATTCCTGGTGCATTAAGTTCTAACAATTTCTTGAGTCGATTATTTCGATTAATTACCCTTCGATATAAATCATTTAAGTCACTAGTAGCAAATCTGCCGCCTTCAAGCTGAACCATCGGTCTAAGATCTGGTGGAATTACCGGAATCGCATCCATTACAACCCACTCAGGATGATTCCCAGACTTCAAGAAGGCTTCTAGAATGTCCAAACGTCTGATATCTCTAACACGTCGTTGACCACTAGCTTCTTTTAATTCTTGTTTTAATTCGGCAACCGATTTTTCTAAATCAACATTTCTCAGCAGATCTTTAATCCCTTCGGCTCCCATTTTAGCTAAGAAAGCATCTTTACTTTCAAAGCTATGGGCACCGAATTTTTGAAAAGCTTTCATGTAATCATCTTGTGATAAAAGCTGACCAGCCTTTAAATCCGTTTCTAGCGGATCGGTTACAATCTTATAAAATTCAGCCTTCTTATCCCGATATTCGCGCTCAGTTAAAATTTGTTTCTCTTCTAAAGTAGTTTTGCCTGGCTCAATTACAATGTAAGCTGAAAAATAAATTACTTCTTCTAAAACGCGCGGAGAAACATCAAGAATTAACCCGATCCGAGATGGAATTCCCTTAAAATACCAAATATGAGTAACAGGAGCTGCTAACTCAATATGTCCCATTCGTTCGCGACGAACCTTGGAACGCGTAACTTCAACGCCACAGCGATCACAAACAATTCCCTTATAGCGGATCCGTTTGTATTTACCACAGGCACATTCCCAATCCTTTGTTGGACCAAAAATCCGTTCATCGAATAAGCCATCTCGTTCAGGCTTTAAAGTTCGATAATTGATCGTCTCGGGTTTTTTGACCTCACCATAAGACCAACTTCTAATCTTATCCGGTGATGCAAGACCGATCTGCATACTGTCAAATTTATTAACATCAATCAATTATTTTGCGTCTCCTTTCTGGGGCGTTGATTCATCGGTTATGCCAAAGGCCTTTTCAAGGTCTAACGCATCCTTTTCATCACTATTCTTTTCACTAGGAGCTGGGCGACTATTTTCGCGTTCTCCCTCAATAACTGCTTTTTGAACTGCAATTTCATCAGCATATTTCTGCAACGCGTCAACGACAACATTTTTGTTCCCGTCTTCGTCCATATCTCTAAGATCAATTTCTGATTTTTGATCATCAAGAACCCTAATATCAAGGCCCAGAGATTGTAACTCTTTAATCAAAACGCGGAATGATTCTGGCACACTTGGTGCTGGAATTGTCTCACCTTTAACTATTGCTTCGTAAGTTTTAACACGCCCTGTAACGTCATCAGATTTGTAAGTCAAAATTTCTTGTAAAGTATGAGCCGCACCGTAGGCTTCAAGTGCCCAAACTTCCATTTCACCAAATCTCTGTCCACCAAACTGAGCTTTACCACCCAATGGTTGCTGAGTAACCAGTGAGTATGGTCCAATCGAACGAGCATGAAGTTTATCATCAACCATGTGAGATAACTTCATATAGTACATGACACCGACCGACACTTTATTTTCAAAAGGTTCACCGGTTCGACCGTCATAAAGGTAAGTCTTGCCATCTGCGTCCATTCCAGCTTTTCTAACTGTACTCCAAAGATCTTTATCAGTAACTCCATCAAATACAGGCGTTGCGATATCAATTCCCAATTTTTTAGCAGCTAAACCTAAGTGAAGCTCTAATACTTGTCCAATATTCATACGAGACGGAACACCCATTGGTGACAAGAGAATATCAACTGGCGTGCCATCCGGCATAAATGGCATATCTTCTTCCGGTACAACGATTGAAACAGTACCTTTGTTCCCGTGACGACCTGCCATCTTATCACCAACTTGGATCTTACGTTTTTGAGCCACAAAAACGCGAACCAACATATTAACTCCAGGTGGTAATTCATCTCCAGCTTCTCTAGTAAAGATTTTAACTTTTTGAATAATTCCATCACCACCGTGAGGAACTCTTAGCGATGTATCACGAACCTCTCGCGATTTCTCACCGAAAATGGCATGAAGCAATCTTTCTTCAGCTGACAGTTCAGTCATCCCTTTAGGAGTTACCTTACCAACTAAAATATCTCCTTCACGGACTTCAGCTCCAATTCTGACAACTCCTAATTCATCTAAATCTTTAAGAGCATCTTCACCGACGTTTGGAATTTCACGGGTAACTTCTTCCGGTCCTAATTTAGTATCACGAGATTCTGAAATGTATTCTTCAATATGAATAGAAGTATAAACATCTTCTTTGACTAAACGTTCTGAAAGAATAATCGCATCTTCATAGTTATACATATTCCAGGTCATAAATGCCACCAACGGATTTTGACCTAAAGCTAACTCGCCATTATACATTGCAGGTCCATCTGCAATAATGTCGTTTGCTTCAACGTGCTCGCCTTTTTTTACAATTGGCTTTTGGTGATAGTCTTTACCCGCATTTGAACGACGATGAATCATCAAACGATATGTATCAAGACTTTTATCTGCTCTTCTGATCCGGATTTGATTGGCATCAACATACTCAACAACTCCATCATGTTCAGCTAAAACTGCTAAACCAGAATCATGAGCTGCAACATACTCCATTCCGGTACCAACAATCGGCGCATGAGGTTGAATCAAGGGAACCGCTTGGCGCTGCATGTTTGCACCCATTAAAGCCCGGTTGGAATCATCATTTTCCAAAAACGGAATACAAGCTGTCGCGACCGCTACTACCTGCTTAGGAGAAACATCCATATAGTCAACATGTTCAGGAGTTGTTTCGATATTATCATCTTTATGACGAGCTAAGACAGTCGGTTCAGCAAACTCACCATTACTTTTCAAAGGAGAGTTTGCTTGAGCAATCGTATAATTATCTTCTTCATCAGCAGTCAAATAATCGATTTTATCAGTAACTCGGTGGGTCTTCCAACTCACCCGTCGATATGGAGTCTCAATAAAACCATATTTATTAACTACCGCATAACTTGCTAAACTGTTTATCAAGCCGATATTAGGACCTTCTGGCGTTTCAATCGGACACATCCGTCCGTAATGGGTATAATGCACGTCCCGTACTTCGTATCCTGCTCGATCACGTGTTAAACCTCCTGGTCCTAAAGCACTTAGCCGCCGCTTATGAGTTAATTCTCCTAACGGATTAGTTTGATCCATGAACTGTGAAAGCTGCGATGAACCAAAGAATTCTTTAATTGAAGCAACAACAGGTCTAATGTTAACCAGCTGCTGTGGAGTCACGGTCAAAGGATCTTGAATTGACATCCGCTCGCGCACAACCCGTTCCATCCGAGTTAAACCAATTCTAAATTGATTTTGAAGTAACTCACCAACTGAGCGAATTCGTCTATTACCTAAGTGATCAATATCATCAGTTGTACCGATTCCATAGCGAAGATTTAAGAAGTAATTAACCGCTGATATAATATCAGCAACTGTCAGTTGATGAACTGACTCTGGAATATTAGCATTCCCAATTAATTCTACGATTTGATCAGGATCGTTTAAACTGTAAACTTTAATACTTTGAATCACAACTTCGTCTTGTAAGACACCGTCTTGTGAAGGAATAAAAGAACTGGTTTTAAAATCCATTCTCCGCAAATAGCGTTTTAAAGGCGTCTTCCCTTCACCTTCTTTACCGTCACCTTCCATCAACTGACGATCAATCTTTGTTCCCTTAGAAGCAATCACTTCTCCTGTATCAGGATCAACTAAAGTTTCAGCCAAAGTCAAACCAACTAATCGATTTTCTAAAGAGAGTTTTTTATTAATTTTGTAGCGACCAACAGATGCTAAATCATAACGTTTTGGATCAAAGAAGCGAGCATACAAAAGTGAGCGAGAACTTTCAGCAGTTTTAGGTTCGCCTGGTCTTAAACGTTCATAAATTTCTTTTAGCGCTTCATCAGTTCTTGAATCAGCAGAATTTTTATGAATGTCTTTTTCCATCGTTAACTGAAGTGAATTATCCGAACCAAAAATTTCAGAAATTGTGCTATCAGAGCCAAATCCAAGCGCCCGAAGTAGAACTGTAATTGGAATCTTACGAGTCCGATCGATTCTAGCATAAGCGATCTCTTTGCTATCTGATTCAAATTCCAACCAAGCACCCCGGTTTGGAATCACCGTTGTACCATAATTAACAATGCTATTTTTATCTGTTGAACTACTAAAATAAACGCCAGGGGATCTCATTAATTGAGAAACAATAACCCGTTCTGCTCCATTAATGATAAATGTTCCTTCTCTGGTCATCATCGGAAAATCACCAAAAAAAACATCCTGCGTTTTAATTTCACCAGTTTCATTATTGGTTAAACGCAGATTAACATACATTGGCATTGAATAATTAGTATCGCGTTCTCGCGCTTCATCAACTGAATACTTAGGTTCTTTAAAGGAATATCCATTATATTCTAATGTCAAAATTCCTTTAAAGTCTTCAATTGGCATTACGTCGTGAAACATTTCATTAATTCCATCGTCCAAAAACCACTTATATGATTGAGTTTGAATATCAATCAAATTGGGCAATTTAAGAACATCTTTAATCCGGGAAAAACTTTTCCGTACTTGATGTTTACCGTAACTTACGTTATGTTCAGCCATTTACACACTCCTTCTAAGTTTCGAAGACTGATTGATCATAAATCTTTAGAAAATCTTAATACTTTTTCACAGTCCGAGAGCAAAAAAAATCCCACATACTCAAAAATTTGATATATGTAGGATCACTGTGATGGACAATAGATCAAAACAGCTCTCTATCATTACCGATTCATTTTACCCTAAAATCGGACTTATTCCAATATTTTAACGCAAACAAATCTAAAAAACAAGTAATATTTGAAACATGTGTGATAGAATTGGGTAAGGAATTTCTGGGCGCACCTTAACAATCGGCAACCAACTCATTTTTAAAGATCGGAGCTTCAATCTTATAATGAAGAAAAACAGAAAAATTATTATGCTAATTGCAGCATTATTAGTACTCCTCTGCCTTGGTCTGGTCATTTTCGGCATTCCTCATTCAAAAAATGAAAAGGCAAAAAGTTCTCAGCTTCAAATTGTCACTTCAACTGACATATATGCCGACATTACAAGGCAAATTGTTGGTAAAGAAGGATCGGTCACGGCTATTATAGAAAACCCCAACATCGATCCGCATGATTTTAAGCCGACCACCAAAACGACCAAAGCGGTAACTCAAGCAGATTTAGTAATCAGCAACGGGCTGGGATATGATAATTGGATCAACCCATTAATTACAAAGCAGAAACATATTGATATTGGAAAAGATGTTGCTGGCAAAAAGACGGGGGCTAATCCCCACCTTTGGTTTGATCTCGAGATTATCGAAAAATACACTAATAATCTTGCTGATCAACTCGGAAAAATGCAACCTGCTCATAAATCTTATTTCACTACTAATGCCAAAAACTATCAAGCTAAATTAAAGAAAGTCGAAGCCAAGGCCAAAAAATCAACCGCAAACCCTGACAAAAATCAAGTCGACGTCAGTGAACCGCTCTTTGACTATGCTCTAACAAATCTTGGATATAAAATCAATAATCCTAGATTTGCTTTAGCAATCGAGAATGAAACTGATCCGTCGCCTAAAGATGCTCAAGCAACAATCGATGATTTCAAAGACCACCGCGTTATCTTTTATGTCCACAATCGACAGGTAGAAAACAATACTACAGATACCCTCTTAAAAGAAGCCAAGGCTCAAAAGATCCCGGTCCTTTTCCTAACCGAAATGAAACCCGCGGGTGTTAGCTACCTAGATTGGCAAAACAAAATTTATGATGAATTGGCAAAAATTTTAAAAAACTAGAAGTTCTAGTTTTTTTTATTTGAAATTTTACGGGGCTCCTGTAACTAAGGTCCAAGTCACTGCTGCGTGAAGCCCAACCGAAGAAGAAGTCTTTGGCAGCTTCGCTAAAACACTGCGAGGAACTTGCAAAGTCGCATCGTTTGCCGAACCAAAACTTAAGCGCCAACTTCCTACAGCATTATTATTAGAACTATTATTACTGTTTAAAATGCTCACACTAGGACCACCTGCAACCAAAGTCCCATTAGAAGTTAAAGGTGTTCCACCAGTTTGCCACATTGAACTACTTGTTAAAGGATAATCATTAATGCCTGCAAGTTTGTTTGAATTCAGTTTCAATTGAATCCCCGTATTATTGATTAAGCCACCAGCGTTATTGTAAAAACTACCGAGCTGACCTTCAAGATGCCAAACATTTTGAGGATTACCTGTAGCAGAAGTTACCACGAGTTCTCTTTTGACCGGAGTTTTAGTTACTCCTGTCTGCAAATATTTGCCGATCGGATATCCTGTTGAGGTGTAATCATTACTATAATCCAAGTTTAAGTAATTTACAGAGGATGCCCCGTTTTGAACAGTATTAGCTAAAGAATAAGTATCATCGGTATTAACAGCATTAACGCCAAAATCAAAGTTTGGCACCGCCCGCAAGGTGGTCCGTCCTTTAACCTGATAGTTAACCTCAAAGATTTGTTCATTGCTATCAGTTGATCCTTGGTTATCTGTATCATCATATTTAGGGTTAGCAGTAAGCGCTGCTGCCAGACTTGGATAAATTACCCCATCGTTGGGATCGCCTGCATGACGATAAGTAACCGTATACGAATACCCTGGACGCATTAATTTATTGGTCGTTGCACTGTTATCGGATGTCGCAAAAATATTAGTTGTATCAACGCTGCCCGTAAAGAAATTATCGTTAGTGTGCGGACCACTTACCACGATTTGCGGAGTCGTACGCCATGGATCATTTGCTGGTAAAATCGTCGGATTTGCAACTTTCAAAGTAGATTTTTGAAAAGATTTATTGTAAACGAGATTAACGTTATTTTGAGTGTTGTCACCGACTACCGTCAAGACATTCGAGCTTTGATAAACATATCCTGGAATTCTTGTCGCCTGATAGACATACTTCGCTTTAGTTGCATCAGCTGCACTACCAGCAGAAATAGTATCACCAATATTTGCCAAAATTGCTTGATTGCGAGCTGGTTTCAACACATTGCCGCTACTGTCTTTATAAGTCACACTAACCAATGCAGTCGCCAACTGGAGATTAAAATTAGTGATCTGCACACCCATATTAGATTTATACCCGCCGGTTGCAGCTGTTGCACCAACAGACATAACAGGTTGCCACTGGTTAGTTGCAGGATCACTAGTACTTGATAGCACCTGCGTATAAGTTTGCCCATCTCCGGTCGTTACTCTAACTGTGCCATTTTGAGCGCCACCGTATGTGTAGGTAACTTGAACTGGGGAAGCAAAACTTGTAATAACACGGTGAGGTCCGTCATCATTTGCTCCAAATGAATTAACTAAACGACCGGTATAAGGACTCCCAGTTCCATAAGTATGCCGAAATCCCGCAACTGTCTCCAAAAAATTTTTGGTATTACCGAAGTTCCACCAATCCCCGGAATAAGCAGGATCGAGCGGATTGGTAGGAACTGTATTGTAAATAGAATATTGAGCTTTACTGTTGTTATAAAAATCAAGTCCCCAAATTGTCGTACTAGGTAGACTCGCAATCCCTAGATTAGAAGCAGCTGTATTCATCCCAGTAATACTTTGATTTGTTTGTTGTTGCAAACGGGTCTGCGTTGCAGGCGTCAAAATTAATCCCACAAAATCACCACCAACACCGCCGATAGAAGAAGTCACTGTTTGAAGTGACAAATTAAAAGTCATCGACCAGTTTCTAGTCATATCAATCTGGTTTTTGAAAACTGTATAACCTTGTTGCCCGTTTGCCCCACCAGCTCCGCTTTGAGTAAGAGAATAAGTCCCATCAGTTCCATAACTAAAAGCCGAACCAGCAACCACGAAGTTCGAGTTAATTTGCCCAGTACTGATATTCAATGAATGGCTCCCTGTATCAGTCACCAAAGAAATATCAGTGTTCACAAATGCTGCTAAATTATGTTTCGATTTTTTCTGAGGTGAAGCAAAAAAAATAACACTTACAATAAGTAAAAAACTGATCATCGCCCCCATAATCAATTTTTCTTTTCTATGCCTCAAAATTTATCCTCCTCAAACTTTATACATTAATTATACTTAGTTTAAAGGACGGTTGTGATCAGATTCGGATAAATTTTTTCAAAACAATTGAAATGGCTATGCTATAATTCTCTTCGCTATAAGAGTAGTGAAGTATAAAATTGCTTCAATTAAGGTAATGAAAAAAGTAACAGGTAAATTAGTTAGATAGGTTAAATATAAGCCACCCCAAACTCCGATCAACGCACAACTAATACTAATCAAGATTAATTCAAAAAAGTTTCTACCCCACCTAAAAGCAATCGATGCCGGTAAAGTCATTAAAACAAAAATTAAAAGTGCTCCAACAATCTGCGCCGCAACACTAGCAGTAAAGGCGGTCATAACTAAAAAGATTAAAGAAATCCAGTAAGTTTTCAAGCTTGAATACCGAGCAGCAATTGGATCGAAAGAATCATATTTAAGCGGTCGAAACAACAACAAAATTGTAATCAATACGATCCCTGCGACAATTAAAATTTGATAGACATTAGATTTAGTTATTGCAGTAATGCTGCCGAACATTAAATTAGTCGCGTAACTGCTATTTCCCTTTGCTAAAGTCAAAAATAAAGCCCCCGACCCCATAAAAAGAGCTGAGATAACAGAAACCAGTGAATCATTGGAGGAAAATTTATTAGAGCCAACACTTGTAAGTACCGCTGCCAGAGTGGTAAAAATGAGCATCCCAGTGATCGGTGGCAATCCAGCAAACACTCCAAACGCTGCCCCTGAAAAACCAATTTCCGAAATCATATGAGTTAAAAAAGGCAGTTTTCTAATCAATACAAAAATGCTCATAACACCACAAACAACGGCTATTAAGGTTCCAGCAATAAAAGCATTTAACATAAATTCAGAATTCAACATCGTTATTCTCCAATAGACTTTGATCTCCTACTTCAAAAGTACCATCGCCATTTAGTTTTAAAATTTTAGTACTGTTTTGGATCACGGATTCCGGATCGTGAGTAACTAAAACAATGGTTACCTGGTCTTCAACTTGCAATTTTTTTAAGATTTCCATTACCTCTTTTTTTGATCGTTCATCCAATCCATTTGTTGGTTCATCTAGAATAATCATTTTGGGGTCGTGAACCAACGCTTGGGCAATATAGGCCCGTTGCTGTTCACCTCCTGATGAATTTGCTAAAAGGTTATCAGATTTATCTTGAAGCCTAACTTTTTTTAGCGCAGTGCTAATTTTAAGCCGATCTTTTTTGGTCAACCAGGGAATCAAATTATCATAAAGACGTAAGCTTACAAAACTTGTCAGATTTAGCGGATAGTCCTCATTTATATTTCTAGTTTGGGGTACAAATCCAATTTTCTTACGGTCAAAACCATTGTCTGTATATATAACTTGTCCACTTCTAGGAGCAAGTTCTTTCATCATTAATTGAATTAACGTACTTTTTCCTGTGCCATTTGGTCCAATAATCGAAAGAAAATCACCTTGCTTTATCTCTAAATTTAGGTTCTTAAAAAGAAGTTTTTGATCAAAACTCATTGATAAATCAACAAGTTTTATTAAGGTTTGTTTTTCACTCATCCTTCTATTTTAAACAAAAAAAGCCTCACTGTATATTAGTAAGTGAAGTTTTTGTCGTTTTGTAGAAAAAAAAGAGGCTCATTTGCCCCTTTACACATTATTCAGCAGATTTTCCGCCGTTTTTCTTGATGATTTCTTCTTGGATTGACTTAGGTACTGATTCATAGTGATCAAATGTCATTGTGAAAGTACCACGTCCCTGAGTTGCAGAACGCAATGTAGTTGCATACCCAAACATTTCAGCCAACGGCACGAAGCCATTAACCACTTGCGCATTACCACGAGCTTCCATTCCTTCAACGCGACCACGACGAGCAGTAATCTGACCCATAATATCGCCAAGATATTCCTCAGGTACGATAACTTCAACTTTCATGATCGGTTCTAAGATCACAGCACCAGCTTTTTTAGCAGCTTCATGAAGTGCAATCGATGCAGCAACTTTGAAGGCTGCCTCAGATGAATCGACTTCATGGTAAGATCCGTCGTAAAGTTTTGCTTTAACGTCGATTAATGGATATCCCGCAAGAACACCATTAGCCATTGCTTCACGCAAACCAGCTTCAACTGATGGAATATATTCCCGCGGAACTACCCCACCAACGATAGCATTCTCAAACTCGAAGCCTTTTCCTTCTTCATTTGGTGTAAATTCAATATAAACATCACCGTATTGACCTTTACCACCACTCTGACGAACAAATTTACCTTGAGCTTGAGCTGGCGTTGTAAATGTTTCACGGTAAGCTACTTGTGGTTCACCAACTTTAGCTGCCACTTTGAACTCACGGCGCATTCTTTCAACCATGATATCAAGATGCAACTCACCCATTCCAGCAATTAAAGTCTGACCAGTTTCAGCGTTTGTTTCAGCTTGGAAAGTTGGATCTTCTTCAGCAAGTTTTTGCAACGCAACGTCTAACTTATCACGATCTTCTTTTGAATCTGGTTCAATTGAGACCTGAATAACAGGATCTGGGAAGACCATCGATTCAAGAATCAACGGTGTATTAACATCAGTCAATGAATCACCTGTTGTTGTATTCTTTAAACCAATAGCAGCGGCAATATCACCAGAGAATACTTCAGAAATTTCTGTTCGGTGATTAGCGTGCATCTGCAATAGTCGGCCGACCCGTTCACGAGAATCTTTAGTTGCATTTAAAACATAAGATCCTGATGGTAGAGAGCCTGTATAAACACGAATGTAGGTTAAACGGCCTACAAATGGATCAGTAGCAATCTTAAAAGCCAAAGCAGCAAATGGTTGATCATCGCCTGCTTGTAGTTCAACAGATTCTTCTGTTCCTGGTTTGTGAGCAATATAAGGTCTAACTTCAAGAGGTGATGGAAGATAATCAACCACCGCATCCAAAAGCATCTGGACACCTTTATTCTTAAATGCTGAACCAACTAATACAGGGAAGAATTTAAGATCAATTGTTGCCCGACGGATACCAGCTTTTAATTCTTCAACAGTGATTTCTTCGCCGTTGAGGTATTTCTCCATCACGTCATCGTTAACATCAGCAACAGCTTCAACCAATTCATCATGCATCTTTTTAGCTTTGTCCTGATAGTCCGCAGGAATATCAACCGTATCCCACTTATCTCCAACTTCATCAACATCATACAGATAAGCTTTCATCGTAACTAAATCGATGATGCCACTAAATTGATCTTCTGCACCAATTGGAATTTGGATTGCATGAGCGTTAGCCTGTAAACGATCATGGATAGTCTGAACTGAATAATCAAAATCAGCTCCAATTTTATCCATTTTGTTAACGAAAACAATGTTTGGAACGTTATAATTAGCAGCTTGACGCCAAACATTTTCAGTCTGTGGCTCAACCCCAGATTGAGCATCAAGTACTGTAATAACACCATCAAGAACTCTAAGTGAGCGTTCTACTTCAATTGTAAAGTCGACGTGTCCTGGAGTATCAATGATGTTAATTCGATAATCTTTCCACTGAGCAGTTGTCGCAGCAGAGGTAATAGTAATTCCTCTTTCCTGCTCCTCTTCCATCCAGTCCATCTGCGATGCACCTTCGTGAGTTTCACCGATCTTGTGAATCTTTCCAGTATAGAAAAGAATTCTTTCGGTTGTCGTTGTCTTTCCTGCATCGATATGGGCCATAATCCCGATATTTCTGGTTTTATCGAGTGGAAATTCTCGCTTTGCAGCCATTATATGTTATTTCTCCTTCACTACAAACTAATATTATCTTATTAATTACCAGCGATACTGAGCAAATGCGCGGTTTGCTTCTGCCATCTTGTGCGTATCTTCCCGTTTCTTAACGGATGCACCAGTATTGTTTGCGGCATCCATAATCTCATGAGCTAATTTCTCATCCATAGAACGTTCATTACGTAAACGTGAATATTGAACGATCCACCGCAAAGCAAGAGTTGTCCTTCTTTCTGGGCGAACTTCGATTGGTACTTGGTAGTTAGATCCCCCGATCCGACGTGCCTTAACTTCAAGTACTGGCATTACGTTATTCATGGCATCTTGAAAAACTTCAAGTGGATCTTTACTAGTTTGCTCACGAATAATATCAAAGGCGCTATAAAGAATATTTTGAGCCTTTCCTCGCTTACCATCTTTCATCATGTGGTTGATCAGTCTTGATACTAATTTTGAGTTGTATATTGGGTCTGCCAATATATCTTGTTTAACGATTGTGCCTTTTCTTGGCATTATATACTCCTATCTCTTAAAAAAATTTACTTCTTTGGCCGTTTTGTGCCGTATTTTGAGCGTCCTTGCATCCGGTCTGTAACTCCTGCTGTATCAAGAGTTCCCCGAACAATATGGTAACGAACACCAGGAAGGTCTTTTACACGACCGCCACGAATCAAAACAACACTATGTTCCTGTAAATTGTGACCAATTCCTGGAATATAAGCAGTAACTTCAATCAAGTTTGAGAGGCGAACACGGGCATACTTACGTAAGGCCGAGTTTGGCTTCTTTGGGGTCATCGTCCCAACACGAGTAGCAACTCCTCTCTTTTGAGGAGCTGGATTCTTAGTTAAATTCTTATTCATACTGTTATAGCCGAAGTTCAAAGCAGGTGATTTGGATTTACTAGACTTTGATTTACGACCTTTGCGTACTAATTGGTTAATAGTTGGCATTTAGATATCTTGAATTCCTTTCTAATTTTTATTGGTACACGCACCCAGGCGTTTTGTTTTTTCGACAATATCTTAAAACACGTTCAAAATTGTAGTATTTTTTAGAGGATTTGTCAATATATTTAGCAAAAAAAACAGTTTAATTCCGAACAGCAAATTTACAAACATTTATTTACCGATTGTCTTTAACTCTGTTATAATTCTGGTAGTGACCAACTGCCGTTAACGACAGTCAATCCATAACAAAATTTAAGGGGACATAAACAATGGACGGGGTTTCACCAGTTGTTGAAAAAATAATCAACTTCGAAAAAGAGCACAATATGACTGATAGTGATTTAGCTTTTGCTAGTCATATTTCAGTCGAACATATTCATGCAATGAAGGCTGGAATTGGCAAAGTAGACCAAGAAGTTTTAAATGATTTACTAAAATTTTTAGCCGAAAATTAAAGAAAAACGACCGGTCATTTTGATCAGCCGTTTTTTTGTTTTAAAAATTGATCTACACTAGCTGTTACTTCAAGAGCGTAACTATGACCATGACGAGTTCCAGCTAAGAAATGAACCCAAGATAAAACTCCGTGTTTAGCTAAAGATTTCTCCATTTTTAATACACCTGACACTGGTGCTAATTCGTCCATTGAATTCAAGAGAAACACTGGCCCAGTTGTAGAGCTAACTCGATAATATGGCGTTGCTTTTTTCAAAAGGTCCAAATTTTGTCCCAGGTAATTAAGAATGAACCCCTTATAAAACTGCTCATTTAGCTTCAATTGTTCTTCTGGATCATCAGATTTAAGCGCCTCTAACACTGGTTCAACTGATTGATGCTTTCTAATCCATTTTTCAAGATCAAAAATTCCAGACAACGATACTGCCGGAATTCCATATTTGATTGCCAATTCGACTGCCATTGTTCCACCAACTGAAGTACCTAAAACTGCAATTTCGTTTGTAGGAAACTGTGATTTTGTCCACTGATAGGCTTGATTAATGTCCTCTTGAGGAGCAGGATAAAAATTCGGCGGAGCAAGTCTGTAATCTGGTACAACCACATCATAACCCAAGGTTACAAACTTTGTTGCTAATTCTGTCTCACTGTCTTTACTTCCACGAAACCAACCACCACCATGGATGATAATGAGACTCATCTTCACTTTGTTTTTAGCATCATTTTGGTAGAGGTCTAACTTCAAATGATGCTCTTTTTCATATTCTAAATCTTTGCTAAATTTCATCAAACTGCCTATACTGTCACCTTTGCAGTTTTTTTCTTTCTAATCATCGTGCCAGCTGGCATCTTAACATCAAGATTAATTGAACAAATCATCATTGCATGACTGGCTCTCTCTATCTTTAAATTATCTTCATCTCTTAAATCCTGTGCTTTTGCAAGATAATGATAGAAATTAGGACCATAAAATTCTAGTTCATCGCCTTCGGAAAAATTATTACGTTCCTGGATAATAACGCGACCATTTTGAAAACCTTGGACCTCACCGATGAATTCATAACCCAAATCAGGTTTGACGTGAGCAAATAACTCATCATCTTTACTTGGCGCACCATTAAAAAAGCCAAATGACATCCGGCGCTGAGATATCTTCGACAATTCCTCAATCCATGCTGGATCGACAGTGAAATTATCTGGATCAGCAAGATAAGCATCTACAGCGGTCCGATAGACGTTAGCTACTGTCGAAACATAATGAATCGTCTTCATGCGCCCTTCAATTTTAAGACTATCCACACCGGTTGAAAGCATTCTGCCAATTTCAGGAATCAGGCTCATGTCAACCGCTGACATCGTAAATTGCTCATCTCCTGTCAATGAACGCCCAGTTTCATCAGTTAAATTATAGAGAAATCGACAATTTTGTGCACACCCGCCACGATTAGCATCCCGCCGATTCATATAATTACTCATTACACAACGCCCAGAATAACTAATACACATTGCACCTTGAATAAAAGCCTCAATCTCCACATCAGTATGCTCTTTAATTTCTTTAATCTCTTCATAGGTCGTCTCCCGACCCAAAACCACTCTTTCTAGCCCGTGTTTTGCCCAAAAATTTACTGCCTCATAATTAACAGCTGATGCTTGAGTCGACAAATGGACCGGCAATCCTGGAACCTGCGTTAAAACCGCGCTAATAATGGCGGGATCTGAAACGATGATCGCGTCAATTCCTGCATCCCTGACTTCGGTCAAGTAAGAGATCATATCTGTTAACTCGTTTTCGTGGCAAACAATGTTGGCCGCCAAATAAACTTTAGCTGATTTTGCATGCGCATATTCAGCACCTTCACGCATATCTTCAATTGAAAAATTGCTGGCCCTTGACCTTAACCCCAGCCGCTCACCTCCAATATAGACTGCATCTGCTCCGTAATCAATTGCAACATGCAATTTCTCAGGAGTTCCTGCGGGAACTAAAACTTCTGGTTGATTGGTCATTTAATATCTCCTAACTGATAATGATAAAATCCGGTCGAAATTTTTCGATCTGCTGGTAATTTTTCTTTTAATTCAGTGTTTAATTCTTCGAAATTCGACTCACCTGATTCCAATAATTTGCGGGCTCGAATGAAAATTTCCATAATTGATAACCAGTTCTCACTTGGATAGAACTTGCTATCAAAGGTATAATGACAAATTCCCAATACAACTAATTCAGGTAACTGTTCTAACAAATTGAGATCCTCTGGCCCGTACATGTGAGTTCCATTTTGATCTTCAAACATTGTATATATATCTTCTGGTTTCTGCGGTAAATTAACGTGATAAACTTGATTAAAATTAAACTCGGATGATTTATTTTCGTAATCCAAATAATTATAAATCAAACTTCTAGCCGAATGTTCAATTGCAATCGGACCAAAGAGTTGCATAATTGGGGGAACTTGCAATTTAGGAATCAATTCCTCCAGCTCCACATAAGGAAGCTCTCGCGCAATTCTTACATAAGATGCTCCTTCGTTACCCCAAAAATTTATCATCCCCGAGTTAGTATCGAGAACCTCTCCGTTATATATGAATTTTTGGCTCGGAAATTTCTCCTGAATTAAATTCACCGCTCCTGCATCACCGACCATCACATAATCAACCCCAATTGTTAAAAGATCAGCTAAATACTTCTCATAAGCAAGCAATTTATCATTATGTAAAATAGCATTAGCGGCAACCACCACTTTTTTGCCGAGCTGATGGGCCGTTTCCGTTAATCGTTGAGTTTCCAAGACATTATAGTCAGTAGGCAACCGTAACCCAAAATCATTGTTTCCGATTATTAAAGTATCAATTCCTAAATCAAAAAGAGAACCCGCAACTTCTTTTGCGGGTACTGTTGAAGAATATTCGATCATCGTCAAATTTTGACCTTATCTTTCTTTTTAGTGGATTTTGTAACTCGCATTTTAAACTGTTCCCCTTTAGCACCAATTGTCACCGAATCGCCACGAGAAATTTCTCCGCTCAATAGCTGTTCACTCATGACATCTTCTAATTCATTCTGTAAAACTCTCCTAATTGTTCGAGCTCCATATTCGGGATTATATCCTTTGTCAGCAATCAAATTAATTGCACTCGGAGTTAATTTTAGAGAAATTCCCATTTCGTCCAAACGATGAACAAAAACACCAACCATCAATTTAACAATTTGGCGAACTTCA
Organism: Xylocopilactobacillus apicola; assembly: GCF_033095985.1. Lineage (NCBI taxonomy): Bacteria > Bacillati > Bacillota > Bacilli > Lactobacillales > Lactobacillaceae > Xylocopilactobacillus > Xylocopilactobacillus apicola. The sequence goes on from NZ_AP026802.1 coordinate 1,527,679, forward strand.
TCTTTAGTTAAGACCTTAAAGATAACAATTTCGTCGATTCGATTAAGAAATTCTGGCCGATAAGTTTCTTTTAGCACTTCGCGAATTTTATTCTCAATAGCAATATCGCTGGTTACATTATTTTTCGCGCCAAAGCCAACCTCGTGTTCATCTCTAAGACTAGTTGCACCTAAATTAGAAGTCATGATAATAATTGTATTACGAAAATCCACTCTCCGACCGCGCGCATCAGTCAAGTATCCGTCATCTAAAACCTGCAAAAGCAGATTAAATACATCCGGATGAGCCTTTTCAATTTCATCAAATAAAATAACTGAATAAGGATGATTACGAACTTTTTCTGTTAATTGGCCGCCTTCTTCATACCCAACATATCCTGGAGGAGAACCAATCAAACGGCTGGTAGTATGTTTTTCCATATACTCAGACATATCAATTCGGATTATATTATCAGCAGAACCAAACAGTGCATCCGCCAACGATTTAGCAAGCTCGGTTTTCCCAACCCCAGTTGGGCCTAAAAACATAAACGAACCCATCGGACGGCCAGGATCTTTTAATCCACTTCTTGTTCTTCTGATTGCCCGAGAAATAGCTGATACTGCAGAATCTTGTCCGATCACCCGTTGATGCAAAAATTCTTCTAAGTTAACCAAACGCTCAGACTCTTTTTGAGTCAACTGCATTACTGGGACCCCAGTCCACTCAGAAACTATTTCAGCAATATCTTCACCCGTCACGATCAATTCATCAGAGCGTGGGACAGTAACATTAACCCCATATTTGGCATCTCCTAATTTATCTCTTAATTCAAATTCTTGTTTACGAATTTTAGCAGCTAGCTCAAAATCTTGATTTTTGACAGCGTCTTCTTTTTCAATCTCTATTTTCGCCAACTCTTTACTGATATTTACCATTTGAGAACTAGTAGAATTGGCTAAATGAACCTTCGCAGATGCTTCATCTACAAGATCAATTGCCTTATCCGGCAAAAAACGATTGGTAATGTAACGATTTGATAGTTCGACCGCAGCATCAATTGCTTCATCACTTATCTTGAGATGATGATGAAGTTCATATCGCTCACGCAAGCCTTTTAGAATTTCCCTAGATTCATCTACCGTTGGTTCATTGACCATAACTGTCGCAAATCGTCTTTCTAAAGCTGCATCTCTTTCAATATACTTTTGATACTCATTAAGCGTTGTCGCTCCAATCAACTGGATTTCGCCACGGGCTAAAGCCGGTTTCAAAATATTAGATGCATCAATTGCACCTTCTGCCCCACCTGCTCCAATTAACGTATGTAGCTCATCAACGAAAAGGATTATATTATCACTGTCAGAAATTTCTTTAATCACTTTTTTTAAGCGGTCTTCAAATTCGCCACGATATTTAGTTCCTGCCACGAGTGATCCCGTGTCAAGCATCATTAAACGATTATTTAACATTTCAGAAGGCACTTGCCCATCAACAATTCTTTCGGCCAAACCTTCAGCAATCGCAGTTTTGCCAACTCCTGGCTCACCAATTAAAACAGGGTTGTTTTTCGTCCGACGTGATAAAATTTGAATTACTCTTTGAACCTCTCGATTTCGACCAATTACAGGATCAATCCCGTTATTACGCGCTGATTCAGTTAAATCACGGGCTAAATTATCCAACGTTGGGGTCTTTGAAGCTCCCTTAGATCCTTGAAGCTCAGAACCAGCCCCCATCCGTCGTTTCCCAAAATTTCTCCCAGGTACATCTGTAATTCCCATTTTTTTAAGCAATAATTGGCGAGTTTTTTCTAAATTTAACCCTAGATTAATCAAAATTCTCGTTGCTAAAACGTCATCTTCACTTAAAATTCCAAGCAAAATATGCTCTGTTCCAATTTTAAGGGCACCTAAACGTTTTGCTTCATCACCTGCATAAGCCAGAATCTCCTTAGCTTTTTGAGAATATCCCAGACTTTCCTTATCGACATTTGTAATTTTATTATCAGAGCTAAAACCAGTCAAATCATTGATTTCCTCCTGAATATCTGCTTCATTAATGTTTAATTTGCGCAAGGTTTTACCTGCAATTCCCTCGGGTTCAAGCACTAATGCTAATAGTAAATGCTCAGTAGATACCGCAAAATGGCCCAACATTTTCGCATTGGTTTGAGAAATCTCCAGTACCATCCTAGCACTGGGCGTAAATAAGTTATCCAATTTAAACCTCCTCGATGAGGATTTCATCTTCTTTGTTAATTATATAATAATTTTAGCTAATTTTCGTACTCTAGCTTAGTTAAAATGCATTTAAAAATATGTGCTCGCAATTTATTTTGACTGGGCTTATCCAACTCTCCTAAAGCATCGTTATCAATTGCTGCAAGAATTATTCGGCCGCAGGGAACATCTATTATTTCATCATTAATCAGTTGCTTAATGATCGTAGATGCGTCAGTTAAAGTCAAAACTGAACCCACTTCAGACTTAACTTTTTCCAACAAATCTCTGGTGCTGACAAACTGTAATTTAACGATTCGAATATAGCCACCGCCGCCCCTTTTACTTTCGACGTAATAACCATGCTTGGCATCGAAACGAGTCTTGATCACATAATTAATTTGTGAGGGAACTACATTGAAATATTCGGCGATTTGTTGGCGTCGTAATTCAACTTCGAAATTCTCATTTAAAATATTTTTAATATACTGTTCAATCAGATCAGATAAATTATTCGATTGGCTCATTTTTATTCCTTGACTATATTTGACTAACATTATAATACGAGGAGATTCAAATTTAAACCCTTGGACGATTTAAATCCGATTGGGCCTTTTTTTCCAAGTAAAATATCTTATAATAAAGTTATAGGAAATGGTAATAAATAATGGAAATGTCTAAACAACATGATTTTATGAATCGCGAGATTAGTTGGCTTGCCTTTAACGACCGAATTCTGGACAACGCTCAGTCGCCCGCGATTCCACTTTTGGAGCGAACGAAATTTTTGAAAATTACTCAAGCAAATCTTGATGAGTGGTATATGATTCGGGTTGCTAGTTTAATTCGCGAAGTTCAAGCTGGTGATTTTAATCCCGATAAATCTGGACTGGCGCCAAATACGCAACTCAATCAAGTTCGAAAATTAGTTAAGAGGCAGTTAAAAAGGCAAAATAAAATTTGGCTAAAAATAAAAGGTGACCTCGCAAATCACAAAATCAATTTATTAGACTACCAAAAACTCAGTGTTGAACAAAGAAAATTTGCTGATAATTATTTCCTTACAACTGTCAGCCCGCTAATTGAGGTAGAACTTCTGCCAAAGGATATTCCCTGGCCTGAGATGGAAAACGGTGCTATGTATTTCGTATCAGAGATGATCAGTGCCCAAGATCCTTCCAAGCATATTTTTTCCCATTTTAAACTCCCGCCTTTAAATCGACTCCTCGTCTTACCAGAACAAAGTAACTGTTTTATCTTGTTAGAACAAATTATTAAGGCTCACTTTAAAGAATTAATCCAAGCTAAATTTAAAGGACGTTTTATTGCTCAAAAAATTTACCTTTATCGAATTTTAAAAGATATGGACATTAGAAGTCTGCCTAAAGAGAGCAAGAATACTGAACAAGCGGTCGAAATTGCCCTTGAAAAAAGAGCCTCAGCTCCTGTAATTTTTCTGGCAGTCGACAGCTCAATGCCGCGTAAAACTTTGAAAACTTTAACAGAAGTCCTTGACGTTAATCCTTTAAATACATTTCATATTAATGGCGATTGGGACTACAACTTCATTGACCAGCTTTGTCAGAGTATTGTTAATGCCCCAGCCAATCTCCATTTTCAAAAAAGAAGTCCTCATCACGAAAGCGATCTTGAAGGAACAGAAATTTTTGCTAAGATTCAAAATCACGATTATTTATTGCATCATCCTTATGATAGTTACGACGGCGTCGTGAATTTCTTTGCGCAAGCGGCAATTGATCCCACTGTAAAAGAGATTTATGTAACAATTTATCGGACCTCTCACGACTCACCAATTGTGAAATCTTTAGCTGATGCAGCAAAACATGGCAAAAAGGTTAATGTCTTAATTGAGGTTAAAGCTCGTTTTGACGAGGAACATAACATTAAAGTCGCCGATTATTTGCGTGGAATTGGGATAAATGTTTACACAAGCTTTCCAGATCTTAAGATCCACTGTAAAATGGCTTTAGTGGTTAGAGACGACAAAAGCACGATTGCTCATCTGGCGACAGGAAATTATAATGAGGCAACAGCCAAAGGCTACACCGATTTTAGTTTTTTTACAGCCCGTCTGAAATACGCTAAAGACATTAAACGGATTTTCCAGTATATTAATGGGAAGAAAAAGTTGCCTAATAAGCTCAACAAGCTCTATATTGCCCCAAATATGCTTAGGTCAAAATTAGAGCATGAGATCAAAAAAACGATTAAAAAGGCTCAAGACGGAGAAAACTGTGAAATTTGGATCAAATGTAACTCCCTCTCCGATTATAAATTAATTAAAAATTTGTATGATGCCAGCTCCAAGGGTGTTAAAGTTCATCTTTTAATCCGCGGACTTACAACTGCTGTCCCTCAATTACCTGGAGTAAGTACTAATCTACACATTCACTCGATTGTCGGACGCTTGTTAGAACACTCTCGCGTTTATATTTTTATCTCTGAGAAAAATTATAAATGTTACCTTTCCTCTGCCGATGTCATGCCAAGAAATTTCGATCGACGAATTGAAACGCTTTTTCCAATCGAAGATCCTGATTTAAAAGAACGCATTTTGAACATCTTCGAGCGCATGTGGAATGACCGGGTGCAAAGTTATACCAAACACGCTAATGGAACTTACATGAAACGAATTAATAATAAAAATGCCACAAAAATTGTACCAATTCAGGAACAGTTTCTGATCGAGGCAGAGAAAAAGGAAAATTAATGAACCAGAAAATTGCAATCCTAGATTTAGGATCAAATTCGATTCGCACAACCATCACCGAGTACGATTCCAATGGTGAATTTCAAGTACTAGCTAGACGCCAAGAAATGGTTAGAATCTCTCAAGGAATGGGGCAAAAACAGCTCTTAAGACCTGAGGCGATTAATCGGACTTTAGGAGTTCTCGCTCAATTCAAGGCAGAATATGCGAAATATCAGCCTTTGAAAATCATTGCCGTTGCCACTGCAGCTGTTCGTCAAGCTCGCAATCAAGCGGTTTTTCTAACCCAATTTGAAGAGCTGATGGGATTTCCATTACGAGTAATCACTGGTATTGAGGAGGCAGAATATGATTACTACGGCGTGATCAGTACGCTCGCGCCCGAAAACGGACTTATCCTTGACACTGGCGGCGCTTCAACCGAAATAGTGCTTGTTAAAAATGCGCAGATGAAAGAGCGAATTAGTCTGCCATTTGGTGCAGTCAATATCACCGAGAACTATTTGCAAGGTGATCCGCCAACAGCTGCTTCCGTTTTTAAGGCATGTGCTAGCCTCGCCAACACTCTTAACAATTTATCTTGGCTGAAATCTGCTAAAAATTTTCCGATCATTGCCATCGGCGGATCAAACCGGACCCTCGCTAAAATCAGGAAAAATGAACTGAACCAAACTGAACTTCCGATCCATGGATTTCATCTGAACCGCGAAGTTGCTGATGACATTATTTATCAGTTGTTAAGTAAAAATGAGAGTGAGCGTCAAAATATCAAGGGGCTTGCCAAAGATCGCTCTGGCATTATTATTGGCGGCCTGATTCCTCTGCGTCTAATCATGCAAATTATCGACTGTGAGCAAATAATTTTCTCTCAATCGGGAGTCCGAGAAGGAATTCTTTTCCAAGAAATAAAAAATCAAACGCAAAATGAAATACATACATTCGACCCCGAAAAGCTAACTCTCGAATAAACAAAAAGATCGACTCGTTTGAAGCCGATCTTTTTGTTTATTAAGGCGCCGAATCAAGTAATGTTATCCCACTTTATAAACTTCATTTGCTGTTTACCGAACTTAGGTTAATATTCAAACCAAGATGCAGATCCCTGCGATTGAATAAACGTACAATATAAAGTACAATATAAAGTACGAAATGGAGGAACAAAATGACATTAGCATTAACTCAAAGTGATTTCAGAGAACATCTCAAGAAATATTTAGACAAAGTGAACGAACAAGACGAGACTGTATATATTGCTCGATCCAAAGGGCGCTCAGTTGCCGTTATTTCACAAGAAAAGATGAATTATATTGAAACTGCCTTAAAAGCCAAAGAGGAATCGCTTGACTACGCAATTGCAAGAGATCAACTAATCAAACGAGGGGTTTTACCCGATGATGAAATTGTTCAATCAGACGATAAATATTGGAATCAATTTAAATAATGGCGCCGCTGAGATTTAAACCACGAAAAACATTTAATTCTGATTTAAAAAGATTAGCAAAAATGGATCGAACTATCGTTGAAGAAGTTAGAGCTGCTATTGAACTATTATTAGAAATTGGTCATTTACCACCGGAGTTTAATGACCATCGTCTAAATCAAAACTTATCAGAATATCGGGAATTCCATTTGAGAGATACCCCTAAAAGTAAGATTCCAAACGAAATTAACGATGTTATTGTTATTTATTACATCAAAGAAGAAGAGTTAACTTTAATTGACGTAAGGGTCGGCTCTCACAGTAAATTATTTTAAAAAAGAATTATCTTTTTCGTCAAATTAACAAAACTATAGCTCTTTACTTACTGAAGGTATAGACAATTTTATTGACCAATCCTACAAAGATCATAACGACTTAATGAAAGAATTAGAAGAGCTGTAGTGATTAAACTAACAAAAAAACTTAGAAGACGCATCTAAGTTTTTTGTTTTTCCTGCCGATTTATTTATTTTGAGTTTAAGGAGTCGAATCAAGCAGTGTATACGTCACCTCACCGCTGTAACTTCCCGCTTCGGGAAGCTCATTCGCTGTTGCCTTAAAAATTAAATTCCACGGTTCTTCCCAAGTATCTTCATACAACACGCCTGGAATTACCTTCTCAGCTAGTTGTGTCGCTACTGGCGTCAAATTAGTTTCCTCTCCCGAGCCGTTCTTATGGTGCAGCGGATTGCCTGTAATTCTTTTGGTTCCTTTAGTTAGCGGCTGCGTCATTGCTCCTTCAATTCGCCATTTTTTATTCTTGCGAGAATTTCGGTTGTCAGTAACCGTAAACTTCTGATTATCACTTTCGTAGTTGTGATTCCGCACAGATCCTCGATGCGCCCCAAAATCAATTGCGGTCGGCGCTTCTAACAACACACGTCCAGTTTGATCCCAAACGTATGTTCTAACATCATTGCGGGTCGCCGACTCACTTAGGATCTCAGCTGCCGTCTTTGCCGCTCCATCTGGTGCATGTTCAGATCCAGGAGTGCTAACCTCACGCCACTGCGGGTCTGCAGCATAATATTGCGAATTAGGCGGCACTGGCTTAGCTAAATCTTTAATTGCTGTCCCGGGAGTTGGGTTACTCAAATCTGCAGAACTAACTATTCCACCAACAGTTACATCAGGAAATTTAGTCTTCGGACCAAGCGTTAACTTCCAAAGCGCAGATGTATTACCCAACATAAAACTATAACCCGATTGCTCAAATATGCTGCCCGACGTAGTCGTAACTATTTTGCTGAGATCAAATTTACTCAAATCAAGACTCGTTAGAGATTTGCAATCGCGAAACATATAATTCATATTGGTGACCGCATTAGTTTTAAAATCACCTAAATTAATACTAGTCAATGCTTCACAACCGTCAAACATAAAACTCATATCAGTCACGGATTTAGTATTAAAATTGCTCACATCAATACTCTTCAATTTATAACAGTTTTCGAACATATGACTAATATCAGTAAATTTGTCCAGTTTTAATTGACTCACATCAATATTTGGCAAAGACATACAAAGTCTGAACATCTCGCTCATATTAGTTACTGAACTCGTGTCAAAGCCAGTGATATCAAGATCAGTTAACGCATGACAGAAACTAAACATTTCACCCATATTAGTCACAGAAGTTGTATTAAAATTTGTTACATCAAGACTTGTTAGCGAATTACACCATCTAAACATCCCAACCATATTAGTCACAGATGTGGTATTGAAGTTTGTTACATCAAGATTTTTTAAAGACGTACAGCCGTTAAACATCAAACCCATATTAGTTACAGATGTGGTGTTGAAGTTTCTGACATCAAGACTTGGTAACACCTGGCACGAGCTAAACATTGACATCATATTAGTAACTGATTGAGTATTAAAGTTCCTGACATCAAGATTTGTTAACGACGTACATTCTTCAAACATCGAACGCATGTTAATAACAGATGCTGTATTGAAGTTTGTTACGTCAAGGCTCGTTAACGCTCTACACCGTTCAAACATCATCTCCATATCAGTCACAGATGCTGTATCAAAGTTCGCTACGTTAAGGCTTGCTAGCAAATAACAACTATGAAACATCGAATTCATTTTTGTAACGTTACTCGTATTAAGGTTCTCTATGCCTTCAATCGAACTCATCTTTTCCATTCCAGAAAATAATTCAGATAAATTATTACCGCACGTTACTCCTGGCTTAATTAAAGTTTTGGTTATCTGACCTCTGACAAGATACCACGGCCAATGTGTCGTAGAGACATTGTTACCCGAGTTAAATATTTTTTTATCAACATCAAAATTCAACTCATGCGGATAGATCGTCAAGACATTGTTACTATCGACGTTCCACCAGAGATAATCCAGCAGCTTGATATTTGCTGTAGAAGATACGTTGCCATTGTTATCGATTGCTACAATATGAAGATATTTATCGTAATTATTACGAGCTACATTCAATGTCACATCCGTCCCAGTCGCTGGTCTTAAATTAATATTAGAAACTTTCCCTGTTGTAGAATCGATTGTGACATTTGGCGTTGACGTTGGGTTGCCATCAATTGTATAAACATAGCCTTGGAGACCACTAAGAGCAGGGATCTTAATTACATCTGAATAAGAACCTCCTGTTGCAGTATCCGCCCGTGCTCGATAGAAGAAATCCGTCCCGAGATCTTTAGCTCCAATCGTAAGCGTTATGCTATCGTCAGTAAGAACCTGCTTGCTAGCGGTAACCTTCGGTGCCTCGGGCGCAGTGGTATCCTTGGCTTTTTATCGCCTTACCGGTCGTGCTTGTATTTAAGCTAGAAGTATAGTACAACATATTGAAAATGATCTTAGCTTCTTGCACCGAACATTTATTTGTTGTGTGTCCTGTTTGAATTTGGGCGTAGTTATCTTTTGAAACTAGATACCAATTATTATCTGCAATAACATTTCCGTTGGAATCCTTAACGTAAGTTACGAAGCTGTTGCCGCCTCGCCAGTAGTTTGTTGGTAAAGTGGCTTCATCGTACTTCATCCAACGAATTGCACCTGATTGATACATATAATAAGAACAGAAGTTATGCGAGGGTGAAATTGTATAAACCGTCGTCGGATCCAAATAATATGGTTCTTGCGTCAAAGAGCCCGAGGTTGCAACCTTAAGTCGATCACTTCCAAGAGCAAAATATGCAGATGATACCGACAAACCAACTTTAGAAGCAAAACGATTAAAATACTTGTGGTAAGGATCCCCATTGTGCATGCTACCTGTCTCAACATCAAAAGCGGCTCCTTCAATGGTGTCATGACCAAATGTTATCGCTCGACCTGTATCACCGAAAGCTTTCGTTGCTTGATAAGATGCCTCATTTAGATCCTGATTGTATTTATTATAGTTATCTGAATTCCAATCTGAAGCTCCAAAGAAGATTGCATCGTACTTGTAAGTTCCATCAGGGTTCTTCAATACACTTTCTGGATTACTATTGAAATTGCCGAGCCAAATCGCATCAATCTCAAACAACCCTTTATCAATAGACTGCCCATCTTCTGATTTAAGATTCTTCATCCATCCACGAAACCACTGTCCAGTCGTAGCATATTGCGCACCAACATTTAGAATTTTAATCTTCTTACCGTAATTGGTTCCAACTTCTTCCTTGTTAGCAAACGAACTACTCGTGTCCATTTCAACATGAAACCCTCCACTAAGGTTTGAAGGTTTATCCCAACTAAGGTTAACCTCATTCCGTCCTTCAGTAGTGTTCCAAATTCCTGTACCGCTCATCCGGAAATTTCCCGTTTGAACAACAGTTGAACTAGTGTCTAAAGGTACTTCCCGTGGTGTAATTATTTTGGAGGATAATTTTTGAGTCGGATCTGTAAAAATTGGTTCTTTCTTCTTATTTTTCTCTAAAGTGGTTTGTGGAAAATCAGCTGCCTGACTTCTCTTCTTTGGATTCAAAACAAAAATCAACATAGCAACAATCCCTATAGTCGCTATAATATAGCCCAATTTCTTAAATGATTTCACAAGGCAACCCCCAGATAGATTAAACGTTCGGAGTTAATGTCCACTCTAAGTCCGCTTTGTAATTCCCACCGGTTGTGAAGCTTGCTGGAATAGTTAAAGTAGGATTTAAAGTGACTTCTTTCGCAGTTACGCCTGATTCATATTTACCTGAGAAAACGTTTTGTGCTGTATTACTTAAAGTCACCTGCGTATGAGTATGATTTCCCTTGCCAGCAACGTTTGCACTCATAATTTTCAATTGCATCCCGTTCTTCAAAAAACCATTTGTTTCAGCTGTTCCAGGAGTTGATTCCGAAACAGTTTGTTGAGTCTCATTCAATTTTGTACTAGCAAAGGTGATTTTAGCGTTAGTAGAAATATTACTAAATGCAAGTGAACCCGATGGATCTGGGGCAGTCAAGCTCAACACTGCCTCAGATTTATCTGCATAAGCGATTGCTCCCCCGCTAATTAAAGACGTGCCTACAGCTAATATTGCGATTAAACCTTTTTCTTTTTTCATTTCTTTATCTCCCTTTTCTTTATTAGAAAACCTGCTGCGCCGATTAAAAACCAGCCTGCGACTGAATTAATCACAGAATGTCGCTCTCCTGTTGCAGGCAAATCCTGCTTTGTTTCTTTCTTTTTAACATTTTTTTCATCCATTGGAATAAGCTGAATCGTTGCTTCACTTACGTTCTCGGCATAAACCTGATTATCAAGCGTGGCTAAACTAAGTGCACTACCTATCAGTAACCAGAAAATCAGATGCTTTGCCTTTTTCTTTCGAATTTGCAAGAAAATCACGTAAATTGTTAGTGAAAGCAAAATTATTACTAAGAGCAAAATTACAATGGTTAGCGTACTAATATGACTCGGCGTTCCTTCTTTTAAAGCAAAATCATCATTGAATTCTTTGGCTCGCGCCTCAGTAATCTGGAACGGCTTCTTCCACTCTTTATCTAATTCCTTAGCTTTGGCGTTTAGCTTCACAAAGTATTTACCGGCTTTTATCTTGCCATCTCCAAGTGAAACAGCATAATCAAAGTTAGAGTTTGGAGCTAATTTCAGTTCATTTGTCTGAGGTGGATAAACCTCCTTCTTACCAGATTCGTCATAGATTGTAGCTGTCAAAGTTAAATCTCTTAGAATTTCTGGTTGCGGATTTTGAAGTCGAACTTTGACAACATTACTATAATTCTGCTTGCCGACTTTTACGCTCAGGAAATTTAACTTATTTGGTACTTCTTTAGTGTTCTGCCTCAGCTTGACTGGGATAACATAGGAAAATACGTTAGTAATGCCACTTGATTTGCCAATTTTTTTCTGGTCAGATGACTTGCCGGACACTCGAACTCCACCTAATATGATTCCATCCAATTTCTCATTGGGCATCTTGACCTTTATTGAAACTGGTGCACTGCCTTTAGCAGGAACAGTTACCGTAGAATCTGATATAGCGAGATCTGTAAACTTATATCTCAAAGTTTTGTCATATTCTTTGGCGTTATGCAAATATTCAATAACCCCAAAATCATTAGTGATCGTATTCTCTAACTGAATCGAAAAGTCTTTGACTTGATCGGCATTATTGTACACATTAAGTTGAAGTGTGTGTGTTTCTTGCGGTTCCATCAGTACATCAAAAAAATCACTAACACCTCTTAATTGCTTTTCGCTTAACTGCGGATGGACAAAGAAGTCGGAATTTGGATTTTCGGCAGCTTTAACTTGACTAGGAGCAAGAATATGTACAAGAATTAAACAAGCTAGTATAAATTTTTTAATTGCCCTCACCTCCTTCTATTAAGGCTCAATTGCCAATTCCCACATGATCTCGCCCTTGTAGTTACCAGCTTTAGCTTGGGATGCCTGAACCTCCATTTGAAAACCTGCTGATTTTGTCCACTTCACCGTCGTCTGAGATTCCTTCTTTGTATGCTTATGAACGACTATTGGTCTATTCAGTTCCATTGGAGTTGCTGGAGCTTGCGTTGGTTTATATTGCAATTGTCCAGCTAGTTGTTCCCCGTCTCCATTGACAAAAGATTTAGAAAGTTTCGCACTAAGTGACCACAATCCGAGACTATCATTTGTTCTGCGGTCTCTAACTTGGATTTGCCAATCTTCTGCCTGCAGGACTGTTTGCTTGCTATTTGAAACCTTATGACCATCTTCAAACTTCACTTGGCTAGGAACAGTCATTTGCAACGTCCCAGAGAACTTGAAGACAACCTCTAACACCGTACCAGAAGCTGGGAATCGTCCACTCACAGTTGTTGGAGTACCATCGCTTGTCAAAAAGTAGCCTTGATTCACTAAGTTCCCCGCTTCGCCATTGTAAATTTCAGGAAGAATCTCTTTCATTTTGAACAAATTATACTCAGTTTGAGGAGAACCCTTAATTATTTTGGGGCCAATCTCAGTTCCACCAACTACCAGCGGTTTTCCAGCTGCATCTTGATATTTGACAGAAATTGAACTCATCGTGCTCGTTAACGCATATACGTAGGTGATTTCTTCAATATTGGTCAGCGTAACTGGAGAAGTCGTTTTACGGATCAACTCACCGCTACCTATCCGATATCCCAAATAGGTATAACCTGTTATTGCAGGGACGTTCTTGGTGTATTTCTTGTCTGCTCCAATTTGTGTTTGAGTTTGCGCCTTGATCTGAGCACCAAGATCGGTTTGGTAATTCTCAGTAACGGTTGAATTTGTCTGCGTTCCTTCGACTACTACCTTGACTAAAAGTGGCGACGAAATATCGGAATTGTAATTATCACTATTGTAATGGTTGGCGATAGCTTTCACATAATAAACGCCAGGCGTATTTAGCTTAACTACACTAGAAAAATCAGATTCAATCTTCCAAATACCCCCAGCTGCTATTTCATTTACTTTAGCGCCTAGTTTTGCTCCAATATCTTTTAGAAATTTCGCCTCTGTAACAATGTCTCCTTTGTTATAATTAACCTCTTTTTCCTTACTTGAGATGAGTCTGGTATCAATTTGATAAGGATAGTGAGCAACCTTACTAGTCACCCCATTTTTGACCCCGATCGTTTTGATATTTGTCGATTTCGTTATCTTAATCTTCGTACCAGGAGTGTAAAAAATCCTATTCGGATTTTGAGCAACTGGGTCTTGACCATTTGTTGAGTAATAAATCTGCACATTAGGATCTTCAGTCGATAGCGTTGTGTACACTTCGTGGCTATAAGCGTCCGGTTTAACTTCCGTCTTTGGAACTTCGACATATTTTTCGTTATTTCCGTACACCTCAACGAAAACTGGTGCTTCATAAACATCAACGTCGACTTTATTGTTAGTTACATTACGGACAACCGTGTCTCCCGATGTCGAATAATCGTTATAGCGAGTCTCCGTGACGAAAGGAGCAGCAATATTTTCTAATGTATAGGTCCCCTTTTTTTCACCAATTTTTGTCTCGTTCGTTGGACTCCAAATTGCATAAGTATATCGACCATTCTTGATATTTCTATAACGGTAAACGTAAACATCGTTCTTCTTTTCTTCTATCACTGCATCAAAAACGTAATCGGTTAAAGCCGTTTTGGTAGCGTACATTGAGTAATACGAAGGCTTTCTGGTGTTACCCATTTTGGCATTTCGCGCCATTCCAGCGGTTAAATCTCCGCCAACAGACCATTCATTGTTGTCTACTGCTGGATCAACGTCCATGAACATGTGTGCGCGACTAATTCCTGCACTTGAAGCAATTAAAAACGTTCTAATATTCCAATTGGACTGAGCCGTAAGAGAAGGCGCTTGATTAGCAGATTGCGGTTTAAACGGACCTTGATACGTATCATAACCAAACTCGGTCAACCAAACTTCTCTTGGTTTTCCGTCAGTGGTTAAATATCTTTGGACGTAATCGACTGTTTTGACGAGTTCTTCCTTAAAATCAGTATCCTCGGGGTAATGTTTCTCCTGGTACTGATGCATATTGATCACGTCGGCTGGAAATATGTTGTCTTGTCGATTGTTCTGGTACCAAAATTGCATTCCTTTGATGTAATCGATATTATTTCCGGCAAGTCCTCCAAGAACAAAAGTAGCGTTTGGATCGGCGTTTTTTAAACCAACTTTTCTCCCCTTAGCATTCTTAAGTGTGCCTCGATGTCCGTCATAATCTCCACTGGTCATTGCCGCAAACTCGCTCGCTACAAACCATTTTCTCCGTGCTTCCCAAACGGAATTCGGTTCATTCCAGTTTTCAAAATACTTAACTGTATTTTGACCCCATAAATCCTTGGCACTTTCATTCTCTGAAACAACAACATCATTAATAGTTATATTTTTGTTACTTCCGTATCGTGCCCCAAAATTATACATTGCTTCTGCGTGGTCAATGAATGACGCAGGGTCATTCCGATCAGCTCCTGCGAAGTTGGGTGTTGTATCTTGAGCTGTATTTATCCCTGGTTTATGCTGCATTTCAGGGTCTTCGTCCGGGTAATATTTACTGGTCGAATTTTCTAGAGTTATTAAAGTATCAATTCCTAACTTGTTCAAACTATTGAAATAACCATCGAAATTCTTTGAACCGTCATAAAGTCCCCACATCTGAGTAATATCGCCTCTAGAGAAAATTGACTTAAAGCCATCTTCTCGGTCGGCATTGTAATGCCATTTATGGTACTCACGGAAAGTTCCACCCGCCTCAAAAATCGTATTAGAAGTGATATGCTTACCGTTCATTCCCATGAATTTATCCATGGTGACCTGCTTTGTCGGTTTAATCGGTTCAGGATCTTTAATGTTGTTAGGAATACCATCGCTTGGTTGACCCCACAAGACAAATTCGCTAATGTTGGCACTTGATGACTTGGCAATTCTCAGATATCTGGTCTTAATATTTTTATCTTTGAGATTCATATGGAACCAACCGCGATGCTTTTTCTTAATGTCAATGGTTCCGATCTCGGTCCACGCTTCACCCTTACCATTTATGGAAGGTTTCCCATAAGACAATCTCAGCTTAGTTCCATTGTAGAGACCCGAAGTCATATTCTCATACATTGTAATTTCTTCGATCGAGTGCTCTTTTTCTAAATCCAAAACTGTTACGTATTTAAGATTATCTTTTTGATCTTGTTCATCTTGGTTCTTTGGAGTTTTACTATTATCAAAAACTCCATCTAATTGAGAGCCATCAATATCTCGAACAGTAAAACTCGTCTTCGGGACATAATTAGGAAGACCCTTACCATCCAACATTGAAGTATCGGTGGGTTGCTCATCAAATTGGTCAGAAGCCCGACCAACACGTGCATAACCAAAGACGTTATATGCCTTGTTCTTGTTGACCTTGATTAAATTACGCTTAGGCGGTTCTTTCCCGGTGTTGCCAGTTGCAGTCCCAAATAATATAAATTCATAGGCTGCTTGTCCTTTTACTTCTGGGCCATGACTGCTGCGAACTCTGATATATCTGGTCTTGACGTTTTGAACCTTCCGCTCATTCCAGCTATTGTAGACTGGCTTAGCATCTTGATTTTGAAATTTTGTCCAATTCCCCGGTTCTCCGTAATCTACTTGAAAATCGACGTTCACAGCACCATTTCTCGTGTAGAAAGCAAAAGAGGAAATATCATACTCTTTGCCTAAATCAAAATAAATTCTAGTCGGGAGTAATGAACTGTCTGCCACGGTTCCTGAATCAAACTGCTCAGGAAGAGCCTTGGTTGGATCACTGGGATCTTTATCGTCTTTGTCGTATCCCCCGTTATAGAGCCACTGTCCCTTTTCAGCCATCAAATTCTCATTGATGCATTGGAGTACATTATATTGATTTCTTTTAACGTTTCGTTGCGTATCAATAAGAGTTGCTAGACCTTTGTGGTTCTTTAAATCTTCCTCAAGAGTTGCAACCCCGGACTCCAATCGAATCATCTCCGGTTTTAACTCGATTTGATTGGGTAATAATTCGCCTTGTTCTTGCGCGCGAGTAGTTGAAAGATCAATCATTTTATACACAGAAATAAGGATAATACCCGCCGTAAGAAGCAACAGTAAAAGTTTTATCCTTGATTTTTTCAATTTTTACTTCCCCTATTCATCTTCACAATTTATACTCCAGAGTAATTGATCAGCTCGCTCAAATTTCTTATCTTTTACAGCTTCCATTATTTCTTTTGTTGTTGAATTTAAATCTTGGTAAAACTTGATTAGATCTTCAAATTGTTTACTTTTATCTTTTAGAAAAGAAATAGAATTTTTATAACAATTGTCACTTGCTGGAGAAGTTAATAAATTTAAGACCATTTGAATTTCATCAAGGCACAGTCCTGCATATTTTAAAGTTTGAACAATCCTAATTTTTTTAACATCTCTTTGGAATAATCGCGATAGCCATTGATATCACGCGAAGGAGTGACAATGCTTTTCTTATCATAGTATCTAAGTGTAGCTTTTGAGCATTTTGTTAATTTGGAACATTCATTAATATTCATGTACTTCCAGCCTTTATAAATTTCATTTAGCATATCATTAAAGTTAAGTTCAAGGTCAAGGATCAAAAAACAAGATACTAAATTTAATGCAAATATATAAGGAGCGAATCAACAAGCTTGCAGTTAATTTCAATTATTAAAAAAATATTTCCATGAAATGAACTCAACTCAATTTCTATTTATGCGTCTAGTTCAGTAAATAATAAGTTACATATATAAAAATTACAAGTTCGGACATTTTTAAAAATTGAAAATTGGCAGAAAAAAAGCGCCGATATTTTCATATCAACGCCAATTTCTAAATCATAATTACATCTGTTTCATCAGATAACATTTTCGCTTCTTCAATAATTTTAATCCCTGAAGAAGTGCCAATCCTTCGAGCTCCCGCTTGAATCATTGATAACATTGTTGACAGATTATCAATGCCGCCTGCTGCTTTGATTTTGATCTTCTCACCTACCAAACCTTTCAGCAATTTAACATCTTCAACACTTGCTTTCTGCGAACCAGTTATAATGAAGTTTGGATTAACCTGCAATGCGATTTGCACCGCCCGTTCAATCTCCTCGTCGGTCAAATAACCCGTTTCAAAAATGGTTTTGCAAATGACATCTCGCGTGCTACAAATATCAAACACCACCTGCATCTCTGTTTTAATATAATCGTCATTACCATTTTTTAATTCCGACAAATTCAAAACATAATCAATTTCTTTTGCTCCATTAGAGATTGCATCTTCTGCCTCAAAAGCCTTCGCTGGGATGCTCGTCTGGCCCAAAGGATAACTAATTGCTGCCCCCACCAGAACCTCAGTCTCAGCTAAAAACTGACTACAAAGTTTCGTTTGAACTGAATTAACAGTCACTGTCTTAAAATGATACTTTGTTGCCTCAAGACATAACTGTTCGATTTGAGCTTGAGTCACATCAGCATGTAAATTGGTATGATCAATCATCTGAGCAAGATCATCAAGGGTGTAATTAGCCATTTTGTTCCTTCCAAAAATCTTATCTTACATATTTATCGTAAGCTGATTTGATTTTTTCAACCAGTGGACCTGCTGGCAGCCCCGTGATTTTCTCAATGACTGCATTTAAATCACTTGCTCCGTCCACCATTTTACGTAATTCTACGGCTTCGGCATCACCTGAATCCTGGTAATGAAGAACCATTCCTACCGTATCAATTAAATCATCGTTTGGCAACTCTAGTCCATCAGTTTCGCGAATTGGTCGAATAAACCGTTCATCGTATCCTAATTTTCTAAGTGGGGTGCGGGCAATTCTGCTAATTGCATCAGAAAGATCTGGATTCATAAATCTTGCAATCACTTCATTTTGGTAAGTTTCAAGTTCGCTGCCAGAAAACTTCCATTTTTTAACCAACAAGCCACCAGTTTGAGCGAGTACTGCCCGCAATTGTGCCAAAACTGACTCATCGGAAATCGCTGATTTAATATCTTCGTAACCTAAATAGTAACCCATATATGCAATTGTTGCATGTCCAGTGTTAACTGTGAAAAGTTTACGTTCAATATAAGGCTCTAAATCGGGCACATAATGAACCCCGTCTAACTTTAAGTCAGCGTTTCTCATTTGCGATGCATCAACGACCCATTCGTGGAAAGGTTCAACCGTTACCATCAAAATATCTTCGTGGTTCTGAGCAGGTACGATCCGATCAACTGCTGCATTAGGAAATCCAACGAAACGATCAGCTGCTTCTTTATTCTGAAGAGTTTTGTAAACATCTGCCTTTAATGCCTGAGAAGCACCAATCATATTTTCACAAGCAATTACATCAAGTGGTGCTTCATTATTCTTCAATCTCTCATCAAGACCTTCGGCGATTAATGGCGCAATCCGCGGCAAAATATTAGGGCCGATCGCAGTCGTGACAACGTCTGCTTTAGCAATTGCTTCAACTACAGCCGCTGGATCTGTGGCATTGTTAATTCCCGATACATTGTCCACCACTACGTGTTGATGAGTTTGATCTGCCAGCTCAATATCATAAGTATGGCGACTCTTTAACGCTTCAATTAATTGCTCGTTGACATCGATAAAATCAATTGAAAAACCATTTTCTGCGAGAATTTCTCCCACAAAACCTCGACCAATATTGCCTGCTCCAAAATGAACTGCTTTTTTCAAAATTACTCCACTTCCTTTAACATTTCAATAATTTCTTGTTTACTCTGAGCATCTGCTAACTTCACAACGTTATTTAGATCGCTACAGAAAACTGCGATTTTTTGAAGTAAATCTAAATGTTCGTTATTCATTCCTGCGATCCCAAAAACAACCGTAACAACTTTTTCGACCTCAGGGTCTTCAGAGAAATCAACCCCAAAAGGTAACTGAACGATTGAAATCCCAGTTTTCTTAATATATTTCTTGCCATCTTCTGTCCCATGAGGAATCGCAATAAAATTACCCATGTAAACCGAAACGTCTTTGTTTCGCTCAATCATCGAATCTACATAAGGCGCCTCAACGTATTCATTTTCGACCAACAAATTCCCAGCCAATCGAATGGCTTGCTCCTTAGTTGCGGCATGCTGATCCAAAAGGATCAAATTATCATCAATATTTAAATTTGCACTCAATATCTCTCTCCTACTGCAACTTTTCGACTAATTCATCATAGACCGAAGTATTAATTAAATCATCAACTACTAAAATCTGAATATCAGAATACCGTGCTAATACGTTCGACAATGCGTCTTTAGTGACAATTGCAAGGGTTGTATTAACATCCTCAATATCTTGAATTTTCACAGCATCTACATCTGTCTTTTTACCAGAACTATGGATTTTATCTTTTAGAATCGACAAAGCCATCGTCGACGTTCCAATATGTTGATCATGACGAATAAAGATAATCTGTTTAACTTTAGTAAAATCAATGGACTCAATCGGACTAACCGCTTGACTCTCGTATTTAACTGTACTTTGACTCGCTGCTGGTTTATTAGGTTCCACTTGATCTCTAAGTTTCAAGTTCATAATAATTTCTTCGTATTTAGGACTATTTAAGAAGTTATCAACCGCTATTCTTAGAGCATGGGGCGCTTTTTCTGCCGCCCGATCAGCTAACTCGTTTTGAGTTACAACTAATTGACCTGGTTCATCTTTTAATTTACTGATTGCTACATTTGTTACTGACATTTCAATGCCAGCTTTTTTCACTTTATCTCTCAAAAGGGAAGCTCCCATGGCAGAAGATCCCATTCCAGCATCACAGGCAAAAATAATTTTATCAATATCTTTGTATTCACTAGGTTCAGCTGCAACGGTTGAACTTGTGCTACCTTGGGATTTCATCTGATTCATCGCAGCCGTCGAAGCTGCTAAATCTTGATTTCCTGATTTATCACGTTTTAAGATTATCGCCGAGATCAAGAATGATACGACGGTAGCTAATGCAACGCCTAAAATAATTCCAAGATAATTTGCGGGATCTTTAGTCGACATTAATAAAATCGAAATGATCGAACCTGGCGATGGAGGCGCTTGCAAGCCAACGTGTAAAATACTGAAAGTCAAAGTTCCCGTCACCCCACCAGCAATTGTTGCCAAAATCAGAGCTGGTTTCATCAAAATATATGGGAAATAAATTTCGTGAATTCCGCCCAAGAAATGAATAATAATCGCTGAAGGCGCGCTCGCTTTTGCTTCACCTTTACCAAACAGTGCATAAGCCAAAAGAACTCCTAGTCCAGGACCTGGATCTGGTTCAAGTAAGAATAGAATCGATTTTCCAGCCGAGCCTGCAGCTTGCTGAATTCCGATTGGCGTCATAATTCCCTGGTTAATTGCGTTATTTAAAAATAATACTTTCGCTGGTTCAATAATAATATTCATCAACGGAATCAAATTTCTTTGAATTAACCAATCAATTCCGCCTTTTAAAACGTTGGTTGCATAATTCATAATTGGCGCAATTGCATAAAAACCAACAATTGCCAAAAGCATCCCAATTATTCCAATTGAAAAGTTATTGACCAGCATTTCAAAGCCGCGTTTGATTTTTCCGTCAACCCACTCATCAAATTTCTTAATACACCAACCGGCCAAAGGCCCCATTGCCATGGCCCCAATAAACATTGGCGTTGCTTTATCTAATGCCCCATTTAACGCAACTCCTCCCCCGACGATTAAACCCATCGTGGCAATTGAAGCTGTGACCGCTCCTCTAGTTTCGTCAACTAACTGACCACCAGTGTAAGCAAGCAACATTGGCAATAAATAAATTTTCATTGGCCCAATCAGTGATGCAATCTGTTCATTTGGTAACCAACCATTAGGATACAGAAAAATAGCAGTTATCAAGCCCCAAGCGATAAAAGCCCCAATATTGGGCATTACCATACTAGATAGAAAACTACCAAACTTCTGAACCTTAACGCGAGCACTACTGCGCGAAGTTTCTGTCGTTGTATTTTCCAAAATTCTCTCCTTCTATATGTTATCACCCAAATTATAGAGCAGATCTTAACAAACTTAAAGAAGCATTTCCAACTTGCTAAGCTGAAAAAATTTTGTAATTATAAATGCCCAAGCCAAATAAGGAACAAACGGGATTCGCCGAGGTCTTGAACCAATTAAGTAGACCAAAATTATTAAGCTGCAAGCAATTAATAAAAGTAGACTCACACTTCTAATTCCTAAAACTAAACTAAGCGGGAACAACAAAATTAAATCCCCTGCTCCCATTCCTTGCGTAACGATACTTACAATTGTTACAAGCGCTACTAAAAATAGCGCTTCTGGGACAAATGAAAATTGCGCTGGTAACAGCACTAAACTTAAACCGACTGGCAAAAATGTTAAGATTTTTTGTTCACGCAGATCACTAAGATAGCAATAGCTCAAAACCAGATCGATCAGCAGCACCTGCCAAGAAAAATTGAGACTAAGTTGTAAAAAAGCAATTCCTAAAAACAACTCCACTTGAAAAGACCACGAGTCATAGTGGCGACGGCAATAACGACACTTTCTGCGAAAAATCAAATAACTAACAGTTGGAATTAAATCAACTACATTTAGTGAATGCCCACAGTAATCACAATGCGAACGCGGCAGAACAATCGATTGATGATGAGCCAAGCGTGTTTCTACTAAACCAAAAAAGGAGCCAATCGAGGCTCCCAAAAAATAAGTAAGAATGAAGAACATATTTCAACCTCCCTACATAAATTACGCGATTTTTTTAAAATTATAAAAAATGAATTTCTTTTAACAAATCCAAATGGTCAGGATCATGATGCTGAGGCGTTGTCCCAGCTAGACTTGCTAATTTCTGGTGATCGGATTCTGTCAACGAGAAATCAAATACTTTAGCATTATCTTGAATGTATTCTTCGTGAATTGATTTGGGCAGTGGCAAATAATTATTTTCTAAACACCAGCGAATTAAAACTTGCGCTCCACTTTTGTGATGTGCTTGAGCAACTTCTTGGACCACGGGATTATTTAATAAATTCCCCGTTCCTAGCGGCGAATAGGCTTCCGTCAAGATGCCTAATTTTTGATTTAATTTCACCAATTCAGTTTCTGGATCGCCTGGATTTAAGAAAATCTGGTTTACCATCGGGGCAATCTGCCAAGTTTTTTGGAGTTCAGATAAGTGCTTGGCCCTAAAATTACTCACGCCAATCGCTTTTGCACGGCCGCTTTGATAAATTTCTTCCATTGCGCGCCAAGTTTCAGCGTTAACTTGCTCCCAACGATCTTCAAACTCCGTTGGCACCGGCCAATGAATTAAATAAAGATCAACGTAATCTTGATCGAGTCGCGTCAAAGAATCTTCAAATGCCCGCAAAACGTTATCGTAGGACCCACGCTGGGAATTCCAAAGCTTCGTGGTAAGAAAAATATCTTCTCTTTTGATGCCCGAATCCTTGATTGCCTTGCCCACTGACTCTTCGTTGCCATAAACGGCAGCAGTATCAAGGTGGCGATATCCGCTCTCTAGCGCCCACTTCACAGCATTGTAAGCCTCTTTGCCGTTAGCTGATTGCCAGGTCCCAAAACCAACGACTGGGATCTTCACGCCATTTGCTAACTGATAATAATCTGTTTCCATCATGTACCTCCACAGTTAATTATAGCCAAATTCATGCTACAATCTATTCTATGAAAAAGAAAACAATTTTGATATCGGCGGCAATGGCTTTAATGCTCAATGCCGCAGGTTCCCTCACCCCCGTTCATGCTGAAAATATCTCTTTAAAAGCAGGAAGTGCGTTGAATCAATTTAACCAAGAAATTTGGGCTCAAAAAATTCTGACCGAAATGAATCGGCTTCGCTCGCAAAATAATTTGCAGCCAGTTACCTCTGATCCAATATTGATGCCTTTTACCCAAGCTCGTGCTGAAACTCAGCGAGCCAACGGCAGTTTAAGTCACGAGGGACGCTATGAGAACAGCAACTATAGCTGGACATCAGAAAATTTAGCAATGACTCCTTTTACCGGTGGACCCAACACTGATGCCAAAAATGTCGTCGCCCAACTTTATGACGACAAGGGCGTTCCAACTTTTGGTCACCGTAAGAATATGCTTGCTCCATTTATCAATAAAGTTGGCATTGGAGTTGCCTACGATGCTGCTAACGGATGCTTTTGGACGGCAATGACGCTCATTGACGATCGCCCAAGCACTGATCCAGATCTGCTCAACAGATACTATCTTTACTGTAATCAAAACGGTGTTGACGACACCTCTTGGCCGACGCATTATGATATGACAAATAAAGAATATTTAACTGCCCATTATAATGAACAGGGAATCAGTCAAGATCAAATTGCTGATAGTAAATTTGGACCTAACACGAAAACTCCCGCAAATCCCAATGGAACTGAATCAGGTGCACCAGAAAGTGGAAATGTTAGCGAGTGGACGATTGAAGACGTTTCAAAAATCGGCTTCATAAATTACGTGCCAGGATATGGAATTGCAATTTATGATGAACCTGGTGGTTCTTCAACTGGCCAATACTTGGCTCACGGCACTGGTTGGAAAATTTTTCAGCGCGCAACCAATACCAAAAATGAAATCTACTATAATGTTGGAAAAAATCAGTGGATTCGTTCAGAATACGTTTCCTTCACTCCGATCGATTCAATGGAACCAATGGATGGCGTTGTAACAATCAATTACATTCCTGGCTTTGGGGTTAACCTTTGGAAAGACGCGAGTACTTTTGGCGGATTTTATGAGCAAAAATTGCCTACAGGGACTCAATGGAAAGTTATGGGCAAAAAGAACGGATTTTATAACGTAGGGAAAAATCAATGGATCCAATCGGACTATGCGATTCTAAATTAAGCGATTAATTCTGGAAATTTTAAAAATATTTTATGATTGTTTGCCTCCTTAATTCGTTATATGAGATACTATAACAATTAGAAAGGAGCCATATTTCTTTGAAAGTTTGCTTATATTTCGAAAACGCTAATCTAATTGCAAAATCTGGGATCGGTTCAGCCCTTAGACACCAACGCGAGGCGCTTGAGCTTGCTCATGTTGACTATACATTAAATCCTAACGATAGTTACGATATCTTACATATCAATACAATTGGAATTAAAAGTAAAGAGATTATCCATAAGGCGCGAAGGGAAGGAAAGCCCGTTATTTATCATGCCCACAGCACTGAAGAAGATATTAGAAATTCTTATTTTGGGTCCAATGCGGTCGCTCCGATTTTAAAGAAATGGTTAATTAACCTTTACTCAAGTGCTGATTATATTCTCACCCCGACCCCTTATTCGAAGTCGTTATTGTTGGATTATGGAATTAAAGTGCCAATCACTCCAATTTCAAATGGCATTAGAATTAACGATTACCAGAAAGACCAAGCTAAGATCAATAAATTCCGTGAATATTTTAAACTGTCACCGGAAGACAAAACGATCATTTGTGTGGCTTTGCCTTTTAAACGCAAGGGAATCCTAGATTTTGTTGAGGTAGCCAAACAATTTCCTCAGTATAAATTTATCTGGTTTGGTGATACATTTAAATATCTCTTAACACACGATATCCAAGAAACCATCAAACGCGATCACCCAGATAATGTGATTTTCCCGGGATTTATTAACGGCGATGTGTTAACTGGCGCCTACACTGGTTGTGATCTCTTCTTTTTCCCTTCTAATGAGGAAACCGAAGGAATTGTTGTCTTAGAAGCTCTGGCCAGCCACAGTAAAACTCTTTTGCGTGACATTCCAGTCTATGACCCTTGGCTTTCTGACGGAGTAAACTGTTACAAAGGCAAAAACAACGAAGATTTCAATCTCAAGATTGAACAAATCATGAACAATCAAATTCCTGATTTGACTGATGCTGGTTTTGAAGTCGCCCAAGAACGTGATCTTGCAAGCATTGGACAAAAATTAAAGTCCATTTACGAAGAGGTTTTAAAATGAAATTTATCTCATGGAACGTTAATGGCCTGCGTGCCATTTTAAAAAAAGATTTTATCGAAGAATTTAACTCGCTGAACGCCGATTTTGTTTGCCTACAAGAAACTAAAATGCAAGAAGGCCAAGCAACGATGGATCTTCCTGGTTATTATCAATATTTTAACTACGCCGAGCGCAAAGGATATTCTGGCACTGCCATTTTGACTCGGATCAAACCCATCTCTGTTCACCTTGGGATGGATGTGGAAGAATTCGACAACGAAGGGAGATTAATTCGCCTTGAATATCCAGATTTCTTTTTGATTTGCTGTTACACGCCAAATTCTGGCTCTGAGTTAAAACGTCTAGCTTATCGCATGAAGTGGGAAGATGCTTTTAGAAATTATGTCAATAAACTTAAACAGCAGAAAACCGTCATCATTTGTGGTGATCTTAACGTAGCGCACGAAGAAATTGATCTCAAAAATTTCAAAACCAACCATCACAATGCAGGATTCACTGATGAAGAGCGCAGCAAGATGACCGAATTACTTGATTCTGGTTTCACTGATAGTTTTAGAAGTATTTATCCAGATGTGCGTAAATATTCATGGTGGAGCTACCGAGGGCACGCAAGAGAAAATAACGCTGGCTGGAGAATCGATTATTTCTTGGTCTCTAATAATGAAGAACGCAAACTAAAAATTAAAGATGCCCAAATCCTCAACGATTATCTGGGATCTGACCACTGCCCAGTTGTTTTAATTACGGAGTAGCTAACGATGACTTTAAATTTTGTCGCAATTGACTTTGAAACTGGCAACAATGAACGGTCTAGTGCCTGCTCTTTAGGCCTTGCTGTTGTAAGAAACAGTGAAATTCAAGATTCCTTCTACTCACTGATCAATCCGCCGACCCCGATCACTCCCGACACCCAAAAAATTCACGGAATTTCTAATGAAGATGTTGCCAATGCGCCAACTTTTGATCAGATTTGGCCCCATATTCAATACTTTTTCAAACAAGATTGTCTTGTTGCAGCCCACAATGCACCGTTTGATCTTGGAGTTTTACGGGCAACAGCTAATTACTACAATATTTATTTTGAACCGGTTTTAAGTATTGATACAGTTACCACCTCGCGCAAACTTTATCCTGAAATTCGTAGACACTCACTTGATGCGATGACCCGTTACTTAAAAATTGATCTGCCGCACCATCATCGATCAATCGATGACGCGATCGCTTGTGCGCAAATTCTTTTGACTCAAGAGAAACACTTTGGTGATTTTGTCTTAAAAGGAATGGTTCGAAGTTTTTAGAGTTTTTTTTATAAGAAGTACTGATTTTGAGCAATGGCAATCTTCTTCGTCGTATGAGACGGAGCTGATTGCTTTTTATTTGACCTTAAAGGACAGCTTTGAAATAATAAATTGATCGCAACCAAAAAGGAGGAGAAGTTTTTGGAAATAGTAATTAGTGTTATTTTACTCCTTGGAGCAACCGTAATTGCAAATATAATTCATCCGCTATTACCCCAAATTCCGTTAGCTTTTTATCAAATTGGGGCCGGATTTCTTGTCTCTTGGCTACCCCAGTTCAATAAATTTCATCTAGCGCCCGAAGTTTTTCTGTTAGTAATAATTGCCCCGTTAATGTTTAACGAGGGCCAAAACACATCACACGTCAGCCTTCAACGGCATTTCAAATCAATAATTTCTTTAGCAGTAGTCTTGACCGTTGCAACTGTTTTAGTAATTGGATTTTTCCTTCACTCAATTTGGCCAATCATTGCCCTCCCGCTTGCTTTTTGTCTCGCAGCAATCATTACGCCGACTGATTCAGTTGCTGTATCTTCGATTACCGCCAATTTCGAAATATCTCAATCTATTCGTGAAAAAATCGAAAATGAATCGTTGTTTAATGATGCAGCAGGAATCGTAGTTCTTGATTTAGCACTCACTGCTTTTATGACTGGTAAGTTTTCTCTGATCCGAGGAATCGCTAATTTCATTGTAGTTTTTGGAGGTGGGATTGTTTGTGGAATTATTTTAGGTTCGTTATGTGGGGCGTTACAACTATTCTTCCAACAACATTCACCCAACTCAGCCGCGACAATTTCCTCAATTAACCTCTTAACTCCCTTTTTGGTCTATTTAAGCGCTGAAGAATTGAATTTCTCTGGGATCTTAGCAGTTGTCTCAGCTGGTATTATCCAAGGAGTATACAAAAAAAGATTGCGCTTAACTTCTACTTCTAATCAGGTGGTTTTAAGCAGTATGTGGGAAATTTTATCCCAATTGTTGAATGGTTTCACTTTTGTCTTATTAGGAATTAGTTTGCCTCGTAATATGATCGAACTCGCTAATTCCGATAGTTTGAACCCTGGCACGCTTTTATTTCTAGCTTTAATTATTTATATTTTAATGACGCTTTTACGATTCATTTGGGTCCAATTTGGCAAGCCTTTAAAGAGAAATAATCTTAAAAATAGTGCTGTTATTGCTTTATGCGGAATTCACGGAACAATTACCCTAGCAATGGCATTTTCTTTACCTATAACGTTTAGAAATCAGCCATTTCCTCTTCGCACGAACCTAATCTTTCTAGCAGAAACCATTATTATCCTAAGTTTAATTGTCCCAACTTTTCTGTTGCCTTTATTTTTGCCTCATAAGAAAAATTCATTTAACGAACAACAATTTAACGGACTTTTAGCACAAATGATTGACTACGCGATTCAAGAATTAAAAGAACAAAAGAAGATCGATCCTCTGACCTTAAGCCAAGTCATCTCAATTTTACACACTCAAAGAGGACCAAATGACCACAATACAATTAAAAAAGTATCCAAATTATTTCAAAGATGTTTGGGTTTGGAAATCAAAGTTATTCGCTATTATGCCCACAAACAATTGATTCAACAAAATTTCGCCGAATATTATAACGCCAAACAGCTTCTACGTCTGCATAAAGTTATCTTAACTCCTAAAATGAGACTCAAATTGGATTGGAAAATTTTTTCAAACGTCTATGTTAATCAAAATATTTGGCGGACCGCTCACTTGATCAAGAAGAATCCTACAGAATACCGAAATCAAGCAAAATTAATGGAAAAATGGGGTTATCAAGCCGTTCTCAAGTATTTGAAGCAAGATAAAATTAGCGATCCAAAATGCCTCAAAATTCTTCGCCGCTATTATGAAATTCGGCATCAAAGGATTAACAAAACACCTGAAAAGAATACCAACGAACAAGAAGTATTAATTTCTGCTTTTCAGTATGAATATTCTTACTTGCAAATGATTGCCAAAGAGCAAATCTGCTCTGCTGAACTAATTCATGCATTAAGTGAGAAAATATCAACTGATCAATTCGTTTACATCACATCTGATGATTAATCTACAAAAATACTTTTTCGATATTCACTACTGACTGGCAAAAGATCAATTACGGCTGGAAATTCGCGGAGAACCTGGTTAGCTAAAGAAATTAAATTTCTTTGATCAATCTTCACTCCTCTTTGCGCCAGTTCAACTTGATTTTCCACCAAATGATAAGTCATAAACCGCCTTTTGCCCCCGCCGTTGAGTAAGATCACATCAGCAACAATTTCTCTAACTTGAGGTGATTTTTCAAATGCTGACAGTAATCGATCTGGTACAAACCAGGGCTGTAAAGCCGTTGCCAAAAAAATATCATCACTTAAATAAGTTAATTTATAAGTGTTCATCAAGCCTCCTTTCAAAATAGTTCATAATATCGATCAATAACTAATGCGCCTGCGCGCAATATCCGCTTCACTTCATAAATAGAATCATAAAACAAGACAATCTCTGGGTTGGACGGGAAATGAAATAGTTGATTACGCAAATAATAATAATCACGATAGATTTCACAATATAAGGCTTTTTGTTCTTTGTTCCAATTAATTTGATCTAAAAACTTTTTCTTGATGGTAACGCTTTTTCCTTTAGCTCCAATATTAAAAATTTGTCCGTAATTAACATAACGTTTCTTTTGCACTGCCGTGGGATAATATTTTCGCACTTGTTGATTCAAAAGATAGTCCGCAATTCGAAAAAGCGGGAAAAGCAAATCTGAATAGTCAGGTTTCACTCCTTTAAAATTTAAGTTATAAGCAATATTTTTAATTGTCGCAAGCACTTCATCAGTCATATTTTTAGAGTTAACGTGAGGAAAAACCGCCTTAAACTCGTTGTCAACCTCCTGTTGAGTAGTCATATTTGCATAGTAATCGTTAAGTACTTCAACAATCTCGCTTGTACTTTGAATATGCGACACAATGATAGACACTACCAAACTCATGAGAAACTGAGCCGGGTCGCCTTGTACATAAATGCTGCCTTTTAGATAACTGGTAATCACAATTCGCTGATCAGCAAACGTTAATGTTCGCTTTAAGGTCGAATTTTTGAGTTTCACTTCTTCAACTTTCAAATTCATCGGCGATTGAAGTTCTGTCAAATAACTAATTATTTCTTTTAGCCAACCTTCACCCACGTAATTGAAATAAACCGAACCGTCCGAATTTGTCCGAGCTGACTGATTGACCAAAGCTGCTTGAGCCAACTGTTTCACCTGTACTCGGTATTTAAATCTTGATCGCGCTGGAAGCTTCCTAAAATTAATTTTGAAATCCGTTGGCTGAAGGCTTAGAAACTCTACATACTTCTTCGATTCAGCCTTTAAAGGACGCCAGACCCCTGTTGCCCAATTACCAAGTCCTGGATACGAATAAAAAATAGTAATTGACTTATAGTTTTGCTTGACCGCCCAGCCAATTGCAGAAATTGCCGCTTGAATTTCACCTGCCAAACTACTAACTTGAATTTGAGCCTGGTCAATCACATGCGAAAAGTTATTTTGTTCTAACTTGCCATTTAATTTTCGAGTAAGTAAAATAGCGCCCCACGCACAAACATTATTAGTGCGGTCATATCCGCCGTTGGTAAAGGCAAAAACTTCGTCAAAAGTTTGTTCTTTAGTTAAATCCATTAGATCTAGGGCATCTTCAACTGAAATAACGGGACTGGCGTGACATTTTTTTAAATACTCTTTAGCGCTAATGAGATCATTAAACCCCCGATAATCCCCGTTTGAAAAGCCCTTAACCTGCTTTTCCGCATCCGGCCAATTATCGTAAATTCCTGGTCTACGACCTTGATAAACTGCATAAAATTTTTTCATTTTATAATTCTCCTACGTATATAGATTACGAGAAAAAAAGAATTATCACTAAAAAAAAATTAACTAATCGCTAGTTAATTCAAATTTTTCTGTAATTTTATGCTTGAGCTCAGACCCTGCGTTGATAATTTCTACCACCCGATGATAACCTGAAATCTCACTAAATGATAAGCGCAATGCCGCTGGATAATCGTTTAATAACGCCTCGCCCCACTCAATAATTAAAACATTGTGCTGATCTTGATAATCTTCAACCATTTCTGCGTCTTCCTGGGACAACTCTTTCAAGCGATAAAGATCAAGATGCATCAATGGCAAGCGCCCAGAACGATATTCTTTAACCAGCGTAAAAGTCGGACTATTAACAATTTCTTTAATCCCCAGCTCAAGTGCAATTTGCTGAGTCAAAGTCGTTTTGCCAGCACCCAAATCGCCGCTTAGAAAAATTAACTCACCACCGTGCAAGCTTTGAGCAATGAGTTTACCTAATTTTTTGGTTGAATCTAGATCTGTTAACTTAATTTTCATTATTCATTAACGCCAAAGTCGCAGTAACCGCCGCAATTTCAACAATATCTTCTTTACTGCACCCACGAGATAAATCAGAAACAGGCCGATTCAAGCCTTGTAAAATTGGACCAAGTGCTCGAAATCCACCTAAGCGCTGAGTCATCTTGTAACCAATATTCCCCGCTTCCAGACTTGGAAAAATAAACACGTTGGCATTTCCTGCCACCTTAGAGTCGGGCGCCTTAAGTTGTCCTACTTCTGGCACGAAAGCCGCATCAAATTGTAAATCACCATCATAATGCCCACTTGGATCTAACTGTTGAACCAATTTAGTTGCTTCACTAACTTTATCAACTAATGGATGTTTTGCCGAACCCTTGGTTGAAAAACTCAACAATGCAACTTTAGGATCAATATTAAAAAGTTCAGCTGTTTGTTTGGATTGATACGCAATCTCAGCCAAAGTCGCAGCATCCGGCTCAATATTAATTGCACAATCTGCCATTAAATATCTTTGTTCACCTTTTTCCATCAAAAATGACCCACTGACCCGACTAGCTCCCGGTCTGGTTTTGATAATCTGTAAAGCTGGTCGCACCGTATCGGCCGTCGAATGAATTGCACCTGATACCAAACCGTCAGCTCGCTTCAAATATACCAGCATCGTCGCATAGTAAATGGGATCTAGAAGAATTTTTTCAGCATCTTCTTTAGTCGCTTTACCTTTGCGCCGTTTTACAAACGCTTCAACTGTTGACTCAAAATTAGGGTCAGTTGCCGGATCTACAATTTCACTTCTACTTAAATCGATATGCAAATTACTTGCTGCTTCCTCAATACTCCCTTTTTTGCCCACTAGAACTGTTTTAATAAAGCCTTCTTGATTCAACTGCGCAACTGCCCGTAAATTTCGTTCTTCCGTCGCTTCTGGAAAAACAATCCGAAAGTCTTTTCCTTTAATCTTAGATTTCAATTCATCAATGATATTCATTTTTGTTCTCCTTTTGTCAAATCCCAATCAATGGGAGTTTTTTGAATCTGTTCCAAATATTCATTTGTTTTGGAAAATGGACGAGAGCCAAAAAATCCATAGCTGGCAGAAAATGGACTGGGATGCGAACTTTTAATTACAAAATTACGATTTAAGTCGATTAATTCCTCTTTCTTTTTCGCAAAATTTCCCCATAAGATAAAGACAATCCCGCCTTGTTTGGACAATATCTTAATAACCGTGTCCGTGAAATTCTCCCAACCTTTTCCTTGATGAGAATTAGCCTCCCCTGCTCGTACTGTTAAAACCGCATTTAAAAGCAACACGCCTTGATGGCCCCATTGGCTCAAATCACCATTTTCAGGAATCGGTAAATTCAAGTCGGTATGCAATTCCTTAAAAATATTCACTAGCGATGGCGGAACTTTGGCACTTGGTTGGACCGAAAAACTAGCTCCCATCGCTTGTCCTGCCCCGTGGTAAGGATCTTGACCCACGATTACAACTTTTACATTTTCCATCGGCGTCCATTTGAACGCATTAAATACACTACCGCGTGGCGGATAAATTGTAAATTTTTCTTCTTCGGCATTAAGAAAACTTAAGAGCTCCCCAAAATAGGGCTTATTAATTTCCTCATTAAGTACTTGATCCCAAGAATTACCAATAATTTCTAATCTTTTATTTGAATTCGTTTCCATAGTCATTACTACTATTGTACGACAATATGATAAAATTTGGGAAGAAAAGGAGAAAATTTTTCAATGATAAAATTAATTGCATCTGATATGGACGGGACCCTTTTAAATCATGACATGATCGTTCCCGAGGAAAACATTAAAGCTATTAAGCATGCGCAAGAAGAAGGAATCGAGTTTATGATTGCAACTGGACGTAATATCACCGAAGCTCGGCCGTTGCTGGCTAAATATGACTTAGAAACGGCGTTCATCACACTTAATGGGGCGCAAGTTTACGATGAAGACAACAACGTTAGAGTTGAATTCCCGTTAACCCCCGAGTGGATTAAAAAAGTGGTGCAGGAATTAAAAGCAGAAGATCTTTATTTTGAAATTATCACAAGTGACGGAATTTTTTCTGATAACAAGGTCAAAAGAATCAACAATCTCGCTAGTTTAATTTCTAATTTAAATCCCGACACTCCTTTTAAGCTCGCAATTGCTTTATCTTCTGCCCGGATGGAGCTGATGAATATCAAATACGTCGATAGTTATGAGCAAATTTTGTCAGATCCCAACATTGTTGTCTTTAAGATTATCGCTTTTGACACGGAAACTACCGAACATCTTAATGCTGTCAAGAATCGGCTCTTGTCTTTACCAAATCCAGGCGTCGCAATTACTGCCAGCTCAACTTACAATATTGAAATTAACGATATTCACGCCCAAAAAGGCATTGCTTTAAAGAAATACGCCGAACAAAGAGGGCTGACCGCTGAAAATGTGATGTCTCTTGGCGACAATGTAAACGATACGACGATGATCGAATACGCAAAGTATTCCGTTGCAATGGGTAACGCCATTGATGACATCAAAAAAATTGCCACTTGGCAAACTGATACCAACAATAACGCTGGTGTCGCAAAAGCCATTGAACGAGCAATCGAATTTAATCAAAAAAGCTGATAAACTCGGCTTTTTTTGTATTCGGCTTCAACTGCATTGTAAAAATAAAAATGAACTTTGAGGCGCCTCTCTTCTCGACTTTCTTCAAAAACACTCATTCGGTTACCTCCAAATACTGCGATCGTTCCTTAGTAATGAATAACTGATCACTAGCTGATTTTAAACATTGATCCAAAGGTCGATCAGAGACTACATAAAGGTAATAGTCATAACCGAAATGAAAAGCAACAGAAGTGCCTTCTAATTTACACCAGATTTTTTCCGCAAAATGAACTTTGCGAGTTTTTTTAGTTCATCAAACTTGACCAGTTGACCTTCACGATAGCCAGAAATATGATTAAAATTCTCTAGCTCTTTAATTGCAACTTGCTCGATGACATCTAAGTAGTTGTTCTCCATTTGTTGATACAGGATTTTAGAAACGATTAAGCCCACCTAGTCCACTCGCTTGTAGAATTATATTTTGAAACAATTTAACTACTAACCATCTTTATTGATTTGATATTTTCGTTCATCGATAAATCCTCGACGATCTCGGCATAACTCATCTCCGGAGGAATCTCCAGCTCATACTCGTTAGAATAAAGTTGATTTTCACTAGCAATAATCACATCAAGAACCACAATTTTATGCTCTACAAAATAATTTTGGATAAATTCTCTCGTCTCTTTGCGATGCCAATATTCAATCAAAACTTTCTTACTGGATTGGAAATGAAAAAGCTTTTTAAAAACTATTAAAACCAGTAAAACAACAACCGTCCCGGTACTGGCTATTCGATAATCCCCGATCCCAATTGCAAGTCCAATAATCGCAACAAGCCAAATACTAGCAGCAGTCGTTAAACCGTGAGTGTCCTGTTTAACGATCACAATTGTTCCCGCACCTAAAAAGCCAATGCCACTGACAACCTCAGCAATCAAACGAGATTCATCAGCATTAATTATCTTCGCATACTGCGGATTTTGAACAAAAAGTGCGAAAGCCGCATAACCAATTTTTTTTGCAGCAAAGCAATAATACAAGCTCCAACGCAGACTAAAACATGAGTTCTAATCCCAGCAAATTGATTTTTTTGCTGACGATTAAACCCAATCAAGCCTGCACAAATAACAGCTAAAAATAAACGGAGTACGATTTCTGCGATAGATAAGTTAAACTTCACTTTTTTTAATGTTCTTAATTCTGGCAAGCGCCAGCTTCAAGTCAATCCCTTCTTCCACTATTCTAATAATATTTTGCGTAATTTATTCTGATCGGTAATCGAAAATTCAAGACCCTTGGTCACAAAATCAGCAAAACTACCATATAACTTTTTAATCTCATCTAGTGCTGCATCAAAATACTCAGATTTAACAATCAGCATTTCATGAAGATTCAGCAGCAATTCTTCATCATCAGTGACACTACGATAAACTTGCATTTTTGACTCAATTGAATTCGCATTATAATCGTTACTTAATAGATAATCTTCTTTAATTTTTGACTCCGGTACTCCTAAAATTCCCAAAATCAAAGCTGATGCAAATCCGGTGCGGTCTTTGCCACCACGACAATGCTGCAAAATTGCGTAGTTTTCTTCTTTTAGATAAACATGCAAAAGTTTCTGAAAAACTAAGCGATTTTCTGGTACGTTAACAAAACTTCGCATCAGGTTTTCCATTTGGTCTTTCATATGTAAGAAACTGTCGAAGTGACCAGACTTAATCAATTCAAGCGAGGTTTTTCGTTTAGATGTGCCAGTTAAATTTTCTGAAGCCATTGATGCCAACTTTGCAACTGGCGCTAGACTAAGCAGCTGAACGCCTTCAATTAAAGGATCAGGTTCAAGATTAATTTCCGTTTGACTACGCAAATCGATCACAGTTTTGATTTGATACTTTTTGGTGATAATCTCTTCCTCAGCTGGTGTTAAATGACATATTGCATCACTTCGGTATAATAATCCTTTTTTAACTTTTTGGCCAGAAGTTGTTTTTGATCCTCCGTAATCTCTAAAATTATTTAAATTAGCAAAATCCATTATTTATCCTTTCTTAATCCTTGTTTCCAGAAACTCATTTATATGGACAGAGCATTTTATTTCTTTAAAAAATTGCTTTGATTTTTTATGGAGTTGTATTTATCAGTGAAAAGGTTACAGTTGCTTTGTAACTTCCAGCACTTGGAATATCACTTGGTTTTGATTTAAAACTCAGCGTCCATGGATAGCTCTTATTAAATGGTTGATTATCACTTCTTGTCCCACTGTAAATGGTCTGCCCTGTTGGCGTCAAATGCGTTGTCGTACCTGCAGTTGTATCGTGATAATACAACGGATCTCCACTAATTTTCTTTGTCGAATCTGTCGCCAAAGTGAACGCCTTCGTTACCGCTGCCTCAATATGCCAATCCTTGTTGATGTCACTATTGCGATTATCGGTTAGATTTAAGTTCTGTGCTGTGCTCACATATTCTTGATCCTTTAAATACCCCGCATGAATCCCTAAATCTATATTACCCTCGTCCGTCTCTAACGTCTGGGAACCAATCTGATCCCATACATAAGTTCTCGTATCATTTCTCACCGCTGATTCATTCATCATCTGAGTTACAGTCAACGCATTTCCTTTTGGTTTGTGAGGACTCCCCGTTCCAACCTCGCGCCACTGTGGATTAGTCGCATAATACACTGGTGTTGGGTTTTCGACATCATTGATTTCATCCCCGGGATTTGGATCTTTTAACATATCATTAGCTACATAATCTTCAAGAATAAAGTTCGGTCCAAACGTTAACTTCCAAAGTTTTGGCGTACTAGCTAACATTGCTTTGCGGCTGGAACTATATACCCGCTTTGTGTTAAAATTCTTTAAATCTAAACTAGTTAAATTAGTGCAGCCTGAAAACATTGAATTAAAATTGTTGACTTTCTCAGTATTAAAATCACCTACGTTTAAACTTGTTACGCTTGAACAATTATTAAACATACTATTCATATTCGTTACATTATCTGTCTTAAATTTGTTGCTTATGTTTATACTTGTTACATTTGAGCACCCATTAAACATACCATTCATATTCGTCACATTATCTGTCTCAAAGAAACTAACATCAATGCTTGGTAATGCCACACACCGATTAAACATATTCTCCATTGTTGTCACATTAATGGTTTTAAAATTAGACGAATCCATCTTAAGATCGGTCAATGACCGGCAGTAATAAAACATCCCTGACATATCTGTGACCTTGCTTGTCTCAAAACTTCTCAAATCTAGTGACGTTAACCCGGTACAAAAACCAAACATTGAACGCATATTTAATACGTTACTTGTAATAAAATTATCCAAATTTATGGTCGGTAACGAGGTGCATTCAAAAAACATCAAAGACATGTCCGTAACCATACTTGTATTAAAATGCGTTACATCTAAACTTGGTAAACTCGAACAGCTTGTGAACATTGATGACATATTGGTTACTTTACTTGTATCAAATTTCGTTACATCCAAGCTTGTTAAGTCATTACACTCCTTAAACATCGCTGTCATGTCGTTCACATTACTAGTATTAAAGTGAGTCACATCCAAATTGATTAGCTGCTTACAGTAACTGAACATACTTGACATATTTGTCACTTTAATTGTATTAAAATTAGTCACATCCAGAGTGGGAAGTGATGAACACGAAGAAAACATCGAACCCATGTTGGTTACTTCACTAGTATCAAGCTGCGCAAGTCCCTCAATTGAGGTCATTGCAGTCATTCCGTTAAAAAGTCCAAATAGTGAACCCTTAGCTGTCACTCCCGGGGAAATAACGGTTTTGACGATCTGACTATCTTTTTGATACCATGGCCAGTCTGAAACAGGTTTGCCATCAACACCAATATAACTAACGTGATCAACCTCAAAATTCAGTTCATGTGGATAGATGGTTAATACTCCTGCAGCAAATCTCCACCAATAAGTCCCCCATACATAAGTAGATCTCGTTGCCCCTACTCGATACCTAGTCATGATTTCATTCGCTGAAATCAAAGGCCCATTAGGACTTGTTACACTACCTGTTCCAACTTCTTGCCACTGAAAAGTACTACCAGATGCTGCTGGCAGATCACCCGATTCTGGAAAACGTGTATTGGGACCTAAAGTTAAATTAGAAAGTGCCTTAGCCCCTGTAAACATGTGATTAGTGGTAGTAGCATAATTCATCTTTAAAAAAGATAAATCAAGCGTCGCAAGGCTCGTACAATTTTCAAAAAGGTGACTAAAATCTTGACAGGAAGTAGTAGTAACATTTTGAAGACCGGATACTGAGGTAAGATACGGCATGTTTGAAAACATGTACGACATTGATTTAGCCGATACCCCTGCATTAATAACAACACTTTTTACATTTTCTCTACGGGAATCCCACGGCCAGTCCGCCGCACTTGTTGGTAAAATATCAATATTATGTGCATAAATAATTAATGTGCCTTGACTGTTTATTTCCCACCAATTACTTTGCGTTAAAGTAGCATTATTTGTCTTTGGAACAAAGTTTGCCGTATTGTAAACGAGATCGGTACTTGCAAGTGGAGAACTAGGATTTACGCTATTGTAAAAATATGAGCCCCATGTCGGCTGCCCCGCATCATCAATCAATTGATTAGACTGATCATAGATTGAAACACTGGAGGCAATCTGTGAACCTGGCGGAGTGGATGAATTACCCGCAACCGCAGTAATTACGATTTGTCCCTGATCATTTACCGTTAAATTGGCTTTATCTGCCCCTTGATAAGTCATGGATACAGTATTTGAACCCATATAATTCGGGCTTAAGTTATTACTCAATCCATTGTTTAAAGGAACATATAATAACCCATCTTTTTGCGTAACTCCTGCTGGTAGAGGAGCTATTGGTTCGAAAATTCCTCCCAATGATTGAACTGCTGTTACATTTGACCATATCCCTGAAATAGATGAACTGCGAGCAGAGTAACTAAAAGTAACTTTATCTCCCGGATTAATTGCTGATGTTGTTGTTAAAGCCCCTCCATTAACTCTCATCTTAAGATTTGCATATGGTTCAGATGCATTTATTGGAATCTTACGGTAAACGTAGTTAAGGAAAATAATATTCCCGAAATTTGTTTTTACTGTAACGTTAGACCCGACCGTATTTACTGAGGCCCCACTGCTAGCAGATCCCAATCTTTTATTAATTCGCCCATTATTTTGATAGAAAGTGCCATTAACTTGTGCTCTTTGATACGTATAACCGTCTTTATAAATGGTTGGTGTTGAACTAGTATCAACAAATTCTGGTGAGCCTGGATGCGTCCTCTGCCAATCAGATTGTAAAGTACTTACTGGTGTTTTCAGATCGGTCCCATTCTCATCAACGTAACGAGTGGTAATAATCTCGTCTCCCGGAGTAAAAGTCCCCTGAATATTTTTAATCGTATTAGTTTCATAAGTATCTCCAGTTGACCCAAGGATTGAAAAAGCCCAATTACTGCGATCCGCAATTACATTTCTTTCGTCAGCGTTTAAAATTTTTACCCAAGTTACTTTCCGATCAA
The DNA here is from genome assembly GCF_033095985.1 of Xylocopilactobacillus apicola. NCBI lineage: Bacteria > Bacillati > Bacillota > Bacilli > Lactobacillales > Lactobacillaceae > Xylocopilactobacillus > Xylocopilactobacillus apicola. The sequence continues at coordinate 1,566,895 of NZ_AP026802.1, forward strand.
TATCTACTGTCAAGCGATAAGTACTAGCATCATAAGAAATCGTCATATGATGCCAAGCACGATCGATCATTTGCACTCTTGCAGTTCCACTAACTGTCCCTTCCGCATTGCTTTTAGGAGTAACCGTCATCCCATTTAGGGCAGCAGAAAGAATAGAAGCATAACCATATCCATTACTATCTGTACTAATAAATGCTCCATAACTGTTATCATCAATATTATTATAAACAAAGCGATCATCCGGTTTCGAATACTGATCAAGTAAATGATACGTGGAATCCCCGTAAGGTGTACTTTGCATCGAAGGATACATTGGCAAATAATCTAATCCATTAAAATGCGTATCAACTTTAAAAGCCAACGCATTCATCAAATCACTTACTCCCAAACACCCTCCACGTAAACCAAGTGAATGAACCGTCTGTCCATTATCCGGATCACTAGCATAAGTGACCGGACTTTGAGTCGCATCCGCATGACGTCCGAAAACGCTAGGCAAAGTATAACTACTCATTCCATGAGTCCCTGTTACTCGATCACCAGGTCGATAGATAGGATGGAAGGCAAACCCCAAACCATCGGCGCCCGTTGCTGCTCCCGGAATGATTTGTAAATCCCAATTAAAGTTAAAATTCTTAGTCATGTCAACCGTCGCATTAAGAGAAACTGCTCCTAGCTGCTTTGTGGAGTTTGTGATTACTACGGTACCCCAAGTGCCATCAGGGTTAACGTTAACTCTGGCACTACCTACAGGAGCGAAAAAGTTTTGACTGTCTCCAACTCCCACTGTTACTGGAGAAATCCCATCACGTGGTTGAATCCTCATTGGATTTACTTCTGGCAAAACTGGGTTATTATTCGTAAATCCTTGATTTGCAAGCAAATTTTCTTTTAATTTATCAATTTTCACTAACGAATTTTTATTTAATGTTACTTCTGCAACTTCACCACCTGCAGCAGCTAGTTGATATGTTAGTGCTGATTGATGACTAAAAGTAGCAGTAACACTGGATTCTTTGGCAGAACTTTTATCATCCTTTAAAAGCCAAGTAATTTCATCATCACGGGAAATTGTCCGCAATCTCGTTTCTGCAGGACAATACAAATTAGTAAATTCTGCTAAGTTAAGCCCGACTTCTTGATCAACTTGTAAGGGCAAATGTCCGTCAATTAACGCCAAATGATCAGTATCATGGAAGAAAAATTGCAACTTGATCTGCGCACTGGGATCTGTCCCTTTAAGATAAACCGAGCCAATCGAAGGGATCAACGCAGTTTTTGTCTTTTGCGTGCTTACAATCATTACAGCATCCAACAATTGACCAGCGGAATCACTACCAATAGCTGAATATCTAAACTTTGCTTTCATCGGACCAGCAGAAACTACAGCCAATTGGTAAGCGTTACCCATCTGTTTATCCACACGACAATTATCCTGACTAAGCAATTTAACAGAAGATCCGTTTGTTGAATCCGGAGTAAATGAAAACTTTCCCGCCAAAGGCGTACTCAAATCAGTTTTTACCGTAGATAATTTTGTAATGCTTACAGTATTTCCAGCTCGATCGGTTAAACCATTTTGGGACCTTAAATGAATTGTTATCCCAAGGATTAACAACACAATCACAAAGCTACCAAACAAAACTTTAAAATTTTGCCTTATCTTTAAAATTATTCTTTTATTCATGGTTTTCCACACTTATTTATCTTTAATGACATTATATGGTATTTTACATCCTAAAAAAACTAAAAAAGGCAAAAAAATTTTCCGATTTTGAAATTCTGTTGTTTTAGCAAAAAAATTCAAATCCGTCTTATGTATAATAAGCGCGACATATTTAATGATTTTAAATATTTTGATGATCAAGCTTACAAATGGCTTAATTCATGACCGGTTAGATTAGTACTTCCCAAGTCTAAACTAAAAGATTATCTTTAATTATTTATCCTTTCTGCAGCTTCTTCATCAACGATAACCGTTAAATCGGGATGTAATTTCAAAATTGAGGATGGATACTTATTTTCCACTGGTCCGTCTACCAAATGCCAAATAGCATCAGCTTTTTCAGTTCCGGTGGCAATCAAAATTAACTTTCGCGCATTCATGACGCTTTTTGGGCCCATTGTAATCCAGTAATCAGGTACAAGTAACGGATCAGAAAAATGTCTTCCAATCAAGTCTTTCAATGCACCCTTGGCCTCAACTTTAACAGTTTGATCTGCAAAATTAGTTGTCCCCGGTAAATTACCACAATAATGTCCATCTTTACCGATTCCTAAAAGCATTGCATCTAATCCGCCAGCCAAAAGAAGATTATGATCATGATTTTCAAAATTCTCGCTAGTCAGATGATGAATTCTTTTTGAATCGATTCCTGCTGGGTCCAAATATAATTTCTTCAGATCACGCATAGTTACTCCAATAAAATTTGGATCAGTTGAAGGAATTTCATCAAAATTATAATAGTGAACATGATCAAAAGCAGAATTTCTCTTAATGCGTGGCGCTAAATATTCATACACTCCCTTTGGTGTATTGCCAGCTGTGATCGATAAATTATAGCGTGTTTGTTTACTTAGCATTGATCCGATTAACATTTCCCCTGTCAATTCGTTCAACTCTTTCTTATTAGCTACTCTAATTATTTTCATCTTACATTTTCTCCATTTTCTACAATTTTAATCAATGATTCTTCAGCCTTGATCGGCTCGCTATCTGCTGGACTCAAAACTGAAAGGTAATTTGACGAATTGGTAATTACAACGATTACTGTTGGATCATAGCCAGATTCCTTTATTTTAGCTAGATCGAATTCTAAGAGTTTTTGACCAACTCTAACTTGATCACCCTCTTTAACAAAACTTTCAAAATATTTGCCCTCTAAATTAACAGTGTCGATTCCAATATGAAGCATTACTTCAACTCCTTCATCAGAAATGAGCCCAATTGAATGCCTAGTTTTAAAAACCATTTGAACTTTACCAGTAACTGGCGCCAAAATAACACCATCACTTGGCATAATTGCTACAGTTTTGCCCATCAATTCCTTAGAAAAAGTCTCATCTTGAACATCTTCAGTTAAATAAACATCACCATTTACCGGACTTTTAACATCAATTGCAGTTAAATCAGTTTGGGATTTTTCGCTACTTGGAACTTCCTCAAGCTTGAAGACAGTTTTTGAAAGTAAAAACGTGATAATAATTGTACTTACAATACTCACTCCTACACCAATTAGAAAACCAGCAGATTTATCATTTAGAAACACGGGAACTGACAATACACTTGGCATCACCATTGCCATTGCCTTGGCTCCCATTGCAGCACCGATTCCGCCCCCAAGCGCTCCGCCAAGGCAAGCTCCAGCAAAAGCAGCTTTATATTTTACTAAAACTCCATATAACGCTGGTTCTGTAATTCCTAAGAAACCCGAAATTGTAGCAGAAAGCGAAATTTGCTTCATTTTTTTATTTCGGACAATAAGATAAATAGCCAGTGCAGCGCTGGCCTGAGCCATTGTACTCATAAAATTCATAGCTTGCAGCGTTGAGTAACCGTAAGTTGCCACTTGTTGAATTGTTAAAGGTCTCAGCGCATGGTGCATTCCCGTCAGAACTAAAACCGGCCTTAGTCCTCCAATAATCGCTCCGGCAAGAAGGGGCGAAAAATTGATCAGGACTTGAAGGGCTTTGGCAATGTAGTCGCCGATATAAAATCCGAGCGGCGCAAGACAGAATAAAGTGATCGGGACCACCACGATTAAGGAGATTAACGGCGTGAATATAACCGTAACCATGCTCGGTAAATGATCCTCTAAGAAGCGATAAACGTAACTAAGAAACCAAACAGCTAAAATAATCGGGATAACCGATTGACTATAGTTAAACATCGGAATCGGGATAAAGCCCAAAAATTTAACTTGAGCAACTTTACCCGCGGTTGCCGCTGATATCAGAGTTGGGTACAACAAGGCCCCTGCCAAAGTCGCCGCCATATATTCGTTGGTCTTGAAAAATCGAGCCGAGCTAATTGCCAGCAAAAACGGGAAGAAATAAAACATTGCATCGGCAGAAATATTTAAGACAAACATGGTACCACTTTTGGAATCAACCCACTTCATCGTCGTTAGCAGATATAAAAATCCTTTGAGCATTCCGCCACCGATAACTGGCGCCAAACTTGGGACTAAAATTGCTGAAAGGGCATTGATGACGCGATTAATCAATGACTCTTTCTTAGTATTTGGAGCCAAATCGCTATTTTCATTTAGCCTCGGAACCTTTGAAACAATCGCCTTATAGACCTGCGTCACTTTGGGACCAATAATGACTTGATATTGACCGCCCTTTTTTTGCACGCCCATCACATCATCAAGCGCCTCAATTTTTTGATCCTGAGCTAAGCGATCATTTTTTAAATTAAAACGCAATCTTGTCACACAGTGAGTCAAAGCTTGAACATTTTGTTCTCCTCCGACATATTCAAGAATTCTTGCGGCTAAATCTTTTTCTGACATTTTTTCCTCCTTAAAATTTCCGAACTTCTCGGAAAACAGGTTATGCCAGCCAAACTGTAACTATTCCTGGATAAATTAAACATTTAATAAACGTGCTAGATGCAAAGTAAGATATAGATACTCGTCTTCGCTTACCTTGGAATGGAATCTTTTTGCCAAATAATCGCCAATCTTTTTGCTGATTTGATATTCATCAGGATACTGATCAATAATCATTTTCATCAACGATTCATTAGTAGTTACTGCGGGAGCAACCTCGTCACTTACCAGACGTAAAACAAAATATCTTAAATGATCAATAAATCTTTGATAAGAAATTGATTGCAAGTCAATCTCTTTATCACTGCTAATTCTAATTAGCGAATTGACATCCTTAGACACTTTAAGCAGATCGACAGTAGTATCAATTGAACTAATATTTTCAATGTTATTGATGATATGAAGCGATATGAAAGCCGCTTCCGATTTAGGAAGTTTGATTTTACGTTTTGAATTGATCAAATCAACCACCGCTAAACCAACACGATAAATATCGGGATAGAAATTCCTAATCTCCCAATCTAGCGGACTTTTGATCTCCAATTTTTTTTCATAACGCTGTAAAGTAAAAACCAAATGGTCTAGTAAACCAAAGAATAACCCTTCGCCTGACTTTTCACCAACTTGTTGCTCAATAAATTTGGTCACTTCATACGTCAAATTCACATCGTCTTCATTTGCTTCACCCAATTCGCTAGCCATCTGTTTTAAGTTCCGGTGCCCGCTGGGCAAATACATTGTTTGAACATTTTGTTTATCAATCGGATCATCTGGGTGGACGCCAAAACCAATCCCTTTGCCAATCAAAACTCCCTCTAAGTTACCGGAAATTTCCGAAGCCAAGACAACATTATTATTGATTCTTCGTTTAACTTTCACATTAAGCTCATCTCCCCTTGCACTAAAAAAACCACAACTAAACCAAAGATTGTACTCTTTAGTTTAGTCATGGTTATGCCCAGAAAATCTGGTTACGATTCCATTACTTATTTAGTCTAGCATTTCTAGAAATCGTTTTCAAGTTTTTTAATAAACTACATTAACTGCTCTTTAACTAAGCATTCTGCTATTTCGACGGTATTACTAGCTGCGCCACGCAATAAATTATCAGCTACAATCCACATGTTAAAAGCACCTGGATTTTCAGCATCTGCGCGCAAACGTCCAACAAAAGTTTCCCGCTTACCCTGAGCATTAATCGGCTGCGGGTAAAGCTGCTCTTTAGGATCATCTTGTAGAACCAATCGCGGCGTCGCTGCAATTAATTCCTTAATTTCGTGAACGCTAGATTTCTCATCGTCAACTGTGAAGTAAACACTCTCACCGTGACCGACTGCGACAGGAACACGCACACATGTTGCTGTAACTTTGATCTCAGGAGCGTCCGCATCGTTTAACAAAATTTTCTTGGTTTCATGAATCATTTTCCATTCTTCATGAGTATAGCCATCCTCTTCAAAGACATCGATTTGAGGCAGCAAGTTAAAAGCTAGAGGATAGTGATGTTTCTGCCCTTTCGTCGGTAAAATTTCTGGGTGCATTGGTCGATCAGACAAATAATCTTTTGCTTCATCTCTCATTTCATTCCAGGCTGACTGTCCGGCTCCTGAAACTGCTTGATAAGTAGAGACAATAATTTGTTTTAAGCCCCACTTTTTGTATATCGGATTAAGTGCTGCAACCATTTGAATGGTCGAACAATTAGGATTAGCAATGATTCCGTGGTGATATTTGAGTTGTTTTTCGTTCACCCCTGGCACAACTAAAGGGACGGTCGGATCCATCCGAAAAGCACTAGTGTTATCAACACAGACTGCGCCTCTTTTTACTGCTTCTGGTAATAATTGTTTTGAAACAGCGCCGCCTGCCGATGATAAAACCAAGTCTACATCATCAAAAGATTCAGGAGATGCTTCTTCAACAATAATGGTTTGCCCTTTAAATTGAAGTTTTTTGCCAGCTGAGCGCTTAGATGCCAATAATTTAACTCGCTCAATTGGAATCTTGGAATCCGCCAATTCACTAATCAAGCGGCTTCCCACAGCGCCAGTTGCGCCAAGAATTGCAACTACATAACGATCTTTCATTATTGATTTACTTCCTTTGTAAGAAAATCTTTGATTCTCCGAACTGCTTCTTCAAGCTTTTCATCACTTGCTGCATACGAAAAACGAATATATCCTTCGCCGCCAGCACCAAATGAACTACCAGGAATACCTGCAACTTTACCCTTTTGAGCTAAATCTTCAGCAAAAGCCCAATCATCTGTACCATATTTAGCTGGAATTTTGACAAAAATATAAAAAGCGCCGTTACTCGGAACCGTTTCTAATCCTAAATCATTGAGCGCTTTTGTAATGTAATCGCGCCGTTTTTGATAAATTTTACTTGCTTCAACTGGGTCCTGGTCGCCATTTTCTAGCGCTTCAGTTGCTGCTGCCTGCGCTGGATTGCTAGGAGCTGTAACGAGAAATGCGTGCATTTCCATCACCCATTTAACTAATCCAGCCGGTCCTGCTAGATAACCGGCCCGATAACCAGTCATAGCGTGAGATTTCGACAATCCATTAACGATAATTGTTCGTTCAGGTAAATACTGAGCGATTGAAGTATGTGGCAAATCATAGACTAGTTCACTATAGATCTCGTCAGAAATCACCATCAAATTATGTTCTTTGATGATTGCTGCTAATTTCTCCAATTCTTCTGCTGAGTATTCACGCCCCGTTGGATTGGTCGGATAGTTTAAGATAATTGCTTTTGCCTGCGGATGTGCCGCCAAAGTCTCCTCCAACACTTCTGGAGTCAAAACAAAGTTAGTTGGCGCTGTATTAACAGAAACTAAGTTACTGCCAGTCAAATGAATAATTGGGAAATACAAGGCATAACTTGGAGTTGGAACAATGATATCATCACCCGGATGGAAGAAAGTCAGCATTGTAGCGGTCAGCGCTTCTGTCCCACCAATTGTCACCAAAACTTCAGTTTGCGGATCATAAGATAAATCAAGTTTACGTTTTAAAAAATTGCTAATTGCTGTTCGCAGGCGAAGCGTTCCTTCCTGATCTGAATAGTGAGAATCGTTATCCAAAATACTTTGAACCGCTGCTTTTTTAACGTGTTCGGGCGTATTTAGATCTGGTTCACCCAAAGTTAATTTCAAAATATCAGGAATTTTATTAACTTTTACGTCAAAATACCGAATTCCCGAAGGAGGAATATCTTTCAAACTATTTTCTTTTGAATAATTTACTAAATCTTTTGCTATTTCTGGCATTTCTTAACCACCTTTTCTTTATAATATTTTATCTAATCCAACAACTAACTCAGAAAGTTCTGACACGTGCTCAAGCGCAACTTTCACACCTTGCATAAACGATGCGCGGTCAAAAGAATCTTGGCGAATCGTTAAGGCTTCACCTGGTCCGCCAAACAAAACTTCTTCATGAGCAACATAACCTGGTAATCGCACTGAATGCACCTTCACGCCCTCATAATCAGCACCACGAGCTGCAACATGTGCAGCAGGTGCTAACGGTTTCTCTAACCGACTTTTTGCAATCAGTTGCGCCGTCGCAGCTGCAGTACCAGAAGGGGCATCTAATTTATCTTCGTGATGCATTTCAATGACTTCAGCATCCGGGAAATATTGTGCTGCCATTTGAACAAATTTCATTAGTAAGACCGCTGATAAGCCGAAGTTCGGCACGATAATGCCTCCCATCTGCTCTTTAGCAGCAATTTCTTGTAATTTGGAAATTTGCGTTTCAGTTAGTCCACTGGTACCAATAATCGGGCGATAGTGATGTTCTAAAGCAAATTTTGTATTATTAAAAACTGCTTGGGGCGTGGTAAAATCTAGCCAAATATCAGCAGCAAGTGTCAAATCTTTTAAATCGATAAATAATTTAGTTTCTGAGGATAATTTCTTCGCTGCTGGGCAATCTGCAGTCAAGTCCGGTGCTATGACGCCCGCTAGCTCGAAATCAGTTAGACTTTCAATTAAGTCTGCACATTTTTGCCCCATTGAACCAGTTATTCCAGCAATAATTACTCTTTTTGTCATTTAATCTCCTTAAGTTCCTTAACTCCAAGTGCTCTAGCTAACTGCTCAATTTCATTCTCAGCTAGATCAACAATTGGCAAGCGACAGCCGCCACTGGCAAACCCTTGCGCATTAAGGACCGCTTTGACTGGGGATGGCGAAGGATAAAGAAATAATCCTTGCATCTTCAAAATCAAGTCACGCTGGATCGCACCAGCCCAGTCCGCCCGTCCATCAGCTAAAGTATCGTACATTTTACGCATCTGCTCGCCATAAACATGGCTTGCTACCGAGATAACACCTTTTGCACCAATGGATTTCGCTGCTAAGGACTGCGGATCTTCGCCCGTATAGACCAAAAAATCATCCGGCGTCTTCTCAATTAATTCAGCAAGATCTTCAAGGCTTGTACACTGTTTAACTCCTTTAATCAAAGGATTTTGCGCCAATTCAATAATTGTCTCGTTAGAAATCGTGATTCCAGTGCGTCCTGGAATGTTATAAATCATCAGCGGTAAATCACATTCATCAGTAATTGCCTTAAAATGAGCCTTAATTCCTCTTTGATCAGGTTTATTGTAATAGGGTGCGACCACCAAAGCGAGATCGATTCCTTTAATATTACTAACTTCTTTTGTAAAACTAACGGTTTGAGCGGTGTTGTTGCTGCCCGTTCCCGCAATTACGGGAACCCGCCCTTGAACAATTTCGGCAAATTTTTCGTAGAGTTCCAACTTTTCTGCATGAGTTAAAGTTGCCCCTTCCCCGGTCGTACCACCAATTACAAACCCGCGGCTACCAGTTTTTAGCAGATGCTCAGTTAGATCTTGAAGACCTGAGTAATCAATTTTGTCATCAGCCGTAAATGGGGTAATGATTGCCGTTAAAATATCTGCTGCTTGAAAATCAGTCATTTTGTTCTCCTTTTTTGTTCCATTCGATTGTTAAAAAATCCAATAAATGCCTCAACGCCTGCTTTTATCGCTGCTTCTTTAGGAGTAAAGGCGGCCGAATGCAGCTGAGAGTCATCTTCGACTCCCAGCCAACACATTGTTCCTGGGATTTTAGAAAGTAGATATCCAAAATCTTCCCCGGTCATCGCTGGCTCGGTCTCAACATAGTTTAGATCAGGATTTTTACTAACATAATTGATAAATTGCTCAGTTAAAATCGGATCATTTTCTACCGGCAGATATCCGCCCTGATTTAATTCCACCTTGACTTCGGCATTAAAGCTGGTGGCGATCCCCGCAGCTACTTGCTTAATCCGCTCATCAATTTTTAAAATCATTTTCTGGGTCAAACCGCGAATCGTACCTTCTAAATGAGCTTTACCCGCAATCACGTTACGAATGGTTCCCGCCGACATTCTCCCAATTGTAATTACGCCGCCTTCAATTGGATTAATACTACGAGAAACAATCGTTTGAATTTGATTAATCAGCTGAGCTGCTGCAACTACCATATCATTAGCCTCTTGCGGATAAGCAGCGTGCCCACCTTTTCCAATCAGATCGATATTTACTTCTGTCGTTCCCGCAAAAAGCGTCCCTAAGCGACACCCAATTGTCCCTGCCTGTAAATCTGGCGTTACATGCAAAGCATAAATTTCATCCGGCCGCCATTTATCAGTAAAAACCTTCTGTTCGTAGGCAAGCTTCCCGCCGTTCTCGCTTTCTTCAGCTGGCTGAAAGAAAAATATCAAATTATCGAGCGGTTGATACTCGCTATAATAGCTCAAAATTCCAAGTGCTACTGTCATATGGAGGTCATGCCCACAAGCATGCATGACGCCAGGATTTTTAGAAGCATAAGCTAAACCAGTCTGCTCAGTGACCGGAAGTGCATCGATATCTGTCCGATAACCGATTGTTTTTGTAGGCTCGGATCCGATAACTCTTACTAAAAGCGCCGTCGGAAGTTCGGGAATTGTTTTGAGTTCTAAGTATTTTTGATTAAGCTTTCCAATAACTTCTAACAAGTAGCGATGCGTATCAAATTCTTTTAGTGCTAGTTCTGGATTTTGGTGAAGGTGTCGCCTAATTTCAATTAATTCATTTTCGGTCAACACAGCCATTTTTATAACTTCCTCAAATCGGTTTCAATCCCCGTTTTACTTGCAGTTTTTTCGTCGATCTTCTTGATCACACGGGCTGGAACCCCAGCTACAACAGTTTTAGGTGCTACATCTTCAGTCACTACGGCACCTGCTGCCACTACAGCTTCTGCTCCCACTTCTACACCTTCAAGCACAACAGCGTTAGCACCAATTAGCGCTCCTGCTCCGATTTTAACTGGCTTAGCTGATGCTGGTTCAATGACCCCAGCGATTACGGCACCTGCTCCGACGTGAGCATTAGCGCCAACTACCGCGCGTCCTCCGAGCACTGCATTCATATCAATCATCGCTTTTGCTCCAACTTCGGCCCCGATATTAATAACTGCCCCCATCATAATCACTGCGTTATTACCAATTGACACTTGATCTCTAATCAGCGCCCCCGGTTCAATTCGAGCGTTGATCGTCTTTAGATCCAGAAGCGGAACTGCTGAGTTGCGAGCCCAATTGTCTACTTCATAATCAGTAATGCGCGTTTCTTCCTTTAGAAAAGGTGCCAACTGAGCCCAATCGCCAAAAACCACGCCTGACGAGGCTTCAACAAATGTTTTAACTCCTTTGGGCCAAGTTAGATTTTTTAAATCGCCTTTCACATAAACCTTAACTGGCGTCTGTTTCTTGGCCGAACCAATAAATTTAATAATTTCTTCTGCGGACATTTCTTTCAAGATTAAAGCTCCTTTTCCAAAAAACAATCGTTACTAACCAAATCATCATAAGTTTCTCTTTTAACAACAATCTGAGCGTACCCATTTTCACAAAAAACAACGGACGGACGCGGCACTCGATTATAATTAGATGCCATACTATACCCGTAGGCCCCTGTTTTCAAAATGGCAATAATATCACCTGGCTTCGTAGCAGGAAGTGATTGCTCATCGATCAAGATATCGCCTGATTCACAATATCGACCTGCTAAATGAACCTTTTCGACGGACGCTGCTGTCGGGTTGTTTGCGAGAACTGCTTCATATTTTGCTTGATAAAGAGCGGGGCGAATATTATCCCCCATTCCACCATTAACTGTGAGGTAATCAGTCATCCCAGGCAAATTTTTGCGCGATCCCACCGTATATAAACTATATCCGGCTGCCCCCACAATTGAACGGCCTGGTTCAATCCAAATCTCAGGTACTTTTAAATTTAACTGATCGCACTGAGCCTTTACCTCATCAACGATGGCACCCACAAAAACGTCGGGTGCTAAAACTTCATCTTCTTCAGTGTATCTAATCCCAAACCCCCCGCCAAGATTAATAACTTTGGGTTGATAATGGTCTTGAGCGTTCCATTGATTAATGAGCTTAAACAAATTTGCAACTTCCATTTGAAAACCCGCAACAGCTGAGATCTGGGAACCAATATGGGCATGCAATCCGATTAACTCCATTTGTGGATTAGCCTGCACTTTTTTTAAAGCCGAATGAGCCTGACCCGTTGTTATATCAAAGCCAAACTTGCTATCGGCCTGACCTGTCTGAATATATTCATGTGTATGAGCACTAACGTTTGGAGTCAATCGTAACATGACGCGGATATTTTTGTCCTGTTCGGCCAACACTTCTGATAAAAGCTCAATTTCATAAAAATTATCGAGAATGATTACTCCCACTTGATGTTCAACGGCCATCTCTAACTCCGCACGTGTTTTATTATTACCGTGAAAACTAATCTTATCCATTGGGAAATTTGCTTTAATTGCGGTGTAAAGCTCTCCGCCGGAAACAACATCGATATGGGCCTTTTCTTGGGCTACAACCTGATACATCGCAATGGCACTGAAAGCTTTACTGGCATAACTCACAACAGCTGGAAATTTTCGTTTGGCAAAAGCTTCCTTGAAAGCTCGAATTTGTGAACGAATCTGCGAAACGTCATATGCCACAAGCGGCGTGCCATATTCTAAAGCCAACTTTAGTGCGTCAACTCCACCAATCACCAAGTGACCTTCTTTGTTGGTAAAATATTTTTCATTTTCCATAATGCTGCTCCCTACTAAAAAAGAGGACCCTTTTTTGCTGCAGCAATCGAAAAGAGTCCTCAAATATTTTTCGCTTAAATCTTGTTTTTTAAAAGTTCAACAAAAGCGCTCCGCAAATTTTTTTGCGACAGTCCGTAATTTATTCAACTACAGCCCAGCTAATTAACCAGTGCAGTGATTAACGCTTCGGCAGCCTTCCCTTTCGCCTGGATCATAGCTCTTGCACGAGCTCCCCAAATGTTACTGATGTTGGTTGCAACCTCTTCGATAACATGAATCATATTATTAAATGAACATTAAATCAAGTCTTTTTTGAATATTAATGCAAATTAATTTAGAAACAAAGTAAAGCTTCCAAAGAAACCGTTTTAACTATATAATGTAAGCGGTAATTACTTTTTTGGGGGTAAAAAATGTTTTCATTTCTAAAACCGGCACCTGATGCAAAAGTGAAGGTTGCACCAGATAAAGTTGCCAATACTTATAAATGGCGCCAAATCGGTGTACTTGTTTCAATCCTTCTTGGATATGCTGGCTACACGGTCATTCGCCAAGTTTTCACAATCCAGCAACACGATATTATGAAAGTGTACCATTTCTCTACCGGACAAATTGGGATGATCCTCTCCTGCTTTGGACTCGGGTATGGAATCTCCAAATTATTTATGGGAGCGCTTAGCGACAAAAGCGATAGCAATCGATATCTAGCGACTGGCCTATTTCTTTCTTCGCTGATAAATTTTGCTTTTGGTGCCACTCGAAATTTCTATATAATGTGTTTTTTGATGCTAATCATGTCAATCGCTCAAGGAATGGGAGCCGGTGCATGCCAGAGAATTATTCAACTTTGGTGGAGTAAGAAACGGCGGGGAATTGTTTTTGCAGTTTGGGGTACTTCAAAAAGCTTCGGCGCAATTCTTTGCGTTTCCTTAGTTCAATTAGCGGCGTATTTATTCTCCAACTCGATCTCGATGGTCTTTTATGCAACTGGTGTTGTTGGAGTGGTGATGAGTCTAATTGTTTGGTTTGCTGGCTGTGACCGACCTGCTGCTGTGGGATTACCTAGCATCACCGAATACGCCCACGAAGAAGTCGTACTCGACAACGGTGAAAAAAATAATAACGAATTGACTAAGATGAATATTTTCCAGATCATCACGCACTACATCATTAACAACAAATTGGTCTGGGCGGTTACTTTGACCTCAATGTGTTTATACGTGGTCAGCTACGGAATTAACACTTGGATTCCTAGTTATTTAACGCAATTTAAAGGCTTCTCGCCAACAACTGCTAAATGGTTAGTCGGAATTGTCGGCGTTGCAACGATTCCTGGCGGTATAATTAGTGGCGTTTTATCAGATTTATTTAAAAATCGTCGTGCTGCCGTCTGCGTCGTCGGAATTCTCGGAGTCATTGCCTGCTTAATTCCTTACCTGTTAAGCACCAATCACACAGTAATTATTGTTGTTTTAATTTTAATGATGAACTTTCTAAGCGCGCCGATCATGCTAGTCGGGCTAATCATCAACGAAGTCGTCCCTAAATTTGCAGTTGGAACTTCGACGGGATTTATGGGATTCTTCCAATATTTAGGCGGTGAAATTGCCGCAACTGCGCTAGTAGGTCTACTAGTTGACAAATACGGTTGGGGCGCCAACATCACTGTTTTGTTCGTGGCCTCAGCGCTTGCCTTATGTTTGTCCATTTACATCATGATTACCGAGCGAAAATTAGATCGATCCTAAGAGCCATCGCCGAATGGCTTTTTTTATTTGTGCCTTTTTGCACTCCAATGCATCACGCTGACCGCAACAATTAAAATCACTGCAAAAAAGGTCATGATAATCAACTGCTGGTGATAATTCGTGGTTAAAGTTACAATCAGCGACAAGCCAAAAGACGAGCCAATTTGTTGGGCCATATTTAAAGTCCCCGAAGCAGCTCCTGCAATCTGCTCGTTGGTTCTCGCTACACTTGAAATCGTTAACGGTCCCATGATTAATCCTTGACCTAGACCGGTGAGCACCAATGGAAGTAAAAGACCGATCACGTAACCATTTTGAACGGGCAGGAAAATTCCAATAAACATTCCGGAAGCAAAAATTACCGCACCAATCAAGGATAAAAATGTATGATCCCATTTTTGCGCCAATTTATTCACCATTGAGGCCGTTAGAAACTGCAAAAGCATTTGGGGCAAAAATCCAAATGCCGCCATTAACGGAGTCCAATTAAGCACTTGTTGCATTACTTGAGGCGTCAAAAACAAATAAGAAGTCATCGCCGCCGTATCAGTAAATCTTGCCAGATAAGCGCTAGTTCGCTCTGAATCTGCGAATAAGCTTAAAGGCATCAGCGGATGAGCAGTTCGTTTTTCCTGGAACAAAAACAAAATCAAGAAAATTACCGCAGCGATTAAGAACCAAACTCCCTGTGCTTTGAGATTAATTCCCGCAATCAGCGAGGTTAGGCCCAAAACCGAAAGAAGCGTGCCGCCCCAATCCATTTTCTGACTTACCGTTTTACTTTGAGGAATTTTCAAGGACGTCAAAACCGCCAGAACCAATCCGAGCGGAAAGTTTAAGAAAAATCCCCAACGCCAAGAGGCATAACTGGCAATTAAGCCGCCAATTACCAAACCGACACTAGCTCCAATCCCAGTAGTGGCGCCGTAATAAGCAATCGCCTGACTCCGCCTTTTGCCTTGATAATTGTCCATCAACAAAGCAAGCGTCGTTGGGGCTAAAATTGCTGATCCTAAACCTTGAGCTGCCCGAGCAGCAATAATCATTGGCCCGCTTTGAGCCAGACCAACTAATAACGAACAAATACTAAAAATAGAAATTCCAATTAGAAAAATTCTTTTTCGCCCGAAAATATCGCCCATCCGGCCACCAAAGATAATGAATCCGCCGAATGTTAAAGCGTAAGCATTGGAAACCCAAGCGGTCATTTGCGAATCCAAATGTAACTCTTGCGCAATTTTCAAACTGCTCGTAAAAACTATCGAATTATCCAACAAGATTAAAAAATAACTAACCAAAATAATTGGTAAAATAATTCCAAATTTCTTTTCTTTCAAACTTTTACTCCTTTTTTTATTAAAAGGCTCAACGCCTTTTCTAATACCTTAATGGCTTAGAGAAAGTTTGAAAATTACTTAATCGGAATTGTAGTATGTTTTAAACGCATGCAAAAATATATCAAAAAAGCCTCCCGAAAGAGGCCAATTTTATAGGTCATTGCCATTAGAACGAATAACTTTTTGATACCAAGCAAAAGAATCTTTACGATACCGATCAAAGGTGCCATGTCCCTGATCGTCTTCATCAACATAAATGACGCCGTAGCGTTTTGACATCTGCGAAGTCGAAGCGCTGACCAGGTCAATAATCCCCCAAATTAGATAACCCATAACTTCAACTCCTTGGTCAACAGCTTTTCCAACTTCTTGAATGTGTTTACTCAGATAAGAAATCCGGTATGGATCGTGAATCGTTTGATCTTTTTCCAATTGATCCTGCGCCCCTAAGCCATTTTCGACGATAAAAAGCGGTAATTGATAACGATCGTACAACTCCAGTAAAGAAATTCTAATTCCAACAGGATCAATAGCCCAACCCCATTGCGAAGTTTCTAAATAAGGATTTTTGCCACCTTCAACAGTATTACCGCTTGTCATTTCAAGACCAGTCTCATCGGCCGCCGCAACCAAAGACATGTAGTAACTTAAAGAAATGAAATCGACTGTATTGGCAGCCAGAATCTGCAAATCATCTGGCTCCATGACTAATTTGATATTCTCTTTGGCAAAGTAATTCAAAATGAGTTTTGGATACTCGCCTTTTGCCTGAACGTCGGCACAGAAATAATTCATCGTATTTTTGTTAAAAGCAGCCAGTACATCTTCTGGACGACAAGTACTTGGGTAAGTTGTAATTTTAGTTAACATACAACCAACTTGGCTGTCAGGGATTAACTCGTGAGCTAATTTGGTAACCAAAGAAGAAGCTACAAATTGATGATGCAAAGCTTGGAAAATATCCTGATTTAAATTTTCGCTGCGATCGGGAATAATTCCACCAGAAGTGAAAGGATGCCGCATGATGCTGTCAATCTCGTTAAAAGTAATCCAGTATTTCACCTCAGGAAAACTTTCAAAGCAGATCTTGGCAAATTTCACGAAGTAATCAATGACTTTGCGGGAAACCCAGCCTTGACCGTTGACACTTAGATTTAAAGGCATCTCATAGTGAGACAGCGTCACAATCGGCTCAATTCCTTGCTCCTTTAGCGAATTAATTACCTCTTGGTAGAACTTAATCCCTGACTCGTTCGGCTCGTCCTCATCGCCGTTTGGAAAAATTCGCGACCAAGCAATTGACATTCTAAAAGCGTTAACACCCAATTCACCCAACAATTTGATGTCTTCGGGATAGCGATGATAAAAATCTATCCCTCTTCTTTTGGGACGGAGCTGATCAGTTTGGTCCGCGAGCGCCGCATTCACATCGTCAGATGTGAATTGGACCTGTTTTTGATAATTTACGCTCTGATCTTTTCCAAGCGCAACGTCAGACACAGCGAGCCCACGTCCATCAACATCCCAGGCTCCTTCAATTTGATTGGCGGCAGTTGCTCCGCCCCACCAAAAATCTTTTTTAAATGTCACTTTTTTCTCCTTTAAAATCATTTGTCTAAAATCGCTAAACTCTCTTTAGCGGTTTTTAGTTTAAAAGTGTAGTCAGTGACTTTTTGCTTCTCAGCTTCCACTAATTCTTGCGGCGCCTGGGATACAAATTTCTCATTCCCTAATTTCTTTTCTGCCCGCGTAATTTCTGCAGTAAAAGTTTTGATTTGTTTTTGAAGTTTCGCCCTTTCGACGTCTAAGTCCACCAAATCTTCCAACGGGATATAAACTTTAGCATGGGCTATAATTCCGATTTTAGCAAGATCCGGAGCAGCAACTTCTGAACCAATTTGAAGCTCTTTTGGGTTAACCAAGCGTTTAATGTACGGCAAGTTGTCGTTAAAAATTTCTTTTAAAGAATCATCTTCCGTCTTAATTAAAACCTCAATTGACCTCGATAACGGTGCGCCTGCTTCAGCCCGAATTCCTCTAATCACAGTAATTAATTCGATTACTGCCTGCATTTGATGCTTGGATTTTTGATCCATCAATTTTGCATCGGCTTCAGGATATTTAGCGACTACTAACGATTTGCCGTCATGAGTTGGCATACTGAGCCAAATTTTTTCAGTCACAAAAGGCATCAGTGGATGAACTAAGCGCAAAATCTGATCTAAAACGTAAGCTAACATTTGTTTTGTAGCCAGACTGCGCTTTGAATCTTCGCCATTTAGATCGGCTTTGCTAATTTCTAAGTACCAATCGCAAAAATCATGCCAGATAAAATCATAAATAGCGCGACCAGTTTCGCCATAATTAAACTGATCTAATTGAGTATTTACTTGTTCAATTGTTTCGTTTAGTCGAGTCAAAATCCAGCGATCAGCTAACGTTTGATCCGATTTATCGGGTAATTCAATTTTATCGATACCCTCTAAATTCATGATTACAAAACGACTCGCGTTCCAAAGTTTATTAATGAAATTCCAAGCCGCGTCCATCTTTTGATAATCAAAGCGCATATCTTGGCCGAGAGCCGTTCCGGTGATCAAAAACCATCTAAGCGCGTCGGCACCATAATGATCGATAACTTCCATCGGATCAATTCCGTTACCGAGCGACTTACTCATCTTGCGTCCCTGTTCATCACGAATTAGCCCATGCAAAACCACGTTTTTAAACGGCTTTTGACCCGTGAATTCGTACGATTGGAAGATCATCCGGGCAACCCAAAATGGAATGATGTCATAACCGGTTACCAAAGTATCAGTTGGAAAATAGCGTTTATAATCTGGACTTTCTTCATCTGGCCAACCAAGCGTACTAAACGGCCACAAAGCGCTAGAAAACCACGTATCCAAAACATCAGGATCTTGGTCCCAGTTTTCCAGATCTTTTGGCGGTTCTTCTCCTACATAAACCTCACCCGTTTCACGATGATACCAAGCAGGAATCCGATGCCCCCACCATAATTGGCGCGAAATAACCCAATCGTGGATATTTTCAAGCCAATTGACATATTGCTGCTTAAATCGTTCAGGCCAAAATTCAACCTGATCTTGCGCCTTCAAAGCTTGCTTAGCAAGCGGCTCCATTTTTACAAACCATTGAGTTGAAAGACGGGCTTCAACTTGCACCTTCGTCCGCTCAGAATGACCCACCGAGTGAACGATCGGCTCTGTTTTCAGCAAATAACCTTGATCTGATAAATCTTTAGCAATTGCCTCACGAGCTTTAAACCGGTCCAACCCTTGATATTTACCGGCGTTTTCGTTCATTGTCGCATCTTCATTCATTGTGTTGATTCGCTTTAAATTATGACGATTTCCTACCAAGAAATCATTCGGGTCATGTGCAGGCGTAATTTTAACCAAACCGGTCCCAAATTCGGGATCGACGTACTCATCGGCAATGATCGGAATCTCTCGGTTAGCTAATGGCAGGAGAACTTTTTTGCCAACCAAATCAGAATATCTCTGATCATTTGGATTGACGGCAATTGCAGTATCCCCCATCATCGTCTCCGGCCGAGTTGTTGCAATTTCAATATAGTCTTTGCCATTAAATTTAACTCCATCAAGCAACGGATAGGAAACGTAATAAAAAGCTCCTGGATCATCTTGGTGAATTACTTCAATGTCCGAAAGTGCAGTCTTAGCCTCAGGATCCCAGTTAATAATATATTCGCCCCGATAAATTAAACCTTTTTTGTAAAGGTCGACGAACACTTTTTTGACTGCATCGGATAATCCTTGATCCAACGTGAAGCGTTCTCTAGAATAATCCAGCGAAAGACCAAGCTTTGCCCATTGGTCCTTAATGGTTGCAGCAAAATCATCTTTCCACTCCCAAACCTTTTCAATAAATTTCTCTCGCCCAAGATCATAGCGTGAGAGGCCCTGTTCACTGAGCTTGGCTTCGACTTTAATTTGCGTTGCAATCCCCGCATGATCCATCCCTGGTAACCACAAAGTATCATAGCCTTGCATTCGCTTATGCCGAATTAAAATATCTTGTAAAGTCGTATCCCAAGCATGACCTAAATGTAATTTTCCTGTAACATTTGGTGGTGGAATTACGATTGAATACGGTTGAGCTTTTTCATCACCGCTCGGTTTAAAAAGATCTTCTGTCAACCATTCTTGATAACGACATTTTTCAACTTCTTTAGGATCATACTTCTTCGCCATTTCCTTCATTGTTTTTACCATCCTTTCTAAAAAAAATCCCGCCCTAAATTAATAGGGCGAGATTTCCGCGGTACCACCTAAATTGAGTTAATCCTCATCTTTACAAACCCATAACGAGGTCATCCGGTTTTACCTACTATCTTCAGCAAAACATCTCCCAAGCTACACGCCAAAAGTCCTGTGGACTGCCTCACACCGGCTACAGCCTCGCTGAACACTCAACTTTTCGCGCCTCTTGATCGTTGATTAGAACTTAATCTAACGCGTTAGGAGATCGATGTCAACTGTTTTTTGTTACCAAAAGATCTAAGAAAATAGTCAAAATCAGTAAATCTGCACTCCCGCCGAGACTAAGATGCTGCTGGGTAAAAACATCGTCTAAATTGCGCAAAAAAAGATAACCTTCCTCTGTCTGACTGCCTCCAAGCTCAAAGTATCTGCTAGCTTGCGCCTCGGCCCAATCAACGATTTCTAAATTTCCGGCCCGCTTAATTAAATTGCTGTCTTTTGTCGTCAAGACAATCTGCATTAAAGTGTCGATTAGCTGAGAATTGCGGCTTTGGTTGCTTTTAGTAAGCAAGAACGGCAAAGATTTTTTAAAAACAACAGGAAATCCTGCCTCTGCTTCACCTCTTGAACCCGTTAAGCCATATTTTTTGTATTCTAATTCGCCTGCCGTTAACTCATCAAGTGGCTTTTGATCAAGATTACGAAAATCATTTTTGGTTAATCCTTTTAACATTACCTTAACAGTCTGAGCGATCTCATCTAGCTCTATACATCCCGTACTAGAGAGTGTGTACGCGCTAGCAGTCAACAAAATTCCTAACGAAAAAATGGCTCCCTTATGTGTATTGATTCCATTCGTCGCCTTAAACATTGTTTGTTCAGCTTTAATTCCCGCTAAGCGAACTTGCTGAAAAAGTTTTGGCAAATTTGCAGCGGTAAAATTATTTGCCAGTTCGGTGATTTCCTCAAAGTAAGCACGCAAGCTCACAGCACTTG
Source organism: Xylocopilactobacillus apicola (assembly GCF_033095985.1). Lineage (NCBI taxonomy): Bacteria > Bacillati > Bacillota > Bacilli > Lactobacillales > Lactobacillaceae > Xylocopilactobacillus > Xylocopilactobacillus apicola. The sequence continues at coordinate 1,587,924 of NZ_AP026802.1, forward strand.
CTACAAAAGTAAAGACATCCATATCCGGATGTGATCCGTGATTAAGCGGGTCAACTAACCCCGGTTTAGGATAAACCATCACCTCATCAATTAAAGCCTGCTCTGCTAATTCTGGTAACAATTCGATTTTCATTAAAATATCCTCATTAACTTTCTTTCAAAAATATAATCGATTAAACTTAGCTAAGCCACTTACCAAAAAATCTATTGTTTTTAATTTTTAAAATAAAACGCTTGATTTTTTAATATTCCAATTATGTTAAAATAAAATCTATCACTTTACATAGGAGATGAACAAAATTGTCTGAAAAAGATCATCAAGACCTCTTAATTGGTATTGCACAGGGGTTCTATTATTCACGCAGTTCAATTAGCGAACTAGCCAAAAAATTTAACACTTCTCGTTATTACGTCGAGAAATACCTCGATGAAGCCACTAATTCTGGATTAGTTAATATTTCAATCCAAGCACCTGTCGAGCGACAACGGGAGATGGAAACACAATTTCAAAAAGTTTTTCCAAACCACAACATCACAATCATCAAGGATACTCCTAATCAAACTGAAGCAATTAGAAACGTCTTTTTATATTCGGCCCGCGAAATCCAACACTCGATTCAAGATAATCAAATTATCGGACTTTCTTGGGGGGAAACAATGTATGATTTAATTCAACACTTTTCATCTCAAGATCGACCTGACCTCACTTTCATTCAAATCATGGGCGAAAACATGAAGTATGAATCCAAAGCAGGTTCAACACGGATGGTCGAAATGGCCGCTAATCGACTTGGAGCAAAATATCACACCATTGTAGCACCTCTTTATGTTTTTGATCCAAAAACTCGTAATTTATTGGCTAAGGAGCCTGCAATTGCTCCAACTTTAGATTTGGGTGACAAAGTAGATCAAATTATTTGTAGTGTTGGAACATTTGAATCAATTGATGCGATTCCAATCTGGCAAGAACAGCAATCCAAAATCATTGCTCCAAAACAGAAAAATAAAGTAGCCGGTTTTCTATTTGGGCGACCTTATGATCAACAAGGTCATTTTATCGACGAACCTAACGTCCCCGTATTTAGTATCCCGATTGACCAAATTATGGCTACAAATAGAAGAGTAGCTGTAGTCGCAGACAAACTCAAAACCGAAGCAACACTTGGTGCAATCCGAGGCAATTTGCTAAACACTTTATATCTAAGTGAATCGGTTGCCAGCAAAATCATTTCAATCGCTGATGAATTCAAATGATTTCCCCTAATAGCGCTTAAATTTATAAAAAACTGCAATAACTCAAATAGTTACTGCAGTTTTTTTGGATATCAGCTATCAACTTAAAAAGCGAAAAATAATATCCAAGATCGTCGAATATGATTTTACAAATAAGGAAATAATTTTCATAAAATATTATTTGTCCCAATAAAAATCTTTGCATTAAATCTCTGGCATTCTTTAAAATTAGGGCAAGAAAAAAAGCACTGCCGTGTGCTTTGAGCGATGCAAGCTTTTTTTACTAAAATTCAAATCTCAGATTACGATTTACTTTTTAAATTCTTCTCTCTTTTTAGTAATCAAATCTTCGATTGAATCAAGATCTTCAGAGCTACTTTCTTTGATCAATAAAGAAATCAAATTAGTAATGCTCTTTTTTGAGAATTGTGATGATAAATAATCTTCCTCAGTCAATAATGGTGAATACTTACGGGTCAAAACCGTTCCACTATATCCAATCTCTGCAGTTTTGATCAATTTATTGCGTAGCAACTTTCTCAAAACTGCTTGAATTGTATTAAGACTGATTGTTGAATTCTTATCATATACCTCTTTTGCAGAAAGGGGTGCCTTTTCATCCCACAATACATGCATGATATCCAACTCTCTTTTAGTAAATTTTAACTTATCCAAACTATGTCCTCCTGAATTATTTTAAAGTGTGTCCACTTCCCTATAAGTATATAATATATCTAAAATTTATTCATTGTCTTTTTCTTGAAAAATAGATTACAAACCATGCGAAATTCAATCAACGAGTTAAAAATCATTCGTAAAGTAAAAAATTTTCAAAAATTGGGATAAACAAGAAAGAATTCATGAAAACTAACAACCGAAAAGAAAAATTCTTGTTTCGCTGCTGTCTTAAGTTGAGAAAATTCAAGATAAAATAGCTAATCTTAGTTTACTAATTCCGATTTTAATTTAGGTAAAATACTTTTTGAAGCAGATAATAGTCAAAGCTCTCAGATGAAGTTAAATTTCAGATTCCTATCACAATCATCAAATTAATTTCATCCTGTATTCGGTAGTATATCACTTAATCAATTTTAATACTATCCATTATCTTAATGATTTATCTATTAAACTAATAACTAGCTTATCTCGTTAAATTATCGAGACGTCAGAGGCTTGATTTTAAAGCATTTGTTATCAATACAGCAAAAAAGTAAATTTTTATTTAAGTTTCTGAAACGAAAAAAAATCCTAAATTTAATAAGCGATGAACACCAAAAATTTTAAGACCTCCGCATCTGTCCCCACTTTTCACCAGCTAAATCAAAAAAAATTTGTTGTTGATTTTTCGAACAATTGTTCGTATAATAACTAAAACAACGGGGGAAAACGAATGACATACAATTTAAAGAGCGTCACCATTAGAGCGAACAATGATCGAATGACCGAGATCGATGAATTATGGCAAGATATCATGACTGGTAAAATTCCGTTGTTGTTCGATCAATCGCAAGAGATCCGAAAAGGCATCTTTCCGATCGCCCGCTACAGCAATTATGAAAGCGACGAAACCGGAGATTATGATCTGAGCATCATGGCTGTCACACCTGAATTCATCTCCCAATTGGACGATGATAAATACCAAAAATATGATGTGGTAGCTGAAAATATTGGTGAATGTGCCAAGCAGGCCTGGACTGCCGTCTGGCAAGACAGTCAAAAGGGCGTAATTAAGCGCAGCTTCACTCAAGATTACGAGGTCAGTCTAACTCCTCAAACCAGTGGAGACGGCCAATTCCATTGTTTATTATTTATTGCAGTAAAGTAAAAAAGAATCAAAGCTCATGCTCGATTCTTTTTTATTTGGATTTATGCAAAACTATGCCACGGTAAATCAGAACGGTAATTAGATAATAAATGACGTAAAGAACGAAGAATATTGCAAAAGGAACCATTAGATTAGCGTAGGGATTAAGAAGAAGCTGAGCTTCTTTAAACATTTTAAGTCCGAATAGAACGTGAATTACTCCTAGAATTCCAGGCAATAAGAAAATTGTCCCAATTTCTTGGGCAATTGAACTTTTAAGCAAAACTCTACGAACTCCTAACTGATCAAGCCTTCGGTAACGCAAGCCATCTGCAGGTGCACTTGCGAGAATTTTAAACATCAAAATTGATGCCAACATCGCCAGAAATGCCAAACCTAAAAACAATCCAATAAATTCAAAACCAGCAGAATATCCATTGAGATCTTGATAGTAATCGTACTTCTGCCCCATTTTGTAAATTAAGTTTTTTCTGGACCCAATTTTTTTGTTATCAGCCTGGACTAATGGTTTCAATGAATGAAAATCGCGTTTAAAATTCTGCATTTTATAAAGCCTGATTTCATGTTCAGTTCCCTTAATTCGCTCGTAGCGAGTTTTACTTACTGGCACGATGTCTCGGTCTCGAAATTGTTCAGGAACATAAGACATAATCGCAGTATTAAACAAGAAAGAATCCTTTTCTAGCAATTTTGCTCCATCAATTTTTTCTTTTTGATTTTTCATGTAATTGATTCCAAAATATGGATTTTGGTCAAAGTCACCCGCATTCCAAACAACTTTATCAGAAACTTTATAGTGATAAATGGAAACGCCTTTCATTTTAATTTTAGCTACTTCTTTTAAATCTTGCGCTTTCGGGTCATGAAGCAATAAATCGTAATAAACACTTGTGTCGACTTCATTAATCACCTCTTCATTGAAACTCAGGCCGGTCGTAATTGCACCCAAAGACAAAGCGAAAAGTAACGTTACCATGGATAAAAGTCGCGTAAAATCACGCAGTCGAAAACTTAGCTGGCCTAAAGTGAAACTATGAATTTTCTTAAACCGAAAACGATCAGAATTTCGCAAACCCTGAACAATCCCTAAAAAGAGCGCATCAAAAGAAAAATAAGTTCCAAGAATAATTGTTATAAGAGAAATAATTAAACAAAGAATTACCCCGGTAAAAAGCTCAAATGGCGGATGTTTGATCCGCGACATCGTCCAATAGCCAATTGCAAGCAAACCAACTCCGCTAATCGATTCAATTAACCACAAAATTGAATTCTTTTTAAGTGCGCGCGGCGTCTCAGGTTGATTGATTAACTGAAGAATTGGTTTTTTGACTAATTTTGCCGCATTTATGAACGCCGCAAGAGCAAACACGATGAGAAAAAAGATTCCTGTTATCATCAAGGCTGAGGTGGAGAAAAAGTTCAGATTAGAAAACGACAGGTCCAACTGTTTGACGATCCATTCTCCTACTAGCATTGTTAGGCCCAGCCCCAAAAGAATTCCAACCGCAACAGCAAAAGTTCCAATTAATAAAGTTTCACAAAAAATCAAAAGCCCAATTTTTTTCGATCTAGCCCCAAGCATCATGTACATCGCGTAAACTTTCTGGCGCATCGATAGCAAAAATGAATTTGCATAAAAGATATATACCAAAATTATGAGTCCCAGCAGAAACGATCCCAAATAAGAAGTGTAGACAACTGTGTTAAAGTTCAAATGCAAATTTGACTTCAAAAACGCGCGATTTGTGGCAACGGCCTGAAACATATAAAAGACTGCGGAAGCGATCATCAAACCGGAAAATAGTACCAAATAATCTCTTAAATGGCTTTTAATTCCTTTGAGTGCTAATTTAATTGTCATAATGCCCCCTATTCTGCACTCAAAACCGATAAAATTGACTGATAAAAAACTGATCTTGCTTGCAACTCTTTATTAAGCTCTTGCCCAATCTCCCCGTCTTTAATAAACAGAATACGCGAGCAATAACTTGCTGCCACGGGATCATGAGTCACCAACAGAATTGTAATTTGTTCACTTTCATTTAGAGAGCTCATGGTATTTAAAAGTTCATGGGCGCTATGCGAATCCAGGGCGCCCGTTGGTTCGTCGCCAAATAAAATCGCTGGATGAGTTATTAGGGCCCGGGCTGCGGCTACGCGCTGTTTTTGCCCGCCCGAAATTTCCGTTGAATATTTGTTTAAAATATCCTCAATCTCAAGTTTTTCGGCAATATGGTTCACGCGCTCTTTAATTTGAGAGCTATTAACTGACTGCAATGATAACGGTAAAGCAATATTCTCCCTTGCCGTCATATTTTCCAACAAATTAAAATCTTGAAAAATAAAACCGACTTGTTTAGCTCGAAAGTCAGCTAAATCATTACCCTTGAGCTTAGTAACGTCTTCACCATTTACTAAAACTGAGCCAGCAGTGGGCTGATCAATGGTCGATAAAACATTAAGTAAAGTGGACTTCCCAGAACCTGAAGCACCCATGATACCCACAAATTCACCCTGTTTTACTTCAAAATTAACATTTTTTAGCGCGATCGTTAACTCGCCCTTTGATTTTCCGTAGATTTTACGAAGATTTTCGACTTCAACAACGTTTGACATTTTTGTTCCTCCTTAAGCTTATGAAGGTAACGAACAAAATGACAAAAAGTAACGCTTCATTCTCTACGAATGGCTCTTCTTGTAACAATTCTATAATATACATTGGTTGTAAGTTTATAAATCATAATGTAAAAAAGTGCAAAAATCAGCAAAACACAAAAAGTAACAATGATTAAATTTTTTTGATCGTGAAAACCAAAAAGCGTAATAATGCGCTGAAGCATCGGCAAAGAAACTGCTAAGTGAACAGAAGCTGCAACAAGCGGCAGATAGAAGACTAATAACAATTGACTGTTAATGGTTTTTCTAATTTCTTTGCGAGCTAGACCGACTCTTTCAAGCGTTTGATAACGTTTAGCATCTGCATACCCTTCACTTAATTGTTTATAATAAAGAATTAATACTGTTGCTAAAACAAATGCGAAACTCATTAAACAGCCAACAAACAAAGCTCCACTTATAAGCGAATTGGCACTTTTTGCTACCACCGGTTTTGAAAGAACGCCTAAATTGCTTGGAAGCGACCGATAAAGCGCCATTTTTTGCTTGTATGTACCATTAAGTGTCAAAAAATTCATCGTGACTAAGCCAATATCCTTAGATTTTATCCCGAAAGTTGCCTCCATCTCTTTTTTCATAATATTTTCATTAGCGAAAACCAGATATACAATGGTCGGATCGATCACTTCATTAAGTGCGTTTTGTCTGAAAACTTCTTTAACTCGATAATTATTACTGCCAATTTTTAGCTCCTTAAAAGGATATCCTGATTGTTTACAAATTATGATCTCATTAGGGCGGAGTTGTAATTTTCGACTTTTGAATTCATTAAAACTTTTGATTGTAGTGGCTTCAACTGCATAGTTGTTTCTTGATTCTTTTCTTAGACTGTTGCCTACCAATTCTGCCTTAAATCCCTGCGTAGTCGTAAAACGACGCAACTTTCCTAGGCGAATTCCAAATTTAGCTGCATTATTCTCAATTAACGGTCGGAAATCATTATTGGAAGTTGTCGTAAATTTGAGGTCATCTGGACTAATCGAGTTAACAACTTGATCGGAGCCAGAAAAAAAAGTTATGGTCGTAGATAACGTCATCATTGTCATTGTGAGCAAAATCGTGATGGAAGCTAGCCCTGCTCCATTTTGCTTTAAACGCGTAAGTAAATTTCCAAGTCCCACAAAATGAATTGGCTGATAATAATAGCGAGGTATCCGTCTTAGAAGTTTTAAAACGAAAATACTTCCTGCCATAAAAAGAAAATACGTCCCAATAATTACTAGCAAAACTGCCAAGAAAAAGTAAATTAAAGCTCTAAAAGGATTTTTTAACGTAAGGGCTAAATAATATCCGCTCCCTAAACTTAGTGTCCCTAAAATTAATAAAAACCAGCGAATCCGCGGTTCAATTTCATTAGAATTGGCAGCACGAACCAATTGAATCGGATTATGACGTTTTAACCAAATAAAGTCCAAAATCATCAAAAAAGCGAAAATTATGACCATCATAATTGAAGCAATCTCAAACGCTTTAAAATTAAGACCAAAGGCTGTATTGCTAGGAAGATTCAACATCCGGGCTAAAATCAAATAACCTAAACGCGAAAAACCGACACTTGTGACAATCCCTGTCAAAAGAGTTGTTAAAAGGCATAATAAATTCTCCAAGCCTAACATTTTAGCGATTTCACCCTTGCTAAAACCAATCACGCTAAAAAGTCCTAATTGCTGGATCCGTTGCCGTAAAATAAATGAATTAGCATAGCACGCCAAAATCAAAGTCATCAGCATTGTTACTGAACTGCTTAATCCAAAAACAATTTCACCTGTATGATTACCAAGATTTTTAAAAAGTTTAGATCCCATCAAAGCAATATTAAGCATAACAATACTGACCATCATCATAAAACTCATAGCGATGACAAACGGCAAATAAATGTATTCGTGTTGGCGCAAATTATTGCGTGCTAAAGTTAAGTAGAATTTCATTGTAACTGAATTTTAACAGAGTTTACTTCTCTAACAAATCAGCCATCAAGCTTAATTTTTTTGATTTTTTTTAGAAAACTACCCCCAACTACTATGTTTTTATTAGTATCTAGTGGTAAACTTAAAGGCAAAACGATTAAAATTATTAAGGGAACTGCAAATTTGAATTACTCGATCTATGTTTTAGAAGGTTTTATTATTTTTTTTAGTGCGATTTTGTTAACCGGAAGTTTTATCGGTTCTTTTAAAAAAATGACCCGCCTGCAGAAGTTTTGTTTATTTTTGGTTTTTATTTGTTCGCTTTTACCATTCATCACTGGAATGCTTCCGTTAATTAAAAAATTTTTATAATAAAAAGAGGCTGTGACATAAGTTACAAAAATCGGTCATCCATGCGATTATAATCTAAGTTTAAAGAAAAACGCTGATGAAAAAACGAGATCAGGAACGATTTCGATTTCATCAGCGTTATTTTATTTTTGAGAGACAGTTATGTCACAGCCTCTTTTTTTAAGGTGTAGCTCCAACTAAAGTCCAGGTTAGTTTCGCACCGTACGAACGCCCGTTAACTCGGCTATCCGGTCGAAGACGAGAGATTACCAATTTTTGATCTGAGTTAATAAGTCCATTACCCGTTAAAATGTCAAAATCATGGTTGCCCGTTCCCTGACTAATTGTATTCGAAGTTTCTACCAAATCTGTAAATATATTACTCGACTGATCTAGCAAACCTAAATCAATCAAATCGGTTGGAATTATAGCATTCCCTGGATTAGTCTCTTGAAATTTAGAAGCCTGAACTGATACTGACCACTGGGGACTTTGATCAACTCGATCATCAAGAACTTTAACTAAATAATTCTGGGTATCTTTTGAGTTTAAATATCCAGTGTTATAAGAGCCGTAGCGACCAAAATTAAGCGCAGTCGGATTATTTGAAGAATCATGTGGCATCTCAAATTTCAGAGAATCACTTCTCAACTCAATTGTGGCATCTTTACTAACTGTCGTTTCAGCTGGTGGCGTTGCACCCGTTGCAATGCTGTATTTAATATTATTAACTTTTTGCCCAAAAGCACTAGCATTATTAGTCATTTGGTCGCTAATATCAGTAGTCGTGCCATCAGAATTAATTCTTAATGCTCGCGCTCCGTTAGGATTTGCTGTCTTAACCCAATTCTGCCACTGGATATCAGTCCAATTGTCAGAGCCGCTTGGAATTTTATTAATTGCATTTGGGTTTTTTATTTCAATGAAAACTGGCGATGCAGAAATTGTGACCTGTCCCTTCACGACTGTCGTGTTACCAGATGGATCTTTAACATTAACATAAACGTCTTTAACTCCTGGCGTCTGCCAAAAAGCGTTATCAGAAGCTAGATTTTGCGCAGCAAACGTAAAAGTATAGTCATTGAGCTTAGTAAAAGCGTTGGAGTTAATGTCTGGGTGTAAATCACTCAAATGAGTTAGCCCTGTCACTAAATCTTGGGAAGTATCAACAAATCCCTTAGGATCCAACACTGGTTGATCAACAACGGTATAACGCATGGGTGCCTCTTTAGCAATTGGTTCAGTTCGATCAAGCACTGCTAAATTTGTCACATTGTAATTCCCAGCCTTAAAGGCAAAAGCCTGAATTCGACCATTTTCATCAGGTCTGGTATTTGTCAAATCATTTAGATCGCTTGCCATAAAAGTTTTTTGCACACCAGAAACTTTTGGTAAAGTCACCGTAAATGATCCATCAACAGCTGTCATCGCCGAGAACTTAGATTTTATATCAATACCTGAACTTGATAAATCACTCCACATTGAATCTGGCTCAACGGTATTAGAAAAAGGTTGATCTAAATCAACTAATCCTACTTCACTTGCTGCATCAGTGTTTTTGACGTGCCCGCTAAGCCGGACGTATGCTCCTTCCAATGGAATATAGTCGCCATTAGGGTCATTAATATTATCAGTAACTACTTTACCAGTAATTTGGTAAGAATTTGGATCGCTTACTGGTCCGTCAACTGGTTGGGAAGTAAAGTCTTTAAAATAAACAGTCGGAATGTAATGGAACATTACTCTTTGGAATTTATTCGTATTATAGTTGGTCCGCATATCTGCAATGTCGATTGGAAAAAGCGAGGAAGCCGTCGAATCAATATTTAAAAAACCTGCCGAATTATAGTCGGCTACAAAATTAAAAATTGACTGCCATAAGTAATCTTTTCCATCCGTATTATCGAAAGGATCTGGATTCACCCCAGATGATGCATGTCCTCGATTCCAAGCATAAACGTCCATATTTTGAACATGCATCTGGCCGGGATTCATTGAAATCAAATTGGTATTTGCTTGAGTTCCATTGTATTGGATATTAACCATCCTTGCCCGATTAAATTCAAAAGTAGCATTACTGCCAAGCTGAATCAAGGAGCGAGCGCCTGTATAAATTCCATCACCTTGTAAATCAAAAGTTCCAGGCTGAGCAACGCTTACTTTTGCGCTATTATCCATAAACAACACCGGTCGTGTGCTCATGTCTGCATTAGTCGATTTGATGTTAAACTTGCCCCATTTTCCCACAGTAAGAGCTGCTCCCGCACCTAAACCGACTGATCCGCTGCTTAAACCGGCTGAAGCAATTGGACCACTTTGAGTTCCATTAAGTGTTGCATAGTCGTCAACCTTTATATTCGGATTAAATCCCCCTTGGGGCGTTAAATTAATCAAGTCACGAGTGTAATTCGGATTATGTGTGATATTGTTTGAGTTTGTGTCACCACCAGAAGAAGTATTTTTAAACTCATAAGCGTTAACATTTAACACCGCATGGGGATGAACTTCTAACTCTCCACTCCATAACTGAATCGTTGCGCTATAGGAATATTCAATAACTGATCCTTGGTTTGTTGAAGATACATTTACCTCAGAATAATCCATCACATTAACATTACAAGGTTTCCCATCGTGAAGATAGTAACCCACAACGAAAGCACCATCAGTTGGTGTAAAACCGTCAAACTTCGTATTGTAAGCAAAAGTTACGTTGTAGCTCTCCATAATTTGCTGGCAATAATATGTCTCCGTCGAACCCGCAGGAGCATTTGTTGGTAGATGCCCGTAAGCGTAAGTCATTTTGCCTGGCTGAGCATTGTCATAAATTAGACCATTACTGTTTGTCGCACCACTGCTTACTGGTTGCAAAGTTTGATAAGAGATAGACGGCTTAATATCATTGTATCCAGTAAAAATTATATCTGTATAATATGAAGCTGCTAATTGAGAACCGTGATATTGAATATTACGATAAACAACAGTTTTGTCTACTGTATTCCCAACCGCCGAACCAGGGCCAAAATAATCTGTCCCTTGCAAAATTATATTATTAAAAACAAACTTAGATTTAAAATAATTACTGTTTAGATCGATTCGAGCCGCGTTATAAGAACCGTTAAAATCCAAAGTGTGTTTAGTACTTGTCGGATCTCTCGGATCAATTCCATCAATCACAATATTACGATTAGGAACGTAATTTCCTGTCATACCAACTAAATTAGTAAAGCTTTGATAGCCATTAACTGTGGTTCCATAAGTAAAAACGATATCTTTAGTTAGGACAATATGAGTAATATTGACTTGCGCAACTGCACCAGACCCATCTCCAGCAAATATTGGATAGGCATCACTGGATTTGTATGCTCCTTTTCGACCCCAAAGTGCATTTAAAAGTTCATCTGGCGTTGATACATACGCAGTTTCACCTTCTAATTTATACCTTTGAATCTGACCATAAACATCGCCATCAGTTAAACGCTGCTTAATTTGAGCATCAGTTTCTGGTTGAGTCTTGACTCTAAACTTTGCAATATTAGCTGGATCATCAGGATCTGGTGTATCATATTGAGTTCTCGGGTCATCGGTTGCGCTACTAAAAACATTAGGTAAAATCTCTTTACCATAGAAAGGCGCATAAATATCACCTTTATTAGTACTAGCGGGTGATAAGTCAACCAAATTTGGATTAATATTCCCAACCGCTTTCACTTTTAAACTTGGGATAATTATTATTGAAAACAATATCACAATTTTTAAAAGCATTAATCTTAAGTTCTGTTTTTTGATAATCATATAGTTCATCTTCCCCACATAAATGCAAAATCCGGCAAAAAAGTCCTTTCCAGATCTTTCTAAAAATTAAAAAAGTAATATAAAGAAACCATTAATTAAAATGATTTTTTTGAATTATTTAGTTAAGAAACTTGCCTCTAATTAGTGCAAGCCAATCGAAATGTGTAAGCGTTCTAGTTAATTGTCCACTAATGTCGAACAAACACTAGTTCAGACGTAAATAACACTTGAAAGAAATTTATACTTTAAATTTCAATAAAAGTTTTTCGTTCTATTCTTAATTATTTGCAATCAAAGAGAAATTGAATTTAGCTCGTCAAGTCAATCAATTTGATGAAACAAATGAAATTATTTTTGATATTCAGTTTTTCTTTAAACAAATACAAAAATTATAGATAGACGGATTTCAACTATTCAGCAAGTTGAAATTTGTTACAAACTTTTTAGGTTAAAATAAATTCCAAAAATGTGTATCTCCTGTTTTAATGCGATTATTCGCTGTCAAAACATTCGACAGATTTTCCTTACGGATGATACGCTTACTAAATGATAGTATAATCATATAGGTTATAAATTATAGCACAGGTTATTAGATTTGAAATAAAATTTCCTTTTTCGCAATATGTATAATTATAATTGCAAAACAACGCTTCATATTTGTAGTTACTTGAGCAGCTAGGCTTTTTAATAAAATTCTTTTTAATAAAAAAACTTATGTTTTTTTTCTTGAAATTTTTTTTGAAAAGTTGAATTACTTCAAGCAATGAAAGACTCCGATACCTATTTACCTTGAAGCTATTAGTTTATTTAGCTTTATTAATGGCTTGAAAGCTCACTTTTTTTTGAATCCTAATTTGTTTTAAACATTCACGCCAAATCAATTAAAGTCCAAAAAAAATAGAGCTTAGATCAAGCTCTTTCTAAATATTCATATAGTTCTTCTGTCGTAAGATTCTTTTTCTTTTCACCGGCAAAATCTGCTTCAATCTTCCCTTCCTTCAAAACCAGGAGGCGATTTCCGTATTTAATCGCATCTTCTAATTGATGGGTAATCATTAAGGCTGTCAGATGATCTTCCACAATGTGTTGATCAGTGGCTGCCATTAACGAAGCTGAAGTATGAGGATCAAGTGCGGCTGTATGCTCATCAAGTAAAATCACATCCGGACGTTTAATTACCGCCATCAGAAAACTTAGCGCCTGACGCTGACCACCTGACAGCGAACCCGTTGCGGTATTAAGTCGATCTTCTAAGCCATTATTCATCGTTTTAGCAAGGGTATGAAATTCTTGCAAGTGAGATTTGAGATTACGCGGCTTTAAAAAGCGATTTTCTCCTCGTTTTAAGGCCAAAAGTAAATTTTCAGCAACTGTCATTCGGGGTGCGGTTCCCATTTTCGGATCCTGAAATACACGGCTAAGAAATTCGGGATGAGCTTCTTCGGACAACTTAGTTATGTCTTTGCCTTGGTGAAGTACTTGACCAGAGCTAACTGGGATCAAGCCGCTGATAACATTAAAGAGCGTTGACTTACCAGCCCCGTTAGTGCCGACAATCGTAATGAAATCACCTTCATTAATTTCAAGATTAATCTGATTTAGAATTGTCAGTTCGTGAGAAGTTCCTTGATTGACTACAGTTGAGACATTTTTTAACGTTAAAATCGGCTTACTCATGACGTGTTACCCCTTTTACAATTGTATTTTTAACTCTTAGATGTTTTTCTAACTGTGGAAGCAGCATACAAAGCGCTAAAACGATTGATGATAGTAAGTTTAGATCGTCAGCCTTAAATCCGAGCTGAAGTACAACTAATAACAGCAAGCGATAAATAATGCTCCCGAGCGCCACTGCCACTAAACGCTGCGGCAAGGTTAATTCGCCAAATAATACTTCACCAATAATAATCGACGCCAGCGCAATTACGATTGTGCCAATTCCCATGTTGATATCTGCGTATCCGTTGCTTTGAGCGATCAATGCGCCGCATACCCCAACAATTCCGTTTGAGATCATCAGTCCCATAATTACCATTCGATCAGTCTTAATTCCTAGCGACTTAGCCATTTGACGATTGTCACCAGTTGCGATAAAAGCTTGCCCCCAGTCAGTATTCAGAACGAAAATCATCACGATTGTAAAAATAAAGATGACAACCATTCCAACCAAAACACTGTCAAAATATTGCGGTAAACTGCTTAGAAATTTACTGCTAAAAAGAGTTTTTTGATTCAAAAGAGAGATATTGGATTTGCCCATAATCCTGAGATTGATCGAATATGCAGCAGTCATCACCAAGATCCCCGCCAGCAAGCTTGGAATCTTGCCTTTAGTGTATAAAAGACCCGTGATTAAACCAGCAACAACGCCCACTCCGCAAGCCATCATGGTCGCCAAAAGTGGATTAACCCCGTGAGTAATTGCAGTTACAGCTGTTGCTGCTCCAAGCGGAAACGTTCCTTCCACCGTCATATCAGCAAAATTTAAAATTCTAAATGTTAAGTAAAGTCCGAGACCTAATAATGCCCATAAAAGCCCTTGTCCAATAGCAGAAACTACTAAATTCATTATTTAAATACCTTCCCTTCCTTAGTTGCTTCCTGTAAGAAGCGTGTTGGCACTTTTAAGCCTAATTTTTGTGCTTGTTTCAAATTTAAAACTGCTTCGCCGTGCTTAACGTATCTAATTGCGGTCGTTGCCGGTTTATTCTTGCCTTTCAAAATTGATGCTGTGAGATGTCCGCCAAGTAACCCTAACTTAAATTGATTAATCCCATAAGCTGCCACTCCGCCTTGCTTGACCATTGTGTCAACAGCTGGAAAAATCGGCTTATTCACTGCATCTGCATTTTTTACTAGCGTCTGCATCGCTCCTGCGATAACGTTATCTTGAGGAACCATCACTGCATCAACTTTTTGTAGCATCTCTTGGGAGACTTGGTTCAAATCATTGCTATTAGAGATTGAATAAACTTTGATTGGTACTTTTTGTTCGGCCGCGATTTTAACAATTTGCTTATATTCTGCCGTCGCTGAACTATCACTAGATGTGTAAATTACCCCTAAAGTTTTCAAATCAGGCATGAATTCTTTGATCAATTTCAGCTGATCTTTAATCGGCGACATGTTGGACACGCCGGTGATGTTTGAACCTGGGTGTTCATAATTCGTCACAAGACCTGCTGATTTCGGATCAGTTACCGCCCCCATTACAACGGGAATCTTTTTAGTTAAATTTGCTAAGGATTGTGAAGCTGGAGTGGTAATCCCGAACAAAACATCCGATTTTTCATCAACTAACTTAGCAGCCATCGTCTTTAAATTACTTTGATCACCTTGGGCATTTTGATAATCAATCAAAACATTTTTCCCATTGACGTAGCCTTCTTCTTTCATTCCTTTAGTGAATCCTTCTTGAATCTGATCTAACGCCGGATGATGCATTAATGTCAAAACTCCGACTCGCGCCATTGATTGAGATTTTGAATTCTCGCCGCTTTCGTTAAAAAAAGCAATTCCTAAAAAAATAACTAAAGCGCTAATTACAGCTAACATTCTTTTCATTTTTTCCTCACCTTTCATTAAATAAAAAAGGAGCCTCCTAAAAGGCTCCCATTGTTGAACAAAAGAAAAAGCCTGCAGGGTATGATCCATGCAGACTTTATTTTTTGAGTATTAGCCGGCACGAATACGATCTGATAAATCAGGTCGCATCCATGACGGAATTAACCTGAAATTACCGGCTTTGCCAACGAATATTTAAATTCAATTTCAAGTTAATCATTTCGATACTCCTTCTGTTCTTCTAAGTTAACATTTATTTTAGCAAGTATCCATTTCAATGTCAACTAAAATTTACTCTAAATAAAGTTTTTGCAGTTTTTCAATCTTCGAGGAATCAAAATTCAAAGCTTGCTCTGCGTAATTTAAAATATCCCCGTATTGCTTAATTATCGTGTCTTGAGCACATTTTAGATAACTTGCTTCAACGTTAGCAGTGACAAGAACGGCTTCTAAAGCCTTGCCCTCGTATCCTTCTTTTTTCATCCGGGCGATAATTCGATCATTTTCAGGCTTGCGATCAACGTTTGTCTGCATGTAATCTTTCATCACTTCTTCATCATCAACGTCAAGCAACCAGAGAAATATTGCAGCAGCAATTCCTGTCCGATCTTTACCAGAGTAACAATGAAATAGAGTAGAGCCCGTTTTATTCTCCAAAAGTAATTCTAAAAATTCTCCGAAGTGTTTTTGCGCTTGCGGATTTAGAACGATCTCTTGATACATATCTTCCATTTCTTTGGTAACAACATCTGGATCATTTGTATCAGCTGCAGCGTGGAACCCAAGTCCCCTATTTTTATTCATTTCTAAAATATCAAGATTAATATTTTTAACTCCCGGCAATTGGTCGTCGGGTTCTTTTTCAATTTCAGAACGTTTTCTTAAATCAATTACTTGTTTTAACTGGTAGTCGTTGACTAATTGATCTTTCATCAACTGGTCGAGATCAACTAATTTACCAGAACGTAAGACGCGCTTTGGCTTTACTTTTAGCCCTTGTTTATTTGGAATTCCACCTAAATCTCGAAAATTAACTAATTCCACTTTAAATTCTCCGTTTTATCAAATTATTGCCGCTCAAAGCAACCGTTTTCTATTATACTTTGATTTCCAGACGTCCAACGAAACTCATCGTAAAAAGTGTTTCAGTCAAAGAACCATTTAATAAGCCGTAATTTGGATCACAGTCAAAAATCATCGGATATTTGTTTGAAAGATCAGCAATAATCTATCAATTATTTTTTTATTTTGGTCTAGAATTTTGTTAAAAAATCAAAAACACTTTTTCTATTTTTGAGTTTGGTAACCTGAACTCATCGTTGCTTTGCCGATGACCTTGCTCGTGATATTTTTGGTATTCCCTAAAGATGAAAGGATAATTTCCCTCATTTTTCGCCTCCACTATTGGTTTTGACATCAATATAGTTGACGTGCATTACCTGATCATTATTTGCCCCACCTGCGCTGATGTTCTCAGTTTCAAATTCTTTTAGCGTTTTGGGATAATTGCTGAGGACGTATTTTTGCGTGTTATACGAAAACAAAAAATGATCGCAAGAAAAATCACGAGGTGTTCTTTAGAACGAATCTGAACTTTAAGCTGGATCTTTAAATAGCTCATGTTAGTAACTCCGCAGGGGAATTTTTTGGAAGATTGTGAGAATAATTGGTGAAGCCGGAAGTAAAAAAAGGAATGTCTGCCTTTAATCATTTAATATGATTCCTTATTTGCCATTTATTATTCTGACTTCTTGACCATTTTTTTCAGCTTCCTTCTTGAATTCCTCGATCTCTTTTTCACCTTCAATTGTAAAAGTATCTCCTGGTTTTGGATTCTTTATCTTCTCTTCTGTACTGCGTGGCGGTTGAAGAATTTTAAATCCGATAAAAATTCCGATAATTAAAACTACTGATGCGATGAAACTAATAATAATTTTTTTCTTTTTCATTTTGTCCTCCAAAACTTTATTTAATCAAATCGACAACGTTCTTTTGGGCTGCGTTCTTCGACGGAATATAACTAAACACTACCCCGACTAACATCGAGATCCCCATTGCCAGCGCCGCCACAAAAGGGTCGAACGTGAAGTCGATCTTCATGACTCGACTACTCATAAAGGCAAACAATTCGCCAAAGAGATAACCTACAAATCCGCCAAACAAAGTTAAAATCAAGCCTTCTAGCAGAAACTGACTCTGAATTTCTTTGCCTGTTGCCCCAAGCGCCCTTCGAATTCCAATTTCTTTGACCCGCTCGGAAATTGAGGTGTAAACCATATTCATTACACCCACTCCTGAGATAAAAAGGGAAATTCCTGCAATTAATGAGACAATCCAAGTTAACATTCGGAGATTAGAACTAATAGCGTCAGTCATAGAGGCGTTATTAGAAAAATCGTATTTTCCAAGGTTCTTCATACTTCCATATCTGCTCAACTTTTTCACGACATCACCTGCAACGGTCGTGATATTCTCTTCACTGGGAACCATAATCTGAATATTTTTCTGATTGGCGCCCGGGAAAAAATGATTGTAGGTTGCGTTATTCATTTCAATTTGGGTCATTGTCGTAAAATCAGACGGAAATACTCCCTGAATCAGAAAAGATTCATTAGAAATCTCCAGGGTTTTCCCGACAACTTCACTGGTTTTCAAATTAGGAAACTGTTCTTTTGCCAAGCGCTCCGATACAGTCACAACTTTATTGCCCAAATCGGCAGTACTAAGATTCTTTCCGAACTGGACTGTCTCACCGGCGCCCGTAACGAGCCTAATTTGCTTACCTTGACCACCAACTGATTGATTACGGTAAACCCGATCAGGCTTTTCAACCGCATACTTAACTGCACTAACCCCTTTTACACTGCGGACCAAATCTAAATCATACTGGTTGAAATAAATAAAACTACTCTTGGCAAAGTTATCGCTATCTTCGGGCGAAAATTTAATTGCAATCTGATTATTCTTGATGTCATCGCTATCAAGCAGTTGCTTAACCGAATACTTTTCGTAGCCTCGACCGACGGTAACAATCGTAATCACCGCGGCAATTCCCACAATAATTCCAATGACGGTTAGAAAACTGCGCCGTTTATTTTTGAGGATCGCTTTGATCGCCGTTTCGATGCTAATTGATAATCTCATCCAATCACCTGCCCGTCTTTAACTTCAACGACTCGTTTACAATATCTTGCTGCTTCTGGGTCATGAGTTACCATCAAGATTGTGACATCATGTAAGTTATTCAATTCTTGAAAAAGCGTCATGATCTCATCAGACGTTTTACTATCAAGTGCACCAGTTGGTTCATCAGCAACAATGAATTTGGGCTTATTAGCTAATGCTCTCGCAATTGCTACTCTCTGCTTCTGTCCGCCTGACAGCTGACTTGGCAACTGATCTTTCTTTGAAAGCAACCCGACTTTGTCCAGCTGTTCTAAGACAATTGGCTTAGCACAGCGATGCGTGGCTCCCCGATACAGTAGCGGTAGTTCTACATTTTCATAAATCGTATCGGTTTCAATTAAGTTAAATGACTGAAATACAAAACCGACATTTCGATTCCTCATCGTTGAAAGATCATTGTCTTTGAACTCTTTCACGTCTTCATCTGAGAAGTAATATTCACCTTCAAAGGCTCGATCAAGAAAACTGATAATGTTAATTAATGTCGACTTCCCTGAACCGCTTGGTCCCATGATTGCTGTGAACTCTTTTTCTTCGATGTTGAGATTGATATCTTTTAAGACATAGAGAGGAGTTTCATCATCATTTAAGATGTAAGATTTACTAATGTTATTCATCTTAATCATAAGCTAGTCCGCATCTTTATAGTTCTTCACGATTGACTCGTCGTTCTTTAACCCTTTAGTGACGACAAAGTAGTTGTCTTTCTTGGTTCCTTGAATTTCTTTCTTTGTATACTTCGAACCATTTGCTTTATAGACAAAGAACTTCTTGTCTTCTTCCTTCACCGCTGAGTTTGGAATCTTAATTTCTTTGAGCGGTACCGTCACTTGGACATGACTGCCGTTTTTAAGTTCAGTCTCAGGCTTAATCTGAGCCGTATAAGTAGAAATCTTACTTGTGGTATTATCAGGACGAGTTGCGATCCTGGTGATTGTTCCTTTAATCTTAGTTCCTGAATCAACGGGAGCAAGTTTTACTTCCTGATCTTGATTGAGATGACTCAAGTCATATTCACTGACTGAAATCACGACGCTCGCATCATTACTGCTAATCTCAGCCAACGGTTTCATGACCTCGCTACTGCTTGTCGGCACTGTCAACACTCCATCAAACTGCGCATAAACCTTATTAGGAGCAGCATCACGCATCTTTGTAATTTGTTTATTAAGCTGGTTAACTTCATTGGTTAAAGCTGTAATTTTAGCTGAGTTGTTTTGCACATCTTTTTTCAGATTATTAATCTCAGCATTTTTCTGACGCACCTTGTTTAGCTTATCTAAAAGGGTGTTGTAATCTTTCAAGATGTAGTAAGTAGCAATTAAATCACCTTGCGCTACTGCCTCACCGTCCTGTTTCTCCAAGTATAAGTTTTCACCGAGGGCTTGATTAAGCGTAATACTTTGCGTCTTTTTCGACTTTGAGATGCCGTTAAAAGTTAATGGAGCACTCTTTTGAACTTGAATGGTTTGGGTGATCTTTTCTGGCATCTTCGCACTAGTTTTGTTGTGATTATTAAAGATCGCTAACATCACTGCAAATGCTGCAATCACTCCAATTATCGTAATTATTAACCAACGTTTTTTCATCATTTACTCCTGTTTCGTTCGTTTAAATAAATATCTATACCTAGTTCTTGGGTGCTTCTTTTTTAAGATCCATATCAAGAAAAGTTTTTAAAATTTCGGTCGGCACTTCTTTTTCTAGCAAGTCCAGATATACACTTCCAGATCCTTTCCTTAAAATAATTGCATCGTAGGGAGATTTGATGTGTTTGTCTTCTTCCAGAATCTTCTTCCCCTCATCTGTACTCACATCCACTGTATATAATTTCTTGCCTATTTTCTGACATTTCGTTGAAAATTTCTTAAGCGCATCATCAGATTTACCTGGAGTTTCAAAAAATACAATTTTTCCATCTGAATCATTATCATCGGATAGCTTTTGATATTCCTCGACCGATATTTTTTCAATTTCAGGAGCTGAATTTTGATTTTTTTTACTGGGTTTTGAACTAGAAATATTACTGGAAAAAGAACTAGAACTTTCATTTTTTTGGCAGCCTGCCAACAGCGTTAAAACTCCTAAAAACAAAACTGTGCCTTTTAAATTGCTAAACATTTCTCTGTAATCCTTTATTTTTTTATGATTTAACTATACCGGCAGGCAAGGATTATTTAACAAATTCCGTGCGAATTACCATCTTCGCTACGTGAATTACAACTTTTGAAATTCGCGCATTACGCAAAATAAAAAAGCCGGGAATTTCCGACTTTTCATTTGGTAAATTATTTCAACTTTTCAATTTCTTCATAGCTTAACTCCGTAAACTTATGAATATCTTGCACGCTCATCTGGTTTGCCAACATTCGCTTGGCTGTCTCCCTAATCGCCTTTGCTCGACCTTCCGCCTTGCCCCGCGCTTCTCCTCTTGCTTCCCCTTCTTCAAGCGCTACTTTCTCTTTCAGTCTCATTTCATGTCTTGCCATTTCAATTGCATCCATCATTTCAAGTTCCTCCTTTTCTATGTTTTGATATCTCACAAATTCATACGAATCTTTTATATAATCGATTGCTCCACTATGAATCTCATCTTGCTCAATCATTGCCACCCAATCGTTAACATTCACCTGACGCTTGCGACCTGGCACCAAAAATTTCCGCTTTTTCAACTCGACAAACGTTGAATCTCCGTACCCATAATCATCATGGACTGAATCGTACGGCGGTGGATAATGCCGAAACCCATCCTCGTCTGGAAATAAGTTGAAGCCTAGGACATTAAGGGAATAAGTCTCTCCCATCGAACTAAACGGTCGATTTTTACTTACCATTTGAGCTTGATTCGAATAACCAGCCAGATAAGCGTGCGCCAAGTACGAGTAACTTCGCTCGAAAAAATCTGGATCTGGTCTCATTTACATTTCCATTGTCACAATAATTCTATCAAAAATCATAAAGCGGAAATCCAATTCCGTCAATAGTAGGAACTGCTCTCGCCCCTTCTCGTATGCATTCTGATAATTATCGATACTGTATGGGGTCAGCAAAATAATATCTTTACCTTCACATTTGATACCTAAAAATCATTGCTCATACCAGCTACAATTGAGCGATTCTGCGCACTTCCAAGCAGTTTTTTCATCATCAGATCGTTGTGAAATGGAACTCTCTTACGTCTATTCATTGATCCTCCTTTGCATGAGGTCTTTTGACCTCATAGATAATTTACGCAAAATTTTCGAAAATCATGAATTTTTTTGAGAAAAAACTTAGCCTTCCTTAAACTTCTCTAAGATTGGTTTAAACTTGTTGATTTGAAAGCGGGAGCACGAAATGGTAAAACCATTCGTCATCGTAATCATTTCTTCTTTCGTCGAACATGCAACGACCTCCTTTAAGTTCACCAACATGTCACGCCGACAGCGGATAAAATAATTGGGCAGTTCAGCTTCAAACTGTCCGAGTGAACCATTGCAACTGAAAACTTGGTGTTTAGAAACCACTTCCAGCTTGTGATTCCCGACCACTTCTAAGACAATCAGATCCGAAATCGAAACATATTTATCGCCTCGATCCGATGAAAATTTGATTTCTTGTTCGTGCTGCTTGACGCTATTTTGAGTTCGCTCACAAATCGTATCGATCGTGGAATTGATCTTAGATTTCAGAAGTTCTGGATCCGCTGTTTTGACAATATAATTCAAAGCCCCGATCTTATATTCAAAGATCAGCATGCCAAATTCCAGATGGGACGTAATGAAAATAATAAAACCGCTAGGGTCACTCTCCCTAATTTTGAGCGCCAGATTTAACCCGTCATACTGCTCATTAGCCAAATCAATATCCAAAAAATAGACATTTATCTCCTGAGAATTAAATCTTTCCAGCAATTCTGAAGGATTAGTGGTTGCAAGTACTAATTCCATGGGAGTTTCTTCGAAAGCAATTTTATTTTCAATAATTTGCGTAATTGCCTGGAGATGGACTTCCTGATCGTCGCAAACATATATTTTCAACATTTCCAGCCTCTTTATTTCTTGATAAAAACCTTTTGCGTGAAAGTATAGTTGGAGCAAGTAGTTTCAAGATCCAAATGATCGGAACTGCGGACAATATCTCTTAAGTTCTGCAACCCAAACCCTCGATTTGCCCCTTTACTTGATTCCCCAATCTTTAAATTAATATTTGGCTCAACACAAGAATTAGCCACCATAATTAAGATCTGTTGCTGCTCATCCAGCAGCATCATCTCTATTTTGGGGTGATCCTGCTCGGCACAAGCTTCAATAGCATTATCTAAAATTATCCCAAGGATCCGAGATAGATCAAACGGATCAACTTTATTAATCTCAATTTTCTCGCTACATTTAATTTTCACATCAATTCCTGCTTGGACGGCTTCAATTATTTTGGTCGACAATAACCCTTTAACAGCGGGCAAATTAATTCCCTTAAGTTGATTCAAAGTACCGGATTTAATCTGAACCTCACTATGGATGAGCTGATTTTTTACCAAGAAATCCTCCAGCCCTTCGACATCAACTCCATCTTTACTCATAAATCCTCTAATCCCAAGCAGGATATTTTTATAGTCATGCTGATTTTTCTGAATTTCCAACTGCATCTTCTCTAAGGTATCGATGTAGCTTTCCATCAGCAATTTCTCCGCCGCCAGTTGCGCCTGATTACGATTGCGCTTCACCTCATAGTTTACATAGATGCCGCCTACAAAAATAAAGATCACCAAGAGAACGAAGACTTGGTTGCCAATTTGAACTTTTTGACTAATATTGGCGGGAGTGATTTTTGGCATCTCAACTTTATTTTTTGGTGCGTCGACTCTATAATAAATCGGTCCCTCCATTCTCAAAAGTTCAGCATTTTGCCAAATAAAATATGATCCTAAAAACGCTGCGAGGACGACCGTTATCAAAATGGTTTTCCGCTTGGAATTAAATAAAACCGAAATTGATTTTTTGAATTTTACTCTCAACATTAGCGTCAGAAAAATCTGAAAAATCAAATTAATTCCTTTGACATAAGAAGATAGTCCTAAAGGGACAAACGGAATTCCTAAAATAATTGTCATCAAGATATTTTCCAACATAAAAAACAAAAGCATCGGCAGGAAATTTCGTGTTTTGGGTAAGAAAATTAGATAAAAAATTCCAATTACCAGAGCAGTAATCAAAAAATAATGGTCGCTCGTCGATATCATAAATGAATCGCTTGCTTTTATAGAAGCAAAGTAAAACACAACGCTTACCAATAAGTCGATTAAAAGAATGGCAATTTTGTTTTTCCAGCTAAATAGGCGATCGAAGTACAAAAACATATTTAGCATTAATGTAAGCGACAAAAATATAATGGAGATTATGAAATCATTAATCAAAGCGAAGATCCTTTTTTTAACTAGTTTATCATAACTAGAAAATGTCCGTTTCTTGTTAATAAAAATTCTTGAGTACGAAACTAATACCAGTCATTTCTTTATCAGATAAAGTTGCAATAACATTATTGTCAGAGCGCATAAAGGGATCTGTAAATGTTTCAATCGAAATTCTAACTTCCCAGGTCCTCACCCCATTCTTTTTCTGGTGTATCAATGCTTCCGTACTCTTTTTCTTGCTCTCTAACAACGTCCCAAAGGTTATAATTTTTGGATAAATTACAATTTTACCGTGTTGTTCAACTTCCCATTCAATCGAATCATTAGACTGTATGTTTAAAATATTTCTAATTGTAACTTGGTTTTTGCTGGTAATTTTTGAAGCAATTCTCAGTGAAGTTTTTTTGTTCATCGGTTTTGTTCAGTAATATAGAAAACATATTCAATATTAAAGCAAGTGGTAGAATTATGATGTTAGCGATCCTTTTTGAATTTAGTTTAAGATCAATTTTGTTTTACAAAAAAATGTTGCTGAGGCCATCAGATAGTGGACTGAGAAGTTGCAAGAAGACAGATCTCGGCTTAAATTATTACAACTTTAAACATAATCTCCGGTTTATCAAGCCACAATAGATTCATCATTTTCAAATTTTATTTAACGTTTTACGAAATTTTCGCGTAATTTATTACCTAGGGGTTGAGGCCACTATAATAAACCAAGGGAGTTTCATCAATGAAACAAAGATTATTGCCCAAGAATGATAAAATTTTTAAGATCATTTTTGGGCGCAAGGAAAATTCCTGGATTTTTAAGGAATTCGTTCATGACTTGATTGGGATTGAGGTGAACGAGGTTACATATCTCGATCCAACCAAGATTTTTTCCATTCGTCATTCAAAAGAAGAAGAGGTCAAGAAAAAAACTGCACCTAAGACTCGAATAGTTGATATTCTAATGGAAATAAATAATCAGACAATGTTGACTTTGGAGATGCAAGTGCGCAAGACGAACTATTTTCTAGAGCGGATCATGCTATACATCTTCTCTTTGTTACCGTTATAATTACGGTAACAAAGAGAAGATGCGGGAGCCTAACAACAAGTATAGTGGGCTCGAGCCTGCAATTCAGATCTGTATTTTGGATTATAATGAATTTGATGATGACAAAGCGATTCATCAATTTCATCTAACTGGTGAAGATGCGGTTGACGGGGTGAAACGACTCATTACAATTGTGACGTTCGAGTTGCATAAACCGATTATCAATGTCGAAGATCCCGTTAGTAGAGATAATCTAGAAGCTATGAGGAGTATCTATATTGATGGAGTGCTTGACAGTGATGCTCCGAAGTATGTCCAGGCAGTTTATAATAAATCAAATTATTACAATTTAACGAAGGAGGATCAATTAGAAGTGGATGCAATAGAAAGCGCAATTGACCAAAGAGAAGCAGAGCTTAGTTATGCCAAAATCGAGGGTAAGAACGAAGAAAAATTTGAAGTCGCTCAGAGTTTACTCGCGCAAGGAATCGATCTTAATATAATTATTAAAGCGACAAAACTTAGTGCCGAAGAGATTGAGAAATTGAAATAGTTGGCAATCAGTCGTAAACAAAAAATTCAGTTCAATTAAGAGCTGAATTTTTTTCGTTTATACTAATAATTTTTTGGATTACTGGCGTGCACAGCGAATACGGAACTAGACAATCTCCTATCTGTAAATACATTTTAAGCAGTGCTGATCATGATCCATGTGAGAAAAACAGTACAATTATAAACGATAATTTTGAAGACGACGATTTGGATGCTAATTCTTCTAGAAGATGATTTAACAGTGTGTAATAATCCTTATTTCCGTTGAGAAACTGCGACTGATATGCTTCCAAGCAACAAAATTCCCAAACAAATTATGGTAACCATACCAAACGGCGGCACGAGTCTTACCGCTGATAATCCGACCGAATTCATTAATAGCGAACCTAACGGTGACCCAATCAGCACTCCAAAAGTGATCCCAATTAGTTGACCTAAAACAATAACTGATAAAAATCGATATAAGAGAATATGTCTAATTCGGAAATTGGAATAACCAATCATTTTCAAGGTATTAAATTCCTTGACCTCTTGAATCAACGTTAATTTAACCAGCATTGACAGAAGCATACATGTTAGCACAATCGTAATTATTAAGATAAAAAGTAACATCGCCTGCAATATTAAGCGCACGTAATTGATCCCAGAAATATAAGTTGCCCGACCGTTTTGAACATTAACGTTATCGACGTTGTCAAACTTCTTAATCAGTTTATTAATTTTAGCTTCATCATATTTTTTAAAATTTATGACCACTTGGCTTGGAGAAAAATTAGAATTCAGTCTTTGAAAACCGCTAATCGACATTTTTGCCGACAATCCATTGTTATTGATACTCTGATAAAAGCCAGTAATTTGATACTTTTTCTTCACTCCTCGGTATTTGAGCTCAATTTGCGCACCAACTTTTTTGTGCAAACTCTGCGCCATTTTCTTGGTTAATAAGATTTCATTTTGATTTGTTGGATAAGACCCCTGCAGCAATTTCGTTGATTTATTAAAATGTTCGAGTATATCTACTGTTGTTTTTTGACCATTTATATTAACCATCATCTGATCGGCTTTAGAAACATAGGTAGGGTGTGTACCTTTAGAAATTTGAGTTGCCACATTGGATAATTGAGCTGAACTATTTTTTGCTAGCAAAACAAGATCCCCGTCAGGCGCCCCTAACACGCTAAGTGCTCCGCTCGTACTATTAAAAAGACTTGCAAAGCCCAGAATAACTACCATTAAAAACGTCAAAAGACTCACAATCGAAAATAAAGTTCCAGTTTTTTTAAATTGACCAATGAATTTGTTGACTCCAAGCGTAAAGTTCAATCGCTTTGGTGAAATTGTCGCTAATTTAAAGTGAAAATTTTTGTGACTCTCAGTAGACTGCTGCATGATTTGAATAATTGGACCAACCCTTAATGCCTTTAAAAAACCAATTACGCAAACAATAATTAAAGCAGCTGCAATCAGTAAACCTATAGTTATGGTGCTAAATAACTCATTTTGACCACCCCAGGAAACTCCAGTGACGTTTGACAAATAGCCGCTTAGAAATACGTAGCTGAAATACCCGATTACAATACCAATTATTGTCCCCGTTAAAATAATAGAAACTGATTTAACTAAATAATTTAAAATTACCTTCAATCGAGTAAAACCTTGTGATAGAAGAATCGACATTTCGAGTTTATTATCGTCAATTGTAACTGTTATCAAATACCACAACATAATTAAAATTGAAATTAAGATAAATAAAGATAATGTTAATAGTAAGATGATAAACACTGAGGGAATCAACATTAAGTTTGATTCAATGTTTGCAAAAGAATAGTCAATCGCACTACTAGGTAAATTTCCTAAACTTTTGAGTACTTTTGGTGTCGTCTTTGCAATCTGGTGATGATTTGAAAGATAACCGGAAATTAATTTATACTTTGCCATGCCGTTTTGCGGATAGTGACTGCTAAACGAATTAAATTTGCTGCTACTCACTAGAATCCTTTTTTGACCTGCCAGAGAAGAAGAAAAAATTGGATCGTCAAAAAACCCCTTGATTTTGAATTTTTGGAAACTTTTTCCCGGTTTTAAAGTAATCGTCTGATTGAGCTTTAGACCATAAACCTTTTTTAAACTTTGAGGAATTAATACTTCGTTACCATTTAATTTTTTTAGATCCTCTCTTTTGAAATCTCGATTTGAATTGGGAGAAAAGAAAACGACTTCTTTATCTTTTACTTGATCAACAAAATTTCCTGTGTAGTACTCCTGAACATAAGAAGTCTTGATCTTACTGTTATTGACCAGTTTCTCAGCAAAATTAGATTTATATTGATTATTTTCAACAGCAACCAGAACTTCTGGCTGTTGACTAGCTGAATATGATTCCAATAAAAACTTTTTAGATTCCAAATGTAAATGAATCGCTGTTGAAAACAAGGATGTGAGAATTAAAGTCATCAACAATAAAACAACGGAAAGAAATTTCTTTTCTTTGAAATTACCTTTTAAAATACTCTTATAAAACATTATTACCACCCCTTTTGACTCAAAAAGGCATTAATATCAGAGATATTTTTAGAGTAATCTAAAGTTAAATTCCCTAAGATCTTACCGTCTGAAAGATAAATTATTTGATCGCAGTAAGATGCTGACCTGACATCATGAGTTACCATTAGAACGGTTGTTTTAAGTTCAACGTTGACAAATTTCAGCGTTTCCATTACTTGCTTTCCTGCAGCAGAATTCAAAGCTCCCGTTGGTTCATCGGCAAAAACAATCTCAGGATTATTCATTAAAGCTCTAGCAATTGCTCCCCGTTGTTTTTGACCACCAGAAAGCTGACTTGGATAATGATTTTTTACATTAAGAAGCTGGACTTTATCTAATAAATCGTTTGCCTGTTTTAAGGCATCTGACTTTGATTGTTTTAAATACCCCCGAACTAACAAGTTATCAAGCAGACTCATATCTTCCAATAATCTAAAATCTTGAAAAATAAAGCCCATATTTTTAGCACGAAAAGATGCCAAGTCACGATTAGACATTCGGCTTAATTCATTATCTAAAAGCAAAATCTTGCCACTATCTGGCTGATCCATGCCACTAATACAGTTTAGAAGAGTCGACTTTCCCGCACCTGAATTACCCATTATCGCAATAAATTGACCTTCTTCAACATTCAAAGAAATGCCATTTAAAATTGGTGTCCTACCATATTTTTTGTTAATGTTTTGCGCTTTTAAAATAATTGTCACAATTAAACCTCCGTTTCACTTTCAAATATCCTCAGTTTATAAACAAAAACGGATGGATCGGTTTAACTTACGTCAATTATCAGTTTTATTACGCGAATTAATCTTCACTTGATTTAAATTTTGCCAGGATGGGGGCAAACTTTTTTATCTGCCACTTTGAACATTCAATTGTGAACCCATTAGAAAGCTTGATGATACCTTCTTTTGAAGAACATTCGACAACTTCTTTTAAGTTAACCAAAGCATCACGACGACAGCGAATAAAATAATCAGGAAAGTGCCCTTCAAACTTTTCTAGCGAACCATTACATTCAAAAATCTGATGTTTAGAAACGACTTTTAGTTTATGATTGCCTACCACTTCTATATCAACGAGATCCTTAAGACGAATGTACTTACGATCACGATCTGAAGTAAATTCAATTTCTTCTTCATGATTATTGGCTTGATCGATGCGATAACGTTCACAGATCGTATCGATTGCTGAATCAATCTTATTTTTCAACAATTCAGGATCAGTTGGTTTAACAATATAATCAAAAGCTCCAAGCTTATATTCAAAAGTCAACATCCCAAATTCAGAATGAGACGTAATGAAAATAATGAAACCATGAGGATCGCTTTCTCTGATTTTAAGCGCTAATTGTAAGCCATCATATTGCTCATTAGCCAAATCAATATCAAGAAAATAGATGCTTGTTGTTGCGGCATCTAAATTACCAATAATTTCCTGCGGATTTGTGGTGGCGACCTCAATTTGCATCGCGATTTCTTCGAACATGGTTTTATCTTTAATAATTTTTGTAATTGCAGCTAAATGAGTTTCTTGATCGTCACAAACGAATATTTTTATCATGGAGTTTAGTCTCTTAACTTATTTTTTTATAAATAATTTTTGAGTGAACGTATAATCGACACAAATTGTTTCAAGCTCTACGTAATCTGAACTTTCAACAAAATCTGCTAAATTTTGTAACCCCAAACCGTGGTTTGCACCCTTTTTTGACCTACCAGCCTCTACATTAATAGTCGGCTCATCACACGTGTTAGCTACAATAATTATCGTCTGTCTTTCGTCATCAATAAAGGCTAAACTCAATTTTGCTTGATCTTGATCAATGCAAGCTTCAATCGCATTATCCAAAATGATACCAAGCGCTCGTGACAAATCAAAGGGGTCTACTTTATTAATTGTAATCTGATCACTGCATTCAACTGTGACATCAATACCTAGTTGAACCGCTTGAATTATTTTTGTTGAAACCAAGCCCTTCACTGCGGGAATATTAATGTTTTTCAGCTGATTTAAAGTCCCCGATTTTATCTCAACATTACTTTCAATCAATTTGTTTTTGGTTAAAAAATTTTCGAGACCAACAGAATCAACTTGACCATTTTCCACAAATCCGCCAATCCCAATCAGCATATTTTTATAATCGTGTTGAACCTTTTTAATTTCCAGCTGCATCTTCTCTAACGTATCAATGTAGCCTTCCATCATCGATTTTTCAGTATAAAGCTGGGCTTTTTGACGATTATTTTTGACTTCGTGATTTACGTAAATTCCCACCACTAAAACAAAAATTGCAAAAATAATAAATGCCTGGTTTATCTGATTGAATTCTTTTAGCGATAGACTAAACTTCTGCCATTGAGTACTTGAGCCAGAAAATTCCGTTCCTTTCCTTTGAATCAAGATTAATAAAATAAAATTAGTGAAAGAAATGTACTTACTAAATGTGACTTTCTCGGCGTATTAAGAAGGATTGAAATTGTTTTTCTTAATTTTTTTCTCATTACTAGAGGCAAAATAATTTGAAAGACAAGATTAATAGCCAATAAATAAAAATACATTTCTTTAAAATTGAATGAAGCTAGAACGATACACATCAGTTTTTGGATAAATAAATTTTCCAGCACGAAAAACAAGAGCATGGGAAAAAAATCACGACATTTAGGCAGGAAAACAAGGTAAAAAAGACCAACTACGATGCCTGCAATCAACAAGTATTGATCAATTCTAATGACTGGATTGTGATCAATCATTTGAGAAATAAAGTAAAATGCCGAGCTTACTATCAGGTTGATTAAAATGACGGCGATTTTACTTTTTGAGCTGAACAAGCGATTGAAAAACAAGAAAATATTTAACTCTAAAAATAGTGACCACAACAATATTGATAAAATAACGATCAAAGTGAATACCCTTTTTGTAACCAGTTTAGCACATTCAAGCAAAAAAACCTCAAGGTTCGTTGGAACCTCAAGGGAAAATTGACTTTAAATTTAAATCAGGAGAATCAATTTTGTTGAAAGGAAGAATGGCGATTTAAATTCAAAAAATTGTTATATCCGCAAGATCTGGCGACTTTGCGGCAGCATAAATATCAGAGACCAAAGGTACTAAAGTAATAAACCCCATCTCATCTTTTGAGATAAAAAATTCTTGATCAGGTTCAATACTTAATTCATCCGGCAAAGAAATTACTAGCGAATTTTTTTGCCTTTGGGCTTTTACCTTTTTCATTATTTAACCTCTTTAACAATCTTTTTTAAAACAGATGTTGGCGTGTCTTGATTTGGTAAATCCAAATACATCGGCTGCCCTCCCTCTACAAGAATTACGGCATCATAAGGAGTCTTAATAATTTGAGATTTTTCAATTATTTTTTTACCAGATTCAGTAGTTCCATCTACTGTGTATAGCTTCTCGCCGATCTCTTGACATTGTCTAGAAAGCTTTTTTAATGCCTCATCTGATTTTTTGGAACCAGGAGTTTTAAAAAAGATAATCTGTCCAGCAGCGTCTTTGTTATCCACCTTTTTTACATATTCCTCAGCTGAAATTTCTTCAATTTCCGGTTTTGAGCTGCTACTTTTGCTACTTTTCGAAACAGAAACACTACTACTAGTTGAATCTTCCTTTTTCGCCTGACACCCTATCAGCAATAACGTGCAGAAAAGTAAGATTATCCCTTTAGTTTTTGACATTAATTCGATTATTTCCCGCCTTTTTTACCATCTGGACCACCTTGATATTCGATTTTGACACCATCTTTTTCCATTTCTTTGAGCTGCTTATCTGTCATCATCATCGAATCGCCTTCTTTCACATTCTTTAAATCTGGTTTCGTATTTAATTTGATTACGATAAAAACCGTTGCGATTACTACAATTAGAGCTGCCGCAGCTCCGATGATCATAAATTTCTTGCCATTATTTTTCTTTTTCATTATTTACTCCATTTCAAAATTTATTTAATTAATTCAACTACATCTTTTTTAGAAGCGTTCTTCGAAGGAATATAGCTAAATACCAACCCGACGAGAACTGAAATTCCCATTGCTAGAAACGCCACAAAAGGATCAAATATAAAATCCAAATTCATTGATTTACTGATGACAAAAGCAATGATATCTCCCAACAAATAACCAATGATTCCACCGAACAACGTCAGCGTTAAACCTTCTAACAGAAATTGCATTTGAATTGCCCTTTCTGTCGCTCCGAGAGCTCTGCGAATTCCAATTTCTTTGATTCGCTCTGAGATCGAGGTATAAACCATGTTCATGACGCCAACGCCTGAAATAAACAGCGAGATTCCGGCAATGAAGCTCACGATCAAGGTTAACATCTGCAGACTTGAACTAATTCTATCAGTCATTTCTGCATCATTTGCAAACTCGTATCTACCTTGATTTTTCATGCTGCCAGATTTACTAAGATTTTTGACAACTTTGTCTGCAACTTTCGCCAAATTTTGATCACTTGGAACTGTGATTTGAATATTTTTCAGTGGTGCTCCACGGAAATAATTCTCATAAGTCGCCTTGTTCATTTCGATTTTGGTGGTATTAGTAATATCTGGTTCGAAAACTCCTTTAATCAGAAAAGATTCATTAGCGATTTCAACTGTTTTTCCCACCGCATCACCATTAGGAAACAGTTCTTTAACTAACTGATTTGAGACTGTCACAACCTTATTACCAATATCAGCGCTGCTTAAATCCTTGCCAGCAATTACTTTTTCGCCCTTACTGTCAACCAAATGGATTTTGGTATTTTGAGAATTTTTACCTAAAACGACCTGCTGGTAACGATACACCTGATCTGGCTTTTCCTTTTCGTACTGCACCTCGGAAACACCAGGCACACTGCGAACTAAATCTAAATCATGCTCATTGAAGTAGACAAAACTGCTTTTACCAAAATTCTCATCATCTTCTGGAGAAAAACTGATCTTCGTCCGATTATTCTTGATATCTTCAGTGTTTAGAAGCTGCTTCAACGAATATCTTTCATACCCCCGCCCAACCGTCACAATTGTGATCACCGCCGCAATTCCGACAATAATTCCAATGATCGTCAAAAAACTGCGGCGCTTGTTTTTTAAAATCGCCTTGATGGCTGTTTCAATACTAATTGTTATTTTCATCCGATCACCTGACCATCTTTAACTTGAACTACTCGCTTACAATAAGAGGCGGCTTCAGGATCATGCGTCACCATCAAAATTGTCGTGTCATGCTCGGAATTTAGCTTTTGAAAAAGAGTCATGATTTCAGATGAGGTCTTACTATCGAGCGCACCAGTTGGCTCATCGGCAACAATGAACGTCGGTTCATTGGCAAGCGCTCGTGCAATGGCAATTCGCTGCTTTTGACCACCTGAGAGCTGACTTGGAAATTGATCTTTCTTAACAAGCAGCCCAACTTTTTCTAATTGTTTAATGACAATGGGCTTCGCACTACGATGAGTTTTTCCGCAATACAACAAGGGCAACTCTACGTTTTCATAGACGGTATCAGTCTCAATTAAGTTAAAGGACTGAAAGACAAAACCGACATTGTGATTACGCATCGTGGAAAGATCTTGATCTTTGAACTCTTTGACATCTTGATCAGTGAAATAATATTCACCCGAGAAATCACGATCTAAAAAACTAATAATATTAATCAAGGTCGACTTCCCAGACCCGCTTGGACCCATAATCGCCGTGAATTCTTTTTCTTTAATCTCAAGGTCAATGTCTTTTAAAACATATTGAGGGCTATCATCATCATTCATGATGTAGGCCTTATTAATTCCTCTCATCTTAATCATCGGCTAGTCCGCTGCTTTATAATTCTTGACAATTGATTCGTCATTTTTCAAACCGCTGGTAACCAAGAAATAGTTGTCCTTTTTCGTTCCTTGAATCTCTTTTTTCGTGTACTTCGAGCCATTCGCTTTATAAATGTAGAATTTCTTATCTTCTTCTTTAACAGCTGAAAGAGGAATTTTAACTTCATTTAATGGAATCGATACTTGAACGTGATTACCATTTTTCAAAGCTTCTTCCGTAGTAATCGAAACCAGATAAGTTGAAATTTTACTTGTGTTGTTATCGGGCCGCTCAGCAATACTACTAATAGTTCCCTTGATCTTGTTACCAGAATCGACTGGCGATAATTTCACCGCTTGATCTTTTTGAAGATGACTGAGATCATATTCGCTGACTTGAATCTGAACAGAGGCTTCGTTACTACTAATTTCAGCCAATGGTTTAACTCCGTCATTACTACCTGTAGGCACCGTCAAAACACCATCAAACTGGGCGTAAACCTTGTTTGGCGCATCATCTCGCATCTTATTGAGATCTTTAGTTAATTGATTCACTTCATTAGTTAAATTGGTAATTTTTGTAGAATTGCCCTGCACATCTTGCTTGAGATTATTAATATCAGCATTCTTTTGATTAATTTGCTTCTTCTTATCCAAAAGCGTGTTGTAATCTTTCGTGCTGTAATATGTTGCTATTAGATCTCCTTGGGTTACCGCTTCGCCATTTTGCTTTTCTAAATTAACTGAATCCCCCAAAGCCTGATTGAAGCTAACACTTTGAGTATTGTTTGATTTATAAATTCCATTAAAGCTAAGCGGCTCACTCTTTTTGACCTGCAGAGTTTCTGTAATTGTTTCCCTGTCAGGCATCTGAGCAGCAACTCGGCGTTTTTGCAATAATGTCATTGCCCCGACCAATACTGCAATTATTGCAACACTCGTGATCGTAATTACTATCCAATGTTTTTTCATTTTCTTTTCCTTTGTTTAAGATAAATTTTCAAGTTATTTTTTCATTTCAGTGCGTTCACCTTCCACCATTTGTTGAAAAACTTGTTTTGACGAAATTCTATTTTTTGAACTTCGATGTTTTTATCATACAAGGATAAATTAGATTGAGGAGTAAGTTTACGTCAATCGACGGATTTAGATTATGAGTAAAAAAAAAGAACCGTTCAGGTGTTACCTAAACGGTTTTTCATTATGGAGTTGTATCAATCAACGTCCAAGTAAGTTTAGAACTATAAGATCGGCCATTAAGTCGGCTATCGTTATTTGGACGATAGATCGTTAACTTATTATTTGAATCAGTTAAACCTGCACCGGTTAATACATCAAAATCATGATTACCAACACCCGAAGCAATGGTATCAGCAGTTGAAATTAAATCAGAAAAAATATTTGTTGTATTTTGAAGCAATCCTAAATCAATTGTTTCGATCGGAAGTTCAGTAACTCCCGGATAAGTCTCCTTAAACTTTGAAGCTACAATATCCAACGACCAATCATGAGTTT
Source organism: Xylocopilactobacillus apicola (assembly GCF_033095985.1). Taxonomy (NCBI): domain Bacteria; kingdom Bacillati; phylum Bacillota; class Bacilli; order Lactobacillales; family Lactobacillaceae; genus Xylocopilactobacillus; species Xylocopilactobacillus apicola. The sequence continues at coordinate 1,623,313 of NZ_AP026802.1, forward strand.
TATCAACTCGATCATCAAGGATTTTCCCAGCGTAGGAAGTTGTATCTTTTGATTTGAGATAACCCGTATTGTAAGATCCATAACGTCCGAAACTAATTGGTGCAGTTAAATTATTCGAATCTAATGGTAACTTCAATTGTAAAGTATCACTTCTTAGTTCAATTGTTGCATTAGCGGTTGTAGTTGTTGCTGCAGGAGGTACCGCACCAGTTGGCACAGTATAAGTAATATTATTTACTTGTTGACCAAATGCATTTGCATTGTTAGTCATTTGACTACTAATATCAGTGGTCGATCCATCAGAATTAATTTTAAGAGCCCTGGCTTCATTCGGATTAGTGGTTGTTACCCAATTTTGCCACTGTGCTGGAGTCCAAGAAGCAGATCCATCAGGAATTTTTACAACTGCATTTGGCTTATTAACTTCAATGAAAACCGGAAGACTAGAGATTGTTACTTTCCCTTCTACAACTGTTGTATTGCCACTTGGATCAGTTACATTAACGTAAACTGACTTATTATTTCCAGGAGTTCCCCAAAATGTCGTATCAGTTGCTAAGTTGCGTGAATCAAAAGTAAATTTATAATCGCTAAGCTTAGTAAAAGCATTTGAATTAATACCTGGATACAAATCACTAATTTTAGTAAGTCCTGTAGCAGGATCCACACTAGTATCAACAAAATATTTTGGATCAGGAGCTGGGCGATCCACAACTGAATATCTTAAAGGAGCTGCTTGAGCCCTTGGTTTACCCTTATCTAAAACTTCTGTATTCGCAAAATTATAATTACCTCGACTAAATGCAAATGCCTGAATCCTTCCATTTTCATTCGGTCTCGTATTTTCAGGATCACTCGGATCACTCGCCATAAAGGTTTCAAAAATACCAATTACTGGTTCCCCTGCAAGAACAGTAAAAGTCCCATCTGGTTTTGTAATCGCAGAAAATTTAGAAGTAATGTCCAGACCTGATGCTGAAATGTCTGCCCATCTAGGATCAGGATCAATTTTATTATAAAATGGCTGATCTAAATCAACTGAACCTACCTCACTTGCCGCTGCAGTATTTTTAACGTGTCCACTTAATCTGACGTATGCCCCATCCATTGGCACATAATCACCTTCGGGATCATTAATGTTATCAGTAACAACTTTGCCGCTTATTTGATAAGAATTGACATCGCTACTTGGACTATCAACTGGTTTTGAAGTAAAGTCCATAAAGTAGACCGTCGGAATATAATGAAACATTACCCGTTGGAATCTATTGGTATTATAGTTAATACGCATATCTGCAATATCATTTGGGAAAAGAGAAGATGCTGCTGCATCAATATTCACAAATCCCGCACTGTTATAGTTTGCAATAAAGTTAAAAATCGACTGCCACATGAAATCTTTTCCCTCAACATTATCATAAGGATCAGGGTGTGTGCCTGTTGCTGCAGAATTCCCACGATTCCAGGCGTAAACATCCATGTTTTCAACATGCATCTGTCCTGGATTCATTGAGATCAAATTAGTATTTGGCTGTGTTCCTTTATATTGAATATTAACCATCCGAGCACGGTTAAACTCAAACGTTGCGGTGGAACCAAGTTGAATCAAAGAACGAGCGCCAGTATAATCACCATCTCCCTCTAAATTAAAGGTTCCTGGCTGAGCAACGCTAACCTTCGCTCCCGATTCCATGTTTAATACTGGCTGAATACTTACTTTCGCGTCAGTCGATTCAATATTAAATTTTGCCCACTTACCAACATCTAATGAAGCTCCTACCCCCAAACTCACTGCTCCTCTACTTAATCCTGCTGAAGCAATTGGTCCCGTTTGAGTTCCGTTAATAGTGGCATAATCATCAACTTTAACATTAGGATTAAATCCACCCTGGGGCGTTAAATTAATGAGGTCTCTAGTGTAAGACGGATTATGCGTTATATTATTTGGGTTAGTATCACCACTAGGAGAAGTATTTTGAAATTCATATGCATTAATATTTAGTACTGCGTGAGGATGAACTTCTAGTTCCCCACTCCATAGTTGAATAGTCGCCGTATAATCTGAATATTCTGCTCTTGATCCTTGATTAGTAGATTCAACATTAACTTCCGCATGATCCATAACATTGACATTACAAGGTTTTCCGTTACTAAGATAATATCCTAACACAAAAGCACCAGTTGTGGCTGTTTTTCCTTCGAATTTTGTATTAAGCGCAAATGTTACATTATAACTTTCCATAATCTGTTGGCACTCATATGATTCAGAAGAACCGGCTGGAGCATTGGTTGGTAAATGACCAAAAGCATAAAGCATCTTCCCAGGTCTTGCGTCATCATAAATTAAACCGTTACTGTTTGTTGCACCAGTAGTACTGACAGGTTCTAACGTTTGATAAGAAATCGTCGATTGAACATCGTTATAACCAGTGAATACTATATCCGTACGATAGGATGCCGCTAACTGAGAACCACGATATTTTATATTGCGATAAATAACAGTTTTATCGATTGGATTCCCGACGGCTGAACCAGGGCCAAAATAATCTGTGCCTTGCAAATTAATATTATTAAATACAAACTTAGACTTAAAATAATTACTATTCAAATCGATCCTAGAGTTATCAATTGAACCATTAAAATCTAACGTATGTTTTGTTTTTGTAGGATCCCTCGGATCAATTCCATCAATTACTATATTTCGGTTTGGAATATATTGATTCGTATAAGCAACCAAATTATTAAAACTTTGATAACCATTGACCGTAGTTGCTAATGTAAAAACAATATCCTTGGTCAAAACAATGTGGGTAATATTAACCTGAGCTATTGCACCAGATCCATCTGGAGCAAATGAAGGAAAAGGATCTGTTGATTTATATGCCCCTCTACGCCCCCAAAGTGCATTCAAAAGTTCATCAGGTGTTGAAACATAAGCGGTCTCTCCCTCAGACTTATATCTTTGAATCTGATCATAGACATCATCTTTTGTTAAGCGCTCCTTAATTTGAAGATCAGTTTCTGGGTGGGTCTTCACTCGAAACTTTTTAATATTCTCTGGATCGTCTGGGTCAGGCGTATCATATTGTGTTCGAGGATCATCAGTTGCACTACCATAAATCCCAGGTAAAAACCCATTTCCATAAAAAGGAGCATAAATATCAGGTTTAGAGTTCAAACTATTATCTTTTGCCAAAACTGAGATAGGATGCAAGTCCATTAAACTAATATTAGATAGATTTGAAGTTTTACTTGCGCTAACTCTCAAACCTGAAAATATTACAGTTAAAAAAACCAACAAAAACAAACTAACCAATCTCCAAATATTATTCCTTGAACTTCTTTTGGAGATTAACCTCGATATTCTAAACTTTTTCCCACTAACTAACTTATTCAACAGCTGTACTCCTCCCTAAATCAATCCCTACAAACCCTTGTTACATGCTATAAAACAGCTTCGTTTTAATTATATCACCTATATTTAAGTTAACCACAAAAAAGTCGAATTTTTTTGCATATTTTAGGTTATTTTTTTTCGAAATCTGAAAACTATTTCCAATTTTCCAAAAAAATTCGTAAGTCTTGTTAACTGACTAATATACTTCAACAAGGTATTTACGAAGGTTTATAAACTACCATAACTCGAAAAAATCAAAGAATAATCCTAAGATAAATTTTTTTGACTCTTTAATAATCATATGGTATAAGAAGAATGATCTTAGATTTTTTAAAGAATAGCAAATTTAAATTGATTTTCTTGTGACAGCGACAGTGGTTATGTCAGCAATCAAAAAAACAACCTTCAAATTGGTTGTTTATCACTTTGAGTATGGTTGAAGATTGAATTCATTTAATAATTTTTCGAATTTTTTTTGCTGCCTCCTAGAACATTGGAGCTCAGCCCCATTGGACATGGAAATTATCTCATCTTTGGCCGAACGGCTGACAACTTCCTTCAAATTAATGATTGTACTGCGGTGGCAACGGAAAAAGTAATTTGGTAACTCGTATTCAAGTTTTCCAAGCGAACCGTTGCATTCAAAGTTTTGATGCTTCGACATGACCTGCAGTTTATGGTTACCGACGATTTCTAACATGATGAGCTCATTAATTGGCACATATTTCTCTTCATAATCCGAAGTAAACTTGATACGCTTAGGGTGATTTTCTTGCTCTTGATTGACTTGCTCGGTTTGATAACGCTCAGCAATTGCTTTTAATGTCGATTCTACTCTATTTTTGAGTAGCGCAGGATCAGGAGTTTTCACAATATAATCAAAGGTACCAAGTTTATACTCAAAGGTCAGCATCCCAAATTCCAAATGCGAAGTAATAAAGATGATGAAGCCCCGCGGGTCGCTTTCTCTAATTTTAATTGCCAGTTTCAAACCATCGTAAGTTTCATTTGAAAGATCAATATCTAAAAAATAAACATTAGTTTCACTAGGTTCAAAATGTTCAGCAATTTCAACGGGATCGGTAGATGCCAGTTCAATTTGCATCGGAACCTCGGCAAAAAGAATTGCGTCCTCAATGATTTTTTTAATTGCTAATAAATGGATTTCTTGATCGTCACAAACATAGATTTTAATCATAAGTTTATTTCCTAATAAATATTTTTTGAGTAAAAATATAGTTGGCACAAGTTGTTTCAAGCCCGAGATGATTTGAACTATTAACAATTTCTTTTAAATTCTGGAGTCCAAAACCACGATTTTTTCCTTTGGTCGATTTTCCGGCAACCACGTTAAGTGTTTCCTCTTTGCAAGTATTAGCAACCGCAATAATCGTTCGTTCGTAAGAATCGATAAAAGCAATTCGAATCATCGGCTGTTTTTGGTTCCGGCATTCCTCAATCGCATTATCCAAAATGATCCCAAGCCCCCGTGACAAATCAAAAGGGTCAACCCGCCTAATTTGGATGTCTTCACTGCACTCAACCGATACCCTAATCCCAAGCTGGGACGCTTGCACTACTTTGGTCGAAATCAGGCCTTTGACTGCCGGAAGATTGATTCGCTTAAGCTGATGGAGCGTTCCTGTTTTAAGCTTAACATTATTTTCCATCAACTGATTTTTCTTAAGAAAATGCTTCAACTCAGGAACGTCAACTCGGTCATCTTCAATGTAGCCAGTGATCCCCATCAGCATGTTCTTGTAGTCGTGCTGAACTTTTTGAATATCAAATTGCATCTTCTCTAAAGTATCAATGTAATTTTCCATCATCACTTTTTCCGTAGCTAAGCGCTTATGCTTACGATTCTTATTTACTTCATAGCTAGTATATGCCACCGCCACAATGATAAAAGCTACAAACCAGCGGAAAACCCTATCAAGATCATTGAATTCTTTAGAGTTCATCTTGATTGTAAAAGTTTCCCCGTGCTTAACTACATCGTTGTTTGGTTTTGAGATAATGGTGACATTATGGGGGGATTTTGGCGCAAAGAACAGTCCAAATGCGACTACCAAAAGAAAACCACTGATGATAACCCTTTTGTTTCGTGTTTTAAACAGTAAAGATATCGCTCGCCGAAACTTATTGCGCAAAATTAGAGTTAAAACTATTTGAATTACAATTTCTAAAACAAATTCCACTATATAGAACTGCGGAAGCGGTTTCATATTCTTTATAACTCGCAAGTAATTTAATAGATCAAATATTTTTTTGATAAATCCATTTTCAATTAGGAAAAATAAAAGCATCGGACCAAATTCCACCTGCTTACGTCCCATAATCAAATAATAGCCATAAATAATAATCGCCGTAATAACGAGATATTGATTGGAATCGATTACAAACATACTATGATTGAAATGCGAAATCCTGATAAACGCTTCACACACCATGAAGCTAATTAAGAACAACGCAATCTTATGCTTGGCAGTAAATAGTTTGTTGAAGAACAAAAAAATGTTCATTTCAAGTACCACACTACCTAATAGCATGGCGAAGTCACTGAAAATATTAAGCAAATTTTGATTCCTTTTTATTTTAGTTTATCACACACGATTGGAGAAACATTATTTTATTATGCCATATTACCGACAGAAAATGTTAAAAGTTTACGCCAATGCAGCCATTTTCTTCATCAATTTAAAAGAAAAACCGTTCAGGTAATACGCGAACGGTTTTTTGTGTGGATACCCGCTGCTCTTGGGTCATGGGCTCGCTGTAAAAAGGATCACCCCCGCATCCGCGGGGAATACTGATAAAGATGCAAAAAAAATAACCCTTTCAGATTTGGTAATGAGAAAACACGCAGGTGACAAAGAAATTATTGTCACTTACATCAACGGAGAATCGATGAACAGGATTATGCCTAATCACTCTCTAATTGCAATAAAAAAATGTACCTCAGTTAAAGATTTAAGGGATGGCGACATTGTCGCTTTTAAAGATGCTGAGCAAATGTGCGTCAAGGAATTTTTTAACGATTTTCAAAGTCGTACTTTTTCCTTCAGCCCAAACAGCGCGGATAAATCTCTTACCCCAGTGATCTATCGTTGGGAAGATACTAAGAACATCAAGATCATCGGAAAGGTAGTAATATGTGTTGTAAATTTTTAGAGCAAATAAAAAGATCTCAAACCCTGACAAGTAGAGATCCCACGTAGTAACCAATTTATACATACGTTTCTTTTATTTTAACAAATTTACTGACAAGATTCATCTGTTACGACTATCTTCATATTCATTGGTGTCTTTGTAAGAGTCTTTAATTTCGCCGCTCCAGTTGAGATTTTTTAAATCAATTGTCATTTCAGATTTATCCTTGTCTAATCCAAAAACATAGCTAAGTTTCAATGTTTTTCCTTCTTTTAAAGTTTCCGGAACTTTGTTTTGATCTTCCAGCTTCGCATCTAAAATGTTCCCTTTCTCATCGCTAGCCGTTATTTTTTTTCCAGATAGTTCGTGTGGATTTACAGATCCACTTTTACATTTTATCACGCACGTAACGACGGAATATTTTCCGTATTCTTTATTTAATGATTCTGCTGCGTATGTCTGCTGTTCGACCTCGTAAGGATCATAAAATTTAATTTCAGCAACATTTTTACCATCATCTGATTTATAAGTTCCTGTTTCACCAAAATTTAATTTCTGAGTTTCCTGTTTTTCTTTTTTTGAGCAGCCGACCAAGATAAAAACACTCAAAAATGCAAATAATAAAGATCCAACTCGTTTCGTATTTTTCATAATTTCCTCCGTAAACTAAAAGCGTTTTATTACAACTAATCCAGCGTACAGGATTTTGGAGGTGAAATCAAATCAATTAAAAATCTTAAAGGAGTCCAAAAATGGCAGCAATTCGCAAGCGTGGCAAGAAATGGGAGTACACGATTCGATATAAAGATAAAGACGGTATTTCGCAGAGAAAATCAAGCGGAGGCTTTATTAAAAAGGCTGAGGCAGTCCAAGCTGCAGCCGAAGAAGAATTAAAGTTAAAAAAAGGCGTTGCTATAGATAGCGATATAACGCTCATCGACTATTATGATCACTGGATTGAAGCGTATAAAGCTGGCAAACACGATGAAACGACGGAAAGAAAGTACAAAACTTATCGAAATAAACTAGAAAAATATTTCGGGGTTATTTTAAAACTTAAAAAAATGACTAGATCGGACTGGCAAAAATTCATTAACGACCAAGGAAAAACTCGCGCAAAAACAACCGTTGCAGAGCTAAACAGCCACATCCGGGCAATGGCAAGATCTGCGGTACGTGATCGAGTAATCGACTCAAATTTTACCGAAGATATAGAACTTGTGGGAGGACCTTCAAAACTCGAAGCCTTAAAGTACCTTGAAGCAGATGACTTCCGGAAGCTAAAAAAATACGTTTTTGAGCACACTTCTCTTGATAACATCATTTGTGGTATGATCGCTACTTCTATCATGTCTGGCGCCCGTTTATCGGAAGTGATTGGGCTGACATGGAATGATATTGACTTTAAAGATATGACCATAAATATCAATAAATCTTGGGATCATAAGTACACAAAAAAATTCAAGAAAACAAAGACACCATCAAGCGTCCGAGTAATTGGGGTTGACTCTGAACTTTTGTCTATACTTGGAAAACTGAAAATTGAACAGGAAGAATATTTTAAGAGTATTGAGTATACTAGCTTAAACAGTCAGATATTTTTGGATAGATCGCTGAAACCACCTACTGGAAAAGAGACAAATGCTGAACTTCGTAGTATAGAAAAAGAGTTAAAAATTAGACCTGAAATCACTTTTCACGGCTTAAGACACACCCACGCGAGTTTTTTGATTTTAAAGGGAATTGACATAAATTACATCAGTCACAGGCTGGGGCATGCTAATGTATCGATCACAATGAACACTTATGCCCATTTATTAAAAGAGCACGAGAAAAAGGAAGCGAAAAAGACAATTTTGGCTTTGCAAGCACTATAGAAATTGACGTCAGTTTGTCGTCAATTTTTTAATTATCTATGTTTCTCTATGATAGCAAATCCTGTTAAATCAACGTTTTTGACACTCTATGACGCTCTATATTAACACGGAAACGTTCCGCATCCGCGGGGAATACACTAAGAAAATCCCGCCAAACAAACGTTTCTCCACATATAAATTTCATTTTTTTATGAGTATAAAATTAATTCATATATAGCCTTCTATCTATAGATGTAAATTTTTCACTAATTAACCTAAATAAATAATCGAGCTCTACACTCTAAATATATCAAACATACAACAAAAAGTCTTAAAATAATGCGGAAAAATTTGTTTTATAACTCCAATATTTTTCTTGCTTATTATCCTGAATCGTGCTATTTTGTGACTAAAAGATATATTTAGTCAGGAGTCTAAAATGAAATTTACCGCTGAACAAAAAAATGAAGTCAAACAAGCCATTGAAACTTCTGGTGAACAGTTGTTTTTAAAATATGGATTACAAAAAGTCACAATTGATGACATCGTTAATGGGGTCCGAATTGGAAAAGGAACGTTTTATGTTTTCTTTGCCAACAAGTTCGACTTATTTTTAGAAATTAGTAAACGTCGTCAAGAAAAAATTTTCGATCAAATAACGGATCTCCCCATTTCGCCAAATAAACAAGTTCTACAAGAGGTTTTACTTAAAGCAATCAAACTTTTTAGCACTGATGATTTTTTAAAAATGTTAGATGCTCCAACAAAAGAATTATTACAGCAAAAATCTTCCGACAAATTTATAGAAATTCATAATGCTTTTGATCAGACCGTTCTAACAAAACTTAACGAATTTGGTCTGAAACCTCTGGTTCCGAATGATGTGATGATCGAATTAATGAATGTAATTTTCATCTACGGAATTGAAGTTTTTTCCACGCAGAAAGATGACCGCGCTTTAAGACAATTAATTGATCTCGTCGTCTCAAATGAGTTGAAGGGACTGTCTGATGAATGAACTAATAACATTTCAACGAGTAGATAAAACCTACGAGATGACATCCGCCTTGAAAAATATTAATTTTACAATTAATGAAAAAGAATTTGTTGTAATTTTAGGACCTAGCGGTGCCGGAAAATCAACTCTCTTAAATTTATTAGGTGGACTTGACCAGCCCTCAACAGGAGATATTTGGGTTCAGGGAATTAATATTGCCGAATTTAACGAAAATGAATTAGCCGATTATCGGGCAAAAAAAGTCGGTTTCATTTTTCAATTTTATAATTTATTGCCAACACTAAATGCCTTAGACAATGTGAATCTGGTACATCAAGTTAACAATTCAAGTCTTAACGGAGAAAATATATTACAAAAAGTCGGTCTTGCCGAAAAGATGCGTCAATATCCGTCAGAGCTTTCTGGCGGAGAACAACAGCGAGTATCGATTGCTCGTGCCATTGCAAAAAATGCTCCGATCTTATTATGTGATGAACCAACTGGTGCCTTGGATACTCAAACGGGTAAGCAAATTATGAAACTACTCAAAAGTTTAAATCGACAAGGAAAAACTGTAATTGTGGTAACTCATAATGAAGAATTCTCAGTTCTAGCCAATAAAGTCATTCGATTAAAAGACGGCGAAATTGAATCCATCGAAAGTAATTTGCATCCTTCAGAGGCCGATTAATGATGCTGCTGAAAAAATTATTCAAAGATCTTCAAGCTAATAAAGGACAGTTTATTGCTATTTTCTTGATTATCTTTATTGGGTGTTTAGTATTTTCTGGCTTGAATGCGACTTGGTACGGGATGCAAAAGCAAAGCAATGATTATTACCATAGAACCAATTTGGCTGATTATTGGTTAATTGGCAGCAATATTACTTCCGAAATTAAAAGTGAAGTTACTAAAATTCGCTCAGTAAAAGATGCCGAACGGAGATTCACTTCCCGAGTTGGTGATAACAAAGATCACAGCGCAACCATTGAATTAAACTACGTTGAATCAAATAAGATTTCTAAATCCATATTAGTTGATGGCGCTCCTTTTAATATAAAGTTACGAGGAATCTGGCTCGACAAAGACTACGCTAAAAGTCATCACTTAAAAGTCGGTGACTACTTAAGTGTTTCTTTGGGACCCAAAATACAGATCAAAGGTCTAATAATGAATCCTGAATACGTATATCCATTGGGATCAAACGGTCAGCTACTGCCAGACCATCAAAAATTTGGATTTGGATTTCTTTCTTATCAAGCATATTTTAAAAATCAAAAGAATCTCCCGCCTTTCAACCAACTATTGATTAAAGGGCCTCATTCTGTTAAAAGCCAAATCTCTAATATAACTAATATCAACTACCTGAAAGCCCGCGAAAACACCTCTTCGGATCGAATGTTACAAGACAAAATAAAACAATTCCGCACATTATCAACGATTTTTCCAACTTTATTTTTCATTGTCGCGATTTTGATTACCTGGACTACGATGAGTCGAGTTCTTAAAAACCAGCGGATCCAAATTGGAATCCTATCAGCATTAGGATTTAAAAAGAAAACTCTTTTGAGACACTATTTGTTTTATGGCGTCGTTATCAGTCTCCCAGCCTCTGTAGTCGGTTATTTACTAGGACCAATTCTCTTGCCTCCCATTATTTATCGATCTCTTTCAATGTTTTCACTTACCGAATGGAAGGCTAGTCAACCAAATTACGACCTTTTGATCGTTCTTATTAGTATCTTCGTGACTATAATTGCCATCTACTTTAGCTGTCAAAAAATTTTGGCTGAAAAATTGACAGATTGTTTAAAATCCCCTCGAACCAACACAATAAAAGTTCGTATGCTTAGTAAACACCTTTCATTTGCTGCGAAATGGAATCTTGCAGACTGCTTAAACAACAAGACCCGAAGTATCACAATTATCATTGCCGTGGCAAGTTGTATGGCTTTAATGCTGACGGCTCTGGGTCTAAAAGATTCATTAAACGATATTATTGATTGGCAGTATCATCAAATAGCAAAATATGAAACTAAAATTGTTCTACAACCACATCAACCATTGCCAAATATTAGTGGTGAACGCATCGAAGAGCAAATCATTGAAATTAAAACAAAGCACCAATCTAATTTAGAAAATTTAACGGTTTATGAAAACAGCCAGCCCAGAATGATTCAATTAACTGACCTTCATCGAAATCATTTTCTTCTTTCGTCCGAAGGGCTAGCTGTTAGTTATCGACTAGCGGAAAAAATTCACTTAACAAAAGGTCAACAAATTAAATGGCGCTTAATTAGTGGACATCGATGGCATCAAACTAAAATATCTGATGTTTATCGAGTTCCGATCAATCAAGGATTCTCCACGACCAAAAGTTTTCTAGCAAAACAAGAAGAATTTTTTCAACCTACTGCCATCCTTAGTTCTAAAACCAATATTAACAAAAATTCCGTCCAACAAACTATCAGCGTCGATTCGGAAAAAAATAATATTAAAGAAATGATTTTATCAATGTCTAAATTGGTAAGCTTACTGATTATTGCAGCTACTTTTTTAATGACCGTGGTTCTCTACAATTTAGGTAAACTTAGTTCTAGCGAACGAGACCGGGAAATTAATACTTTAAAAGTTTTGGGTTTTAAAAATAAAACTCTCCGAAAAATATTTAAATCAGAATTACAATTCTTAACCGTCATCGGAATTGTTATTGGGATGCCGATCGCTTTCCTCTTGCTTAACCAAATTTTAAAAATGATGGGAAGTACCACCGATATGATGCTTGTCGTGAATTTCACCACAATCTTTGTTGCTGTTATTGGTACTTTTATTACAGCAAATATTGTCAACACTTTTCTTTCGAGGCAAATCAACAAAGCTAATCTCGTGGAAGCACTGAAATCTATTGATTAATTTTATCCACGATTATTAATTCGTACCTTTAGCTTTCATCCGGCGATAAATAGCAAAGCAGCTCAACACAGATACTAAGACCATCACAAAAATAATTGAGGCAACATTTATATTTATGTGATTAAATATCAGCTCACCAGGGGAGTTAAGTCTGGTCATCATTCCTTTAACGCTACCATTAATTAGCGGGAAGAATCCAAGCAATTGATACCCAGTTCCGCTCTTAAAGACTTGCTTTAACAGCCACGGAACAAAGAAAATCAGAAGCGAAACCGCCAAAGAAGTTGATGGATTTTGAGTATAACTCGAAATAAACGCTGTCAGAAAAACTGTGAATAAAATTCCCAAATATTGAAATAGCAGGCTCCACAGTAAAAGTTGTAAGAAATTCATCTTTATTGGGAAATCAAATATATGCCATTCGAAATTAAGTTGAACGCTTGTGTTCCAACCACTAAAGCTAAAATAATTAGCGAAAACTCCAATCGTGATGATCTCGGTAACAGCAAAAATTACTGTCGCAATAATCCACACAGCACACAACTTGGCACGAGTTTGTTTGGTGCGACCATATTTGGTGGTCAATAATAGTGGCAGTAAATTTTTGGAAGAATCGCCAGAGAAAACAGCGGCGCAAAGATAAATTGACATGATTGCAATCAAAATAGCCGACCCACTCATCACTCTAAATAACTCATCCCATGGTTTAAAATTACCAATCCTCAACTCAGATGGCGGAACTTTAGTGCCCAAATCGTTAACGGACAAAAATTTAATTCCTTTACGACTTACACGATCCACTCCATAAAATTTATCATGATCTTTTTTGGGCAGAAATGTCTCTACAACATTCCATGAAAAAACATCCATGAATTGATTTTTATGAAATTCATTATTGGCAGTTTTGACTCTAAAATCAATAATCTGACTGATTCTTTTGTCAGTTAAAGAGCCAGAATGATCTTCGGCAATTTTCTGATTCAGCTTAATCGCTTCTCGACTATTAATTCCTCTTGCAGGGATACTGACCTGTGACTCAAAGAAAAATACAAAAAACAAACCATAAAAAATCAACAGTGCTACCAGTACTCCGCCAAGCGCTGCCTTATTTTGAATTAATTTCTTGATCTCAAACTTGATCATTGTGCTTTCCTTTCGCTATTAAAGTGATATAAATATAAATCTTCGAGCGTCGGTTCAACTTGCTTCGCCTGGTTGCCAGGGTTATCTTCACTAACAACCCGCAGAACCACACCTGCGATAGTATTCTTCTGGTTAATTACGTTGTATTCGGTAAAACTGCTTCGATTTGTTGTAGTGAACTCCCAAACCCGACCAGCGATTGTCGTTAAAAGTTCTGACGCAGTTCCTCGCTCCTTGAAATCTCCGTCCTTTAAAATCAAAACTTCATCGGCAATATATTCAATATCTGAGACGATGTGAGTTGACAGGATCACAATTTTATCGTTAGAAAGTGAACTGATTAGATTACGAAACCGCACCCGCTCCTCTGGATCCAGCCCAACCGTCGGTTCATCGAGAATTAAAATCGGGGGATCGTTCAGTAGCGACTGCGCAATTCCTAAACGCTGTTTCATCCCGCCAGAGTAAGCTTTTATTTTCTTGTTTTTCACGTCTGCTAGCCCGACTAATTCCAGAAGTTCAGTCCCTTTATTCCGTGCATCATTTTTGGTTAAACCTTTTAAAAGTCCCAAATAGATCAAAAAATCTAAGCCAGTGAACTGCGGATAGTAATTAAAATCCTGTGGCAAAAATCCAAGCGCAGAATAATATTGCTGCAAATCATCGTTAATCTTTGTATCATTAAATAACACCGTTCCACTGTCAGGTTTATTAGCACCACTAATTATGTTCAAAAGCGTACTCTTACCCGCACCATTTGCGCCAAGTAGTCCGTAGACGCCCGCAGAAAATGAATAGGTCATCTGATCCAAGACGATTTTCTCTCCGTATTTCTTAGTCACCCCTTTTAAAGCTAGTTCCATCTGTTGACTCCTTACCTTGTTTTTTAGATCTTATCAAGAAACAAGCGGTCGCAAACTAACAGTTTTGTAAGATTGGCAAAAAAATACCCTGCAGCCAAAGGCTCAGGATATATAAGTTATTCAATAAAATTCCAATACTGACCGCGCGGATCACCTTTTTTTCTTTGTTGATTATCAAGGATGGTTACAACGAGATCGACAACTACAAACACAACGTCGAAAGCTCCTGCTAAAATCCCCCAACCAGCTAATTTAGGAACGAATGATCCCACGATTGTAATAATGATCGCAACTAGCCAGATCGGCTCCAAATAGTGATAAAAAAATTTTCTAACGGGCGTATATTTGGTTGGATATTTTTCAATTATTTTTTGATAGAAGTTTCTTTTCATTATTCCCTCAAAAGAAGTTCCAATATTTATATTCGGGAGCGGCTTTTTCTCTCAAATTCCAATCCAAAACTAACGTTATTAGGTACAAAAGCAAATAAATGCCGCTAATTAGTTTCAACAAATCATTCCAATCGTTAAAAATCGGATTTAGAGATGACAAAATCACGATCGTGACATCTGCAGCGACAACCGGCAAGATTAACCAGTAAAACATCTTCATCAACGGCGTATACTTGGTCGGATATCTTTCAATTAAAACCTGAAATTTCATTTTTTTCATTTTGAAATCCTTTCAATAAAAGTTTACTTCTTTTTGTTGAAAAAATTTATCTTTTTACTTCAACTGCCTTTTTCACCGGCTAAACGACCAATTTTTTTCGCTCACGTCTTACGCCAACGAAAAAACAACTTTTCTATTTTACCTCAAATTTGCTTGAAGTCTAGAAAAATATCTAATTTACTAACAGTTTTATTTTGGATCCGCTATAATTAAACATCATAGGAGTAAACAAATGGAATTTCGAGTTTTACAATACTTTTTAGCGGTTGCTGAAGAAAAAAATATCAGCCGAGCAGCCGAAAAACTTCATGTAACGCAGCCAAATGTTTCAAGACAACTGAGAGACTTGGAAACGGAGTTGGGAACCACCCTTTTTGAGCGGGGCAGCCACCAAATCGAATTGACAAGCGATGGTTTATATTTGGCAAATCAAGCACGCCAGATTTTGGCTTTAGTCAACAAAACCGAAGATAATTTGCAGAATCTTGCTGAAATTTCCGGATCGCTTACGATCGGCAGCGGCGAATCTCCAACAATGATGACGATCGTTGAAAATATTAAAGCCCTGCAGGAAAATTATCCAAACGTAAAAGTCAATTTGGTGAGTACTAACGCAGATGTTGTCCAAAAGAACCTCCAGACAGGCATTTTCGATTTCGGAGTCGTGATGGAACCGACTGACAAAAGAAAATTTGATTTTCTAACGCTACCAGGCGTTGATGAGTGGGGACTTCTGCTTCGAAAAGATCACCAATTGGCGCAAAGAAAATTTATCGAACCTCGCGATTTTCACCAGCTTGATTTGATTATTTCGCAACAAAGCGGAGTCGAGAATTTCTTAAAAAATTGGCTCGGCACCAGTATCGCACAATACAAAATAGTCGCAAGCTACAATCTTTTATACAACGCTTCACTTTTGGTCGAGGCTCGTTTGGGTGCTGCACTTGCGTTTAACGGCATTATTAATAATACCGAATTAAAATTCGTTCCTTTAAATCCGCCTCAAACTGCTCACTGTAGTCTCATTTGGCAACGTGGAACAACACTTTCACCCGCTGGCAAAATATTTTTAAAAATGGTTAAACAGTTTTGCGCTGAGACATCAAAATAATTAGAATTGCTCCACTTAGGAAAATAATCGGCGCAATAAGCGAACTTTTCGTTCCCCAATTAACAATAAACTGTCCTGCTACTGCCGACCCAACCGTGGTGCCCAGATTAGCGCCAGTGATAAATAAGCCGTTTGCTAAATCCGGCGTTTTGCTTAGCGCTTTATTCATGATAAATTGATTTAAATTGCCTTCCATCCCGGCAAAAGTTCCCAATACTAAAATCAGCACAAAGATTAGCGACAAATTCTGATTCACAAAATATAAAATCACGTATGGTACAAACATCACTAACGGCAGTCCGAATAAAATCATCTGTGGCTTCAAGGCTAATAATTGCCCTGCAAGCCAATTTCCCAAGACGTTTGCTAAGCCGTAGACAAATAATAGAAAGCTGATCGTGAGGCTGCCAAGAAGGCTAACTTTTCCCAGAAAATCTGATAAATAGCTGTAAAAGCTAAACACTGCACCGTTAAGCAAAATGATCGACAGCAATGCTAGTAGCGTTGGAAGCTTGAATAAAGTTTTCATCTGATCTTTAAAATTTAGTGCCTGTTCTTCTTTCAGCGGAACCATAAAAATTGCACAAGCCAGGAAGATTAATGCGTTGATCAGGGCAAAAGTTAACATCACTAACTGAAAAGAACCGTAATTGGCAATCATCGTTGCAAGCGGAACTCCCAATACCATTCCAGCTGAAACTCCCATGAAAATTTTGGAAACAAATCTCGAAGCCTCAGCAGAATCTTTTGCTAAAGATGACGCCAAAGACATCGCATATGATACAAAAACCGGATGTAAAAACGCTGGGATCAAACGAACTATCAAAAGCCATGAAAAACTTTTGATAAATACCGACGCCAGACAGCTAAACACAAATAAGCCAATTGAGAGTAGCATTATTTTTTTCTTGTCGAAACGCGATAGCAGCGCAGGCAAAAAAAGGCCAGAAACTGCGATAATAAACGCAAAGTAGCTAACTAATTCCCCTGCCGTGGCGATTGTAACGTGAAATTGCTGTGAAACTATCGGCAAAATTCCCATAATGCCCATTTCCGTGTTCGTCACGCCAAAAGTTCCTAAAGCTAAAATCCAAACTAGTAAATTTTTTCTTTTTACTTCCATTCAAAACCCCTTCAAAAAATTTAAAACAAATAAAAAACGACTTTCTTCCATTATTATGTGGAAAGGTCGTCGTTCAATCCAATACTTATATTTACTAGTGAATTATAACTTTTAGGCATATTTATTGTTCAATATTCTTACAATATCCTTCTAGCGCTCGCAAATCACAACAATACCGTCGAATATTTTCGTGTGTTTCAGGTTCATCGAAAATAAATCGACGTAATAAAGCAGCATTTTTGAAAATCAACTTTTTCTTTCTTCGACAAAGTAAATGTTCTCTTTGTAACAAGTTCCGATAATTAATATCTTTAACCTGAATCAAATCCAAAATACAACATTTCGAGGCAGGAACAGGAATCATATTATTTATATTTAGTACAGCTAACAACCTACCACGATCCACCAATTTTATAAACGTTAAACTCTACTTCATCTTGTGATGTTTATTTTTAGGAGAAGATAACGGAACAAAGTAATTAAGTGAATTAATTTGGAGAACTATTCCAATGTATGGTCGATCGTTGTCGCCGTGATGATACTCTACTTTAGGATCTATTTGATTCAAACTATCAACGTAGTCAGAATCAACACTGTAAATTTCTAGGTCCATTTTTTCTCCTGATATAAAAAAAACGTCGAATGCAAACAACACCGACGTTCTTATAAAGATCACTTTTAAGTCTCTCACTTTACGGTAGAGAATCACCGACTTTTATGACACCTATTATAAAGGAAATAAAAGAAATAAGCAAGAATATCTTTATTTTACAGTTTTCCCTTTAATGCTGTCCATCAGCATCACCACTCCCGCTCCAACAAACAAAAGCCCAGGCAGCAAATGATGACGTAACAGCCAGGCAGCGCCTAACATCAGCCAAGTTAAAGCAATTGCCACCTGAATTGGGTAACGAATAATTTTTCTTTTCATCAAATCCTCCTATAGCAGTGCGCCGGTTTTCTTGATATACCAGCGTTTAACGACTGTTACTAACATAATGTAAGCAACACAAGTGACCACCAGCAAGAACCAAAAACTGACAGGCAAAGCAGTTAATTGTAAAGATTTCCCGAGTCCTGTAAAAGGGAGGACTGAACCAAATAGCAGCGCAATCGACGTTACTAGCGTGACAACTCCTGAGGCGCGGCTTTGAATAAACGGAATTTTCTCGGTGCGCAAAACGTGCAGAACTAGCGTCTGGGTCCAAAGCGACTCAACGAACCAACCACTGTTAAATAGTTGAATAAACTGTTGACGCTCAGGCCCGGACGTTGCACCGAAAGCAGCTCCGATCACCGCTGGACATATAAGAAAATACATCGCCAAATACGTTGTAATATCAAAGACTGAACTCGTGGGTCCAAAATCTTTCATAAAGCTGGAAATACTTTTGGCTTCCCATTTACGAGGAACTCTTAAGTATTCTTGATCCATATTGTCCCAAGGAATGGATAAACATGATAAATCATAAATTAAATTTAACAGTAACAACTGCATTGGCTGCATCGGCAAAAATGGCAAAAACGCACTTGCGCATAGAACCGAGAAAACATTACCAAAGTTTGAAGAACAAGTTGCCTTAATGTATTTCATGATGTTGCCAAAAGTTTGCCGACCGCTAACAACTCCCTGCTCTAAAATCATCAAATCTTTTTGTAATAAAACGATTGAAGCAGACTGTTTTGCAATATCCACAGCGGTATCAACGGAAATCCCGACATCAGCCGTTTTCAAAGACGGCGCATCATTAATTCCATCACCTAAAAATCCTACTACATGGCCATTATTCCTTAAAGTTTGAACAATTTCTGCCTTTTGTTCAGGCGAGACTTTAACAAAAACGTTATTCTCTTCGACGACCTTAGCTAGCTCATCACTAGCAAGCTCTGACATTTGAGATCCGGTCAAAACATTCTTAGCGTCAAATCCGATATTGCGACAAACTGCCTGCGTCACGGGCAGACTATCACCAGTGATGATCTTAACTTTA
Organism: Xylocopilactobacillus apicola; assembly: GCF_033095985.1. Classification (NCBI taxonomy): domain Bacteria; kingdom Bacillati; phylum Bacillota; class Bacilli; order Lactobacillales; family Lactobacillaceae; genus Xylocopilactobacillus; species Xylocopilactobacillus apicola. The sequence goes on from NZ_AP026802.1 coordinate 1,642,532, forward strand.
GTGCCATGATCGTTTAAAGCTTGAATTGCTTTTTGAGCAGTGCTTTTCGGCGGATCAAGAAACGCTAGATACCCTAGAAAAATCATCTCAGATTCATCGTTTATTGAAAGCTCATTACCGATACTTGGTTGCGGATTCGTCTTAATTGCGAGTCCTAAAACCCTAAGCCCATCTTGGTTTAAATCAGCAACCTGCTCTAAAATCCGATCCTTCCACGCAGCAGTTAATGCCTCGGTCTTGCCTTTAGCCAGAACCTGGCTGGACACGGACAACATTTCCTCAATTGCCCCTTTAGTGATCATTTGAACTTCGCCATTTTCTTCTTTGACAATCGTACTCATCCGGCGCCGAGAAAAATCAAACGGCAGTTCATCAATTTTTTCGTATTGCTCATCATTGATTGAAAGTTCGCTGTCTGCCGCTTTAATGACCGCTTTGTCCATCAGATTTTTCAAACCGGTTTGGAAGCGACTATTCAAATATGCATATTTCAAAATTCGATCTTCTTCTTGATGATCCACGTTGTAGTGATATTCCAAAATGATCTTGTCTTGGGTTAACGTTCCCGTCTTGTCAGTACACAAGATATCCATCGCGCCAAAATTTTGAATCGAATTTACATTTTTGACAATAGTGCCGCTTTTAGACATTTTCAGCGCTCCCCGCACCAGATTAGTGGTCACAATCATCGGCAGCATCTCTGGCGTCAGACCAACGGCTGTCGAGAGGGCAAACAACAACGCCTGCGCCCAATCGCCTTTCGTTAAGCCATTTAAAATACACACAATCGGAGCCATGACCGCCATAAAGCGGATTAAAAGCCACGAAGTTTGGCTAATCCCTAGATCAAAATTAGTCGGCGTCGGCTTATTATTGGTGATGCTTTGGGTAACTTGACCAAAGCGAGTCTCGCTGCCAACTGCAATTACAAGACCCACTGCCGTCCCACTAACCACGTTACTGCCCATAAAAGCCAGCGTCTGATAATCGGTCACATCTTCATTCGAGCCACCCGTGTAGTCAGCAAGTTTTTCGACTGGATAACTTTCGCCTGTTAAAGCCGCCTGCGAGATAAACAGATCTCTTGTCTGCAATAAGCGCAGATCCGCAGGAATCATATCCCCAGCTGCTAATTTCACAATGTCACCGACCACGATATCATCTAACGAAACTTCTTGTAAATATCCATCACGATAGACGTCTGCCTTCACTTTGACCATCGATTGCAGTTTATCGGCTGCGTTATTGGATTTAACCGACTGGATCAAAGTCATCGTTCCGCTCGCTAACACCATCACCGAAATAATGATTGTCCCCATCAAATCGCGGTCAGCCGGTGCTGTCCAAAGATAATCGGTGCAAAACGAAATCAGGCCGAGAATTGCCAAAACAATCGTGAATGGCGTTACGAATGCCTGGAGAAACTGCAGTGACAAAGGAGTTTTGCGCTGGTAATTAATTTTATTGCTGCCATACTTTTCCCGCTGTTCATTCAAATCTTGTTTTTTTAATCCACTAAGTTGTGAATCGAAAATTTGCAGCACCATTTTTGGTGTTTGTTGAGCAATCTTGATGTAATCTTTTGTTTCGTACATAATAAAAAACCTCCTGACGGTTGAGTCTAAGGAGGTTCCTACAAATAATAATAGCCGCGACTACAGTACGGCATTAGATAAAAAAATGCCGCGAATAAATCGCGGCCCCCTAAAATAAATCTTTTTATTTTAGCACTACCCGGCGTAAAGACGTCAGTCATTAGCTACTTGGGAAATAACCTTCGTTCGGTTATTTCTGTCCTATACATTGGCGTTTCGCAACGTTTCTGTACAGCAGCTTATGTCCGTGTAGGAGCCTCGTATATTTAATTAAATCGTTCAACCTGGCAAGAATAACACGCCAAATATTAAATGTCAACAAAAATATTTGCAATTGTCCGAATCAATCACTTATTTGTAAAATAAAACCATGGTGCCAATCCCCACAAAGAACATCAGTCCTGAGAACAACAATGCCTGCCATAAAGCTAACATCATAAACGGTGAGGTAGTCCTGTTACTTTTGCTTTTCAAATATTTATAATTTCTGCGAACCGCCATGAGTTCATAGATGCCGATTGCAATTAAGATGACTCCAATTACTATTGCCCAAATTCCCATAATTATTTCCTCTTTCTATGTGATACGAACATTGTACGCGCTTTCTTTGAAAAAGAAACATATTTTTTTTAACGTTAAGAATCGGACGGTTATCGTCTAAAGTAAAGTGGACTGCGGGATTATATGTACCAATATCGAGCAAACAAAGCAAAACAATTAATGTTCAGATTGCGGGGAGCATTTTCAAATTTATGCGTCACATGCTTAATACAATACAGCAAGTATATTTCGGTGTTCATTATCAATAATCCAAAAAGAACAAAAGACTGATGCCAAAAATCCCAGGACGATAGATCCAAGAAGGAAAAAGCTAATAATTGTTGGCAGCTTTTAAACAATCATTATTTAAAACTAAAATTTCTTTAACCTTGGCTTCTGAAAAGTATTTAACTGCAAGCCGTTTGATCAAATTCAACAAGAGTCCGTCAATCAGTAAAAATCCTAAACTTATGAATATCAAAGCGTCCCCTCCAGATCTTTTACTGTATTTTATCATTGGTTTATCCTCAACTGTTCGGAAAATCCGAACAGTTAAAAAAAAGACAAACTGGAAGGGAGAAGAAACAGTTTGTCATTTTTATTGTGAAAGAATTTACTTTAATTAGTCTAAATTCTTTCACATGAAGAAATGCCTTTCAATAAATACAAGAACATTTACGATAAGAAGACCGAGAAGTCAATAACAACGGGTTTTTTCTTTCGCATTATTTTCCACCGGTATTATCGTTCGGTCCCCCGTGGATTTCCATTTTTTCTCCACGTTGCTCTGCATCTTTTTGCATTTCTTTCATTTGTTTGTCAGTAACAATCACAGAAGTGCCTTTTTTAGGATTTTTCATACTATTATCGTTTTGCATTTTTAAGAATACAAATATTGATATTGCTAAAATTAACACGCCTGCTATCGCAGATAATACTATTTTCTTTGTTTTACCTTTTTTCTTTTTCATGATTTCTCCTTAATTTTTATAGTTTTCGAAAGCTTCTTTCATTTCATTTAAGATTTATAAAGTACTCTACTCTATAAATCCACGATTTTGGATACTGTTTACGTGAATTATTAAATTTCATACGTGATTACCTGATATTGGTATTCACGTATTACCTGAATGAAAGTTTTGCGGCTAAACTAGATAATTATTTTTCTTTTGATCTTTTAACTAACACATCTAAAACCTTAGTTGAAGTCTCTTGATCTGATAAATCCAAATACTCCGGTTCGCCGCCTTCTCTTAGAAGAACACCATCATAAGGAGTCTTAATTATCGAATGTTTTTTGATAATTTTTTTCCCGGCGTCGGTACTTATATCTACGACATATAATTTTTCTCCAATTTCTTGGCATTGTTTAGAAAACTTTTTTAAACCCTCATCTGATTCTTTTGAACCAGGTGTTTTAAAAAAGATAAGCTCACCAGCACAACTTTTGTTTCCTATCTTTTTTTCGTATTCCTCAGCTGAAATTTCTTCAATTTCGGGTTTTGAACTAGATTTATCATTATTACTTGAAGAGTTTTTATCAGAAGATTTCGATTCGGTTTTGTTCTTTGAGGAAATAGTACTACTAGAAGAAGTCTTTGGGCTTGACTCCTTGCTTTTCTGACAAGCAGTCATCATCACTAAACCACTAAAAAGCAAAATTAAGTTTATAATTTTTTTCATCTTTCAATCCCTTATTTTTTATAATTTTCTGCGTCTTCATCAGCAAAACCTTTGATTACTTCGGCAGGAAGATTTGGATCATTTTTAATATCTAAATATAATGGTGCTCCACTTTTAATAATTACTGCGTCATAGGGCTTCGCGATCCTATTGTATTTTTCTACAACTTTCTTTCCAGTTTCAGTGGTCATGTCAACTACATATAGCTTTCTGCCTATTTTTTGACATTTTTTAGCAAATTTTTTTAATCCATCATCAGCTTCTTTTGAACTAGGTGTTTTAAAAAAGACAATTGCTCCTTCATAGTCTTTGTTTTTAAGCATTTTTTGGAAGTTCTCGGCTGAAATTTCCTCAATTTCTGGTTTAGAACTATTCTTTTCACTTGAAGAGCTTTTATCAGAAGATTTCGATTCAGTTGCAGTGACGCTGGAAGAATTCTTGGTAGTTGAAGTTTTTTTCTCCTGACAACCTGTCAACATTGTTAAAGCTCCGAAAATTAAAACTATTCCTTTAACATTTTTCATAATTGATTTACTAATTCCTTTTCGTGGCTTGTATATTACATAATACAAAGAAGATACAATTCTTAAATTCAATAATAATGGTTATATCAGTATCAGATCTATTCTCCTTTCGTTAAGACTTATAGATATTCTACTTTATAAGAGTAGAATTTTTGGTAATGTTTACGTAAATTACCATATTTCATACGTGATCAACTTTTAATCTGATTCACGTATTACCTGAATGAAAGTTTTGTGCCTAAATTAGCCTATGAATTTTTTCTGGCAGTTGTAACCACGTCCTTTACAACTGAAATTGGTTCTTGTGCATTTGGTAAATCCCAATACATCGGTTTTCCACCTTCTGTCAGAAGTACAACATCATAAGGAGTCTTAATTAATGAATATTTTTTGATGATTTTCTTTCCAGCCTCAGTCGTTACATCTAATGTATATAATTTTTCGCCTATTTCTTGACATTGTTTAGAAAACTTTTTTAATGCTTCATCTGATTCTTTGGAACCTGGCGTTTTAAAAAAGATAATCTGACCAGCAGCATCTTTGTTATTTACCCTTTTTTCATATTCCTCAGCTGAAATTTCCTCAATTTCGGTTTTAGAACTAGATTTATCATTATTCTTTTTACTTAAAGAGCTTTTATCAGAAGATTTCGGCTCAGTTGTGTCCTTTGAAGCAGTGACACTAGAAGTTGAATTCTCAATAGTTGAACCCTTTTTCTCCTGACAGCCAGTCAACATCGTTAAAGCTCCCGAAAGTAAAACTATACATTTAATATTTTTCATAATTGTTTGCTAAGTCCTTTTATATTTTGTAGTAAAAAACGATGATTCTTAAATTCAATAACAGTAATTACAATCCTGTCTCCTCTCTTCAAGTTTTATAAAAGCATGATTTATGGGAGTGCTATTTTATTAATTCAACGACGTCTTTTTTAGAGGCGTTTTTCGATGGAATATAGCTAAACACCAAACCAACCAGGACAGAAATTCCAATTGCTAAGAACGCTACAAAAGGATCAAATTCAAAGTCAAATTTCATGAATTTACTGATTATAAAGGCGAATAACTCACCAAACAGATAGCCGATAATTCCTCCAAAAAGCGTCAGCATTAAGCCTTCTAACAGAAATTGCATTTGAATTGTTTTTTCAGTTGCTCCTAATGCCCGACGAATCCCAATTTCTTTAATTCGTTCTGAAATTGAAGTGTAAACCATGTTCATGACCCCAACTCCTGAAATAAACAGCGAAATTCCAGCAATAAAAGAAACAATCAACGTTAACATTTGAAGGACAGCACTAATATCATTGGTCATCGCTGCCGTATTTGAGAATTCATAATTGCCCAAACTCTTCACACTGCCTTGTTTTCCAAGCTTCTTAACAACTTGATCAGCAACTTTTGTTAAATTTTGATCACTAGGAACCGTAATCTGAATATTTTTATTATCGGATCCCGGAAAATAGTGATCATAAGTAGACTTATTCATTTCAAACCGAGTGGTATCGATAAGATCTGATTCAAATACTCCCACAATCAAAAAAGATTCGCCGCCTATTTCTGCCGTCTTGTCCACAATATCATTGTTACTAGCCTTAGGATCCAAGTCCTTAACAACTTTGTCAGAAACGGTAACTACTTTATTGCCGATATCAGCCGAACTCAACTTCTTGCCAGCAACGACGTTCTCTCCAGTTCCACTAACTAGGTGAATCTTGAGGCTCTGAGGACCTTTACTTAAAGCGACAGATTCCTGACGATAGATTTTGTCGGGTTTTTCCACTTCGTATTGAGCCTCGCTGACACCAGGAACGGAACGAACCAAATCCAAATCATGCTGGTTAAAATAGCTAAAACTGCTTTTAGCGAAATTATCATCATCTTCCGGAGAAAAACTAATTGTGGTTCGATTGTTCTTAACGTCTTCAGAGTCTAACAACTGCTTGACCGAATATTTCTCGTAACCCCGCCCAACAGTCACAATCGTGATCACGGCTGCAATTCCTACAATAATTCCAATAATCGTCAAAAAGCTTCGGCGTTTGTTTTTCAAGATCGCTTTAATTGCCGTTTCAATGCTAATTGAAATTCTCATCCGATCACCTGCCCGTCTTTAACTTCAATTACTCGCTTACAATATCTCGCAGCCTCTGGATCGTGCGTCACCATTAAGATCGTCACACCGTGTTGAGCATTGAGATCTTTAAAAAGCGTCATAATTTCATCAGATGTTTTACTATCAAGCGCACCAGTCGGTTCATCTGCCACCAAAAACTTCGGTTTATTGGCAAGCGCTCTGGCGATTGCAACTCTTTGTTTCTGACCGCCTGAAAGCTGACTAGGCAGCTGATCTTTCTTTGAAAGAAGCCCCACTTTCTCTAATTGACTTAGAACTTCAGGCTTGGCACTCCGATGAGTGGCGCCTCGATACAACAAAGGCAGCTCAACATTTTCATAAATTGTGTCCGTTTCGATCAAATTAAATGACTGAAAAACAAATCCGACGTTCTGATTTCGCATCGCCGAAAGCTCATTATCCTTAAATTCTTTAACATCTTGGTCAGAGAAATAGTACTCTCCTTCAAAGTCCCGATCGAGAAAACTAATAATGTTAATTAAAGTCGATTTTCCCGAGCCACTCGGTCCCATGATTGCCGTGAACTCTTTTTCTTCGATATTAAGATCGATATCTTTTAAGACATAGAGCGGCTCATCTTCGTTTACGACGTAAGATTTATTAATTTTATTCATCTTAATCATGATTTAATCCGCTTCTTTGTAGTTCTTTACGATTGATTCGTTGCTCTTGAGACCGCTCGTTACAACGAAATAATTATCTTTCTTGGTGCCTTGAATTTCTTTCTTGGTGTACTTGGAGCCATTTGCTTTATAAACAAAGAACTTCTTGTCTTCTTCTTTGACAGCAGATTTCGGAATTTTGATTTCCTTAAGCGCAATTGTAACTTGGACATGACTGCCGTTTTTTAACTCTACATCTGGCTTAATATGCGCAGTATAAGTAGAAATCTTACTGGTAGTGTTGTCTGGGCGATCAGCAATATTAGTGATCTTACCTTTAATCTTCGTTCCTGAATCTACGGGAGCAAGTTTCACTTCTTGATCCCAGAAAAGATGACTGAGGTCGTATTCACTGACTGAAATCACCACACTTGCGTCATTACTTGAGATCTCAGCTACCGGTTTCATTCCATCGCTGCTGCTTGTTGGAACTGTCAATACGCCATCAAACTGCGCATAGACTTTATTAGGAGCGTCATCACGCATTTTATTAAGTTCTTTATTAAGCTGATTCACTTCGTTTGTGAGGGTCGTGATTTTCGCCGAATTATTCTGAACATCTTTTTTCAGCTGATCGATTTCGTTATTCTTCTGGCGCACCTGGCGCTGTTTATTCAAAAGCGTGTTGTAGTCTTTCAAGCTGTAGTAAGTCGCAACCAAATCGCCCTGCGTGACTGCTTCACCGCTTTGTTTTTCCAGATTAATGTTGTCGCCAAGTGCTTGGTTCAGCGTGATACTTTGAGTGTTCTTGGATTTTGCGATCCCGTTAAAGCTCAATGGATCACTTTTCTTTACCTCAACTGTTTGGATTGATATTTCAGGAGGCTTGCGATTACTGCTGCCTCGCTTAATAAATATGATACCAACCACGACTACAATTACTGCAACGGTCGTTATAGTAGTAATGGCTACCCAATGTTTTTTCATTTTGTTTTCCTTTAATAAATTAATTTGTTTGATATCTTAATATTACCAACCGTTTGTTCTTTAAATTTCGTTTCTTACGCCAAATACAGAATTGTTAACCTTAGCAACTAAAAAAAGCATTCACGTAATACGTGAACACTTTTTCAGGTTAACAATTTTCGTCTTGAACGCAATTTTAATTACTATTCTTATACAGGATCTGGATTGTCTCTTTTAATTCTCTGGCACATTCGTAACACTTTACTAATTTTCCTTAAATTATTATTAAAATATCAGGAGTGCTTTATACATTGTAACTTTGAAGGGTTTATTTACTTTTCAATATTTAAAATTGCATTTTGATTATTGTGAACTTAAATACAGTTTGAATATATCTGTTGAAAATCAGAAATAACCAAAAATGCAAAAATTCGAATCCAAGTATTCATTTCCATTTATGTTATGCCTGAAAGTTTATACAAATTATATATTATTATTTATGCAATTATCATCAGTAATTAATTTAATCGCTGTAATAGCAACGTTTATTAACGAAAGTTTAGAATATTTAACTTATTTAAAGTATCTTTGAATTTATTTTGTTGCCATTTAGAACATCTAATTACGCTTCCGTCTGACATAATTATGGTTTCGTCTTTAACAGACCTACCTTTTACTTCTTTTAAATTGACAATCGAGCTACGGTTACATTTTAAAAAATATTCTGGAAGATTATTAAAAATTTTACTCAACGATCCATTACACCTAAATATATGGTATTTCCCTGTAACTAAAATTTTATGATTGCCCACTACTTCCAAAGAAACAATGTCATCAACATCAATTTGCTTTGTATCATAGTCAGAAACAAAGTTCATCAATTTTAAATCGTTTCTTTTCTCCAAGTTTGATTGCTCTGTTTGATAACGTACGGCAATCGTATTAAGAGCTTTACCTATCTTTTCTTTAAAAGCCTGCCAATCATCGGTTTTCACAATATAATCAAATGCTCCGATCTTATATTCAAAAGTTAGCATTCCAAACTCCAAATGTGAAGTAATAAAGATAATAAACCCATGTGGATCATATTCTCTAATTTTTACAGCCAATTTAAGACCATCATACGTCTCATCATTCAAGTCAATATCAAGAAAATAAATGTCGTTTTCATATATTCTTGAATCTAATTTGGAAATTAACTCGGCAGGTTTAGTTGTAGCAAGCTCAATTTTCATCGGCATATCTATAAATAAGATTAGATCGTTAATAATTTTACTTGTATTTTTTAGATGAATTTCTTGATCATCACAAACGAATATTTTTAACATTTTTTTATCTCCATTTGAGTTCGTATACAAACTTATCTTGTTTAAGAGTACTACAATTGCATAAAAAAAATCGAAATTATACGTGAATTAAACTATTTTAAACGTGAACACTCATGCAAGTTCGTAACGTAATACCTGAACGCTTTATTTTTTAATGGAAATCTTTTGCGTAAAAACACCGTTAGCAACTTGAGTCTCCAGGGTTAAATATGTAGAACTATCAATTATTTCATTTAAGTTTTTCAAGCCAAAGCCACGATTTTTACCTTTCGTCGATTCTCCTGGAGTGAGGTTCAAAGGAGCATTTGGACAAGTATTACTTACGATAATAATTGTACGCTGATCATCGTTGATAAAAGCGACTTGAAGTTTTGATTGATCATGTTTTTCGCATTCTTCCATTGCATTATCCAGGATAATTCCTAATGCACGAGACAAATCAAATGGATCAACCTTTTTAATATTAATTTCTTCATTGCATTCGACAACTACATTTATTCCTTTTTGAACTGCCTCAACCACTTTTGTTGAAATTAATCCTTTGACTTCCGGAATATTAATTTTTTTTAGTTGGTTCAAAGTTCCTGATTTAATTTGATTTTCTTTTTGCATTAACCGATTTTTTTGAAGGAAAGCTTCCAACTCAGGGACATTGGCTTCACCGTTACTAATAAATCCACTAATACCCGTCAGAATGTTCTTGTAATCATGTTGAACTTTTCGAATATCTAACTGCGTTTTCTCCAAAGTATCAATATAATTCTCCATTGTCATTTTTTCGGTTTCCAATCTTTTACGATTGCGATTATTTCTAACTTCATATCCGATATAGACAGAAATTATCAGAATGAATACCAAAAAAAGTAAAAAGAAACTGCTCAACTGACTCATCTGCTGATTACCCATTTTATAAACAAATTTTTTAGATCCCCGTAATTCAATATTTGAAAGGTTACTACCTTCTTCAATATACAGAGTTCCTTTAAAATTTTCGTCACTGGGGTTTAGAATCCCGAAAAGAACTAAAAAAAATACTATTAGGAGTAATGGAACACTAGCTCCTATCACTTTTTTTCTAGTGTTCAATAAAGAATGGACACGACTTCTAAAATATTTTCTTAAAAAAAGCGTTAATAATATTTGAAAAATCAAATTTAACAAAGAATCATACGGTAAATGCGTTGGTGTAGTTAAGTGGGAGCTGATTAGGGAACTTAGAAATTTATTAACAAAGATGTTTTCAATCAAGAAAAATAGAAGGAGCGGAAAAAACTCAGACCTTTTTTTTCCTTGTATTAAATAAAATCCCCCTACAATTAAACTGGAAATGATCAAATATTGATCTGAATTAATCAAAAATTGGTTGCTGTCTGGTCGAGAAACAACAAAGAAAACCACACACGTAAGAAATGTGATTGAAAAAAGTACCAATTTACTTTTAACAGTAAATAGCTCTTTGAAAAACAAAAACAAGTTTAGTTCAAGAGACACAACTCCGATTAAAACTGGTAAAAAAATATACAAAATCTGAATTCCTTTTTTTTAACCTATTTTAACATATAGGAAGGTGTACCTAGAATATCTTCAAGAAATCTGTAACTAACAAAGACACAATGTTGAAATTATTGTCTACCACCAGTAAAAATCACCTGATCTTGTCATAGGAGTTAAAATAGCTTTCTTGTTTTACGTGAACGCATATTTGTTAATGCTCGGGTAAACAATCGGACAATTTGAGTAAAATTTGCCCAAAATCCATCATCTTCGAATAAAATTTATTGTATAAAACTCAAAATTAACGTATTGGGCTGAACACGATTACGTTAGTTATATTAAAGGAGCATTTCAATGAAAAAAATATTTTTAATTTTTTCTTCAGCAGTAGTAATGCTGCTGCTGACTTTTTCATTAATTCAAAACAAGGACATCATTGCGTTTCAAAATTACGCTGGTATAGACGTCCTGGGACAAGAAGCAAACAAAGCCCCCATTCATAGAGATAAGTTTAATCTAGAGATGAATAAGTTTACAAAAGAAAACAATATTGTGCTTGCTCAAAGGATTGTAGAACCCAATAAAGCTGGAAAAACCGAATTTAAATATGCAATTTTTGGAGAAGGAAATCTTCCCAAAGGCTTAGAAAAAGCTTCTACTAACACCTTGAAATTTAGTGATATAACTGGGAGCTACTTAGTTGTTAAAGGGCAGGTGGATCCCAATATTCTAAAGAGTAAATTTGCTGATTTAGGATATACTGCTTTTCCTGCCGTGAAAACTCCATTAATCCGAAGCCTTCAGATGCTTTTAAATGCAACCAGCGTTCTCTGTATCTTTATTTTCTTATTAACATTTGCGGGTTTGTCGCTGATTTATCGGATTAAAGATCTCCGCTTTGCAGGAATCAGACTTATTTCGGGGGAATCCCTTGCCGCCGTTACTTTACGTCCAGTTAAATCAGATCTAACAGCAATCGGAATCATCAATCTAATAACCTGGTTTATTGGATTATGTATCTTACTATTCAAAAAAGCATTTTACTTGCGAACCATCACGGTATTATCAATAGGCATTTTGATTTATATTTTCGTATTGCTCTGCATTTCTTTAATTTTGAGTATTGTTTATTTATTTAGCTTAAAGAAAAGCACGTTGATGTCCCTAATTAAAGGAAAATTGCCGCTTAAGAAAATCATTTCCATTATGTTGATAGCTCAATTTTTATCAATTTTAACTGTAGGATTTACCGTTAAACAATTTACAGGCTTTTATTCAATTTATCAGGAAATGAATCTAGCAAAAGACAAATGGCAAAAAGCAAGCGATCGCTTTATTCCAAATTATTCAATGACAGCATCTGCAACTAATCGAAAAGAAGACGATCGCCGAAACAAAATTGAATACAATCTAGTAAAAGATTCAATTGAAAATCATGACGCCCTCCTTTGCCAAAATAATTTAGATCGTTACTTGGGACAAAAAGAATTAGATGGAGTTAAGGCAACAGATTACTTACCAGAAGGTAATACAATCTATGTAACTCCTAATTATTTAAGTGAACAAAATGTTGAAATTAGCTCAAAATTGAAAAAACGGCTCCAAAATTTAAAACCGGGTGAATTTGGATTACTCCTGCCAGAGAAATTAAAGACACAGGAATCAAAAATAACAAAAAGATTCATAAATTTGTTTAATCTTGACCTAAAAGACACTAAATTTAGCAATACATCATATTCTGCAATCAAAGGATATTTAAGCAATAACCAACAAAGATTTCTGTATAACGGAAGTTCGCTTTCTAATACCGAAACTCAATTCTTGAAAGATCCAATTATTGTTGTTCGGACTCCTACTTCCACACGTAGCACTCCGGCAACAAACTCTTATTGGTCAGCTGCTCTCAGCAAAGAAATCTCATTTAAAGGATATGATTCGACCATTAAAATATTAAAAGATCACAAAGCATATCAATGGTTTTCTGTTGTCACTAACGGTAATCTAAACTATCTTAATTCGGTCAACAAATTCAGAACGCAGCTAATATCACTGCTGATCGGTTCCTTAATGAGCGTTGTCACCTCAATTTTCATGTTTGCCATGAATTTATTATATTTTGAAGAATTTAGAAAAGAAATTTTTATCAAACGTCTATCCGGAATGACTTTTACAGAAATTCATTTTAACTACCTATTAGCACAACTAACCGTCCTGCTTGTTGCGGCTATCGGAGGATTCTTACTAACTAAAGACTTAATCATTATTGTAGGTACAACGATTCTATTTATTGCAATGGGATCTATGATGATCTATCGCCAAATAAAAACTGAAGATACAGTTGCTGTAACTGTAATGAAAGGAAAATGATTGATGTTAAAAACTCTAAATATGACTAAAAAATTTGACCAAAGAACCTTATTTGATCATTTAAATCTGGAATTCAAATCTGGTAAAGTTTATGCCTTAATTGGTCCAAGCGGCAGCGGCAAAACCACTTTGTTAAATATTCTTGGACACCTGGAAAAGATTGATGATGGTGACATTCTTTATGATAGTAAGAGCCTTTTTAAGATCAAGACTCAACAGTTTTTCCGTCACGATCTCGGATATTTATTTCAAAATTTTGGTTTACTGGAATCTCAGACGATTTCAGACAACCTTGATTTAGGTTTAATTGGTCAAAAACTAGAACCAACCGAGAAAAAGCAAAAAAAACTTAACGCCTTGAAACAAGTTAATCTTGAATATTTAAAATTAGATCAAAAAATCTATTCTATTTCTGGCGGTGAAGCCCAAAGAGTCGCTCTTGCCAAAGTTATTTTAAAAGATCCGCCTTTAATATTAGCTGATGAACCAACCGCAGCACTTGATCCTACAAACGGTGATGAGGTAATGAAGCTCTTGTTATCACTCAAGAATGACCATCGGACAATAATCATTGCAACACATAATAATTCCATTTGGGAGCAAGCAGATGAAATTATTGATATTTCAACCTTAAGTTAGGGCGAGTTTTAGGGAAAAAATAGCCTCCATATGCGATACGTTTATTTTAAGCGATTCACGTAATTCAATCCGGTAAAGATTCCACATATAAAACCGATCAATATCGAAGCAACGATTATAAACATCACTTCTTTTTTGCCAAAAATTTCCAATAATTTTTTCATTTTCGCTCCTATCTAAGTCAATTTTCCCAACTTTTATTTACAAAGAAATACAACGTTACAATACATCCCAAATTCATGAGATCATGAATCATTTCTGAACTACTTTTATATGTAAAGAAGCCATAACCCAGAAATAGAATATATATAATCATACAAAAGTTAAAAACCTTTTTTTCGGTGATAATCATCGCCAACCCCCATATCGCTAATCTTAAATGACAAAATTATACCAAAAATTCTGGGATAAAAGCGCACATTTTTTTAACGTTAAGAATCCGATGATTATCGTCAATAAGCTTGTGCCTAATTCAAGGTCGAGATCGATCTCCCTTGTGATATACTTTTTCACATTGGAGGAAAAAATGTTTAATAAAGAAAATAGTGTACTTCTCGGAAAAAGTGTCTTAAGTATTATCATTAGCTATATTTTTGGTTCGGTCAGCGGTGGGTTCATCGCTCAGGTTCTTTTGAAAGCCGCCCCTCAAAATGAACAAAATATCAGGCATCTTTGCATTAGTATTTTCATTATTATTTTCCTACGTTTGTTTATGAAACTTTCGATTTTCAACAAGATTTCCGAACCCAAAAAATCCATTGAAATCATGCTGGCAATAATTTTTCTTTCTTTAATCACGAATCACGACCAACTGTTCTCTAATTTCACGTTTCAAATTTTAGTAACCGTAATTGTCGTGGGAATTTTTGAAGAAATTCTATTTCGGGGAATTATTTTTGTCCCACTAACTCGGATTTTCCAAAATCAGCGTCACGGATTTCTTTGGGCATCAGTGGTTAGTTCTTTGATTTTCGCAGCCGCTCACCTCAATAATCTTTCTGGGCAGAGCCTCGCCTATACTCTTGGAATTCAATGTGTTTTTGCATTTATCTGCAGCATGTTCTTTAGCCTTCTTTATCAAGTGTCTGATAATATCTTGTTGCCCATCTTTGCACACTTTGTAATAGATTTAATTGCGATGAGTGCCGCTCAATTTAGTGTTACCAAGGTCGACCTCGCAACTGCAATTGAAATCGTCATCTTCGTGATCTGTTCGGCGATTGTTTATCTTTATTTCTTGCGAGGTGAGAAATATTAAAGGATATCGCTCCAACATTGAACGGCTATCGTTACGCTATTTATAAAGATCGATTTGACTATTTGTTATTTGATTTGAAATGCTACTTCAATGGGGCTGCCACGCCGATGCAGAAAGCTTACGAAAACGGCACCACCAGAATTTGGCTCGACCAATTTAATCATGACTTTCCCAAATTCATCGATCAAATGCAATTGAACTCTTTCGTCAATGAAAATTACGAAGTAATAGATCTTGCGGATGGCTCAACGAAAGTGATTCACAACTTAGCAACCGCATTAGAAATTCAAAAAACTATTAACGTCTATTTAGCAAATTTATTGGACTTAACTTTTTTAACAAGCCTTAAACTTACAAAAAAAGGCAGTAATGCCTTTTTTAAATACTTTATTCGTAACGCAAAGCAGTAATTGGATCCAGCTTTGATGCTCTACGGGCTGGTAAAGTTCCCGCCAAGAACGCAATAAACATGATCAAAACTATAATCATACAGATGGAAGGAAACGTAAATTTGATCAGAGTAAAACCCGGTAAACCTTTAAGAAAACTATTGGAAGCTGCAGAATTTAGTCCGCTGCCGACAAGAATCGCAACGATAATTCCGAGAATTGACCCAATTAAACCAATCAAAATCGATTCACAGCTAAAGATTGAGAACACCTTGCCTCGACCAAGACCTAATGCCTTCATTAATCCAATCTCTCTTGTCCGATCTCTAACTGACATATAAAGTGTGTTGATCACGCCAAAGCTTGCCGCTAAAAGGGCAATTGCTCCAAACAAGATCAAAACTCCTGTAATCGCATTAACCACTTGCCTTAGCTGACCAATCTGATCTTGAAAAGTTTGCGCTTGATAGCCTTTTTTCTTAAGTTTACTTTTAACTTTAGCAATATTATCGTCTGTCGGATTTTGGATCATCGCTGTCGCACCAATATAATTTTGCTGCATCTTCTGCGGTAATCCTGCTAGATTGTGCTCAGAAACTTGATCGGCTAGCGATTGACTAATAATTGATTGGTTTCCTTGAACAATGCTAACGTTTCTTACTCCAACAACTTTGGCGTCGATGATCGATTGACGGTTAGTAGCTTTTGACGAAACTGCGATTTTGACCTTTTGACCAAGCGCTTGTTTCGCAGATTTAAATCCAAGCGCTTTAACGTAATCTCCCGCCAGCACTACTTCATTTTGCTGACCTTTTTTAGCTGCTTGCCTCCCAGCTTTTAGGTCAACGTTAATTCCAGTTGGCGAAGAAGCTTGAAAAACATACTTAGCTGATTTAGAACTCTGAATATAGTCAATACTTGTATCTTGAACCCCTTGAACATTCTTCAATTCATTCATTTCTTTTAAACGCTTCATCTTGTCGGGCGTAATACTTTCTTGTTCGTTTGCGTTACCCCGATTAGGGTCATACTTTTGAATTTTGTCGTTGCTTTCAGCGCTTGAAGAAGGGATAATCATCACTAATCCCTTGTCCCCAACGTTTGCCACCTGCTTGGAGACGTAATCGTTCACTCCTGAATTGACCCCAACCGTCAAAGCAATCGTCATTGCCCCGATCATAATCGCAATCACGGTTAAAATTGTTCTACTCTTATTATGCCAAAGGTTTGCACTAGCCGAATGGAGAATATCAAAAATTTTCATTATGCCAGCTCCTTTACAACTTCACCGTCTCTGATTTGAATTTGCCGCTCACATTTAGCAGCCAAATCATCATCGTGAGTGACGATAATTAAAGTTATCTGATTATTTCGATGCAGATCAAAAAGAATATCTTCAATCTTTTCTCCCGTTTGAGAATCTAAATTGCCCGTTGGCTCATCTGCAAAAATAATATTAGGATTGTTAACCAGCGCTCTAGCAATGCAAACCCGCTGTTTTTGACCACCTGATAAATCGCTTGCCCGATTATTTTTCTTCTCACTTAAACCGACCGCATCAATTGCCTTTAGCGCCATTTCTTGTCGTTTGCGCCCAGTAATTCCGCTAATTTTTAAAGGCAGCATCACGTTTTCCAAAACTGTGTCTTTTGCATTTAAGAAAAACTGCTGGAAAACAAAACCAAAAGTTTTATTGCGAATACTATTAAGCTCTTTGGCTCGAATATCTTTAGTTGATCGTTCATTTAATTTAATCTCGCCACTAGTTGGCTGATCAAGTAAAGCCATAATATGCATTAAAGTCGATTTTCCGGAACCACTTTTGCCAACAATGGCTACTGATTCGCCTTTATCAATATCAAGGCTAACGCCTTTTAAAGCTTCGAACTTCGACTCTCCTTTGCCGTAAGATCGGGTGACCTTTTCAATTGTTAATAAACTCATCTTGTCCCTCTTTCTTTTCTTATAGCTTTAAATTAACACAATTATTGTCGGTTCGAGCGGTTTAATGTTTAACGTTCGTTTTAGGCGGTTTAACGTTATTTATAATTCTGTCAAATTTTGTTCCAATTATACTTATCAAAAGATATTATATAAGTATAATTGTTACAGGAGTAAAATGAATGAAACAAGCTGATAAGGTTGATGCTAGGAAATTACATCGATCCAGTAAAATTTGGTAATGAGTCTTCTGCCCTTCAAGATAGATTCTCTAAAGGGAAAAACGCCTATTTTTATATGGCGAACTCCTATTACCGAAATATTTTTACAAATCTAAAAATGTACCATAAAAAACCTTTCTGAATGTAACCGTCAAGTATAATCGATTACAAATCCATAATTTATTGGACTTAAGCCCAAAAGAATACTTTAATTATTGGTAAGAAGTTTTATCTCGTTGAAAAGCGTGAGAAAGTGATCGAGCAAAATGACGATTAAAATAAAAAATGCAAATATCAATAATTTAAACAATGTTAGTTTGACAATTCCCAACGGTTTAACTGTCGTCACCGGCATCTCTGGCTCTGGGAAATCATCATTAGTTTATGACACTTTATATCAAGAAGCACGTAATCGACTTTTTGAACTATTTTCAAATAAAAACGATACTTACCCGTCAAGCAACACAATGGTCGATTCAATCGAAGGCTTGAAACCTGTAGTAGGAATTAAGCAAAATACCAAAAATCGAAATCCTTATTCAACAGTTGCAACCGCTAGTGGCATTCACGTTCTTTTAAGGATCCTTTATTCGCGTTTTGGAACTCAATACTGCCCACACTGTGGCACAAAAATTCATCTTTACTCCGAAGATTCAGTAATTAAAGAGCTAATAAAGGCTTCAAAAAATGCCCAGATCCAAATTCAAGCCAGAATTTTAAATAAAGTTCCAGGAAGCCATGCGACATTACTAAAACAATTACGTAAAGATTTTCCTGATCTAGACATCTTAATCGATGATTTAAAAACTATTACTCCATTAGACCCCGATAAAAAACATTCCATTTCAATCATCCTGATTGATTCAAAATCCCCGCTATCTCTTGTGGAAGCAAGAAACATTTTAAAACAAGCAAAATTATTTGGTCTTGGATTTATTATTTTAAGAGACTGCGATTCAAAAAAGAATTATCAGCTCGTATTTAAAAATATCTGTCCTGAATGTAATAGCACTGTTAAAAAAATGGAACCATCCATGTTTAACAAGATTTGCCCCAAGTGTAAAGGAAAAAAATGTGAGAGTTGTTATCAAACTGGCTTAGATCCAACAATTGCTAAAACCACCTTGAATGGTCTAACTTTTAACCAAATGTTGGCATTATCAATTGCCGATTTTACTACGCTTATCGAAAATGAAACCATCCTTCCTGATTCTGCCCAGACCTTGCGAGAAGAAATCTTAAAAAAGAGCCATTCAATTTTAAACTTGGGATTGGGTTATTTAGAATTGAATCGAACTTCTCCCTCCCTTTCAAGAGGTGAATATCAAAGGCTTCAAATTGCAAAAGCAATTTATAATAACATCGACGATATTATGTATATTTTAGATGAACCCACGATCGGACTTCACCCATCAGAAACAGCTCAAATTATGTCAGAAATAAGAGATTTAATTGGAGATGTTATTTATATTGAACATGATGAAACTGCAATTTCAGATGCTGATAATTGTATTGCTCTCGGACCAGGAGCTGGAAAAAATGGTGGCAACATTATTTTTCAAGGAAGTCCAACTGCTTACCTTAAGAGGATTGATCTTAAAGAAAACAACCACCATAAACGTCCTATTAAGGAGTTTTTAGCGATAAAGGATGCTAGAGCGAGAAATCTAAAAAGCTTAGATATAGATATTCCGCTTGGCTGCGCTACTGTTATCTGTGGGGTTTCTGGCTCAGGGAAAAGTACTTTAATTAATGAAGTGATTATTCCTTCTTTAAAACAAAAAACGAATCTAAATTGTTCATCTATTACTGGAAATATTCCTAAAATTCTTGAAATCACGCAAGATCCGATCGGTAACAATGCTAGATCAACAACGGCTACCTATATGAACCTAGCTGAGGAGATTAGAGAACTATTTGCCCATTATTCCCACAAACCAGCGTCTCTGTTTACCTTCAACACCAAAGATGGAGCTTGTAAGCAGTGCAACGGTTTAGGAACCATCAAGATTAATATGAGATACCAGGAATCATATTCAATTGTTTGTCCCTCCTGTAATGGCAACCGATTTTCAAATACTGCTGCTCAGGAATTGATAAAAATCGCTGATAAATCCTACTCAATTGTTGATTTTATGGAATTAAAAGTTACTGAATTTTTGGAAATTTTAAAAGCTCAGCCCAACTTTTTTAACATTTCAATTAATTACGATGCTTTAGAGCGATGTTTATCATCTTTAGTTGATGTTGGTTTAGGATATCTTTCTTTGAATCAGTCTACCTCTTCTCTCTCAGGCGGAGAAGCTCAAAGATTAAAAATTGCTAAAATTCTGAGTAAAAAGCTGAATCACTCGATGATGATCGTTTTAGATGAGCCAACTTCGGGGTTACACAAAGCAGATATTGAAAAAATTTTATGTATTTTTGACATTTTAAAAAATGCCGGCATTACTTTACTAATTGTGGAACATAACCTAGATGTAATTACTTATGCTGACTGGATTATCGAAATCGGTCCCGGTGCAGGTCCTAAAGGGGGAAGTCTCGTCTTTCAGGGCTCAATTAGTGATTTGCTCAAACAAAAAACAAAAACGGCAAAGGCAATTTTAGAAAAAAACACCTTGAGAATTAATCCCCCAAGAAAAATAGAATCCTCAAGCGAAATAAAAATAAACAACGCTTATGCAAATAATCTTAAAAACATTTCTGTCTCAATTCCCAAAAATAAAATGACAGTTATTACTGGTGTTTCAGGTTCGGGAAAATCTACTTTAGTCTGGGATATTATTGAAACCGAAGCTAAACGAAATTTTCTCGAAACCCTGTCAACATACGAGAGATACAATACAAATGAAAAAAGGAACTGCAAAGTTGATTCAATCGAAGGCCTAGGTCTGGTTTGTTCAGTTAGTAGTGATGGTTGGCAATTCAATCCTCGTTCAAATATTGGAACAATTACTGGAATGTATGATCACTTATCAGAACTATTTGTTTATGCCGGAGAAAAACATTGCCCAAAATGCGGTAGTTTAATGAACAACCAGATAAATTTCTGGATCTGCCCAAACTGTCAAACTACAGCGAAAAAACCAAGACCGACAGATTTTAGCAGAAGCAACTATCGTGGTGCTTGTACTTCTTGCCAGGGTGTTGGAACCATTCAACAAATAAGTGTCAAAAAAATTATTATCGACCCCGCAAAGCCATTACTTGATGGAGCAATGCAATCTTATGGTTATTTTCCAAAAAGTTATCTAAGTAAAGCTGGAAGTAGTGGACGCTACTTTTTAGAGTCATTTTCCAAACGATATCATTTTGACCCTTATTCTACTCCGTGGTGTGAAATGACAAGTGAAGCACAAGAAAAATTTATCTTCGGTGATGAAAAGCCCATGAAGGTTCAATTTAAATCATCAAATGGCAGAGAATATAGTGAAACCCTCCCCTTCCCGGGTTTTAAGGGATGGATTAGCAATTGGGATTTAGGAGGTACATTTACCGACCATCTTGTATGTCCAACTTGTCATGGAAGTGGCTTAAAACCTGAACTTAATTCAATCACAATTCAAAACCTTAACATTTACGACGTTTGTCAATTATCAATCGCTGAGCTCAGTGAATTTCTCAACCCGCTCCAAGGTAAACCGATCAAATTTCCGTTAATGAAAAAGTCGTTAAAAATCTTGCAGCTAAAGTGCAGTTTTCTGATCAAAACCGGATTAACTTATCTTAATTTGAATCGTTTTTCATCAACTCTCTCAGCTGGCGAAGCACAGCGAGTCCAGTTAACAACATTTCTTAGTAATGAAATGAAAGGATTGACTATCTTACTAGATGAGCCTTCTCGAGGACTTCACCAGACAGAAATATTGTCATTGATTGAGTTATTAAAAGAACTTTGCAAAATTGGTAATACATTAATCATCGTTGAACATGAAACTGCTTTTATGGAACAAGCTGATAACATCATTGAATTGGGTCAGGGTGCTGGAAAGAATGGGGGTCAAATAATTTCAACCGGAAATATTAACAAAATTATCAAGGAAGATAATCTGACTTCAAAGTGGTTAAAAAACCCTTATCCAATTAAAAATTCTCGCCGGCGATCTGCTTTTAATTATGTAACTATCAAGGGTGCTGTCGAAAACAATCTAAATGTTCAAAAGTTACAAATTCCATTGAAAAATTTAGTTGGAATCTGCGGGGTATCGGGATCTGGTAAAAGCACCTTAATTGTGGATACGATTGCCAAAGCCTACGTTAAAAGAAGGCAAACGACCTCTGTATCATATGAACCCGATGTCATTGGTAAATATCAATCGATTGAAGGCATGCCTAAACATGTTATTTTGATTGACCAATCAAAATCAGATATTACAAATATTTATCGCTATTTTGGGATAGATAAAATTCTGCAGGATATTTATTTAACCGATGAAACTGCTGTCTCTCTCCAATTATCAAAATCTGTCTACCAAAGAAATTGTCCTGATTGTCATGGAAAAGGGTTTAATAAAATTTCAATGGAATTTATGCCACCTTCGTATACCCCTTGTGAAACATGTAATGGAACCGGCTTCTCACCCGAAGCATGGGAAGTGAAAATCAAAGGTTACTCATATCCTGAACTTTTTAACCTTAGTATTGAAGAAATGTATGAGTTATGGAAAGATCATAAAAAATTAGCGGAGAAGCTAAAAAATTTAATTGAGATGGGATTAGGTTATCTCATTTTTGGTCAAAACGCTCAGACTTTTTCTTCTGGTGAGGCTCAAAGGCTAAAACTAGCCAAAGGACTTCAAAGTAACAAATCTAAGGAAACGTTATATATCCTTGATGAACCAACCGTTGGACTACATAATGAAGATACCCAAAAATTGCTGGTAATCTTAAATAAGCTGGTAGATAATGGCAGCTCAGTCTGGGTGATCGAGCATGATTTAAATTTATTGTTGCAATGCGACTACTTGGTAGAATTGGGACCCGGAGGTGGCAATTTAGGAGGCAAAATTGTTGCCAGCGGAACCCCAGAAAGAGTTGCTGAGATGAAAACAAAAACTGGAAATTTGTTAAAGGAAATTTTATGATGAAGCCATCACTGTTATTAACAGATCCCTCACCTTGCCTCCGTTATAAGATCTTGTCAAATATGTCAGATCCTGATAAAGACGAATTAAACGAACTAGATCTTGAAAGAAAAAATGATCCTATTTTGAAATCTATTTTGGATTTACAAAATTCCGATGGTTCATTTCGCATAAGTGATCGAACTGCACCCACTTCCATTATTCAATCAACATCAATTGCTTTAACGATGATTGCTTACCTTGGATTCGATTATAAGATGGATGAAGTTCAAAAAGCTGTAAACTACCTGATGGCAAAACAACAAACTGATGGTTCATGGTCCTATGAAGGAGAAGAATATGACATGGTCCCCTTGCAGACAGCATTTCCACTATGGGGAATTTCATCAGTAGGTAAATCATTAGACCCTCAACTAAAAAAATCCTATGATTGGTTATTAAGTAAACAACTAGCTGACGGTGCCTGGCCAGTTGGAACTGTTTATGGCAATTTCGGGTACATTGCTGGATACCGAAAGCTGCCTAATTCAAAGAATGGTTGTCGAGTAAACACGACTTGTGCTTTACTTGCCTTAACTAACCACCCTAAATTAAAAAAAGATCCTCGAGTTCTCAAAGCTGCCGATGTCCTGTTGGGAAGACGCACGATTGAGCGGCACAGTATGGGGATTAATATTGCTAGATGTTTGGGTGTTGAAAAGTCATCGGGTTTCTTTAGCTACTTTGCAGCTCACGATATTGCCCTTGTGTTATCTATTATTGCAAAAATCGGCATTAATGGCGAAGATCCTCGAGTTAACGAAATAGAAAAAACTGTCAGAGGATTTCAAAATAAATTTGGTTTAATTGAATATGAAAAATCACCCATTGTTACTCATTGGTTAACCTATGACATCAATAACTATTTAAGTATTATTGACAGCAGCAGCGTTTTTATTCACAAAATACCAGATTTTGCTTTTAAAGGTTATCAAAAGAACAACAAATTCATATAAAAAATCCGACCAAATGATCGGATTTTTTAGTCTTTTACCAACACGATTGAGCGATATAACAGCTCCGTAATCAAATAATACATCCCATAAAGCACTAAAAAGATCGTAAACGGGACTAGGAGATTACCATATGGACGTTCCAACAGCTGGGTCACTTTAAACATCTGAAGCCCGAACAGAACGTGGATGATTCCAAGGATTCCTGGCATGAGGAAGAGAACACCGAGCTCTGCTTTAATCGAGCGCTGAAGCACTTTCTTCCTAGTACCAATTTTGTCCAGCATTTGATAACGCTTAGCATCACTTGTCGCACTGGAGAGGATTTTGAACATTAAGATTGAAGCCAACATGGCAAGAAATGCAATTCCTAAGAATAAACCCATAAACTCAAAACCTGAAAACATACTATTAAACACTTGATAAGCCTGATACTTTTGCGTGGAATCATTAATCGGATTCGGCAGCTGAATTTTCTTAGAATTTGATTCAACTAAAGGTTTTAACTGACCTTTTTCTTTCATGAAATCTTCTAGAACATAAAGGCTGAGTTTCGTCTCTTTGCCTTGAATTTCATGATATTTTCCGTCTAGTACAAATGCACCTTTAGCCTGCATGGATTTTGCTGGTAAATAAAGTGATAGCGTTTGGAGCCACTTCTCTGGATTTTTAAGCATCTGCTCGCCTGTGACATGAGGATGCTTAATCGGATGATAAGTTCCATTAGGCTCAACATCGTAATAAGGCTTTCGGTTGAAATCATCGGCATTCCAATACACCTTGCTGCCGATAATCTTATAACGATAAACACTCGTATCCGTTACATTTAATTTGCGGATCTGCTTTTGTTCTTTAGTTGTCGGATCGTGCATTACTAAATCATAATGGGAAGTCATGTTAGTCATATCATCTGCTTCTTGGTGAAAACTTAGACCTACCGTAATTGCACCTAAAGCCAACGCAAACAAAATTGAGATCATTGCTAAAAGCTTGGTTAAATCACGAACTCGAAAACTGAGCTGACCCAAGGTAAAACTGTGCAGACCTTTTAACCTAAATTTATCATTGTTTCTTAAAATTTGAATAATCGCTAAAAACAGCGCATCAAAGACAAAGTAGCTGCCAAGGACAATTGTAATAATTGCGATTCCAAGCCCTTTCAACTGCAATTCCGTCAATTCAAACATCGACCAGTAGCCAATTGCCAAAAGAGTGATTCCAACAACTACTTCAATAAACCACAAAATTTTATTTTTCTTAAGCAGAGTTGGCGTCTTTGCTTGGTTCAACAATTTTAAAATTGGCAGGCGAACTAATTTGCTGGCATTACGCAGCGCCATTAATGCGAATATTACCATGAAGAAAACAAACGTCACGAGGATTGCTGAAAGATTCCACGGCGTAAAATGAGTTACTGCCAAATCCATCTGATTAATCAAAATTTTACTGACAACTTGGGTTAACCCCAGTCCTAAAATAATGCCAACTGCAACTGCAAACAGCCCAATTGTTATAGTTTCAAGAAAAATCAGCTGTGCGATTTTTCGTGATTTAGCTCCTAACATCATGTACATCGCATACACTTTTTGCCGCATCGCTAGAAGAAACGAGTTCGCATAGTTAATGTAAACTACCGTGATAATGCCTAGAAGGACGGCTCCAAAATAAAAGATAAAGACGATCATCTGCAGAGAGGTGTTTGATTTTAAAAATTCATGATTAGAGGCAAGCGACTGAAACATGTAAAAAATGGCTGCTGAGATCATTAAACCTGAAAATAAAACGAGATAATCTTTTAATCGACTTTTAATGCCACTTAATGCTAATTTAAAACTCAATGTTCTGCCCCCTAATCGTTAAATGTTCCGAGTTCATCAAGAATCTGGTGGTAAAACGATTCTCGATCTTGTTGATTACGCTTTAGCTCGCGAAAAATTACTCCATCTTTGATGAAAAGAATTCTTTGACAAAAGCTCGCAGAAAATGGATCGTGCGTTACGAGGAGAATCGAAATCTGATCTTTAAAATTAAGACTCGACATGGTGGTTAATAGCTCACGAGCACTGTTAGAATCAAGTGCTCCTGTTGGTTCATCACCAAAAAGAATTGCAGGCTTTGTCACAAGTGCCCGTGCAGCAGCTACTCGCTGTTTCTGTCCGCCTGAGATTTCAGTAGGATATTTTGGAAGAATTTCTTCGATTGATAATTTTTGAGCAATCATTTTAACCATCGCCTTAATTTGACGTGGGCTCACGCCTTGTAACGATAACGGTAATGCAATATTTTCTTCGGAAGTGAGGTTTTCTAAGAGATTAAAATCTTGAAAAATAAAACCAATCTGATGAGCCCGAAAGTCTGCCAGCGCATTCCCTTTTAAACCAGTAATGTCATGACCATTAATCTGCACATTACCTGAAGTTGGCTTATCGAGCGTTGATAAAATGTTTAATAACGTCGATTTCCCTGAACCTGAGGCTCCCATAATTCCAATGAACTCCCCCTTTTCAACTTGAAAGCTGACATCTTTAAGGGCGGTTGTTTGTTCACCACGCGCTTTACCATAAATTTTCTTAACTTCTTTAACTTCCACAACATTTGTCATGAACTTTTCCTCCTGATTTGATTACGAATGAATTCTAGCAGGAAAAGTTGGGTTCTAAACTAACAGTTTTGTAAGGTTGGAAATAACTGTTAAAATTAACATCAAATAAGAAAGGATTAATCATGAGCAATAATGAATTTACTTTCGAATGTCCTGATTTAACAGAAGGAGCAACATTTCCTCTTCGATATACTGGCAGAGGTGATAACATTTCTCCTGAATTTATTCTTCATAACGTTGCGGTGAACGCTCAAACAATCGCAATTACTTTAGATGACATCAAACATCCAATTTTCAAAACCTTCAACCATTGGTTAATTTGGAATCTGCTTGTCAAGGACCGCATTCCCGGACATATTCCTGCTGGTAAAATCCTTCCTGAGCTAGGAAATGCAAAACAAGGAGTTGCTTACGGACGCCACCACTATGCGGGTCCTAAGCCACCACGCGGAAAACAGCACGCTTATCGATTTACAGTTTATGTTCTTGATTCTGAACTCGAATTAAAACCAAGCGCTCGCAAAAAAGACTTTTTAAAAGCAAGTGATCCGCACATTTTGCAACAAGCTGAACTCACCGGCTTATTTGAGTAAATTTTTTGACTCCTGCGATATAATGAAATGAGTCTATTATTGAAGGAGAAAATTTAGTTTGGCAAAAAAATATCGGGGGCACAATGGTGCGCTTCATTCCTATGAATTCTATCAAGAACGGAAAAATGATCCGATGTGGCATGATGATTTTATTGAGGTTCGCCGCATTAAACGCCGGACTTCCCTCGTTGAAGCAATTGTCGTTGTTGCGTTAGTTGTTTTTGGCGTCGGTATGTATGGCATCGTCGAGAAAAACAAGCAAACACCTGCCGCTCCAATCGCTAGTTCTAGTAGTTCTTCTGCTCAATCAGAGTCTTCAAAAGAAGTTCAATCAAGCCCCGAAGCGAGTAAAGAAAGCTCTCAGCCTCAAAAGCAGGAAACTGGTGATTCTGATCGGCTTAAGAGCTTTCTCACTGGTAAAAGTTATAAAATCGTGCCAATTCTTTATGACGGAATCAATGCCAATCAAGCGGCGCACACAAATAAAGCACCTCAGAATTTTGTAGAAAATAGTATTAAGATTCTGAATTTTGTTGACGAAACGACTGTCACCACCAAGAGTGTTAATGGCGGGCAGGATAGTAAGGAAAATTATCAAGTTTCAGATTCAACTCTAACAATCGGATCTTTTAACGTCCCATATCAAATGCATGATAACGACGCTGAATTTAAAACTTGGACTTCAAAAGATCAGGACGGACATACCGTAACTTGGAAAATGGAACCCTACCACGAAAACAACCAACAACATAATCATCATCACGACCACGATTAAAAAGCCCTTGAATTTACGCTCAAGGGCTTTTATTTCACATGTTTAATAATATCTCCCGGCTGACAGTCCAATGCTTCGCAAATTTTCTCTAAAGTGCTAAAACGAATGCCTTTAGCTTTGCCATTTTTTAAAATCGATAAATTGGCTGGAGTGATGTCAATTATTTGAGCCAACTCTTTTGAACTCATTTTCTTCTGCAGCATCACCATATCTAAGGTTATTTCAATCATTTAATTTTACTCCATTAGATTAGACTATCAGAATCCTCCTGTAATTCAACACCTCTTTTGAAAACTAAATAAATCACATAGATGACTAGAAATACCAGCGCGACGACGAACAGCTCTGTCCACGAAATGTTCATACTCTTCTGATGAATGATATTAAATAGAATTTTGGCCAATAAATCAAGGAAGAAAAAAGCTGCTGTATCCCACATAATCCACCGAATATTTTTCAGATTATCAGCCGTAAAATAAATTTCATGCTTAAGATTTCTGACAATTCTTCTAACAAAAATTGAAACTCCTAAAAATCCAACCACAATTAGGAACGCCGTGATCAGCGAAAAAACATCTGCAACCGTAGAAGAAGATTTGTCTAAAACATCTTCCAGCAATTCAGTATGGAAGCTGCCAAAGTCAAAAACCATTTCTAGTCCCGCAAACAATAACGCACCTGTTGCAATTGCGAAGATAGCCGAAAAGACATATGTAACTATTTCCAAAACGCTTAACAGCACTGAATTAACTTTTTTGCTCATTTTTAGATCCTTTTCTTAAAAATAAGTAAATCGGCACGAAGAACAGCCATGTCCACGAAACATAAATATCACTGATGTTTTGTAAGTGAAAGACTTTTGATAATACTTCCAGCACCAAAAAAGCAGCAGTCAATCGCCTAATTTGCTTTAGGTTATCAGAATTGGGACTCTTAATCATTCTTCTGGCAAAAATCGAAACTCCTAAAAGAACAATAATAAGTGCGAGGGACAAAAACCAAGCCAGCAACGATTGCTCCGCATTTGAAAGTAGAGTTGTGCGCAAATTACCGATATTTAAAAACATTCCAATTCCCGCAATCATCAAGCCGCCAATATCAATTATAAATATGCCAGAAAAAATATACGTCACTATTTCAGGACGCTCAACAAAACTGAATTAACTTTTTTATTCATCTTAACGTTTCCTTTTTTGATTTCTGTTATTGTAAAACAATAATTATTTTTTGTCAAACAATAATTAAAACCAATCAATGAACTGGCGCATCATAAGGTCTGGCTCTGCCTCTAAGGCAATTAACACTTTATTATCCGCTTGGCTCGGTAAAGCTCCGGTTTCGTAGATCGCAACAGTTGTCACACTGAAGTTCAATAGCGCCGCAAAATCTAGTTGCGTTAAACCTAACCGATGACGCTTATTGGTGTAATAAATTTATGATTTTCACGATAACGATCTAATGCCTGATTAATTGCAGCTTCATCATCAAAGTGCGAATTTCAATCTCCTCTCCTCGAATTTTATATTTTTCGTTAATGATAGTCTTCATCAATGACCTCCTAATTAGAATCTAGAAAATAAATAACTTGCACTTATTTTATAGAAAAAAAGCAGGTTTGGATACCCCCTACTTCTTCAATTCAATGGCACAAGATCAAGTTATTGCTTCAATTCCAAGATTGAGTTAAAGACTTCTTGTGACAGTTTGACGTTATTTTTGACTGCCTGGCGCTTGTTGACGCTCTGGCGCCGCAGTAAATCTTGTTTCTTCGAAATACTTTTTTTAGTGGCACTAACGGCAGCATTTTTCCTTAAAGGCGGAATATCAACGCGGGCGAGTGCCTTACCCTCCACGATTGCCTGAGCGGGCATCGGATAAAGCGCGCGGGGAACGGTATATTTCAATTTATGAACCAGCTCTTGGGTGAGGCGGGCAGCATCTGAGCGATGAACGACAAACGACAGGGCATCGATTGGCGAATAGTTGATATCGACCTCAACTTTCACCACATCAGCCTTCTGATACCCCGCATCTTCGGTATCCAAAGTTGCATATCCGTGAGAAACCGACTTGAGTTCATTAAAAAATTGGTACGCCACTTCTGAAACGGGAATCTGATAAATTAGTTCAGCGTTTTTGGCACTCGAATCCATGTCCATGAGTTCGCCCTTATGCTGGTCAGCAAGCTTCATCACGGCACTCATGAGGTCATTTGGGACTTCAATTGTTGCATTTACTATCGGTTCCTCGATGTAATCAATTTCGTTGAAATACGGGAATTGCGTTGGATTGGTGATTTCCTTAACTTCTCCGTCTTTCTTCAAATGAATCCGATAAGTTACGTTCGGGGCGGTGGTTAAAACTTCTAAGCCGTACTCATTTTTCAATCTTTCCTGGATGATCTGGAGGTGAAACATGCCAAGGAATCCGCAACGAAATCCTGGTCCGAGAGCATCAGAGAGCTCTTCGCGATAATGAAGTGAGGGATCATTCAGAACTAATTTTGCTAAAGCACTTTTCAATTCCTGGTAATCATTATTCTTCGGATAAAATCCGGCAAACACCACGGATTTAGCTGATTCATAGCCCTGAAGCGGCGTTTTGGTCGGATGATCTTTTAGCGTCAAAGTGTCTCCCACTCGCACCAACTGCGGATCTTTTAACCCCGTCACAACATAACCAACGTCGCCTACCGATAACTGATCAACTTGCTTCATTTCCGGTGTGAAGATGCCAATTTCATTGGTTTGAATGTTCACATTTTCGGCCACCAGTATTGCTTGCTCGTCCGTTTTTAAGGTGCCCTCAAAAATCCGCACGTAAGCAATTATGCCAAGAAATGGATTGTAGAGCGAATCGAAAACCAGCGCCTTCAATGTCTCCTTGGGATCTCCTTTAGGAGCTGGAATTCTGGTGTGGATTGCTTCCAAAACCGCTTCAACTCCAAGCCCGGTTTTCGCAGAAATTTTTAGGATTTCTGCTTCAATTAGATCATCGTCCAATTCTCTAATCTGTTCCTCGGTTTCCTCGACGTTAGCCGCTGGCATATCAACTTTATTGATGACTGGAATGATCGCCAAATGATTTTTCTTAGCTAAGCGATAATTAGCAACCGTTTGAGCTTGCACTCCCTGCGTTGCATCGACCAACAAAATTGCTCCATCACTGGCAGCAAGGCTTTTGGAAACTTCATAGGAAAAGTCGACGTGACCAGGCGTGTCAATAAAATTATATTCATACTGGTGACCGTCTTTAGCTTGGTAAACGTTGCGAACCGTGCGCGATTTAACCGTCACTCCGTGTTCCTGCTCAACCTTTAAATCGTCTAAAAGCTGATCTTTTTCATCACGCTTGTCGATAGTATGCGTCAACTCCATAATTCGATCAGCCAAAGTCGACTTTCCATGATCGATATGCGCAATAATCGAAAAATTGCGAATATATTTTTGATTCATTATAAACTCCCCTTTCTAAGCAATAATCCGTCTAAGTAAGCAGCATAAATTTCCTGGGCTTGCCGATTCAAATCAACATGAAAATCTTTCATTTCCATTTTCAGCTGTTGATGATTAAACTGATCCAATCCTGATAAGTTCATTAAACCGCTGATAATCGCACTTTGGGCGAAAAACAATTGATTAACTTCCTGTGCAGTTAAAGTTGAAATCTTTTCAGCAATCGCCTGATTCAGGCTCTGGGTAATGTGATACAGTTTTTCTCGTTCCCGCACGGTTTGATCTTTGATCCAATTCTTCTCAAGAACCAATCCCCGCAAAGCGTTTAAGCGCACGACGACAGGCCGATTTTCAATCAAATCTTGCGTTAAATCTAACAAGAATTGCCGTAGTTCTGCCAAACTGCTAATCTTTTGGGCATCAAATTGACTGTGAGCTGCCAAGAAATATTCTTGATAGCCATGCAGCAAAAGATCCATAAAGATGCTTTCCTTGGTGGGATAATAATTGAACAGCGTTCCCTTTGCGACCCCCGCGGATCGGGCAATTTGAGCCATTGTAATCTCAAAATACGAATGATTTTGAAAAAGCTCCAAAGCGGATTCGGCAATTTGTTGAGTTTTTAATTCTTTTTGTTTTTCATTTTGTGCATACATCGACTCTTTACCTTCAAATTGACCAACGGTCATTTTTAATCAAAAGCTATTATAGAGCGTTGGCGTATGAACGTCAAATTTTGGGCAAAATAAAAACCGGCCGTAGCTGGTTATTGATAATGAGTCCAAGCAGAATAAATATAAACAATCTTTTTTGATCATCAACCGCATAAACAACCCGGTGTTGACTATTGATCCTTCTCGAATACAGACCTTTATTATAAGGTTGAAGTTTTTCAAAAGATTGCGTGGGCTGATTGATAAGGATCCTCTTTCAGAGCATTTACGACTTCCAAAAAAATATTTTTTAAATTAGAATTTCGAATTTTCTTTAAATCAATTTTTGCCGAATTTTTAATCTGAACCGAGTAATTCATAAATGTTCCCAGTCTATTTCATCGACCTCGGTAAATCCACTATCATCATCAATTCTCTTCTTCACTTGGGCTAATGTTCCTGTACTATCCAGGTATAAAGGTTCAATAATTGAATCCCAATCATTCTTACTAACAAGCACCGCTGCCTCATCCTCTTTACCATTAGCTGGAATGATTGTCACGGGGTTTTTTTTCCTATTAACATCTTTCAGAATTTGATATAAATTTTGTCTTGCTTTGGTTGGTGTATAATTTTTCATAATTTGCCTCTCGTTTATTATAACGTACGCAAGATAAGCGGCCAAATTCTAAAAATCTTGTTCCGTTCGTTCAATAATGTCATCCTGAGTTTCTTTCGACAATCCGACGAAGAATGCAGAATAACCAGCAACTCTCACAATTAAATCGCGGTGCTGATCGGGATGCTTTTGCGCGTCAATTAAAGTCTCCCGCGAAACAATATTGTACTGCACGTGATAACCATGAAGCCGATTGAAAAAAGTCCTAATCATGGCAATCATTTTCATACAATTTTCATCTGAGCGTAAAATCTGGGGGGACATTTTCTGGTTGAGCAATACTCCACCGGTGATGTCGTTAGTCCAAAGTTTCGCGACACTTTTGAAAACCGCCGTTGGCCCGTTTGTATCCATCGCATGTTCCGGCGAACATCCTTCTGCTAGTGGAGTGCGCGAGTGTCGACCATCCGGCGTTGCCAAAGTGCTATGTCCTTGACCCACATTTGCGGATATCGAAGAAGTTCCAGCGTAGCGAAGACCGCCAATTGGTCCTCGACCGTAGCGTGTATTGTGATATTTTCCAATTTCATCGATGTAAGATGAATAAGCTGCAACAATCAAATCATCAACTACGTCATCATCATTTCCATATTTTGGAGCATCATTAATGAGCATTTGCCGAATCTCTTCGCCCCGCTCCCCTGCAAAATCGCTTTGCAAAGCATCCCAGAGTTCCTGGGGGCTTAATTGATGTTGTTCAAAGACTAACGTTTTGATCGCCGCCAGCGAGTCAGCTAAATTAGCTATCCCAACTTGTAAACCACTAATAAAATCGTAAATTGCTCCGCCTTCTTTAATTGTTTTACCGCGGCCAATGCAATCATCAGTCAAGGTCGAACAAAGAATATCAGGATAACCCTGCTCCAACACCAGATCACAAGTATTTTCAATCACGACACTTTGGCGCGTCATTTCTCGCAATGATAAATCCCAAGCCTTCATCAATTGATCATAAGAAGTCATTTCAGTAAATTGACCATAGTTCGGCAAAAGCCGTTTGCCTGATTCCGGGTCCACTCCGCCGTTCATCACAATCAAAAGGACCCGCGGAAAATTAATAAAACTCATCCCCGTACAACGGTAACCCCATTTTCCGGGCACTGCCGACTCAACACAACCAATCGAACTGTAATTATAAGCATCTTCTTTTTTAACGCCGCGCTCGATAAATGACGGAATGATAATTTCATCGTTATTGAACGCAGGCATGCCCAATCCTTGTTTGATAACCTCGACACACTCCCGCATAAAAGTATCACTTAGACCATGAAAATATCGAACGGTCAGATTAGGTTGTGGCAAATGCACTTGCACGATCGCTCCTAAAATCAAGTAAGACACTGGATTTGTCGCATCTTTTCCGTCAACAGTTTGCCCGCCAATTGTAATATTTTGATACAAAGGACTACCCGCCGAAAATTGAGTATGCCCCCAGGAACGAACTTTATTGATTGTCAAAGTCTTTAAGCACAGATTTGTCAAAAGCTCAGTTGTCTTTTCAGGTGTAATTTTTCCTTCAGCCAAATCTTTTTCATAATACGGTGCCAAATACTGGTCCATCCGGCCGTAGGAAACTGAATGCCCATTTGACTCAATTTGTAAAATATCGTGAATGAACCAAACCGATTGAATCGCTTCCCAGAAATTCTGGGCTGGTTCATAGGGAACGCGACTCATAATATCTGCCATCTGATTTAATTCAGCGCGCCGTGTTAAATCGGTTGTTTGAGCTGCCTGTAATTTTGCTAAATCAACATAACGTTTGGCGAAATCTTTAACCGCTTGAATCACAATCAAACTTGATTGATAGAAATATAATTTCTTCTGCTGTTCAAAATCGGTCAAATCGAGAGCAGCCATTTTTTTCTGCACCCGCGCTTCATACCATTTGAGGCCGTGCTGTAAAAGCGCCTGATAATCAACCGCGATGTGCCCGTCGCCAGAAGTGATATTGCCAGCAGCTCCAATAATTCCAAGATCATAAAAGACCCGACTTTCCGGCGGAAAAGCTGCTAATCCTCGATCTTCCAAGGTATTGTTATGCCAAAAAGGAGCAATCTCGCGCAACTGATCTTTAGACTCTTCTGTAATGTAGAAAACATCTCCTGGCCTTTGATCGAAAGTATCTAATTCATCAATGACCCAATTCATTGAATATTCTGGAAATACCGGGGCCCATCGATTGGAACGTGCTTGATTGCCGACCAAAAGGGTCTCCGGTTCAATATAAATCGTCATATTTTTTAGGATATGTTCTAAAACATGCGCCCGCAAAACATCCACCTGTTCACTTTGATGAGCTTGATAAGCTTCTGTTGTCAAAATTGCTCGCTCAGGATCAACGTATGGCTTTGCCGTCAAAATTGATTCCCGATACTGCTCCATCTTTGCTGTCAACTGACCAAAATGTTCAATCGTATGATTAGTTTTCGTTGCCGTCATCGTTTTCATTTTTATGTTCTCCTATTTTCAAATGAAACTAATATAACTTTCCTACGAAACCATCATAAACTCTTAGAGTTAAAAAAGCAAGAAAAAAGCCCGCAGGCTCAAGTTTTCTAAACTAGTTTAACAATAATTTTTTTTGCGGCTAACGTCTTCTTAGCAGTGTCAGAAAGTTCTCGATCAGTAATAACTTCAGAAACCTCTGTCAAAGAGAACTGTTGAATCAAGCTTGGCTTTTGAAATTTACTAGAATCCGTCAAAATGATTAATTCTTTAGCATCTTGAGCCATTTGCCGGACCGTTTCCGTTCTCATTAAATCATTCCCAAAAAATCCCATTTTATCGTCAAAACCGTCAGTCCCAATAAAAAGTTTCTGTACTTTGAAGCCTTGCAGAGTTCGCTTAACCAATGGCCCCACAACAACTTGCGATGTACTTTGATATTGACCACCTAGAATAATTACTGACAAATTCGGATATTGTGCCACGTAATTAGCAATAAAGTATGAGATCGTAATGATCGTAACGTGCTTTCCTTGCTTTCCCAACTGTTCGGCCAATAAAGCACAAGTGGAGCCAGACTCAATCATAATGGTTTCCTGCTCTTTAACCAACCGCGACGCCTCGCTGGCAATTTTCAGTTTCGTTTGATAATTTTGAGCCAACCGATAATTCAGATCGTCTGGATTATTAACAATCGCAAATCCGTGTTCGCGTTTAAGTAAACCGCGCTCTTCTAATTCGTTCAGGTCTTTTCGAATCGTTACTTTGGAAACCGCCAATAAATTGGCTAATTTACTCACTTCAATTTTCTTGTTTTCATTAACTATCTCTAGTAAACGATCAATTCTTGTTTGCTCCATTGTAACTCCTTCCAACTATTATTTTATCCTTTTTGCTCTTGATTCCAATTTCATTCGTAGCTAATATTTATTGCGTTCGAAATAGAAACTGATATAATTTAGCTAAAGGAGAAAAAAATGGAAATTAATCTACTAACTAAGACCACACCCACTAAGGGGTTAATTTTCAACATCCAAAAGTTTAGCCTTAACGATGGACCTGGAATCAGAACAGTAATTTTCTTTAAAGGTTGTCCTCTAAGGTGCAAGTGGTGCTCGAATCCGGAATCGCAATCAAGATTACCGGAACCAATGTTTGACGAAAAACAAAATGCCGAAATAACGGTTGGAAAATATTGGACCGTTGAGCAATTAATGAAAATAATTCTCCAAGACCAACCTTTTTATGAAGAATCTGGCGGCGGTGTTACGTTTTCCGGGGGCGAGGTTCTTTTTCAAGCACCTTTTGCAATTGAATTGGCTCAGGCCGTTAAATCAGCTGGGATTAATTTGGCTTGTGAGACCGAAGGGTATGCAAGCAGCAAAGTTTTTGAATCATTTATGCACTACGTTGATTTTATGTATTACGACTGTAAACAATGGGATCCAACCAAGCATCGTAAAGGCACGGGTGGCAGTAACGAAATCATCATCAAAAACCTGGTCACAGCCATCAAAGCGAACATTAACGTCCACGTCCGAATTCCAGTAATTCCAGGTTTTAATTATACAAATGATGATGCCCAATATTTTGGCGAACTTTTTCAAAAAATTGGAGTCAAGGAAGTTGAACTTTTGCCTTTCCATCAATTTGGTCTTAAGAAATACGAAGATTTACATCGCGAATATGAATTAAAAGACGTGACTCAACTCCAGCCAGCTGATCTTTCAGATTACCAAGAAATTCTCACAACAGCCGGAATTAAAACCTCAATTAACGGCTGGTAGGTTGGATCTGCCTCTTAAATATTCTTCCATCATATTTCTCCTTTGTCATCGGTGTTATTGTTTTTTTGGATTCTTCCGAAATAAAATTTTCGTCGATTTAAACGAAATCTCTACCATATTTTTGGTAACGGTTAACCAAACTTTTCTCAAATCAGGATCAGCATCTTTCATTCCTTTTAAAATTAAGATGGTCTTCGTCAGCCAATTTTCTTTTAACTCTGCAAACGACTCTGACTCCGTTGAAATTAACAAGTCATAAAGGGTGTCGATGTAATAGGCCTTGTAATCGTCATCGATTAAATTAACGATTTCGTTAGTAGCAACACTGAAGTACTGAGAGAACCGATCAGGTTCATTGAGGTTTACAAAATGATCAGACTCAGTTCGCCATGTAAACAAATCGTGTTGGTGAAATCCGTGTGCGTTGCTTAAGACAACCTGATAATCATTGGTCGGATCTAATAAGCGCCCTACAATCGAAGACTGTGGAATTAATTTCGTAATTCGATCTTTCAATTTTTCATATTTTTGGTCTCCAAACCCTGGTCCGTCAAAATTATAAATCTGCTTTATTCGGTCTTGTAGCTGAAGCGGGGATTTGACTCCAGCATAAATTGCCACATTTCCACCCTTAGAATGACCCCCTAAATAAAATTGCCCCGAATAATTTTGAGCAATTTTTTGAAAATACTTCAAGCCAGACTGCTGCGAGGGAACGGTTGTTTGAAAAGACATATTAAGATCTTCCTTGATCCCCAAAAGCGAACCATCAGTCCCACCAAAAGCAAGATAATACAACTCGGGCGCAATTTGAAAAGTAATCGCAAAAAATTGCTGCTCTTTTTTCCGATCGTTAAGCTCTAATGGCGCAATCCACTCAACATTCCCAAAACGCTCACTTTGAGCCAAAGCTTGTGCTAACAAAACGTTTTCTTCTGGATACCACGTGACCTTGGCGGCTATAGATATTTCTTCATTTGTCAAATCTTTAAATTTATGAGCATTGCTTTGATTAAAATCAAGATAAGATACTTGCGCTAAAATGGCTGCATCCACTACATTAAAAGGTAAAGTTGAAAATGAGCAAGTACCATTTTTATTCAAATAATCAATCAAATTTGCCATTTACATAACCTCGTTAGCGTTTATTTTCCCACATTTTAGAAGTTTTACCAAAATTTATCGTTTATAATTAGATTTAAAGGAGCAACTGATTGAAATCCACGATAAATTTGGTAGCAAAGAAAGCCACTTTAACTAATCCAAAAAAAAGGAACTATAATGAATAAAATTCAAAAAAGCTATTACGCATTGGGAACCATCATTAATTTAACCTTATTTGGAAATCCCGAGACCTATATGTTAGAGAATACCAATCGGCTTATTAAATATTACGAAGACCTTTTCACTGTAAATAGTACCACATCCGAAGTGATGTCGATCAACCAAGCTGCAGGTGTGAAACCCGTAAGTGTGAGCGATGCAACCTATAATATAGTCAAAAAATCCATTATCTTAAGTCAAGAAAATTTCGGATTTAATTCCTTGATTGGCCCTTTAGTAAAACTATGGCGAATTGGATTCGGTGATGCGCAAGTTCCCACAAAAGCTCAAATTCAAAAATATTTAACCCTGATTGACCCTCAAGCAGCCACATTCAATGATGAAGATCAATCGATTTATCTAAAAAATCCAGCCATGGAGTTAGATCTCGGTGCAATCGCCAAAGGTTACATTGCCGATCGCATCAAAGATTATTGGTCAGCTTGGGGCAAACAGGCTGGGATTATCGATCTGGGCGGCAACATTTTATTCATGGGCGCCTCGCCTCTCCATCAAGATCATTTATGGTCGATTGGGATTAGAGATCCCCAAAATCCTAGCGGCAAACCCATTGCAGCTGTTAGATTCAAGGCTTGTTCGGCAGGCACCAGCGGAATTTATGAGCGCCATTTAGATTCTGGCAGCAAGAGCTATCATCATATTTTAGACCCTCAAACCGGATATCCCCATGATAACAATTTGGCCAGCGTCACGGTCCTAAGCAAATTATCTTTTGACGGTGAGGTTGAAACCACTCGACTTTTCTTCGCCGATCAACCGATTGCTGACTGGGGCAACAATTCTTCTGATCTATATGGAGCAATATTTGTAACGCTAGACAAAAAAATCATCCTCCAGAAACTACCGCCACAAGCGATAACTCTGTTGGATGATCAATATGAATTAATTACTTTTTAACAATTTTTTCGTGATGTAATTTAATATAATCCATAAAATCACTGAAACAATTTTGTAAATTTTGATTTTCCGCCTGATCCACTAGATTACCATCTTGATCAAAAACCTTTGCTACATTGCCTAAAAGAAATTCATTGCCTGGTAAAACATAAGCATCAAGTTCCGGCGCTGCCAAAATTTGCCTTAACTGTAATTGTGCCCGAGATGAGCCCTGAATACCATAAGACGCCCCAACAATCAACACCGGCTTGGCTTTAAAAGGATGAACAGAGTAAGACATCCACTCCAACAAGCTCTTTAAAGCAGCCGGAATGGCGTGATCGTACTCCGGAGCGCTAATGATTATCCCATCAGCATCCTGAATTTTTTGTTTGATCTCCAGCAACCGTGGATATTTATTTAGATCATCATCTTCACAAAAAGCTGGTAGATCAACTAGTTCACAAATTTCAATTTCGGCTTGATTAGAAAATTTCTTTTGAATGTATTTCAACAGAAGTCGATTATAGGAAAAATCTGCATTAGTACCTACAATTGCAAATAATTTCATCTATTTATTTCCCCTTACTTTGCTTGATCCATTGCATTTTTCACAGCCTCTTTTAAGGCGTCACTCGTTCTCGTAGCACCTGAAATGGCATCAACGTTATAAGTGTTATTGTCAATCATCTTTTGAGGCAAACTCTCAAGCACTTCTTTACTCATATCAGCACTTTCGCTTTGTTTAAGAATTTCGACTTGCTTAATTTTATGATCCTTACTCAAGGTAACGCGGACAACGATCTCGTCACCCATCCCAGCATTACTTTTACCAATATATTGATTAGGCCCCGCCGAAAAACTCTCTTCTTTTTGCAAATCACTTTTCAGATTTGCTGTTGGAGTTGTTTCTACTGGCGCTACTGGCGTGCTTGGAAGTGGCAATTCAAATATTGCATCGTTTTTTTGCTGCGCCGCATTCTGACCCGCTATTTTACCGGAAATCAAACAATCTGCCAAATTGCCGCCAGCTGCATATTCATTAGCAAAAGGCGAGCCTAATTCCCCCGCTTCGTATAAATGCGGAATCGTTTGTCCACTTGGGTCAACAACTTGGCAGCGAGAATTACGCCGCGCCCCCCCTTGAGTGTTTAACATGTTTTGCCTCATTGGGATCGCGTAATACGGGCCATGATCATTAAACGCTGTCATCGTTTCTGGCGCACGTTTAAAAGCATAGTCCTTGCCTTTTTTAGCAAAATGATTGAAATCACGAATTGTCTCTTCAAGATTTTTCGCATCAGTACCAATTCGCTCAGCCAATTCCTTAATTGTGTTGGCCTTAACTGCAAATTTCAAGATGTTTGGATAGCCGCCTGGATTATCATTATCAGCTTTAATCTTATTGTATTGGGCTTGATCAAAAATCATCGCCGGATGAACTTGTGAAAGGGGAACTCGCCAAAAACCATGATTATAAATATGTCCGTGTCGATTTATCTCATCTTCTTTAAAATAACGAGTTCCATCATCACCAACCACAAGTGTACTACCTGTAAAAAGTACTGACCAGAAAATATTTGTCGTGTAAAGGCTGCGAATACCTTTTCGTTGACGCGGAGAAAGTCCGTGAAATTGCCCCATAGATTCATAACTACGCATATGCCACAAATCAGCCCCAACTTCTAAGGACATCTTAACTCCAGCACCTTTGTTATAACTGGTCCCGATCGGCGACATGTAAGGTTCTTGCAAATAATCTTCAATCATTTGTTGATTATTTTCAAATCCGCCTGTTGCCATGACAACTCCATTTTTGGCTTGAATATTTCTCACCACGTGCTCGTGTTCAATTTGCACGCCAATCACCGCTTTAGTCGTTGGATCTTGAATCAAATGAAGCGCAGGAGAACTAAACCAAACATCGATTTTATCTGAACGATCTACTACTTTTTGCCGTAAAATTTTCCAAAGAGCAGCGTCGGCAATTCCATGATGCACAATCGTCATGTCACAACTTTGAACTCCTTCGTATTCTGGAAATTCTTCTAATACTGCCTGCAATGAGTTGGGCTCACCCCATTCCTTGCGTACGCTAACCGGTTCAACGTCCAAGTAATTGCGAACGTAATCCTCCATATTAACTAAACCTTCAACAAAAGCATCTAATACTTCACCGTCGACGCCAATTGGATCTGCCATTTTCTGATAATACTTTTTGAGATTTTCAAAATTATCACCCGAAGCGATCAATTGATGAGAAACTCGCGTGTTCCCACCTTCTGAACCTTCAGGTGCTGAATCGACCAACAAAACTTTAGCTCCATCATCAGCAGCAAAACGAGCTGCGGTCGCCCCAGCGCCTCCGAAGCCTAATACTATTACGTCATAACTTGCATCCCAGTGAATTGAATGTTTTGGGTTCATTAACGCGCGATATGCGTCCATCGGATTTCCTTTTTCGTACATGTTTCTTACCTCCTGGTTTAAAATTTTGCTTGTGTCTACAAATTTAACAAATTCATCAATACATTCCGTTAGAAAAGAAACCGTCTTTTCGTCCTTTAAGTTCCCCTCGTCATCAAAAGCTGTTTTCGCATTGCCAAGCAAAAATTCATTTCCTGGCAGAACGCGAGAATTAACCCCTGGCGTATCCAAAATCTGACGCAAATGCAGCTGCGAGCGACTTGAACCTTGAGCATGATACGATGCTCCAACAATCATCAACGGTTTTTTTGCTAACGGATGCACCCGATAGGATAACCATTCGATCACGCTTTTTAAAGGGGAAGGAACCGAATGATTATACTCAGGACAACCGATAATAATCCCATCGGCGGCTTCGATTTTCTCAGCCAAAACCGTCACGCTTGCTGGGTCCGACGCCGGATGATTTTCATTAAAAAGCGGAATATCCTTAATGTCACAAACTTCTAACTCGAATTTATCCGAAAACTGCTTTCGAATATACTGCAATAAAATTCGATTGTACGATTTACGGGCATTCGTGCCCACAATTCCAATCACTTTCAAATATTCAGTCCTCCTTGTTATTTCCAATATGTTAAAAAGATTTCTTCACAAGAACCATTATACCATCTTAATGTATTCGTTTACAAAAAAGAATGTCACTTGAGATTCTTCTGGTTTAATAAATAAACTTGATCATCTACAAAATCAATCGAAATATTCGCTTCTTTCTCAGGATCGCTTTTCGCTAGATTGTACATATAGTTGTAACTATTCATTCCCTTTTCTTCGTCAACGGGACCCAAATCAAGATATCCGTCAGGCTCGCCTAAGATTGCCTTCACTTGTTCTGGCGTCTGACCTTTTTTAATTTTTTGAAAATCGGCCAGCGTAATTGTATTCGTTCTTTTCGTCTTGGTGTTTGTGAGGAATTTGGAAATGATCTCTTCTTTTTGATCAAAAATAATTATCACATGGCTTCCTGATTCGCCCTGCCAAATCGCACTTTCCCTAAGACTTCCTTTTTCTTTATAATTTTCTGCTGGCTGGCCCCATTTACTTATAACGGTAGATTTTTTTGTCGGATGATCCAGCTTCAATGCTTGATAATCAGCCAGCGAAATTTCTTTTTGTACTTTTGGGGCCGAGGATTTTTTCTTACTGCTCTGCGATTTACTTGAAACGGAGTGTGACTTCGGGTGATCCTCAACTTTTTTTGTACAGCCTGTCATCAGACTTAAAATTAAAACGCTAACTATAATTGTTGTTTTTTTCATTAATTATCTCTCTTAAAATTTAAACTATATCTTAGATATTATCAGTTTTAGAACAGATTCTCATTTTTAAAAAATTTAAATTAAACAATTGTGCCCAATTCTCTTAAAATAAAAAATCTAAAACGCTTAGCAATCCTTTCGTTATCATGTTTAATCCGTTTACAAATAAATTATCCACCGCCATCAACGTAGTGAAAGCGTTATAACTAATTTAAGATGATATTCAACTACAAAATATGGAGGTTGAAACATGAAAAGTATTGGAATTGATATTGGAGGAACTCAGCTGAGGGTCGGAATTTTTGACGAAGATTTTAAATTGATCGATAGCTTCAAAACCAAAAACGACGACCAATTATCCGTTCAAGATAATTTGAATAAGCTGATTAATTATTTACAGAGTCAAGATTATGAATATCGTAGTATCGGGGTAGGCTGTCCCGGGCCTTTAAACATCCGGGCCGGAAAAATTCTCACTCCGCCTAATATGCCGAAATGGTGGGGCTTTGACATTGTCGAATACATCGAAAACATTACAAATTTAAAAACCACTTTAAATAACGATGCTAATCTCGCGGGCTTAGCCGAAGCCAAATTAGGTGCAGGACGGCTTTATAAAGCAGTTTATTATCTAACTATGTCTACCGGTATTGGCGGAGGATACATTAGAGAAGGCGAGATTGTTAATGGATCGAACTCAGCGGCGGGTGAAATTTATAACATGATCATTAATGACAAATCTCCGGCCCGAGCAGGCGTTAATCCTGGCGCAGTTAATGAGCAATGCAGCGGTTCAGGCGTAACCCGAATTGCCCAAAACATTTACGATAAAACTGTCGACTGCAAGGAACTTTTTGATTTACGTGATAGCGGCGATCCGGAAGCAGCAGAAATTATTGATACCTATATTGTTGACGGAATGGCAAAATGCCTCGCAAATATCTCGGCAGTCTGTGATCCTGATATCTTTGTCATTGGCGGTTCAATTGCAATTTATCATCCAGAATTGCTCCAAGATATTGCACAAAAGTCCAGATAATATCTGATTTTCCCGAATAATTTACGACTTTTGCCTGCCCAATTTAAAGACGACGCTGGTTTAATCGGCGCTGCCCTATTACCATAAAAGGAGACCCAAATTGACCAAAAAAAAATCAATTTTAGACCATATTATGGCCGGAATCGGATACATGTTGCCTCTAGTTGTTGCTGGGGGGATCTTGATGGGTGTTGGTTATATGTTGGACAATCCAGCAGTTAACCCTGCTCACTAC
This sequence comes from Xylocopilactobacillus apicola, assembly GCF_033095985.1. Taxonomy (NCBI): domain Bacteria; kingdom Bacillati; phylum Bacillota; class Bacilli; order Lactobacillales; family Lactobacillaceae; genus Xylocopilactobacillus; species Xylocopilactobacillus apicola. Next base: position 1,686,526 of record NZ_AP026802.1, read on the forward strand.
GGCTACAATAACGTTTATGCCAAATTTTTCTCGACCATCGGCAGTAAAACTTTTAACTTTATGCTTCCAGTTTTAAGTGCGGGGATTGCTTACAGCATTGCCGGAATTTCCGTGATTCCGTCGGCACTAATGGCCGGAGCAATCGTAAAAGATGGAACTTCTGGCTTTCTAGGCGCACTTTTTGTAGGATTTATTACAGGTTACCTAACTCTTTTAATCAAAAAATTGCTTAGAAAAATTCCTTCTTCTCTTGATGGATTGCGCAGTTTATTATTAATTCCGTTACTCACTGTAATAATGACCGGCTTGATCACACTCTTTGCGGTTGAACCCGTAATCGGTCAAATCAACACCCTGCTCAATTCTTTTTTAAAAAGCTTGAACGGTTCAAGCCAAATTCTGCTCGGCAGTCTTCTTGGCGGCATGCAATCTGTTGATATGGGAGGTCCGGTGAATAAAACCGCGTACCTATTTGCGACATCTTCGCTTGCTAACGGTCAGTATACGCTTATGTCGGCCGTTTTAGCAGGTGGGATTGTGCCACCTTACGTGACCGCTTTTGCAAGTACAATTTTCAAAAACAAATTTACAAAAGAGGAACGAGCACGAGGAATCACCAACTACGTTGTCGGCTTAGCAGGAATCACCGAAACTGGAATCCCTTTTCTAGTATCTGATCCCCTCCGGGTTATGGCCGCCTGTATTCCAGGCTCAGCAATTGCTGGCGGACTTTCGATCTATCTACATTGTTCAGTTATGGCGCCATTTGGCGGCATCTTCATTCTTCCGTTAAATTCAAATCCCTTAGGATTTCTAATCGCAATAATTTCTGGCATCATTGTTGGTACGATTATCCTCGGCCTACTCAAAAAAACTGTTGCTCCTGAATAAATTAAAAAACCACTTTTTTAGTGGTTTTTTAATTTATTCTAATCCGCTCACAATCGCATTAATGTTTTTGCTCGCAAAATAGTCATGAATATTATCGACTTCTTCTTGTGTTAAAAGCTGCGTTTCTTCCATTGTGTATTTGCGACCTAAGTATTTATACTTTTGACTGCCATACTGATGAAACGGGAGAATATGAACTTCTTTTACTCCAATTTCATTAACGTAATCCGCAATTTGACGAATATTCTCTGGCTTAGTGGTAAAACCCGGAATTAATGGAATTCGCGGGGTAACTTCAACCGTCGGAGTGTTTAGAAAAGCTTCAAAACTAGCTTTAACCATTCTGACATCATCACCAATAACTTGTCTTGCTCTTAAAGGATCCATAATTTTAAGATCAAACAAAGCATGATCGACGTAAGGCAAAACTTTTTTAATTTCGCGCATAGGAACTGCTCCGGTTGTTTCAATTGCTGTATTAATCCCAAGGGATTTAGCAGCGTGCATCAAATTGGCCGCAAAGTCAGCCTGAACCAGGCATTCGCCTCCTGACAAAGTTAACCCTCCACCAGAAGATCGATAAAAAATATCATCCTTTTCAACTTCTTTGATCACTTCATCGACACTATACCATTTGGTGATTGTTTCTTTTTTGCCATTTTTGACCCAAGTTAAAGGGACTACTGCCCCTTGCGACTCAGGATTACTACACCAGGGACATCTAAGCGGACAGCCTTGAAGAAAAACAATTGTCCTAATTCCAGGGCCATCGTGTATTGAATAGCGCTGAATATTGAAAATTAATCCTTGATCACCTTTTATCACCGTTAATCTCCTATAACGAGTGCTCAGCCCGTCGAATAATGTCATCTTGAATTTTCTTATTCAAATCAACAAAGAAGGCACTGTATCCGGCAACTCTGACAACAAGTCCAGCATAATTCTCGGGATGTTTTTGCGCATCAAGTAATGTTTCACGTGATTGAACATTAAACTGCACATGGCGAATTTTTAATTGGGTAAACGCCATCAAAAAGTCAGCAAATTTCTTGATCCCATTTTCACCCTTCAACGTATTGGGTGAAAACTTCACGTTTAGTAAACTGCCATTTACAGCTAACGTATTGTCAATTTTACTGACTGACTTCAATACCGCAGTTGGTCCTAAATGATCGCGTCCAACCATCGGAGAAAGTCCACCATCAGCCAATTGATCATGATCTTTACGCCCATCTGCCGTGGCTCCGACATCTTCACCTAAAGGAATATGAGCAGAGACGGTATAAGCTCCCGCGATAAATTCTCCTCCTCGGATATTTTGGTATTTGCCTAGTTCTAATGCATAGTGGCGAAAAATTTTAGCACATTCAAGATCCAGCTCCTCGTTATCGTTACCGTATTTGTCAAAATCATGAATTAAATGCTGGCGCAATTCTTCTCCATCTTTGCCCGCAAAATTATTAGATAAGTGATTTACTAGATTCTTGAATGTCATTTCGTGGTTTTCAAAGACCAATTTTTTAACGGCATAAAGTGAGTCTGCTAAATTTGGTTCGCCAATCCCCTGAACTCCCGAGAAATTATAGCGGGCGCCGCCTTGAGTGACGTCCTGTCCATTATCGATACAATCTTCCACAAGAGCGGAAAGAAAAGGAATTGGAGCAAATTCGCGATGTCCCAAATCAACAAGATCAGATCCTTTAGTTACAATTTTGACGTAGTGATCAATCTTATCCAAAATGTTTTGGCGTAATTTTTCGTAGCTCACCGTTGGATCATTCTTTAAATCATTCATAGACAGCTCCATGATCCGAAGTAAATTAAATAACGCAATGTCATGAAGCCCATAAGTTCGCCCAGGAACCGTTGTTTCCACGCAACCAACTACCGCATAATCCCGTGCATCGTCAAGCGAAACTCCCTTACTTAGAAAACCTGGCACGCAGACTTCATCATTAAATAACATCGGAATCCCTGTACCTAAACGGATTGTTTCACAAGTTTTATTTAGAAACGTTCGAGGAATCTTCTCATTAATCCGCACCGAAAGGTTTGGCTGCGGTAATTGTATTTCATGATAAAGATCTAACATTTTATATGACAATTCATTTACTGCATATTGTCCGTATTTATCATCGCCGCCAAGTGAAATCGTGTAACCTGTTGGAAATCCGGCAAAGCACTTTGCACTCTCCTCGCTTCTCAAAAGAACCACATCATTGGTCTTGAGATAAAAATCACCAAGAATTTCGTGCATAAATTTCTCTGGAATACCTTCCGCCTTTGATGCGGCGTAAAACGGCGCCATATACTGATCCATTCTCCCTAACGAAAGCGAGGAAGCATTGGACTCGTACTGCCCCACAATACTAGTCATCCAAAGCAACTGCAACGCTTCATAAAAACTTGCAGGTGCTTCGGTTTCAAGACGGCGACACATTGCACTCATCTCTCTTAATTCGATTTTACGATAATCAGGCGTTACAGGATCGGCTGCCATCTGGTCTGCAAGATCGGCGTAACGTTCAAAATGACGCTGCATTCCTTTAAAGACGATCAAAGCAGCTTTAAAAAAATCGTTGTCAGGATCTTGTTCAATTTTATCTTCCAGTAGAGCAACATAAGCTCCAACACCATTTTTTAAAATCGCAGGAAAATCCATAATGATATGTCCTTGACCTTTGTCGGTTTGATTAAGCTTGATAACTCTCTCATCCACCGCCGCCTTGACTTCTGGTGTAATTTTCGCATTAATAAAATCTTTCATCGATCGATCAGTCCAATAAGGTAACAACTGCTCTTGATAAATTTTTTTGTCCTCATCAGTAAATTCAAATTGATCTTGCGGTCTTGTCGCAATGGTATCTATTTCTTTCATAATCCAATAAGGATCCATTTCTGGCGATAAAATTCCGCTTCGAGGTCGGATCGTCCGATTACCAACCAGTAGTTCGCCTGGACGAATGCTAATCTTAACTTGGTCCAAAATATAAGCTGTGGCCTTAGCCCTGCGAATAATTGTTGGTTCGTTTTCTGTTGTCTGGTAACTTTGGGTATAAAGCAACGCTCGCTCTAATGAAATCCTTCTTTTAACTTTAAATAAATTCGCTTTCATTTCTTGGATTTGTGATTCTGGCCTTGCCGTAAGGTAATCTGTTGTTTTTTCTAATACTTTCATGAGATAAACCCCTTTCTTTTTTCTTAATTCTAACCAACAAAAACGATCAATTCAACGTATTGCTTGGTTTTTTCTTGGAATTGCACAAATATTCAAAGTTTTTTGTTGATTTTTTGGAATTAAAAATGTATAGTAAATTAAAAAAGTTTAGAAAAGGACTCTAATGAAAGCAATTGAAATCCAACAACGACGGCAAAAAATTTTGACACTTCTGTCAGAACAGCACCAATTGTCAGTCCAAAAATTAACTGAAATCCTAGATGTTTCAGATGAAACAATCCGCAAAGATTTGAAGGTTTTAGTTGACCAAGGCATGATAAAAAAGAGCTACGGAACTGCTGAAATTGTTTCTGCCAGCCCGCTGCCGCCGGTCAGTCACCGTGATAAAACCGAAAATCCTGCCAAATCAGCAATTGCTGCAACAGCTTTAACCTTAATAACCCCAACGATGCGCTCAATTGGCCTTGATCAGGGCAGCACAGTAGCTAAATTGGCAGCTAGAATTAATGACTTGCATCACAAAACCGTCATTACTCGCTCCCTGCCAGCTTTAATCGAACTTAAGGATGGAGACAACGAATTTTTTTCGCCAGGCGGATATTACAATTACAATGATATGTCGTTTCAAAATATTGAAAATCCTGCCCTCCCCAATATCCAACTAGACATTAGCTTCTTTGGGTCAAGCGGCGTGAAAAATAGCGAAGGCCTTTGTTCTTCCAGTTTTACCGATGCAGCTTTTAAAAAACAAATGAACGATCAATCTACCGTTTCCATCGCCTTACTAGATCACACCAAATTTACGCAAACTTCCCTCGTCACCGCTTTACCGTGGACCAAATTTGACACTTTAATCACCGATCACAAAACGCCGCAAGAGATCGTTAAGCAGCTCCAAAACGATGTCAAGGTGATTGTAGCCGATTAAGTGATTTTGCACAGATGTGCAGGATCTGCTAAATTGTCTATTTTAATTGTTGATAAACGCTTAATATACCGCAGAATTTGCTTTATATTCATTCTTCTACCATTCTTTTTATCTTGTGAGCTGTAAAAAGACTCGCTATCATTAATTTTGGGCTTAATGAGAAAGGATCACCCGTGAAAAATCGCCAGTTATTAGCTAGAGTTGCTTATCAATATTACATTCAAAACAAGACGCAAGCAGAAATTGCAAACAACCTTGATCTGGGCCGCTCAACGATCAGTCGGCTTTTAAGTGAAGCTCGAAGAGAAAATATCGTCAGTATTCAAATTAACGATCTTGATCTTTTAGAGCTTGAAGTCAAAGTTAAGGAAGCTTTCAATTTGCGTAATGTAATTATTGTTACTAAAAGCGAAGCAATCGCACATGAGGCTGCCTTATATCTCAAACAAATCATTAAGCCAAATAATCGCGTTGGTGTCGCCTGGGGGTCGACTTTGGCACGGATGGTTGGACAACTCCAGCATCCCAAATCGACTAATGCAACTTTCATTCCGTTGGTCGGTGGACCAAGCGCTGCTAATTCCAAGTATAACGTCAACACGATTGTTTATGATTTAGCCAGAAAATTTGTCGGCAAAAGTGCTTTTATCAATGCAACCGCGGTACAAGAGTCAGCGGCTTTACGTAACTGCATTATGAACTCTAAAGATTTTGCAGAATTTGCTTATTCCTGGGAGCACCTCGACATTGCACTGGTAGGTGTTGGTGGGCCTTTAACAAATAAGACCACTAGTCATTGGCGCGATCTGCTTACAACTGATGACCTCGTCTTATTAAAAGAACAGCACGCAATTGGCGATTGCTGCTGTACTTTTTTCAATGAAGATGGAAAAATTTTGGCTCCCGAACTCCAAAAGCGAACAATTGCGATTCCTTTATCCATGCTCAGTCGCGTGCCTATAAGCATTGCGCTAGCTAGTTCTTTAAGCAAAGTTCCCTCCATTAAGGCGCTTTTGTCGATGGGCATTGTTAACACTTTAATCACCGATCAAGAAACTGCAATAAATTTACTAAAAAGGTAGGTATAAACTATGGAATTTTTACTAGATACAATTCATATCCCCGACATCGAGCGTTTTGCCGGATTTTTGCCCTTAGCAGGTGTTACCTCTAATCCGACGATTGTCAAAAAAGAAGGTCACGTTGATTTCTTCAGTCACATGAAACAAATTCGCAGCATTTTGCCAAAAAATGCTAGCCTACATGTCCAAGTGGTCGGTCATAGCGTTGAGGAAATGCTAGCCGATGCCCACACAATTTTAGAAAAAATTGACCCCGAAACTTACATTAAAGTTCCAACTTCTGAAGATGGACTTAAGGTCATCAAACTTTTGAAAGCTGAAAATATCAATGTAACTGCGACTGCTATCTACACGAAATTCCAAGGATATTTAGCAATTGCAGCTGGCGCTGACTACATTGCTCCTTATTACAATCGTATGCAGAACATGAATATTGACGCAGCTGATGCCATTGCCAATTTTGCAAATTTGATCGCCGAAAACAATTCTCACACCAAAATCTTGGCTGCCAGTTTCCACAATGTTAACCAAGTTACCGAAGCTTTTGAAAACGGCGCCCAAGCAGCCACGATGGGCGTTGATATCGTTGAAGCTGCTTTAGAAATGCCAGCTATTCATCAAGCGGTCAACGATTTTACAAATGACTGGGAAGATATCTTTGGAGCTGGATCGACTGTTGCTAAAATTTAGTTAAACAAAAACCCCGCACGGTAAATGTGGGGTTTTAATTTGCCTCAATTAAGCTGTAAATCATTTAAATCTTGTCGTAAACGTTCAATTGGAATTTGGCCGGGAGCAGAAGCAGTTCCAACAGTTGCAAAAGTTACAGTTGAACCAAATACTTCACCAGCAATGCGGGAAACTTTCCCAAGATCCCCCATTGACATGGTAATCAGTGGACGATTAGCGATCTTTGAAGTTTCTTTAGTTGCGCTCATTAAAGTTAGTACGTCGGCTGGCGTCTCGGGCATGACCGCAATTTTTGCGACGTCGGCTCCCAGTTCGATCATACCTAAAAGGCGTTCTTTAATATCTTTGGCACAAGGAGTTTTCGCAAAATCATGATTGCTCATTATTACAGCGACGTTGTCTTGGTGAGCAAGCTGCACGATTTGTTTTACAATATCTTCTTGGTAAAATCGCTCAACGTCAATTGCATCAGTAAACTTCCCTTGCAAAACAGTTTGACAAATTTCAGCGTAATCCTCTACGTGAGCTAGTTCTAGCTGTCCACCTTCATTTTTAGTTCTAAAAGTTGTGATGAGCGCGATGTCGCCAATGGTTTGACGCAATTCTTGACCGACGGATTGCAGCGCATTAAATTGATCAAAATAGTCAACGCGCCACTCAATTAAATCTGGTTGAGCTTCTTTTGCTTTTGTAGCTTGCGTGATGATTTCTGCTTTATTGGCGCCAGTAATTGGAACCGCAATTTTAGGTCGTCCAACACCTAAAGTAATATTTCTGATTTTTGTTTCTGCCAAAATTATTCCTCACTAAATAATAAATCATGAATATATTCAACTGGCATCGCCTGATCAGTCCAAAGTTTAAAAGCTTCGGCACCTTGTTTAAGCATCATCGACAGGCCGTTATAGACATGCTTTACTCCAGCATTTTGAGCAACACTCATAAGTTTAGTAGTTCTTGGAGCATAGACTGTGTCATAGACAATCATATCTTTTTTAAACCAACTTGGATCGTTAACCAAGCTCTGGTTTTCTAACGGTTTCATCCCAATTCCAGTGGAATCGCAATAAATTGCACCATCTTGAATTTCATTTTTAAAATCAGCTTCATTTTCTAGCTCGTGTAAAGTAGCTTTACAATTAGTCCTCTTATTAATTACATCGACGTTACGCTTAGCGTTTTCCCATAATTCATCGTGACAATTAAAAATAGAAATTTCTTTCACGCCATCAATTGCTGCTTGAATAGCAATCGCTGTTCCTGCCCCACCAGCACCAGCCAAAGTCATTTTTTCGCCAATGATATCAAGATTGTCATCTTTTAAGGATTGCATAAATCCAGTGCCATCAGTATTATAGCCTGTTAAAATTCCGTGATCGTTTACGATTGTATTGACCGCACCCACCATTTCGGCTGCTGGATCTAATTTATCTAATAGCGAAATGACCTTTTGTTTATTGGGCATTGAGACATTTGAGCCACGCATATTTAGCGTACGAATAGCATCAATTGCCTGAGGCAAGTTATCGTTAGTTACTTCAAAAGCTAAATACGCGTAGTTTAATCCCATCTTAGCAAAAGCATTGTTGTGCATGGTTGGGGACATAGAATGTCTAATCGGATATGCCATCAAACCAATCAAAACTGTATGTCCGTCGATTCGTTCGTTCATTGATAAATCCTTTCTATTAATCGCTAAATAATAATTCGCGAATATATTCAACTGGCATATTCTGCCCTGTCCAAAGTTTAAAAGCTTCGGCGCCTTGTTCTAAAATCATTCCCAGTCCATTGTAGACATGCTTTACTCCAGCCGCTTGAGCCACTTCCATTAACTTTGTTGTCCGAGGTGAATAAATAATATCGTAGACAATCATATCTTTTCTAAACCAGTCGGGATTACTAACCAACGTCTGGCCTTCTAACGGATTCATCCCGACTCCGGTGGCGTTACAGTAAATTGTGCAGTCTTTGATTTCTTTTTGGAGCGCCGATTGATCTTCTAAAGCATATAAAGTAGCCTTACAATTGGTTCGATCATTTATTATATTTACATTTCGCTTAGCATTTTCCCAGGAAGCTCCGTGCCGATTAAAAATCGAAATTTCTTTTACTCCATCAATTGCTGCCTGAATTGCAATTGCAGTTCCAGCCCCGCCAGCACCCGCAATGGTCATCTTTTCCCCGATGATATTTAAATTTTCGTCTTTTAATGACTGCATAAAACCAGTGCCATCAGTAACATAACCCGTTAGAGTCCCATGATCATTGACGATTGTATTAACAGCTCCCACCATTTCGGCAGTCGGATCCAACTTATCTAAAAGCGGAATTACCTTTTGTTTATTTGGCATTGAGATATTTGACCCTCGCATCTCAAGAGTACGAATAGCATCAATTGCCTGTGGTAAATTATCGTTAGTTACCTCAAAAGCTAAATACGCATAGTTTAATCCTAGTTTGGCAAAAGCGTTATTATGCATGGTTGGTGACATGGAGTGTCTAATTGGGTATGCCATTAATCCAATTAAAATTGTGTGTCCGTCGATTCGTTCGTTCATTTATCGGTCCTTTCTGAGTAACCATTCTTTAATTTGCTGCATAATCTGCAGTGGGGTTAAGGAATCTGTTTTGATAGTTAAATCAGCGATTTTTTCGTATTGGGAAAATCGCTTTTCTTTTAGTTTTAATAGTCCGTCTTGGTTTAAATCCTTAATTAATGGTCTGCTGGTATCATTTTTAAGATGATTTATCGTAGCTTGATTACTGGCTGCCAACCAAATGATCGGCGCTTTGCTGGATAGTAATAGGGACACGTTAGCGGGGATTGTTGGAGTCCCGCCGCCGGTTGATAAAATCCCGGGAAGCTTTAAAGCTTTGCTTAGAATTTGTTGTTCTAATTTTCGAAAGTGAGCTTCACCATGTTTTGCAAAAATTTCAGAAATAGATTGTCCCGCTTCTTCGACGATTAAATTATCTAAATCAATATGCTTTGTTTTCAATTGTTCAGCAAGCAGTCGACCGACAGTCGTTTTGCCGCTTCCCATAAATCCAATCAAAATTGCTTGCATCTTAACTCCTCCTAACAATTTGGTAACCTGCTTTTTGCAGGATTAAATCAGCTTTGTTTTGCGTAGCTAAATCGCCAAATGTTAACTGCAAAACTCCGTCAATTTCTTCACGTATTTCTAGAATATTAATATTAATTAAATTTAAGTTCTCTTCTGATAAAAGGGTAGTAATTTTGGCGATGGCTCCAGTTCGATCTGGGATATTTAAAAATAGATCAAAGAAATTAGGTAAACTTCCCATTTGTTCGGGACCTAAATGATCGCGAGTGATTTTGGCAGCAGTAAAAAATTCTTTAAGGGTTGTTAAATCTTGAGCTGTTAAAGCTCCTTTTAAATCAGAAAGTTCATCAATATAATCCTGCAGTTGTTTTACTAAAATGTTGGAATTAGAAGCTAGAATGTCAGTCCACATTTTGGGATCTGAGCTTGCAATCCGCGTGATGCTTTTAAATCCACCGGCGGCTAACCTTAATCCGAGAGGGAAATCTGCAAGTGTCACTTGGGTTTCATTCACCAAAGCCGCTGCGACAATATGTGGTAAGTGACTGATCTGTCCGACAATTTGGTCATGTTCCTTAGAATTAATGATTAACCATTTTACGAGAGCTGCAGAAAGTAATTCTTGTAAACTATTAACAGCGCCTTCGGGAGCGTTACCTGGAACTAAAAAGTAAAAGGCATTTTCAAACAAATTAGCTCTGCCGGCAATTATGTGATCCTGCCATTGGATGACCGCCAATAAAGGTTATTCCTTTTTGCTGAAGAGGTAATGCAGCTACCATAATATTATCTTTAGTGCTTCCGACATCGGTAACGATAACATTAGGTTTAAGCTTAAGTTCAGCCAACTTTGCTAAATCTTTAATGATCGTCTGAACGGGGCAGGCTAAAATAATGACATCGGCTTTTGGAGCTACTACAAGAAAATCGGTTGAGATTTCATCAACTAGTCCATGGCGTGAGGCGTAGTTTAAGCTGTCTTGATTAAGATCCATGCCAATTATATTAGCTGCCGGATGATTTTCTTTAATTGCGAGAGCTAGTGAACTGCCAATCAGACCCAACCCTTTAATTAGAATCTGCATCTTCAATCTCCTTTAGGTCTTCGAAAAATTGAGGATAAGAAATACTAATGGCATCTTCATTTTCTAAAGCAAGGGGTTCTTTTATTCTCAAAGCTGCAATGGCTAACATCATTCCAATCCGATGGTCGCCGTGACTATCTAATTTTGAATTCTTAATCTGCCATTCATCTCGACCGTCGATAATAAATCCGTCTGTAAGCTCAGTAATTTTAATTCCCAGTTTTTGTAATTCAGTGACAATAGTTGAGATGCGGTCGGTTTCTTTTACTCTTAATTCAAGAGCTCCCGTAACTTCACTCACACCGTTTGCAGCAGCAGCTAAAAGAGCAACTAATGGTAATTCATCTATTACGTCCGGGATATCTTTCGAGGTAATTTTAATTGGTTTTAACTGCGCACTTTCAATTTCAAGATCGGCAGTCGGCTCGCCGTCGGTTTGAGAACGATTAGTGATTTTAACTTTTCCGCCCATTTTTTCTAAAATATTTAATAAACCGGTACGAGTTGGATTAATTCCGACATTTAAAATTGTGATTTTAGAGTTAGGAATAATACTAGCAGCTGTAATAAAGAAAGCTGCTGAAGACATGTCACCTGGAATTGTCAAATCTTGTCCGACTAGATGAGGGTGGGGATCGACAGTAATCGTGTAACCGTCATCGCTTGTAGTTATGCTAGCTCCAAATTTATTAAGTAAGCGTTCAGTATGATCGCGGGTCGGCAGGAATTCTTTAATTGTACTTTTTTCATCTGCCTGTAAGGCTGCAAAAATGAGGGCACTCTTAACTTGTGCGCTTGCAACCGTCATTTGGTAATCAATAGAGTGTAACTTCTGACCAGTGATGGTCATTGGTAAATGCCCGTCAGTTAATTCAATTTTGGCGCCCATCTCTTGAAGGGGTGTTTGGACTCGCCCCATCGGTCTTTTGCTTAGTGAGGAGTCACCGATTAAAGTGGAAGTAAATGATTGTCCTGCTAAAAGACCAGCTAGAAGTCGAGTTGCAGTGCCTGCATTTCCCATGTCTAAGCTCTTTGTGGGTCTTTTTAATCCAGTTAATCCCTGACCCTCGATTGTAACGAAATCATTTTTGCGGGTAATGGGGACCCCGAGATCTTTTAGGGCATTTAAAGTCGATAAGCAGTCATCGGCAGCTAGGAAATGATGCAATTGGGTCGTGCCGCTACTTAAGGCTCCGAGAATTAGCCCACGGTGAGAGATGCTTTTATCACCGGGAACACTAATTACTCCATGAAGTCCATTTTTAGAAAAAGAATTTAATTTCATAATTTCACCTAATTAATTTGATATAAACACCACACCATTGAGGGAGAAAAGCTTTTAATAACAGTCTCATGAGTGGTTAATTTAATATTTTTGGTATTTGTTAAGACATATGCAGCCTGATTTTCTTGGTAAGCCTGATAGGCTAAATATTTACTAGGGGTAGTTATAACTGATACGTCTTTAATCGTGTTTTTTAAAAGCTCAGCAGTGGCAGCGTGAGTATAGCCAATCTTATTTGCTGCATTGAGCCGTTTGACCACAACCAGTGGATCTAGCTTGGTAATAAAAGAAGTTAATAAATTCATTTGATCCAGCAAGGTATAATGAATATCCCCCCAGCTTGCGTGTAAACTGTTTGATTTAAAAGCAGTTGGAATGATCAAATACTCTTTTGAAAAGTCTGCCAAGTTAGCGAGGATTTCTTCAAAACTTTCGTGGCAGATAATTTGGGCAAGATTATTTTGATAGCGGGCATTATAATCAGCCGCTGCCGCGTAACTATCTGTATCACATGGACCTAAGGTATGGATATTCATTTTGATCTCCTTAGTATTGAAGCAATTCTTTCCGGTAATCGTGGAGGGCTTTTTGAAGACGATCTAAGTTGCTTGCCTCAAAAGTTGCGGTAATAGCTTTCGCAATTTCAATTGCTACGACACTTTCGACTACAATCGAAGCAGGAACTATTGCCGTGGTGTCTGATCGTTCGACTTGGGCTTTTTGCTTCTCTTTAGTTTTGATGTCGACGGTTTGCAGCGGTTTATAAAGTGTTGGGATTGGTTTCATTGCAGCTTTGATGATAAGCGGCATGCTGTTAGTCATACCGCCTTCAAAACCTCCGAGATGATTGGTTAATCGACTCCAGCCAGTATTAGGATTCCAATCGATTTCGTCCATGACTTGACTGCCGGGTTTGCCGGCAGCGGCAAAGCCATCACCGATTTCAACACCTTTCATTGCATTAATTCCCATGACTGCGCCAGCTAGTTGACCATCTAGTTTTGTATTCCAACTAATATAGCTTCCTAAACCTGCAGGTACGTTTTCGACAACGACCTTAATAACTCCGCCAAGAGTGTCGCCGTCTTTTTTTGCCTGTAGGATTGAATTGTGAATTTGTTCAACAAAATTCGAGTCTAAAATTCGGAGGTCATTTTGTTCAATCGCATTGTTGATTTCTTGAACAGATAAATCTTGCTCTGGAATCTTAGTTGCGCCGATTTGTTGAACATAGCCAATCAAATTAATATCAAGCTGGGATAATAATTGTTTGCAAATTTGTCCCAGTGCGACGCGCATTGCTGTTTCACGGGCAGAAGAACGTTCTAAAACATTTCTTAGATCACTTTGACCATATTTCATCCCGCCGACTAAATCAGCGTGTCCGGGTCTCGGACGAGTAATTTGCCGTAAAGTATTACTTTGAGTCGCTGGACTAATAGGGTCCATAATTTGACTCCAATGAGAATAGTCCCGATTTTGAATTGTTAAAGAGATTGGACTTCCAAGCGTAATATCATGGCGAACACCACCAGTGATTTCTACTGAATCGTGTTCAATCTTTTGGCGGTCTCCTCGTCCAAAACCACCTTGCCGAGCAGCTAAAGCATCATTGATTTCTTTAATGTCTAATTTTAAGCCAGCTGGAATCCCAGTGATAATGCCAGTTAATTGAGGACCGTGAGATTCTCCCGCAGTAACGTAATTGATCATAATTTATTGCTCCTTTTTTGAATTTCTAAGTGCCCAAGCTGTGAGACTGACAAAAAACAAACCTAAAGCACAGACGACCAGATCAAAGCGAATCGCATTTGCCACGCTTTTTTTAGATAGCCAGCCAGTAATAATCGGGATCGAAAACGCTGCGAAGCTGCCGAAAGTGAAAAACGATCCCGTGATACGGCCTTTAATGTGCGGATATAATTTAATGAACAAATTAAGTCCAATCTGCAAAACTCCGCCCGCGGCAGAAAAGCCAAACAGAAATGCTGCGCTCATCGAAATAAATGGAACTGAACTATAGCAGACCACAAAAAGTGCCAAGAGCGAAAGAGCATTGAGGCTTACTAAGAGTTTCGTTTCCGCAACCCCTTGACGTAAAAGGAGAAAAATCAAAATTACTCCAGTGATCGAACCAACGCTATATAACGACAAGAGCCAGTGCGATAAAGATTGGCTAAATCCAAAAGTTTTCCTAACAAAAAGACTAATCCACTGTGTGTACAAAATCATCACCGCCATCGATGTGTACCCGTATCCCAACAAGCCAACTGTGGCTAAAGCTTTAGATTTTTTGGTCAAGTTTTCATTTACCACTTTTGTTTCATAATCATCCAAATTTCGTTCAGGGAAAGTTTGAAGATTTAAGAAAACAAAGTTAATTACTAAAATTGCCGCTGCTAGAATGAACGACCAGCCATACCACATTTGGCGCGATTCCAGATTTGAAATTATTAAAGGGAGGATAAATTCTCCGATTGAAATAAAAGCCTTCAATAAGATATTGGAAGATCCTCCCCGTTTTCCCATCTCAACAAAAGTCGTATAAGTGCCTGAATCCAGAGCTGATGCTGCAACACCGGATAAAATGGAAAACATGTAAGCTACCTGAATGTTCTTCACAAATGCCATCCCGACAAAAAAAGTGAAATAGCTGATCATTCCCACGTTAATGAAAATTTTTCGACCGAAATAATCAGATAAATTACCAAGAACGAAATAAGCTAAAAGCCTTCCAATCCCGTTGCCTGAAACAACATAAGAAACTGTAGCAAGCGGGGTCTGCCAATGGTGACTTAATGCTTGCATATTTTGCGTTAGAATAATCATTCCAAAGCCATGAATAAAATAGTTTATGTATAAACTAAGTGATAATTGTCGTTTGTTCATATACTCTCCTTAAAAAGCAAAAACCAGCTAGACTGTTGTAATCTAACTGGTTTTTAAGCTAATTATATACGGCTCAAGCTAGATCACATTGTGTCTAGCTGGTGGATCAAAATGACTCTGCTTAGACACGGACAAATTCTGGCGTCCGTATCCATAAGATTACGGACGCTAACTAAAATAAGCAGAGCCATAAAAGTAATCTTTATTTAAAATACAGCGAGTCATAAGGATCTCCTTTCGTTTAATGAATGTAAATATTAAATCATACTTATTTATCAGAGTCAATGAATTTTGTATCAACATTTATAAATCCACTAGTCAAAGCGCCAACTAATCTGCCTTTTGACCGTTTTAAGTTCAACCTTACTTTTTGGGTCGGCGAAAAATTTATAAATTGCCTGATTTTGTCTCTTGCCTTTTATCTTACGACTTTTGGGTGCTTCTTTGGTTACAAAACTGACCAAATAGTTAGTTGTGGCTCCGGGCTCGGTTGTCACTTTATTATTTGCGATCCGTGCTAATTCCTCGTCGTGATATGTTCGATCCATCCCTACATAAGGAGTCGTGACCAAATGCATTTTCATTTGATTGCCAGTGGTTTTTACCTCGTATCTAACCATCTCTTTAACTTTCATAATTGATTGAAGCGCAGTAATTCCATTTTGCGCCTCTTTAGTTGTGTTGTGATACTCAAACAAAAATTTAAAACCAACCAAATCCTTGTCGTGATCTTCTGGCGTTTTGGGATTAGGAGCCCACGACAATTCAGGGGAATGAATCGTAAAATCCCCCACTGCAGTTTTCAAATTATCAATCGGATAACCGTTGTAACTATCTTTGGTCTCCGTATAAGAATACGTCGCATTTTTGATTTTTTCCTGCACTGATTTATCCACTTGTGCAATCTTTGCACTTTGAGACTTGACATCTTTATCACTGGAACTAGAACGAGACTCACAGCCCATCAGCAAACCAGAAAAAATTAGTGCTATGCCAATTTTAATACTTTGTTTATTGATCATTTTTAACCTTTCGATTGTAAACTATTTTCCTTTATTTCAAACACAAATTTCAACAAATTGATCTTATCATAATTGAAAAAAAGCTAAACTTAAGTTTAAGTGAAAGTTATTAACTGAAAGGGACAAGATGCGTAACATTCGGAAGAAATCATACTTCATAGTTTCAATTTTCATATCTTTAATTTTTTTGTATCTTGGCTTTACTCTTAATAAGCCTATCATTAAAGCAATTAATTTGCCAAAAGGATCACTTCAGCCTCGACTGGCTAGTCCAGTGACGATCGGACCTGGTGACAGTCAGAATTTTTTTGCCCCGATTGGAGTCGCCAAGGTCAATGTTAATGACGACGGAACTTGGGATACAATCTCGTTAAATGAAAACAAAAAATTTCAAGTTGGCGCGGTTGCACTAAATTCAACTATTGATATGACTAAAGATTTTAACTTCAGCTGGAATTTAAAAATTGATCCTGCTGAAGATTCTGGCTTAGGCGACGGAATTGGTTTTGTCTTTCATCCTCTCTATAAACCTGGCGAAACAGTCAATGACACGACTGGGGCAGCACCTTACACTTTACCGAGTGTATTTGGTAGACATGCTGACGGTAGTTCTGTGATCGATCCAACTGACCCAGACAATGGACAAAATATACACTCACTAGGATTTAGCGCCAGTAGTTTTGGGATCGATGATTTAATGAATGCTCTTGGGTTTAAAATCGATACTTACTACAACAACAACAACCCTTATCAGCAAATGCCTGGTACTCCTTATGGTGATGCAAATCACACGATGTTTAATTACGTATATCCAGATGATTATTACCCGTCAACTGGTTCAGGATTACAAACCGATAATTCGTATGGTGCTTTTGTCAGCACTGATGGAACTGGATTTGCGCTCCCTTCACAATATTCAGCTCCACTAAACGGGCTAGATGTAACCGCAAAAAGCGACTCCTTTGGCAGTGTTAACGGAACTAAGATCAAAATTGCCGATAGTGCTTGGCGCCCAATGACAATAAGTTATACTGCCAGCACTTACACCATGATCGTGACTTTAGGTGACCCTACTTTGGGGCAAAGTATTACTTGGACTAAGGTTTTAAATCCGCAGGAACAGGCAATTATTGCCGAACGCCACAATTGGGCGTTTGCCATTTTAGGCTCCACCGGCGGCAATTACGAAGGTAATACGATCAAAAATCTGCGGGCAACTTTTACACCAGGAGAGCCGGTTATTACAACTAGGTGCGTTGATGAGAACGGCAACGATTTAATAGATCCTAAAACTACTCTTCAGTCTAATTGGCAGGCGGATCACGGCAACTTAACATTCGTTGATCAAAATAATCAACCGACAATTAACAAAGACGGGAAAATTTATCGGCGTGCTCAAGTCAATGGAACCTATTTTGAAAATGGAACCAAAATTAATAAACGACTAGGCTCAGCTGGCAGCGGTGCTGTGGTTAATACTGACGGTGACGAAATGACAGTGACTACTCAGTTTGGCAACGTCACTTTTATTAATTATGTCTATCGTCAAGAAATTTCCAGCTCCAATCTCGGGATTGATTGTCAAATGAGCGTTAACGGCGGACCATTTAGTTCCAATGTAAGTGTTAAAAAAGATGATACGATCGTATTCAAATACAGCGCAACCAATAATAGCGTCCCTGGCGTCTGGAAAAACGTGACGGCATTTCAGCCATACAGTGAACGTTTTCGCGTTCAACAAATGCCGCCCGGAGCTTCTTATAATGGCTATTCGATCTACATTCCGCTAAATTCAGGAGCTACTAATAACTTACTACCTGGTCAAACTGGGTCGAACACGTTAACAATGATCTACCAAGGAAAGAACGACCGATTTCCAGGAATGCCTGGGATGGACGATCGCAATGATCAAATTACTGTCACCACCACTCCAGGATCTGCTGATGATCCTGAATCTACCAACATTGCTTTTAATATTTCAATTTATGATCAGTCAAACCAACTAATTGATGATAGCGGCAACCCAATTTATGGTTCTTATTTCTTTGATAGCAACAATAATAAAGCTCCATTAATGAATAATGACCAAATGTATCAAACCGGTAACTACGTCCCTAACACAACGAGCTCGGTGACTGATTCCAATTGGTGGTATATTGACTCAAGCAATACTCTTCATATCTACCGTCATGACTTGGATATAATTCCAACTTCAAGAGCTGATTGGCCGTGGGCACTTGATTATACGAGAATTCAAAAAATTATCATTCATCCGGGCTTTAAAGTTAAATCCTTAAAATGGATTTTTTCAAGTATACAGCAACTATCTGATGTTACTGGGCTTGAAAATATTGATACTTCTGAAGTTACTGATTTTAGCTATATGTTTGATAATTGTCCGAATCTGTTTGCAATCGATTTAAGTAAGCTTGATATGCGGACAGCTCTTTTAAGTGATCATATTTTTGACAATGATATCGGCCTTGAAAGAATCACCTTAGGTCCTAAGAATAGATTTCCAACTACCGATCGTACTTTAATGGATCCAATTTCTAGTCCAGGGACTACGCGCAAGTGGCAGGCAATCGCTAGCGGCACGGCCGCAAATCCTCAAGGTGCGACTTTTACAACAGCGAATCTATTAGCAAAATATGCCAATGGAGCTGAAAAGGAAACTTACGTTTGGGAGCCGACGTGGTGGGATTACGATGATCTAAACCAAGTCTTGACGATTCATGCTCACATGTTAAATCTCGTTAACGATTCGCCAAACAACAGCGAAAATTGGCCGTGGTATCAGTATTATTATCGAGTGAAAAAAGTTGTAATCGACCCTGGAGTAGCAGCAACCGGTTCACTTCATAATTTCTTTGGGGCGGTAAGTCGCGAACTTACCTCAATTGAAGGTCTTGATAATTTAGATACAAGCGAGGTCACTGATATGAGTGACTTGTTTAATGGTTGCATATATGTGGAACATATTGACACTCATAATTTCAATACCAGCAAAGTGACTAATATGAAAGGGATGTTTAGTTCTTGTCGATCCGAAACTGAACTAGACCTTCGAAACTTTGATACCAGTAACGTAACTGACATGTCAATGATGTTTTACTATAGCCCTTCATTTAAAAAGATCGATGTGTCGAGCTTTAACACTAGTAAAGTTACCACCATGTCTTTGATGTTTAGTACCTGTTATGGACTTGAAGATCTTGACGTTAGTGGATTTGACACCAAAAATGTGATTTGGATGAATGAAATGTTTGGTTCATGTAAGGAGTTAAAACAAATTGACGTGAGCCATTTCGATACCAGTAAAGTCATTAATATGTTTTTGATGTTTGAAAACTGCGTCAAACTTGAAAGCCTGGATTTAAGAAGTTTTGATACGGCAAACGTCACAGACATGGGCTTTATGTTCGCCGCAGACCTCGAAATCAAAAGCATTAAATTTAGTGATAAATTCGTAACTGACAAAGTAACTAACATGTATTCAATGTTTGGATACTGCACGAAATTAACCGAACTCGATTTACACAATTTTGATACTAGAAATGTAACTTATTACACTGGTCCTGGTGTTTCTAAGGGAGTTGGTCAAATGTTTGATCACGACGCGATGCTTTGGAAGTTAACTCTTGGACCTAATACAAAACTGAACATGTATGCTGGTCAAAATTGGGGTTCAATTTTGCTTCCCAATCCAGCGCCAGGAGATTTAATCAAAGATTCCGAGCATCCGGCAGCGCATTTCTACTGTACTGCGGCAAATTGGCGGGAAGTTGGTAGTGGAAGCGACCACAGTCCATTAGGGGACGTAAAAACTGCCGCTGATATTAGTGCTGAATCAATGACACGTACTGACACACGGACTTACGTTTGGGAGCAAAACGGAGGAGCACTGACAATTACGAATTCGAACGACCAAATTGATTTTGGAACTAAGCTCCTGAAAGATCAGACTGCAAGTTATACTAGTAATGAACAAAATTTAACTGTTAGTGACACTAGAAGTTATCACGACAACAAAACTTGGCGGGTAGAAGCCCAAGCAGAGCCGTTAGCAAGCGTCGATGATCCTACAAGAATAATTAGAGGCAATCCGTTATGGTATCAGGACGCAAGTAATTTATATAATTTAAATAGTCCTGTGATCATCGATCAAGGAACGAGCAATGGCAACGACTATGAATACTCCAAAACAATTCCGTGGAACCTGCTTTTAAAAGTCCAAAGACTAGACATTCCCGGTGGTGGTCGTTATAACAGCAACGTAATATTTACTCTCATTGATACAAGTGGAATTTAAGCTCTAATCAATTCGCCCTAAGAGCCTGTTTTAAGCTCAACTGAACTCTTAGGATCCGCTAGAAATTTGATTTTGACCTGTTCTTTTCTCGGATCATGCAGACCTTATCCTTGAAGTGGCTTCTTGGTTACAAAACTAATGATGTATTTACCCAGACCTTGAGCTGGCGTCAGATAATCATTATTGGCGATTCGTCCCTTTTCCGATCTCTGATAGTCTTCATCCATACCACGATAAGGTTCGGTAACTAGACGGGCTTGCAGCTGATCAGCAGACAAGCTCTTTCCTTTAATGGTGATCTTCTTAACCTTCGTGACCGATTAAAACGCTTTAATCCCATTTTGCGGTTGATCTGTATTATTCCGATAGTCAAAAATAAACCTAAATCCTTCAAGATCCTTTTTCAGATTCTGAGGATCAACAACGATCGTATATAATTCAGGCCCATAAATTGTAAAATTTCCGGCAGAAGTCTGAAGCTCATTCATTGACGATCCTGAATATACTTCATTAGTTTCCTGATAGGAATAAGTGCCAGCTTTGATTTTGTCCTTAACTGCTAAATCATAATTTTCTTGTTTTGGATCATGAACCTTCTTTGAGTTAGTGCTGCTAGATTTAATATTTTTTTGTTGAGTACAACCGGTGAGTAAAACCGCTGCAGCCAGTAAAATCAACATCCGGATTTTGTTAATTGACATCTTCTTCCTATTCCGTTTTTTGGTACTTTCCAGTCTTCACCATTTCATTTACTGCTTGTTCGAACAATTGATCTTCCGCTTTCATCCTATTGTAAGAATCGATTCTTCCCTGTGAGGGTTCATCAGGTCTAAATATTATACGTTGCACCTACACAAAATCCATCTGCTAACCCCTTCACTGGCATCGTCAAAAGGATTTCATCACCTGGTGCTGCGGGGTCATAATCATTAGTCTGGATCAATGTATATTGTTCTAACTGCGCAGGAATAAAAGATTTCTGCTGGTAGGCTTCATAGTAAACTGAATTCTTTATTTTACCGCCGTCTGCTTCAATATCAGCAAATGTTCCCTCTTTGGATCGATCGCCATCATAAACTTTTTCAATAAAAACTCTGTAATGCGTGCGGGGAAAGTTTGCGTCAACGTTGTAACTAGTCTTTGTAATCAAACCACAAAATGTAATCATTGAAATCTTTTGATCTTCGGGCATTGAAATTCCGCAAAAGTCTTCTTTCATCCCTCCGCCAGATTGACGTGTGACCCCTTTTAAATCCTCTTCAAATTTAGGTCGATTCTTCTCAGCTTCCGCCTTAGCGTCTTTGAGCTTTGAGGCTAGAATTTCTTCTTTGGTGGGAGCTTTTGGGACTGGCTGATCGGCTTTCAATTGCTATGCGCAACCACTGACGAACAAGGTCAATCCGACACAGATACTTACTAGAAATCTATTGTTTTTTTCATCATTTTTTTCCATCAATTCATTGATTTCATTAACGATCGTCTGATCAGTTGAATCGTTTCCTTCTACTGGTAAGCCTTGATCCTGAAATTTTTTAATATAATTTTCGTTGACTAATTGATACTTGTCAGCCGAATTCTTAACCCACATACTTTTAGAACTCCAACCCAATGAATAACTCTTGTCAGGGTCAATGATCGTCTCACCTTCAGGGATCATGTCTTTAGTTACTTTAGTAAGGTTAACGACTAACTCCGTCCCAATTCGTGCAACCGGAAAATCTTCACGCTCTGAGAAAATTTCTTCGCTTAGCTGTTGTTCAGACAAATTAGAATTCATCCCGTCACTTAAATTGCGCCGTGTATTAAATCCCCCCTGCTGGTAAACATAGACCATCTTGCCGACTAAATCCTTGCTTTTGGCAGTTAAACCTTGATTAACGTAGATTGAAAGAATCGTAACCGCCATATTTTTTGCTTCGGGAACTTTCGTCCAGTTAGTAACCACTCCCTGAACCGTCGCCGAAGACTTTTGATCCATTTCAGCTAAATTTTTCCCGTGTCCAATCCCAAAACATTCGGTTGCTCCGTAAGTTTCTAAACTTATATTTTTGATCTCTGCCGCCTGTTTTTGTCCATCTTTTTGCGCTTTAGCTAAAATTTCAGCATAGGTGGGTTTAGCTGGCGTTTTAACGGTTGTTTGTTCTTCTGCATTTGACAAAACTGTCTTGGGTCTCAAGGCATAAACTCCCCCACCGATCACCATAACTGAGCCGCACACTCCTAAAATAATTAAATTTCTATTTTTCATTTTTAAATTCCTTTCTGGGTTTCTTTAAGTTAATTCTTTGCAGTCAAGCGATTAATTTCAGCGGTGATCTCTTGATCCCCTGCTGAATTACCTTCGACTGGTATGCCAAGTGCCTGCTCGAATTGATATTGTCCGCCTTCATTTTTGACCCATATGCTCTTTTCTCCTTGAAATAATGAATAACTTTTATTAAGATCAATGACCTTTTCGCCTTTAGGTAGCGTATTCTTACTTACTTTAGCGAGATTCAAAACGACCTCGGTTCCGATCCGCGCAACCGGAAAATCTAAACGCTCATAGAAAATTTCTTGGTTTAACTCTTGTTCAGATAAAGTGCTGCTCATCCCATTTAAGATGTTGCGCCTGGTATTGTAGCCACCCTGCTGGTATACGTAAATCGTCTTGCCAGCTAAATTCTTGCTTTTGGCGGTTAAGCCACGGTATACGTAAACTGAAAGAATTGTGACCGCAGTGTTTTTCGCATTGGGAACCTTTGTCCAGGCGGTAACAACTCCTTCGACGGTCGCTGATGATTTTTGATCCATCTCCGCAAAATTTTTAGCGTAGCCGATCCTTACTTCTGCTGGCTTATTATAAGTTTCTCGCGGAATCTGGTAAATTTTGTTCTCCTGTGTTCGACCAGATTTCCGAGCTTTCGCTAAAACTGCTAGATACTTGGTTCGAGCGGGAGTCACACCGTGCTTCACCATCTGGTTGATTTTTGCTTCTTCCTCTTGATCAGTCTTTTTTTCGGCGGGACTTAAATCGGCTGGTCGATGCAGCGTGAATTGTTTAGCTTTTGGTGTGCGATAGAAAATATTATGATCTTGAGCCGTGAAATTTGCTCTATTTGCATAACTCGGAATCTTTATAACGACTTCGGTACCCGGCGCCGCCGGATCATAACCGTTCGTTTGGACAATTGAATTGTTCTGTTTGCCGCCCGGAACTTTGATTGTCATAGTTTTCCCTTCAATCCTTGGGTCACCATCGTAAACTTTCTCTACAAAAACTTGATAGATCGTATTTTCAGATGAAAAGCTAGTCTTGGTGATCAAGCTCTTAAAGTGATTAAATGGAATTGAAACACTTGATATCGACATCGCAGTAGTATCGTCTGAAAACTGAATGGCAGTTTTATTGGTATCTTCTTCAGCCGCCTTTGGCCTTGGTGCTATACGTGGAGCACTTTTTAATTCTTCTTCGAAGGAAATTTTATTCTTAAACGCCTGAGCCCGAGCTTTTTGAAGCGCCGTTCTGGTTTTTTTTCTTTTTGTTGACTGAGTTTCTGGCTTCTTTACAGTCATTCTTGCAGCAAAAATCGTAGCGCCGACGGCAAGAAATATCACCGCCGCTGCTAAAATTGCTCGAAGTTTAAACTTAACTTTTCGTTTAGGGTGAATTTTCTGCTGCAAACTTGCTTCGATATCTTTTTGATCAAAGGAATTAAATGGTTGGTCGAACTCTTTTAAATAATTATCTAGCTGCTGATCAGTTAATTTAGTTAATGGAAGTTCATGCCTCGCACTCATTAAAGTAAATCCTCCCTTTCCATCAATTGCTGCATAATCGGTTTAATTTTCTTTTTGCCTTGATAAAGCCGATTGTTGACCTCAGTTAAACTTAAATTTAAGTTTTTACTGATCACCGCAGGTTTTAATTCCATAAAAAAACGTTCAAAACAAATTCTCTTCGTCGGCTCTGTCAGCGTTTCAAGCGCCGCAAATAAGATCTGCCAAACCAAGTCATTCTTAGCTTGCGGAGCAGGAATTGTTTCTAAAATAAAGTCGTCAGTTTCTGTCGGATCATTTTGATCACGCAATTTGTTTAAGGCCATGCTCTTAGTCATCAAAGCTAAGTAGTTCTTAAGCGATCCCCGTGTAGAATCATATTTAGCCGGATGCTGCCAAAATCGCCAAAAGACGTCTGTGACCAATTCTTTTACCTCCGATGAGCTTGTCTGTTTACCCAAAACGGAATATGCTACTGCCCACAGGAGCTTCGAATAATGATTCACCAATTCATTAAAAACCGATTCATCTCGATTCTTAATCGCCGCAGCAGTCTGTTGGTCGTCCATTAATTTTCTCTCCATCTCAAGTTTTCAATTAATTCTCATAATCTTATAATTTTAGCGTTTATTCTTTTCTACATTGGGCATTCGATAAAAAAGGACACTCATGATAATCAAAGGAATCATCATCTTTCGCATTATCCCCCATTTCCTAAAACCATATCACCATATATACACAAGTTTTCGAGAAAATACTTAAAAATTTGCAAAAAAAAACCAGATATTTATCTGAGATTTTTTTGAATTAACTCGTTGATTTGATTAGTGATTGCCTTGTCAACGCTCTGATCACTTTTGCTGACTGGCTCGTACTGACCGGTCGAATTTTTGATCCACATGCTTTGTTCGTCAAAACCAAGCGCGTAACTTTTCCCCGGATCAAAAACTTTCGCTCCTTGAGGTAAATTATTTGGCGTAATCTTATTTAGATTAACAACCAATTCAGTCCCAATGCGAGCGACCGGAAAATCTGTCTGTTCGTAAAAAACTTCTTCATTTGATTGAGCTGGCGTTAAGGTATTGGGTCTTCCGTCCAACATGTCCCCCCGCTTGTTAAATCCACCTCGTTGATAAACATAAATCGTCTTACCCGCCAAATCTTTACTCTTATCTGTCAAAACCTGATGAACATAAATCGATAAGATTGTTACCGAACTATTCTTAGCGCCCGGCACCTTGGTCCAATTAGTAACGACACCTTGAACTGTCGCCGAAGACTTCTGATTCATGTCACTAAAGTTTTCATAAGAAAAAGCATAAGTCTCAGCTCCCTTAAAATAATTTTCTTTAGGTACTTGCTGCAGTTCTTTTGCCTGCTTCTCTCCGTCCTTCTTGGCTTGTTTTAAAACAATTGAATACTTAGCCGGAGCCGAACTTTTCACAGGAACTTTCTGGAGTTCTCTAGCAGCAAATAATCCTCCCCCCACGACTAGAAGCAACAAAGCCGCAGTAAGAATCAGCCAGGTGTTTACCTTCATTACCCGCTTTGGATGCTTTTTTTTCTGCAAATTTGCTTCGATTCGTTTTTGATCATCGATCGTAAAAGGTTGATCGAGCTCTTTTAAATACAGCTCCAACTGTTGATCAGTCAATTTAGTTAATGGAAATTCATGTTTTACACTCGTCACAATAAATCCTCCCTCTCCATCAGGTCCTGCATAATTGGTTTGATTTTCTTTTTACCTTGATAAAGGCGATTATTAACCTCAGTTAAACTCAAATTTAATTTTTTACTAATGTCTGCGGGCTTCAATTCCATAAAAAAACGTTCAAAACAAATTCTCTTGGTTGGTTCCGTCAGCGTCTCAAGTGCTGCAAATAAAGTTTGCCAGACCAAATCATTGTCGGCTTGCGGGGCAGGAATTGTTTCCAAAATAAATTGATCAACTTCTGATATTTCTACCTGACCACGCAATCTATTTAAGGCCATACTCTTGGTCAACAAAGCCAAGTAGTTCTTAAGCGTTCCCCGCGTAGAATCATATTTAGCCGGATGCTGCCAAAAACGCCAAAATACATCACTGACTAATTCAGCAACATCCGAAGCACTCGTTCGCTTCTGCAAAATTGAATAAGCCACCGCCCACAGCAACCTAGAGTATCGATTAACCAATTCATCAAATACTTGCTCATCGCGATTCTCAATCGCTGTTACAATCTGTTGGTCGTCCATTCACTAATTCTTCCTCTCTCCTAAAAACCCGCTCCTTTATTTTTCGCATTATATACACCAAATTTATCAAAAATACTTAAACATTAGCAAAAAAAATCCCAGATATTTATCTGAGATTCAAACATAATCCTATTTTAAAGGCAATCTTAGCCAATCGTAATTTGGCGAATTTAAGTCATCTGAGCCACGACCCGCTATATCGAACTGCAAAAACGGTTTGTAATCCTGAGGATTGATCACCAGATACCCATAAGTAATAATTTTACTTTCGTGAGCTTTGAGCGAACCAATATTAGTAAAATAATCGTGCTCTCCTGAACCATGCGGCAAAGCAATTACCGGTTCAGCAAAGCCTTGGTACGGCGATGAATAAACTGACTCATCGAGAACAAATTGTTGATCAACGGACTTTAACAACTTTAAATTGGGGGGATTAATCCCAAACTTTTCGATATTTTCCGTCGAGTCGTTGGTAACTTTCAGCTTAATTTCGCAAAAATATGGCTGAATAGTTAAACTTTTAATTTTATGATCGATTGTTTTTTTGCCATCTCCACGCCGATACAGCTCTCCTTCAAAAGGCGTCAAATTCCCGTCTGATGCGACCATTTTATCTGGATTTATCGCTGCATCTTTAGAAAGATCAAATTTAGCTGGCACCGTTTTGGAAATATTTACCGCCAGCGGTTCAATCCTTACAGTTGAATTCTTTGAATCTTGTTGGGTGAAAGTCGTTTTAAAATCCTTAATCCTCGGATTATTAGCTTGTAAAATAGACGGAATTTTGCGAGCTTGTTGGTAAAGCTGATCTAGTGCAATTTCTGGAGCTGCCTGACCCGCAGCGGCAGGAGTTAACGACATCCCCGTGATTATTTTCTCGGCTTCCTCTTTTGAAACTTCTGAACCAAAAAATAGTTGCACCACTCGCTGCTCTTTTTCGAATAAGACTAAAGCCTCAAATAATTGTTCATTGCCACGATGTTTTGGCACCAGATAAACGGTGTGCCCATTAATTAACTTTTGGTCGAACTGTTTCGAATTTGGAATTTCAATTTTTGTTTCATCCTTTGGACGGTAAAGTAGTGCAGAAAAATAAGATTCAACTTTTTGTGGATCGCCGTATGAAATTTCTTCTGAATTCTTGGATTTAGTCCAATTATTTAGCAAGTAAGAAAATTTCACCTGATAGTGCTTGTTATCTGCATTATTGTTTTTAACTATTAGGGTGGTCAGAAATCCATCGCGATGAGTCACTGCTTCCCAAATTTTATTAGCCGCAAGTGCTGTACCTGGTAAGACTACTAACAATATAGCTGCTGCAATTAGAGCTTTGATAGGTCTTGAAAATCTTCGCCGCTTCGAATGTATTTTCTGCTGCAGATTCCTCTTAATTCGATTTTGATTGTCAGCTGAATACGAGCTATCTAGTGCGTTAATCATTTCATCGAGTTGTTGCTCCGTTAAACTATTTAACGGTGATTCATGTTCTAATTTATGATTCATTGCCCCTCCTCTTCTAGCAATTGCCGCAAAATCGGTCTAATTTTTTTCTTCCCTTGGTAAAGACGATTATTTACTTCAGTTACGCTGAGATTAAGCCGTTCACTAATAACCGCGGGCTTTAACTCCAAGAAAAATCTTTGGAAACAAATTTTCTTCGTCGGTTCGTTTAAAGCCTCAATCGCCTTAAACAGTGCCTGCCAGAAAATTTCGTTGTTTACTTTCGGCGCTTCAACGTTCTCAAGTAGAAAATCGTCAGAAGAAGTAAGCGGACTTTGTTTAAGATGTAACTTATTGATCGCCATGCTGCGAGTCAACATCGTTAAATATTGTTTTAATGAACCGCGGTTTGCATCAAATTTTTCAGGCTGTTGCCAAAAACGCCAAAAAACATCGCTGACTAATTCTTCAACATCGGCTCGATTCCCCATAATTGAAAAAGCCACCACCCACAATAATTTTGAGTATTTACTGACAACTTTATCAAAGGCTACTTCATCTCGTCGCATCACCGCCGTGGCAATCCATTGATCATCCATTTAAAGACTCCTTTCACTAAAATATACAAGATTTAAATCCAAAACTCTTAATTTTGAGCAAAAAATAAGGTGAATTCCTTTGTGGGAATTGATCTGGTCGGGAAATTACGAAGCAGCTGATCACATCAGTAAACGGGGGCGTAAGATTCTTTACCAAATGGTGATGAATATTGTTTCAGCTACCAGCAGTCGTTCCTCTAAGCAGATGCATGTTTCTGTTTATTACCGAAACAAAAAGCAATCCGCTCCGTCTCATTCGACGAAGAAGATTGCCATTGCTTCGATGCACCGCCTGCTTAGAACGATATGCATCCTGATTACAAGATTACCATAACACCATTTTGAAAAAAATCAGCGATGGTGGCTTATTTAGCGTAGGAAAAAAAGAATATTCAAGTATATTTTAGTGATTAGCGATGATTGAATTTGAAAATTATGAAGCAAAATTTCTAGTTGAGATCACTTAAAATATTTTTGAGTTTGAATTTAAAAACTCAGAAATCAGGATCATTTATAAAAAACAAGGAACAATTTGTCCCTTGCTAATTAATCAAAATAAAATTTCAAAATTGCTTGACTAATCGTAGAAAAAAGCCCACAACGTGAGCTCTTAATAACTAAGGAGTACTATTCACTAAAGTAAATGTTAAAGTTGCACTATATCTACCGGGTTTTGGGATGTTAGATACTATCGATTTAAAACTCAAGCTCCAAGGATAGCTCTTAACATCTTGATAGTCGCTTGTTCCACTTTCGTTGTAAAGGGGTTTTGCTGTTGAAGTTAGATGAGTAATAGAACTAGATGTTGTGTCATGATAATAAAGGGGATCACCTCCAATAACCTTCGTTGGATCTGTTATATGCTTAAATGGTTTTGTCACCGCTGCTTCAATTCGCCATTGTTTACCATTACGATCATTTCGATTGTCTGTTACTTTCAAGTTTTGCGCTGAACTATTATACTCTTGATTTCTTAAATGCCCTGCATGGGTTCCAAAATCAATATTACCTGGCGTTGCTTCTAAAGTTTGAGTTCCAACCTGATCCCAGACGTAAGTCCTGACATCGTTTCTCGTTTGTGATTCACTGACAATCTGAGCTGCTTTTTTAGCTGCTCCCGTTGGTGCATGAACTGTTGCTGGAGTCAATGCCTCACGCCACTGTGCATTAGTTGCATAATACACCGGAGATGAAACATAGATATCATTAATCGCATTTCCAGGTTTCGGATCAGCAAGCTTTGTTTGACTTCCTAATCTAGTCCCATTCCCTAATGTCAATTTCCACAACGCTGGAGTTCGATCAGGTTCAGTTATAGTAGGCGGAGCTAAATTGAACATGTTCTTAGTATTGGCGGTTGACTTAATATTAAAACCTGATAAA
The DNA here is from genome assembly GCF_033095985.1 of Xylocopilactobacillus apicola. Lineage (NCBI taxonomy): Bacteria > Bacillati > Bacillota > Bacilli > Lactobacillales > Lactobacillaceae > Xylocopilactobacillus > Xylocopilactobacillus apicola. Next base: position 1,716,375 of record NZ_AP026802.1, read on the forward strand.
TCCAGTTCTGTTAAACCCGAACTATTTTCAAACAAGTACGACATATCTGTCACCTTTGAAACATTAAAGCCACTAAGATCCAAATGAGTGATCAATGGACACCCAGAAAACATTGATTGCATACTAGTCAAACTATTCGTTACAAAACTTGAGGTATCGAGTTCTTTAAGCTTCAAGCAATTGAGAAACATCCAATTCGCATTTATCACACGGTTCATATCGAAACGGCTGACGTCAATTGACTCTAACGATTCACACATTGAAAACATTGCATAAGTATTCTCAGCTTTACTTGTATCAAAATTACTTACATCAAGATCTTTAAGATTTTTATCTCCTTCAAACATCCCCGAAAAATCATCAACATTTCTGGTAATGAAATTTGGTCCAAAGGTTACACTCTTTAAATTAGTGCACTTTTGCAACAGTCGATACATGATGGTTACATTGGGAGTATTAAACGACGTTAAATCTAAAGTTTCGATGCTTGAACAATTCGCAAACAAACTATTCAAATCTGTTGCATTGGTTAAATCGAGATTATTTAAACCAACAAATTGTGTAACATTAATTAATCCATTAAATAAGTGAGAAACCGAACCGCTAGAAGTTACTCCTGGATTAATCACAACTTTAGTGATATCTGCCAAATATTGTTTCCAAGGCCAATCAACATCTGGAAAATTCGGGATATTGGTCGGAGTAATAATTGCATCATTATATGCATTTAAAGTATGCGGATAAAGTGTTAAAACTCCATTTTTATAGGTCCACCATGGAGACCCCTCAAAATTCAAAACATCAGATGAAGGAACATAATTACTCGTTTTGTAAGTTGGATCAAGACTAGCGAGCGGCGATTCGTCATTTCTGGCATCATAGAAGTATGAACCCCAAACCGAATTGCCTGCTTCATCTATTAACTGATTTGAATGGTCATAAATTGAAACTTTCATCTTAATTTTAGAAATCGTTGGATCTGTTTCAGTTTCTGGAATAGTCGTAATCGCAATTGACCCAGCATCATCTGCTGTAATATGAGCATTTTCACCGCCCATATATTTCAAGGTTATATTGTTCGTTCCAGTTGCACCTGGTATTAAATCGTTACTAGTTCCGTTGTTTAACGGCACATACATATAACCGCCATCTACTGATACTCCTGCTGGTAAAGGATCAGGAGCTTTAAACAAGCCTCCGCCTAGATGTTGAACAGCTGTAACATTATTCCAAATTCCAGGAACTTTATTATTTTTTACGTTATAAATGAATGTCACTCGATCTCCATTATTAACATTTCCGGAAGTAACAGCTGGTCCATTATTAACCTTGAATTTAACATCAGTTTGGATATCAGTGCTGCCTGCTGGCATATTTCTTCGATACACATAATTTAAAAACATGACGTTATCGAATTGCGTTGTCGAAATTAAATTATTCCCGCTTGCTGTAACTGTTGTGCCACTAGAAGCTGTTCCTAATCGTTTATTAATCCTCGTATTATTTGCAAAGATGGTTCCATTTACCTGTGCTCTAACGTAAGTGTTTCCATCCTTGCCAGTAATTGTTGGTTGCGTATTAGTATCGACAAAATTAGCTTCGCCTGGGTGTTGTTTTTGCCAATCTTCAAAAGTTGTCGTTATCGGAGATTGAAGGTCAGTACCATTCTCGTCAATATAACGAGTTGTGATAACTGGATCTCCCGGTGTAAAAGTTCCATTTATATTTTTAACGGAATGACCTTCGTAACTTGCACCGGTCGAAGCCAAAATTGCAAAACCCCAATTATTGCGATCTTGAATTACGCCTTTTTCTCCAGCGGTTAAAGTCTTAATCCATGTTACTTTTCCACTGCCCGTTGCATCATGTAAGGTCACTTTCATCGTGTAGGTACTTGCGTCATATGAAATTTCCATATTTCGCCACTGATGATCACCAATTTTCATCGCACTACCGCTTACACTACCTTCCGAAGTAGTTTTTTGTATTACAGCACTGCCATTTAAAGGTGCACTTAAAGGCGTCTTTTTAATAAAACCATTATTACTCGTAATTGCAAAAGAGCCAAAACTATTATCTGAAGTGACTTGACCTTCAACACCGTTAGGACTCGGATATGCATCATCTACGATATGATACCACTGGCTATGATGAATATTATCTCCATAAGCATAGCCGGGAGCTTCTGGATCCCCATAATTGTTATAATATGTGTCCAGCTTAAAACCTAAGGCATTCATCATATCACCAATTCCGAGACTCCCACCAGTTCTTCCAATAGAACGAACTGTCTGACCATTATCTCGACTGGTTGGACTAGTAACGGGATCATCACCATTTTCTCTTCCAAATACTGCAGGAAGTCTATACGGTGCCTCTCCTTGAGAGCCTACAATTATCTCACCTGGCTTATACAGCGGGTGAAATACAAAACCAATCCCATCTGCCATCATCGAAGTAGAGACCGGATCTATTTTTACATCCCAACTAAAGTTGAAATCTTTCGTCATATCAACTGTTGCATTTAATGTAACAGCGCCAACGTAATAGGTATGTGGTTTGTTTAATAAAATGTTATCCCAAGTCCAGTTTTCATTAACTGTAACTTCGGCACCTTGAACCGGGGCAAAGAAATTCTGTGAATCTCCTGCGCCAATTGTAATTGGCGTTAAGCTACTAGAACCCCTGATCAAATTTTGAGGACTGTCTAAAAAATTGTTTGTCGAATTTTGATTATTATAAGCCAACCTGTTAACTATTGGACTAGCTGTATTATTTGGAAATCGCGCTGCTTTGCTTTCCTGTCTGAAATTTAGAGTAAAAAATAGTACCACGATCCCACTAATAAGTACAAAAATATAGCCCAGTTTTCTTAATAAGTTCATCACATCTCCCTTCATAACTTACAGAACAACTACCTTCACGAACAGTATATCAAACTTCTTGTCAAATTTTTTTTAATTTCCAAAAAAAAATTAAAAAAAGAATAAAAACTAGACTATAGCAGTTTATTTGTGTTTTTCTAACAAGGGTAATAACTTATTTTTAAAAATTGGGGCCTACACTTTTTTTCGAAATTATTAAATATAATTTAAATCTTTTCAGCTTTTCGTTGAATTTTTTTGATAAATTTTTCTCTAATTCGATCGTTTTTTTCTGCTGAATACAAAATATCACGCTGCACTTTTCCAAATCCACATGCTTTTAAGACAAACCATTGCAGTGATCGGCCATAATCCTGTAAAAATGGAGCGGATATCCGTGGAGCATTACAAGTCGTAATAATCCAGGCCCTTTTATTTTTTAGCAAACCGACCATTAGTCGACCTTTATAGGCGTATGCGAAACCTTGCGAAAAAACTTGGTCAATAAAACCTTTAAGTAACGCTGGCGCCCCTGCCCACCAAATTGGAAAAATAAAGATCAGATCGTCTGCCCAAGTAATTAAATCTTGATATTTTTTCATCTCTGGTCGATTTTTCATCAGATGGCGCGGATGCTCTTTATCAAATCGCAAGGACGGATCAAAATTTTCCTCGTAAAGGTCAAGTACCTTAACTTGATTGCCAGACTTTATATTTTCTTTGACCGTGGTCAAAAGTTTATGATTTAAAGATTGATGATTGGGATACGTATAGATAATTAAAATGTTCATTGCTGTGCTCCTATTAATTTCATTTTTTATTTATAACATTGGAGTGCAGTTCAATGTCAAGATTTAATATCGGATAATCAAATTTCTAACAAATGCTTGCCTTCGACCCAGCTCTAACGTTTAAACTAGTTTTTGTTTAGAAGGATGGTGATAAAAATAGAGATTATATTTGTTAATGCCAGTCAGAATAAATCTGGTAATACTAGCCGGATGGGGGAAAAATACCTCCAAGGCAAAACTTACAAACAATTGAATCTGGTTGATTACAAAATCTATCAACTTAATCAAAATTATTCAGACGATCAATTCGAACAAGCTTTTTCACAACTAAACAAAGCAGACTGGATTGTTCTTGGAACGCCAGTTTATTGGCATGATATGAGTGCTTACCTAAAGACACTTTTAGAACGACTTTCACAAGACTCTCATTTTGATGATTTAAGCGGTAAACGCATTTCAGTGTTAATTCAAGGAAGCGATCCAAGCGATACGATTAAATCTGTTACAAACATTATTAAAAGATTTGCAAATTCTGCAAGAATGGAATTTGTTGATGCAATGGAGGATTTTTAACTATGACCACAAATAAATTTGGTTTAGTCTATAAAGATGCAATAACTGAAAACAAACCCGGTAAAGTTAACATTCATCTCGTTAATTATCTTGCTAATGGAGTAAAAGCTGCAGCAAACGTTTATACTCCAGCAGATTACGATGAATCATCAGAAAAATTATATCCAGCTGTTACCGTTGCCCACCCAAATGGTGGAGTTAAAGAACAAGTAGCCGGACTTTTCGCTCAAAAGTTGGCAGAAAACGGCTATATTGCTATTGCTGCAGATGCTTCTTATCAAGGAGCAAGCGACGGATTACCTCGTAATACCGATCGTCCTAGTAATCGAATCGAAGACATTAGAGTAATGGCTGACTTTTTAGATACATTCCCTGGCGTTGACCCTAAACGAATCGGTGCTTTAGGGATCTGCGGAGGAGGTGGTTATACCATTGAAGCAGCAAAAACCGATAAACGACTAAAAGCTGTTGCAACAATCAGTATGTTCAATTCTGGAAGAGTTCGCCGCAACGGCTTTAAAGATTCACAGCTTGATTCAGTACAAGAACGGCTTAGACAAGCAGCTGATGCTAGAATCCAGGAAATATTAGGAAACGATGTTCAATATACCGGTGAAATGGCAAAAATGACTGACGAAGAGCTAGCTGCTCTACCGTTTGATCTTTATCGTGATGGTTATGACTACTATCAAGTAACTCATAAACACCCAAATTCAACGGGCCGTTATCCGGTCAGTAATTTAATTTATTTAGCTGAATTTGATGCTGAAGATCACGCCAATTTAATTGACCAGCCTTTATTAATGATGGCAGGTGACCAGGCTGATACTCTTTATATGACAGAAGCAGTTTATGATAAAGCCACTGGAACTGATAACAAAGAACTGTTTTTAATCAAAGGTGCAAAACATATTGATACTTATTGGAAGCACCCTTATGTCGATCAAGAAGCTGACAAATTAATCGAATTTTACGAAAAAAATCTTTAGGAGAATTATAAAATAAAAAAAAAGTTAATTACTTTAACTCTAGTACTAGGAATTTTAATTGGAATTTCTGGCAGCTGGGCGGCAAATGCCAGAACTGTTTCAGCTGCACCTCAAACATTTGCTGAACCACATTACACTAATGCAAGTGACCGACGAGTTTTTCTTAACGCAAGTCAAAACGAAAACGGAAACACTTCTACTTTAGCTAAAAATTTATTTGGTAATTTAACATATAAACAAGTAAATCTAGCTAGTTATAACATTCCCCAAGTAGGTCAAGGCGACGGTGATTTCAGCAAAGTATGGGATCAACTAAAGGATGCTGATGTAATTGTAATAGGGACTCCTGTTTATTGGTCTAACATGTCTGGTTACCTTAAAACATTTATTGATCATTTACAAATTAATAATGATCTGACAAACCGTGATTTATATATGATCGTTCAAGGTTCAGACTCAGATCAAACTCTTGCCATAAACTCAGTTTATGGAACTATGAACCGTGTTGCAATCCGCTTTAACATGAATTTCATAGGAATTGGTCAAACTACTGAACAGATTAACCAGCTCCATAATAAAATGATTGGAAGTGCACCAAGTATTCCAGCTACACCTAGTGAACCAACTGTCCCAACTACTCCAACCAATCCTACTACCCCAAGCGAGCCAAATACTCCAAGTAATCCAACCACCCCTAGTGTGCCAAGTACTCCTAGCACTCCTGATAGCTGGACGATTACTGACAAAAAAGGTGTTGGAACGATTAATTACCAGCCAGGTTACGGAGTTAACGTCTGGAATGCTCCAGGAGGAACTTTCACTGGTCAACGACTACAACACAATACTTCTTGGAAAGTATTTCAAATGGCAACAAATGCAGAAGGAAAATTTTTTTATAGTGTTGGGAAGGACCAATGGGTCGATGGACAATATTTTTCTTTTGGTGTTGGAAACGGTATGGAAGAATTAGACGGCATTGTAACTATCAAATATATCCCCGGATATGGCGTTAATCTATGGAAAGGGCCAAATGCTACCAGCGGTTGTTACGAGAGCCGTAGCCTAAAAGACGGCTCAGAGTGGAAAACATTTGGCAAACAAAATGGCTTTTACAAAATTGGTGAAAACCAGTGGGTTCAGGGCGACTACGTAATATATCGCGACAAATAATAAATTTAGCAGTAGATAAACAAGAATCTATCTACTGTTTTTTTTATTAAATTATTCTACAAAAAATGGTAAAATCTTCTCAAAAAGGAAAATAAAATGGAAATTGTAGAATTTGGAACCAAAAATTCAGAAGTAATAATCCTGCTCCATGGCGGTGGACTCTCTTGGTGGAATTTCCGAGCAGAAGCCGAGCTTTTAGCGCCAACCTACCACGTAGTCTTACCGATTCTCGATGGGCATGCTGGAAGTGACGAAGATTTTCAAAGCATCCGGGCAAATGCTCAAAGAATTATCTCTTTTGTTGATCAAAATTACCACGGCAAGGTCTTTCTAATTGGCGGACTATCGCTTGGAGCGCAAATTTTAGTTGAGATGCTTACTCTAAGAAACGACATTTGCCATTACGCAATCATCGAAAGAGCCAATGTGATTCCCTCAAAGCTAACTAATATCATGATCCCCTTTTCAATTAATCTTAGCTACGGACTAATTCAAAAACCTTGGTTTTCTAAATTACAATTTCAAAGCCTTAAAATGGATAATCACTTCTATCCTGAGTATTACCGCGACACCCGTCTAATTACTAAAGCCAACATGATTTCCTTTCTAGAAGCTAATACGAGCTTTGAAGCTGCTTCAAATCTTAAAAGCTGCCAAGTTAACACCCGCATCGTCGTTGGAGCAAAAGAAAACGGAGCGATTAAGCGCTCCGCTAAAATTTTGCATGAAATGATGCCTCATAGCACACTAGAAATAAAAAAAGATCTCTACCACGGTCAATACCCTTTAAATTGTCCTCAGGCTTATGTTCAGGACTTAATTGACTAGTTTTCAAGGCGATCGCGGAGGCGTATTTTCAGAGCATATCCTTGCTGAATTTAACCCTTTATATATTCATTTAATTTTTATTAAAAAATGTTTTTAGCTCTGATGATTAATTTGCTTAAAAGATCTTGATCGACTTTACCAATGATTTTCCGTGTCGCGCTTGATAATCAAAATTTGGAATTTGATAGGTAATAATAAATCCTGTTATTTGAGGTTAATTGCTTGAAATAGGCAAATAAAGTCGTTGATCATTTTTAATCTTTGAAGTTACCATCATTCCAGATGATTCATTGTATCCTTTATTAGAAGAACGAACATTGATCTTCTATATTCCCGCTATCCGGGTTATACCAGCGTGTGGCTCGGCATCAATGATTAATTATCTCCTTACCACGCGGCTTTTCGAACCCATAATTACCGACCTCCGCCAAATATTTCTCAAAATCAATATCCGCAAATTCTCCGTTAAGCCAAGGATTATTTTCAGCAGTACGATATTCAAGCGTTCTATCTTTTTCCATCTTGTTGCCCCCATTTGTAAGTACAGGTATATACCAAAAAATCAAGATTACAATCATCCAAACCGCTGTGTTCCCAGCAGCTTTGTAAGATCAAATCCTGTGTTAAGCCGGGAGTAAATCGAACAAACCACGAATAAATTTTTCCCAGCAAAAGTTACTTGCTTGGCGCGTCCTGAGATAACTTGATATCGCCTTGTATATTTTTTTACTAAACAAAAATCCCAATGTAAAAAATACATTGAGACCTTTTAAAGTTCCCATTCACGGTAGGGAAACGCCTGACTTTTAAAGCTCCCATTTATGGTAGGGAAGCGCCTAACTTTTATAGTTCCATGGTACATTTTTTTTAATTCTTGTCAACTTTGTAACTGGCACCCTTTTTGATTCATCAAGATAACTTGGATTCTCTCCCATCTTGAGTTATTACAAATCGCAATTTATGATCAAATCATTGAACGTTCAAAACATACAAGTTCAGACTCTTTTACTAGACTATTTATCCTCAAAATGCTCAATGCAGCTGACGCTTTTGACGCCTCTTTTGTCAAAGTCGGCGCGATTTATTTATTTAGACCTGACTTCTAATAACTCTAGTCAAATTTTGCAAACTGGCAGCCACCGGCAAAACTGTAATTAAATTCCAATGATCTTCTGTTGTTGGAGCAAAAATATAAACGTTATTACTATAAATATATGCCCTGCTGCCATTTGGTGAATTGAGCATAATCTTATTCATCCATTTAAACAAATTTCCCTTAGTTTTCCCGTGTTGTAAACCTCTTTGAATTACTTTTTCTAACAGATTCTTTTGGCCTTTCTTATGTATGCCTGCTCTTTCTTTTAGTCGTTGCTTGGCATGCCGAGAAATGGTAATTTTGTTGGCGTCCAATTTTTTATTCACTTCGATTTGCTCCTCCTTCCCTATGCAATTTATATATAATTATCATCATAGTTAGTAGTAATTAGCTAATCTTTGCAAATTTCTTAATAAAAAATTTATGGTGAACTGCTAAAATGAAGTGCTTTTTTGGCTGCCCCCGACAAATTTTTGGAGTTCTTTCCGATAATTTCTCATCTCTAACAGCTTAAAATTATTGAGCGCTAGCTCGAAAAGTTCAAAATTAGCAGACGCCTGACTGTGATAATTTATGAAACACCAGAAGACTGAAAAACTCTGGTCACGTCGCAATTTTGTTAGATGCTTGCAGAAATGCCCTTCAATACAAAATCCAACAAAATTAAAAGCAATTGTCAATAAAGCTTCTTGAATTTTTAAATCCTGATCACCTTCAAAATGTTTAATAATTCTTATTGGCCAAATCATAATTAGTTATATAACCACAATATACTGTCAATTCATTTTTTAATATTCCTCGATATTGAAAATTAATTCTTTTAAGGTGGCTTGTTCTGGTTCGGTCAAACTAAAACCTTTTCTCAAATGAGCTAACATTTGTTTAATTTATTAGAATCTGTTTGTCTCGGTCTGATAAATTACTTTCTTCGTACAGCCTCTGAATCTTTTTGAGCTCAACTTTCAAGAATTTTGCAACTCAATTAGATTGCTTGTCAGTTATAAAACTCTTTGATTTTTATCGTTTCAAAGTAATCAAGGAATCACATTCACCAAAGTAAATGTCACTGTTGCATTGTATTTCCCTGCTTTTGGGATATCACTCGGACTTGCCTTAAAACTCAAATCCCATGGATAATTCTTGACGTCCTGATAGTCGCTTGTCGCAATTCCGCTATATAGAACTTGCGCTGTAGAAGTTAAATGTGTCTTCGTCCCTGAGGTCGTGTCATGATAATAAAGCGGATCGCCATTAATTACTTTGGTCTGATCTGTTGCGTGCTTAAACGGCTTTGACACCTCCGCTGTTATCTGCCAATTCTTCCCCGCTCTCGCATTTCGGTTATCGGTTAATTTCAAATTCTGCGCTGAACTTTTGTATTCTTGATTTTTCAAATGTCCCGCATGAGTTCCCAGATCAATGTTGCCTGGCGTTGCTTCTAAAGTCTGCTTACCAATTTGATCCCAAACGTATGTCCGCTTGCGATTAGCCGTCGCCGATTCACTCATAATTTCAGCTGCGGTCTTCGCTGCTCCGTCTGGCTCATGCAGGAAATCATCAGTGCTTGCCTCCCGCCACTGAGCATTCGTAACGTAATATTGCGGATTAGGCGGTACCGGTTTAGCGAGATCGTTAATTGGTGTTCCAGGCGTTGGATCTTTCAATTTTGCAGAGATCAACGTCCCGCTAACTGTAACATCTGGAAATTTCGTATTTGGACCAAGCGTTAATTTCCAAAGTTTAGGAGTATCTTCCAACATCGAATCGTAGCCTCTATCCACATAATTTGAATCCACTTTGTGAACAACATTAGTCAGGTCAAAACTGCTCAAATCCAGACTTTCTAAAGATGTACAACCCTTAAACATATATATAACATCCGTTACTTTACTGGTATCAAAATGACTTACATCAATATTCTTTAATGAACTACATCTGCGAAACATCCTACTCATATTAGTTACTTTGCTGGTATTAAAATTTGTTGCGTTCCATTTTAGATCAGATAGAGAGGTGCAAAAATTAAACATCGATGACATCTCAGTAACATTACTGGTATTAAAGTTACTTAAATTAAGGTTTGTTATCGATGAACAGCTAGAAAACATTTCTGACATATCAGTAACATTACTGGTATTAAATCCTGTTACATCGAGGCTAGTTAATGATTCACACCCTAAAAACATTCTTTTCATTGAAGTAACTTTAGAAGTATCAAAATCCTTCACTTCTAAATTGGTTATCTTTCCACATGAATAAAACATTTCACCCATATCAGTAACATTATGGGTATCGAAATTCTTCACATCGAGATTGGTTAACGACCTACAGTTCCAAAACATGCTATTCATATTAGTAACTTTACTTGTATTAAAGTTACTGACATCTAAATTGGTTAAGGAACGACATAGGCAGAACATGTAGTACATATTTGTCACTTCACTGGTATCGAGATTCTCTAGCCCTTCAATCGTAGTCATATTTTCTTGATCATAAAATAAAGTGCTTAGACTGCCCTTTGCTGTCACTCCCGGTTTGATTACCGTCTTTTCTATTTGTAAGCTATAGTCACGCCAAGGAAATTGGTCGTACCGTCCAGAAGAATCAAGCACTTTATCGCTATCATAATTCAACTCATGCGGATAGATCGTCAGAACTTTAGTCGTTGCATTAAAGTCCCACCAGCCCTGATCATTTACTGTCACCGAATCTGTCGTCGGAACGTACTTGGCTGTATTGTACACTGTTTCAGTATTAGCTAAAGGTGCGTTAGCGTTAGCTGCATTATAGAAATATGATCCGTAAGTTGGATTGCCGCTATCATCAATCAACTGATTGGACTGATCATAAATTGAGATCTTCGAGACAATGGTTGACGTCTTTGGTACTCCTGGCGTCGCAGGATTATTAGTGATCGTAATCTGTCCCGCATCGTTGGCAGTAAGGCTGGCCTTTTCGACTCCTTCATACTTCATCTTGACCGTATTAGTTCCAGTTTCGCCTAATTGTAAGCTGTTATTTGATCCGTAATTCAAAGGAACGTATAACAAACCGCCACTTTGAGCAACTCCCGCAGGCAGCGTGCCCGTTGGAGTGAAAAGACCACCTAAAGACTGCACTGCCGTCACTTTCTCCCAAATCGGCAGAGTATTATTTTTCGCTGTATATTTAAATGTGACTTCATCTCCTGGGTGAATATCAACGGTTTTAGCAAAATTCGTCCCATCTGAGCTTAGCTGCAGATCGGTTGTAATATCACCAGCCGATAAAACTTGACGATAAACGTAATTGACAAAAACTACTCCATCAAAATTAGTATTAACCGTCATAGAAGTTCCAGCTGTAGTTACCGTACCGTCACTACCGGGAGTGCCGATTCGTTTATTGATTCTTAACCCATTGCTAAAAACGGTTCTATTTACTTGAGCTCGTTTGTAAGTTTTACCATTTTTAACAATCGTCCCTGGGCTGCTGCTATCAGTAAACACGGTTGACCCCGGGTGTTCCCTTTGCCAATCTTCATAAATTGTAGTAACTGAAGTCTGAAGGTCAGTTCCAGTTTCGTCAATATAACGAGTTGTAACAACCGGATCTCCGGGTGTGAATGAACCACTAACATTTTTAATATAATGACCTTCGTAACCATCACCAGTCGATCCTAAAATTGCAAATCCCCAATTGCTTCGATCAGCAACAACCGCCTTTTCACCAGCTGAGAGGACTTTCTTCCAAGTTACTACGCCTGAAGGATCGGCTAATTTAACAGTAATCACCGCAGTTGAAGAATCGTAACTAATTTCCATCGGATGCCACTGATTGTCGGCAAGTTTCATTGCATTACCGTTAACCGTCCCATCAGAATTATTTTTTGCCGTAACTGCAGTACCATTTAACGGGGCTGTCAAAGCATTTTTCTTTGCAAAACCATTATTATTAGTTGAGACAAATGCTCCAAAACTATTATCGTTTAAAAGTCCACCCGAAATACTTGGAAAAAAATCATCTACGACGTGATAATCTTGCTCATGTAAAGAGCTCCCATAAGGCGTTCCAGTCAACTCAGGTGCTGAATTGTAGTTGTAGTAAGTATCAACCTTAAAACCAATAGCATTCATTAAATCGGAAATCCCAAGGTTACCACCGTTTTTTCCGATGGATCTAATATTTTGACCGTTATGTCGACTATTAACATCGGTTACAGGGGTAACTCCATCTTCTCTGCCAAAAACAGCCGGCAGTACATATGAGTTCTCGCCTTGAGATCCCATAATTACTTCTCCCGGTTTATAAAGTGGATGCAACACAAATCCAATTCCATCAGACAATCTACTTGAAGAAGATGGTTCTATTCTAAGATCCCATCTAAAAGTAAAATCCTTAGTCATGTCAACGGTTGAGTTTAAAGATACTGCACCTAACTGATTTTTTTTAGCATCATTTAAAGTTACAGAATCCCACGTCCAATTTTCATTAACTGTCACCTTTGCTGCTGATACGGGAGCAAAGAAGTTCTGTGAATCTCCTGCTCCAATATCAACTGAAGTTAGTCCGTTAACACCCCTGACTAATTTTTTGTTTTTTGTAACTGGTTTTAAATCAGTTACAACGGGATTAGCTAAATGCCCCCCCCCCTGAAATCGCTACCATTATTTTCATTGGTCAAATTATGTGGAAAATCTGCCGCTCTACTGTCTTCTTTAAAGTTAAAAGCGAATATTAGTCCACCTACGCTGCACAAAGTAATTAAAAAATAGCTCAATCTTTTTAATAAATTCATCTTCATCTCCTTTTGTTCTGCTAAAGATATTGTAATAGATTTCATTATATCAAATCACTAATCAGATTTGGTTCATTTATTAAAAAAAATATTAAAAAAGATGAACTAGTTAGAGCTAATAACAAATTCAATCTATTTTTCCTTTGTTGAATTATCAATAATTAAAGCTTCATCATTCAAATTTCCGGGTATTTTTTTATATATTTAGCTCAATCAACCTTTTAAATTTATTTTAATCCAATAATATCATGTGTTCTCTCCTAAATTTGGGATCTCCATTGCCTCATGGTGTTTCTAGCTTTGTCCTCAATAAATTCAGCTAATCCGGTGATCCCTCAATACCATGGATGTTAATTGCTCTAGAAGAAACGAGCCAGGTTTAATCGAACAGTTCAGTAGAATATTCGGCAAAAAAAAACGCCTCATAATCGTTAAATTATGAGGCATTTCAAATGTTCTAACGCTGAGCTTCTTTTTGGTATTCAGCCACTTCAGCTACAGTACTATAAACAAAATGTCCTGGGACAACTTCTCTTAACTCCCGTTTTTCATCTCCCTTGCGTTCAATCGAACTATCGTAAGGAATTTGCTGGCGTTTGCGCTCAACCTCGGGATCAGGCAGCGGAATCGCCGAAAGCAAGCTCTTTGTATAAGGGTGCAGTGGATGATTATAAACATCATCAGCTGTACCCAACTCCATTAAATGTCCTAAATGCATTACTGCAATCCGATCGCTGATGTATTTAACCATCGATAAATCATGAGCAATAAACAAATAAGTCAGATTGTTGTTTTGTTGTATTTCCTTCATTAAATTAACTACTTGGGCTTGAATCGAAACGTCAAGCGCCGAGATTGGTTCGTCAGCAATAATAAACTTCGGATCCACTGCCAGAGCACGCGCAATTCCAATCCTCTGGCGCTGTCCACCAGAAAATTCGTGCGGATAGCGAGTCAAATGATCAGGATTAAGTCCAACTACTTTCAACAAAGACTTGACACGATTCGTACGGTCTTGATCGCTCTTAGCCAAATGATGGACATCTAGACCTTCAGCAATGATATCTTTTACTTTCATCCGGGGATCAAGCGAAGCATAAGGATCTTGAAAAATCATTTGAATACTGCGCCGAAAATTCAAGATTTCTGAACCGTGATTCTTGATTTTACAAACATCTTGACCATCAAAAGTAATCTTACCACTTGTTGGTTGATAAAGTCTGATAATACTACGACCCGTCGTACTTTTGCCAGAACCAGATTCGCCCACAAGACCAAAAGTCTCGCCTTCATAAATATCAAAACTCACGTCATCAACGGCCTTGACCTCGTTAGCTTTGCCGACATTAAAATACTGTTTAAGGTGTTCGACTTGGAGAATTTTCTTCGGTGTTGTCATTTTAATTTAAACTCCCCTCAATCGGATTTTCGATTTGACCTGCATGTTGTAAATGCTGGTATTCCTCTGAGCGTGCTTTGATTGCCGCAGGCGGCTCAACTTTTGGAGCATCCGGGTGCAACAACCAAGTTGCCGCATAGTGAGTTGGACTAACTTCAAAGAACGGCGGCTGCTCTTCTAAATCAATTTGCATTGCATAAGGATTACGCGGTGCAAAAGCATCTCCCTTTGGTGGATCTAATAAATCAGGCGGAGTACCTGGAATTGACGCCAATTTATCACTTCCCAGATCAAGCGTCGGCATCGAACTTAAAAGTCCCCAGGTATACGGATGTTTTGGATTATAAAAGATGTCGTCCACTGTGCCGTACTCCACAATTTTTCCGGCGTACATTACCGCAACCCGATCAGCAATTCCTGCCACAACTCCTAAATCATGAGTAATAAAGATAATTGAAGTATTAATTCTTTGTTGCAATTCCTTCATTAAATCGATGATCTGAGCTTGCACCGTAACATCCAAAGCGGTTGTCGGTTCGTCAGCGATCAGAATTTCCGGTTCATTAACAATCGCGATCGCAATTACGATCCGTTGGCGCTGACCACCAGAAAACTGATGCGGATAATCTTTCATCCTCCGCGGTGCGTCCTCAATCCCAACCATTTCTAAGGCCTCTTGTGCCCGTTTTAGCGCCTCAGACTTAGAAATCTTTTGATGGATTCTTAAAGGTTCCGCCACTTGTTTACCAATTGGCATCGTCGGATCAAGAGAAGTCATTGGATCTTGAAAAATCATCGCTAAATCATTGCCTCGATGGTCGTTCATCTCTTTTTTTGATGCTTTTAAAAGATCCTGCCCCTTATAATCGATAACTCCGCTTTCTATTTGGGCATTAGATGCCAAGAGTCCGATAATACTACGGGTTGTCACTGATTTGCCAGAACCAGATTCACCAACAATCGCCAGCGTCTCCCCTTTTTTAAGGTCAAAACTAACATCGCGAATTGCCTGAACCTTCCCTGCGAAAGTGTGAAAATTGATTCGAAGGTTTTTGACACTCAAAATTTCTTCTACCATAATTTACCTCCTACTCAGATTTTGGATCAAAGGCATCTCTTAACCCATCCGCGAAAAAGTTAAAGGAAATCATTAAGATGCACAAAACTAGTGCCGGATACCACATTTGGTATGGTAAGAAACGAAATGCTTTCTGTCCGTCAGATAACAATGTTCCTAGTGACGCATTTGGTGCCGGAATTCCAATTCCGATAAAGCTCAAGAAAGCTTCAAAGAAAATTGCACTTGGAATTGAAAACATTGTTTGAATAATAATTGTTGAAGAAAGGTTCGGAATCAAATGCTTTCTCGCAATTCTTAGCGGTGTTTCACCAATTGTAATTGAGGCTAAAACATATTCTTGCTCTTTTAACTTCAACGTCTGAGCTCGAATTAACCGCGCCATTGTGACCCAACTACTAAATGCAATCGCCAAAATAATTGACTGTAATCCTGGTTTTAGCACCAAAAGCAACAAAATCGCGACAATTAAATTTGGAACCGAAGAGATAATTTCAATAATCCGCTGCATCACAAGGTCAACGCTACCGCCTTTCCAACCGGAAATTATTCCGTAAGGCAATCCAATTATCAAATCGACTAATGCCGCAATGAAAGCAATGATTAAAGAAAGTCTTGTTCCATAAAGAATCCGAGAGAACAAGTCTCTTCCTAAATAATCGGTCCCCAAAATATAAGTCCGATTTTTCGGTACATTATTAGCCTTATAAGGATCAACAACAACCCCAGCAGCATTTTTAATTTTCCCTCGGAAACCGGGGATATTTGAATTAGCAATTCGTGGAGGTAAATTCGCATAATCTGGATTTTGAGCATTGGGATTATGTGGCGCAATAACTGGCGCTAAGAATGCCAAAACTCCCATAATCACTAAAACAATAAAAGCAACAACTGCAACTTTATTATGGCATAAACGCCTAATTGCATCTTGCACAAAAGTTAAAGAAGGTGCGCTAATTTTCTCTTGGTCAGCCGACTGATCGCTAGTAACCTTCTGGAAACTTTGAGCATTAATCTTTACTTCCTCCATAATCATTTCCTCCCCTTACTAGTCAATCGAATTCGTGGATCAACAATCATATATAAAATATCAGTAATTAGTAACATGATCATAAAAATCACTGAATAGAAAATCGTCAATCCCATAATCGTCGGATAATCGTTAGTCATAATTGATTTAACAAATTGTTCGCCGATTCCAGGAATAGAGAAAATATTTTCAACAACCATCGATCCCGTTAAAATATTTGCTGTTAATGGTCCGATAATAGTGATCACGGGAATTAAAGAGTTCCTTAGAGCGTGCTTAACAACTGTTTGCCACTTAGTATTTCCCTTCGCCTTTGAAAGTTCAATATAGTCGCTATTTAAAACATCGACCATTTCTGTGCGCATAAAGCGCGCAATTTGAGCTAATGGCGAAACTGCTAAGGCTAACGAAGGTAAAATACTTGAGCGCCAGCCATCCCACAAAGCAATCGGAAAAATTTTCATTTTGAAGGCCAAATAAAATTGTAATAACACTCCTAAAACAAAACTTGGTACCGAAATCCCTAAAATCGAAACAAAAGTTGCAAGACTATCGACCCAACTATTCTTGTTGATGGCCGAAATAGCGCCTAAAATAATCCCAAGAACCGAGCCCAAAATCATCGCTTGAGCACCAATTAACATAGAAGGTTTCAACCTTGAAATAATCAAAGTTGAAACAGATTGATTATTAAATTGGAATGAAGTTCCAAAATCACCATGCAACAAATTTAACATGTATGTTATGTATTGCTGCCAAATTGGTTTATTCAATCCGTATTGTTGGTTCATAATTTTAAGCTGTTCTGCTGACAACTTATCCTGATTGGTAAAAGGAGTTCCGGGCATCATTTTCATCATGAAAAATGTCACGCTGGCGACAATAAAAAGGGTTAACAGCAGATAGAAAATTCGCTTTAATATATATTTGGTCATGGTCCCCTGACTCCCTTAGATTCTAATCTTTCAATTCAACTAAATTCATGTCGTACATACTTCCTGGATTAAGAGTCATATTCTTAACTCGCTTGTTAGTCATCCAAGCTTCGCCTAATTGATAAAGAGGCGCTACTCCTTGTTCCTCATTGAGAATATCTTGAGCGTCCATCATATCTTTCCAGCGTTTGGTTGGGTTATTAGCATCATCAGTCAGGCTCTTATCAACTAACGCATCGAATTTCTCGTTCTCCCATTTCCCAACGTTATAACTAGAATCTTTTGTAACTAATGTTAAGAAGTTGATCGGATCTGGAAAATCAGCATTCCAAGCATATACTACTAAATCAAAATCACCAGATTTTGCACGAGTAAGACGACTCTTGAATGGAACGTTACTTAAGGTCAGTTTCAAACCAGGTAATTTCTCTAATTGGTTTTGAAGAAATTCACTTTGTTTCTTAGCATTGTCTGTATCATCACCTAGTAAAACTAAATTAAAAGTTTTACCAGTGTTGCCAGTTTCTTTTAATCCTTTTTCCCAAAGTTTCTTAGCTTCTGCGGGATCGTATTTTGTATACTTGTCGCCTGTCGAGCTGGTTTCTTTAACAAAATCTTTGGTCTTATCGTTAGGGTCAAATGCAATATTGCTTGCAACAATTGAATTATTGACTGTAGATCCGTCACCAAGAACTTTACTCGTTAACTGCTTACGATTAACTGACATTGAAAGTGCACGACGAACATTAGCGTTTTTGAAAATTTCATTTTTCTGCTGATTAGCTGACAAATAGAAAGTTGAACTCTTCTTAGTAATGCCATAACCATCTGAGCCTTTCATCTGTTTAGCAGTATCTCCTGTCAAAAGCGCCCGGTCCAATTTGTTAGACTGATATAAGTTAACAGCAGTTGTCGGATCTTTAACTACTTGGTATTGGATTTTCTTGACATTAACACTCTTGGCATTCCAATAACTATCATTTTTTTCTTCAGTCCAACTATTGTCAGAACCTTTCCAGTTAACTAATTTATAAGGTCCGTTGAACACTAAAGTATCTGAATTAGTCCCGTACTGCTTGCCCCATTTATTGACTGTTTTTTCGTTTTGGGGGAAGAAGAAAGCTGCACTCATTAATTGACTAAAATAAGGAATTGGCTTTTCTAAAGTTACCTCAAAAGTATGATCATCAATTGCTTTGACCCCAAGAGAATCGACTGGTTTCTTCCCGGCAGTGATATCTTTTGCGTTAGCAATTCCTTCGTAGATATACGCATATTGAGATTTAGTTTCAGGATTAACAGTTCGTTTCCAAGCAAAAACAAAATCGTTTGCTGTCACTGGATCACCATTACTCCACTTGGCATCCTTACGTAAAGGAAAAGTATAAGTCAAACCATTATTCGTTGGTTTAACAACTTTAGTCGCAATTGCTGGTGCGATTGTTTTCCCCTTATAGCGATAAAGACCATCCATCACATTGTTAAGATTTTGGGAACTGATCGTATCAGTTGCCAAAGATGAATCCATCGTCGAAATAACGTCCTTTTCGGAAATTCTGAGTACGCTATTAGCATTATTACTTGTTGTTTCCTTCGTTTTACTCGAAGATGAGGAAGAAGAACTACAACCAACCAGAGCAAAGGATCCTAAGGCAATCGTCACCCCCGCAATTAGAACTTTTTTAAGTTTCATTTTAATACTCTCCTTACATCAAAGATTTTAAAAAAATATGGATCTTTAGTTTACCGTCTTCAAAAAGAAAAATCAATATTTATTCATGTTTTTAGTCAATAATCGGACAACTGTCTCTGGGAAATCAGATTTTTTTTTAGCCATTTCCATCCCAATATTTGTTTATACAAGTTCAAACAAACTTTAATTTTCTAGCTTAACTTCAGCCATGTTGTAAGTATCGCCGCCTGTTAAGACAAAATTTTTAACTTTTTTACTTGTCATCCAAGCTTCAGCTTGTTGGTAAAGTGGGAAAACTGCCTGTTGTTCATTTAAAATATCTTGTGCTGCTAACATGTCTTTCCACCGAGCACTCGGATTATTGGCATCTTCATTTAAACTTTGATTAATCAAGCTATCGTATTTCGGCTCCTCCCATTTACCAGTATTGTAGCTAGAATCACTAGTTAACAGGGTCAAAAAATTAATTGGATCTGGAAAATCAGCGCCCCAAGCAGATACTGTCAGATCAAAATCGCCTGATTTTTGCCGAGTGGAACGAGTTTTACCGGGAACGTTACTTAAAGTAATTTTTAGACCTGGTAATTTTTCAAATTGATTTTGCAGAAATTCACTTTGCTTCTTAGAGTTATCTTGATCATCGCTTAAGAGAGTCATATTAAACGTTTTGCCCGAATTACCAGTTTCCTTTAGTCCTTCTTCCCACAATTTCTTAGCTTCGTTTGGGTCATATTTACCATAAAGGGCCGCCGTTGTACTTGTTTCTTTGACAAAGTCCTTGCTTGAGTCTTTTGGATCAAAAGCCATATTGCTTGGCATAAAAGAGCTAACTGGAACTGAACCATCACCCAAAATTTTATTAGTTAACTGCTTACGGTTGATCGATAGCGATAGCGCCCGCCGAATTTTGAGATTATTTAAAATCGGCTGTGTTTTAAGATTTGGCGTAACGTAAAGTGTGACGTTTTTCTTTGCGAGACCATAACCATCCGACCCTTTCATTTGTTTTGCAATGTCACCACTTACGAGTGCCCGATCTAGTTTGTTACTTTGATACAGATTCAAAGCAGTCGAAGGATCTTTCACAACTTGATACTGCAACTTCTTAACTTTGACTTCTTTGGCATTCCAGTAACGATCGTTTTTAACTTCGGTCCAACTATTATTAGCCCCGTTCCAATCTACTAATTTATATGGTCCGTTAAAAACCAAGGTCTTCGAGCTAGTTCCATATTTTTTGCCCCATTTTTCAACCGCTTTTTGATTTTGCGGATAGAAATTGAAAAATGTCATTAATTGGTCAAAGTAAGGAATTGGCTTTTCAAGTGTTACTTCAAGCGTATATTTATCAATTGCTTTGACGCCGAGAGAATCGACGGGCTTACTCCCTGCGTTAATTTCCTTAGCATTGGCAATGCCCTCATAAATATAGGCATATTGTGATTTGGTTTCCGGATTGACTGTCCGTTTCCAAGCAAAAACAAAATCTTCTGCAGTTACCGGATCCCCATTACTCCATAAAGCATTTTTTCGCAATGGAAAAGTATAAGTCAAACCATTGTTGGTAGGTTTAACGATTTTGGTCGCGATGGCTGGTTCAATTTTCTTGCCTTTGTAGCGATAAAGGCCATCCATCGTGTTATTCAAGTTCTGAGAACCTGCAGCATCAGTATTCAAAGAGGAATCCATGGTTGCGATTACATCTTTTTCTGAAATTCTAATGACACTATCATGACTATCTTTCTTGGCTGGTTGAGAACTATTAGAAGAACTGCTACAACCAGATAGTACACCCATACTTAGCAAGACTACTGTGCTTGCAATCAATAATTTTTTAGCTTTCAATTAATATTCACCTCATTTTCAAAAGTTGTAACGAAAATATTATATTAGTTGGCGCTAAAAGTAAATGAATATTTTGATCTTAGTCATATAAAAAAGCATCAAATCATAAAAAAAATGAGACTTTACAAGCTATTTTTCAAATTTTACGCAAGCCATATCATAAATACTATTTGGACAAAGGTTCATCCCTTTGAGTTTGCGATTACTCAACCACGATCCAGCAGGCTGGTAAAGTGCAATCACTGGTTGTTGTTCATTTAAGAGGTTTTGAGCCGCTAGTAAATCTTTCCAGCGAGCATCCGGTTTATTGACGTCAGTAGTGGAGCTATTCTTAATCAAAGCATCGTATTTAGCATTGCTCCATTTACCATAATTAAAAGTTGAATTTGTCGTTAATAAATCCAGAAAACTAGTCGGATCGGCAAAATCCGCTGCATTAGGCGCTGCCACTAAATCAAAATCCCCACTACTCTGGCGCATTAAACGAGTTTTGGTTGGAACGTTACTCAAAGTAATTTTCAGTCCAGGCAACTTTTCAAGCTCACTCTGTAGAAATTCACTTTGCGATTTAAAGACTTCCAGATCATCGGCCAACAATTCTAAATTAATAGTTTTATCCGTATTGCCAGTTTCTTTTAACCCTGCCTGCCAGAGCTTCTTTGCTTGAGCTGGATCATATTTACCGTAAATACCGGCCGTTTTACTAGTTTCGCTAACAAAATCCTTAGTTGAATCAGCTGGATCAAAAGCCAAGCCGCGCGGGGTAAACGAATTGGATAACGCTGACCCACCGCCTAGCACTTTATCAATCAACTGTTTGCGATTAATCGATAACGAAATAGCCTGACGAATTTTTGCATTATTCATTAACGGCAGTTTCTTTAAATTAGGAGTGATGTAATAAGTCGCGTTCTTCTTTGCCAATTCGAAATCTTTATGATCCTTCATTTGCTTGGCGATCTCCCCGGAAACCATGACGCGATCTAGTTTGTTTGATTGATAAAGATTAAGTGAAGTCGTCGGATCTTTTACCACTTGATATTGGACTTTATTCAATTTCACATTTTTGGCATTCCAATAATGTTTGTTTTTTACTTCTGTCCAAGTATTATCGGGACTATTCCAATGATCGAGCGTATAAGGACCGTTAAAAGCCAGCGTCTTGGAGTTGGTTCCATACTGAGAGCCCCACTTTTTGACCAACTTTGCATTCTGAGGATAAAATGCACTACTGGCGAGCAATTGATCAAAATAAGGAATTGGCTTTTCCATCGTTACACGCAAAGTCTTCGAATCAATAGATTTGACACCCAAAGTATCTACTGCCTTGCTTCCTGCTGTAATCTCGGTCGCATTCTTAATCCCTTCATACAAATAAGCGTTTTGGGACTTAGTTGCTGGGTCCACCATTCTTTGCCACGCAGAAACAAAATCATCTGCGCTCACCTGATCACCGTTACTCCACTTAGCATTTGGACGAATTTTAAAAGTATAAGTCAAGCCCTTGTTGGTGGGCTTCACAATTTTTTCGGCCATTGCCGCCTTTAATTGACTGCCCTCATAACGATACAGTCCATCCATTGTATTCGCCAAATTTTGGGCTGAGACGGGACCGGCTGCATGAGACGAATCCATCGTCGGAATTACATCGCGCTCAGCAATCCGTACGATTTCAGCTTGTTTTATTTTGGGCTTTGAACTAGCAGTCGTTGAGCTACTTTGCGACTTCGAAGTGCTCGTCTTAGCGCAACCGGTGGCAAAACCAACACTAAGGATTGTAATGGCGCCCGCGAGCAAAAATTTGTTTAGTTTCATTTTTCACCTCTTTATAAACTGTCTAATTTAAGCATACAGATAATGAGGCGAAAAGTAAAACGCTTTCGATTTTTGATAAAAAATGAAAGTACAAAAATCCCGGATAACCAAAGCCAGCTTAAGAGTTGAGCCAAATTCATGGTAAAGTCAATCCCAATTTGTCGTTAAACAAATCGATGGATCTTCAAAATTAAAGTGGACAAGCCCACCATCCTGCTCATTAACCACCGCCTGAGCTGCAATGTCAGCCACAATCGAATTATGAATTTGAGCATAAATCGGAACTTCTGAAGCAAAATAAAAACTCAGAAAATTTTCTGAGCATTTAATCATCTGTTTGATCGAAATATTTCCCCTGCATCCCAGCGTAACGTATAATTGCCATCACTGAAGCAATCGTGTAATCGTCATTTTCTAAAATATACTCGATTCCTGCTTCAATGCAATGTTTTTTTTCCTCGGCTTCAGACACAATCTGCGAATAAGCTTCATAGATTTCGCGGTCAACGACCCTAAGCTCACCTTCAGTAGTGAAAAAAGTATATTTATCTGTAGTGACAACTACTTTTTCCAATTTGTTGACTGGCAACTCGCGGGTCTCCTGCTGGCCGGTCGTTAGGCTCGTAAGTTTGAAGCGCGGCACCTCAATTGTTTCCATCAAATCTAATAATTCTTGCGGCGCACCTTCGCGATTGCGAAAAATATTTTGCGCCAACATACTTACGTCGTTTGTAAATCTTGCCCCATCAATTTCAGGTAAATCAGCTGCCATTTGTTCAATGATCCCGTTGATGACCTCTAAATATTCTTGATAGTTTAGCACAACATCGGTGGTTTCCAACCAAACTCGATGACTTTTCGTTGTACCAGCTACGATTGACACCAAACGATCTTCTTTTTCACTCGTCAAATTATTACTTCCTTGTTTTTAACAATTTTGCCAGACTTCAAACTTTAAATCAACTCAGCCACTTATTCTTCTTAGCAATTTTCACTGCTTCCATCCGGCTATGGACTCCTAACTTACTAAAGATTGCCGACAAATAGTTTCGCACTGTCCCAACAGATAAAAATAATGCAGTCGCAATCTCTTTTGAAGACATGCCATCTGAAGCAGCCTCTAACACTGCTAGTTCACGCTTCGTTAAAGGATTTTGTTCAGAGCTCACCATATTTATTACTAATTCTGGTGAATACCGAGTAAGACCGTCCATGACTTGCCGAATTGTTTCAATTAACTCATCACTTGGACTATCCTTTAATAAATAACCCGCAACTTCTGCCTTCACTGCACGCTCAAAATAAACCCTTTGGGCAAAAGTAGTTAAAATGATCACTTTGGTGCTCAAGTCACTTGTATGAATCTGATCAGCAACATCAAGTCCCGTCATTTCAGGCATTTCAATATCTAACACTGCTACATCCGGCTTAAGAGTTTGAATGTCTTCCCAAGCATTATTCCCGTTATCAGCTGCACCGACAATCGTCAGGTCATCTTCTAAATCTAGTAATTGACTAAGTGCCGACTGCAAAATACTTTGATCTTCCGCTAAATAAATTCTAATCATTTTTGATCCTTAAAAATTTCAAATTGAACCTCAGTACCATGCCTTTCTCGGCTAATTTCAAAAGTACCGCCTGCTTCTAACATCCGACTCTCCATTCCGGTAATTCCGTGAGACCCCGACCGCATAAAACTCTTAGCTCTCCCATCATCATGCACAATAATTTGATAACGATCTTTAAATTCATTGAAATTGATTTGAACTTCATGTGCATGCGCGTGGCGAATTATATTGGTAATTGCTTCCGGCAAAACCTCTGCAAATTTATTTTGTACCGCAGTCGACCACTCAACAGCCTCTGATTCACCTTTAGTAATTAAAATTAAATCCGCTGCAGCTAAATTTTTACTCTGCTCTAGCAGAACTTCCGTCAATGATTTTTGGTGTAAATCATTAACAATATTACGAACTAATTGTAAATTTTCCCGACTAGCAGCCGCAATATCTGATAATTCACCTGCCACTTGTTCAGGTCTTTTGATTAGTAACTTCTGTGCAAGTTCAGCTTTGATCGTAATCATCGAAAAACTTTGACCCAAAGTGTCATGTAAGTCTCTAGCGATGCGGTCCCGCTCACCTTGGCGAACAATTGCTTCAAGTCGCCTTTTATCTTGGCTAAGTTGATATCTTCTAAGCCACGCATGCGAAAGTCCGTACGACATCATCGGAGAAAACATGACAAAAATCAAAATAAATAGCACATTAACTAAATCAAAATTATTATGCCTGATTGTGATTGCATGAATACTCCCGATGCCAACACAAAGATAATAAGCTAAACAAAACCAGTTAAAATACTTTTTCGGATAATGTCCAAGCGTATATGATAATTGCCAGCCCGAAAAAATGATCATATAAAAATTCATTTCAAAAATGCAAAAGGCGCCGGTAATCATCAATTCAAGCGGAATTGTAACACGACGCCAAGCACTTTTTTCAAAAACTAAAATATAATCAATCAAAAAAATAATCGTTGCCAAAAGCCAAAACAAATCATGCCAGCTTTTAACCGGCAGATAAAAATCCATCGTCATTGGCAGATAAATTAGCCAGATGTAGTTCATCCAAGCCTCGGGTCGCGAAAAAAGTTTACGCATCACTAGTTACAACACCTTTTTTACTAACTAGTTTAGTTATGACCACCACTAAAATCAATCCCAGCACGATCCAAATTATAATCCCGCCAAAATCCGTGAGTTCAACTTTTTGATTTATTAAAACTTTGCTTAAAATATTGTTAGCGAAATAGGTTGGCATCAGTTTACCAATTTTCTGAACCCAATCAGGCATCATCGCAAGCGGCCACCAGAGTCCGCTGATAATTGCCATCGGAAATGTGACAAAATTACTCACCACACTGAGCGTTTCATGGCGTGAGATGTTAGACATCGCCAGTCCAATTAAAAGCAGCGGAATTTGACCAATCACTGGAATAATTAATAAAGAAATAAATTGTCCAGCCGTTAATTTAATTTCGTTAATAATCATCGCTGCAATTGTTAAGACCAAAATTGAGAACAAGCTCAACATGATCATCCAAAATCCAAGTGAAAAATAATAAGGCAGTTTACCCTTGGGAGATAAACTTAAAAAGTCTACAAAGCCTTGATCACGATCACCACGCATAATCTGCGCAAAACCAAAAATAGCACTAATTAAAACACTGTAAATAATCATGCTGCCTAAATAGGACTTATTAAATATTTTCATTTCTGCTGCACTGCCATAAGTAAATATCTTCGTAAATAAAAGATAGAACGCCAATGGCATCAGAGTCGTAAAAAACTGATACGAATAATCTCGAAAAACCAGCCGTTTACCGTCAAATTTTAACTGAGCCTTAAAAGTTTTCATTTGATCTGCTCCTTTGCAGTCATTTTCACAAATATTTCTTCTAATGACTGTCGCTCCACTTTGATTTCTTCAATCCGATCAAAGACTGGAACTAAAGACTTAAGAGTCAAATCCCCATCACTGCTTATTAACTCAATTTGCTGATCGTGTTGTGTCACCTTTTCAACCGCTGATAAATCTCGAAAAGCCTTCGATTGAAGCTCTGTTTTAAAAATAATTGTCGTTTCATGATGCTGTGCTTGTAATTCAGCCAATGTTCCTTGAAAACTAAAGCCGCCGCCTTGCAGGATCAAAAGCCTTGATGCTGCTTGCTGAATTTCTTCTAAGTAATGACTCGTAATTACGATTGTTTTCCCTTGCATCTTTAGATCAGTTATTCTTTGCCAAAACTGTTGTCGGGCACTCGCGTCCATTCCTGCCGTCGGTTCATCAAGAAATAAAAGTTCTGGATCACCAATCAAAGCGATGCCAAAGGTCACTCGGCGCATTTGACCGCCTGAAAGACTCGTCAGCAGTTGTTTTCGTTCATTTGCTAGACCAATGATTTCAAGGAGGCGATCGACTGGAAGGACGGTTTCGTATTGGGCAGCTGCCTCCATTAACATTTCTTCAACGTTAATCTTTTTTATCCGCATATCGCCTTGAAGCATTGAACCGATTTTTTCTTTATTGCTTAAGATTCCCGGCTGCGAATTAAAAACTTTTATTTCACCGCTTCCTTTCAACACTCCTAACAAAATATTAAGAAGTGTTGATTTACCAGCACCGTTTTCACCAATCAGACCAACAATTTCACCTTTGGCAACTTCAAGATTAAGACCTTTTAAAACTTCTTTTTTCCCATAACTAAATTTTAAGTTGCGAGTTTCAATAACATATTCCAATTCGTTCACCTCGATATCTATTATCTATGAGTGAACGTATTCGGAGTAGTTCTCTTTGTCACCAGTTAACTATGACTTTTGTCATTTAAATTGATCAATTTTTGTCCAAAACAAAGTAAATAGGTTAATATATTAACAGAGAAACATTTACAAAGGGAGAGTTCGATGGCAAATACGATTCACGTAGGCAAAGGATCTGACAAATACGAATTTAAAGAAGCAGTTGAAGCTTCTGAGAGTGGCGATACTATTCTCATTGATCCTGGTGTTTATAACGAGGTTTACTATACCATTTACGGTTTAAACTTTAAAGGTCTTGGAAACAACGCGTCTGACGTGGTTCTAAACACTAGTCTTTGCGTTGATTCAAACTGCTATTTGTCGCTAGAAAATCTCACAATTAATAGCATCCCGAATCAAAATGCTCTGGTCGTCTCTGATAACGCCCAATTTGAAGCAAAAGAAGTGATGTTTAAATCCAGCGATCCACGAAATCCAACGGTCGCAGTAATGGACAATGCCCAATGCACTCTTAATTATTGTGAAGTGCGTAGTATTCAACCGACCATTTCCCTTTATGTAAATAACGCAAAAGTTGTTAATATCGAAAATTCGATAGTTTACACGCTGAGTGCGGCAGCAAGCACTATCAATGTTAATGTAGCTAAATTGGATTACATGCATTTGGAAAATAATTCCAATTTTTCAGCGGAAGAAATTCATTTTACTAATCAATATGATGAAAAAATCAGTGCCGTCGATTCTAAAATTCTCATCAACACAGTCAAATTACCTTTTGGATCTTCCACGTTTAATCTCGAAAATGCTTCAGTTGCAGTTGCTGACAACAACGCTGGAACTTTTAATCGGTTGAACGTCAACTCAGACCAACAATCTTCAATTGACATCAAAAACGTTCGAATGCAAAACACTCATCCTCAAAAGCCACAAGAGCGCCCACATCCACCAAAAGAAAAAGCGAGCAACCAATCAGCTCTTGATGAATTAAATGAGTTGATCGGTTTAGATGAAGTTAAGCATCAAGTTGATTCATTTATCAAAATGGCGATTTTTAATACAAAGCGTGTGCAGCAAGGACTGAATCCATTTGAATTATCCTTAAACTCAATGTTTTTAGGTAATCCAGGAACTGGAAAAACCACCGTTGCAAGAATTGTTGCAAAGGCGATGTACGAAAACAACGTTTTGCCCACCGATAATTACGTCGAGGTTTCAAGAGCCGACCTGGTGGCGGAATATATTGGTCAAACCGAAGCGAAAACGCAAAAAATAGTTGAAAGTGCGATGGGTGGCGTCTTATTTATTGATGAAGCTTACACGCTCATTAAATCCCAGGACGGAACTGACTACGGCAAAGACGCTGTTGAGGTGCTACTCAAATACATGGAAGATCAACGCAGCAAATTGATGATCATTTTTGCCGGATACACTAAAGAAATGAATGATTTCTTGGAAATAAATCCTGGCCTAAAGTCGCGAATTCCCAACGTCTTTACTTTTGAAGATTATTCGCCCGCTGAAATCGAAGAAATTGGTATCAACTACCTTCACCAAGCTGGCTTAACTTTTGATGAGGATTACTATCGGCGCGCTTTACGCAAATCTTATTCCATTGATTATGACGGCTCCAATGCGCGTTGGGTTCGTAATTTCAACGAAAAATTAATTCGCATTTTGGCTGAAAGTGGTCATAGTTTAACCGAAATCAGTAATGATAATATTGATCAGCTGTCTTTAAAAACCAAAGAAAACAATGTGGAGGCAATCTTGCGAGAGCTCGACGACTTGGTCGGTCTCGCTTCAGTTAAGAAGTTTGTCCACGAAACAGTTAAACAAGCTGCAGTCGATCAAAAGTTGGCTGATCATTTACCAGAAGAAGAACGTCCGTCTTATCACATGGTCTTCGAGGGCGAACCAGGGACCGGTAAAACCACGGTGGCCCGGATTATCGCAAAGCTGTTTTCCGGCTTAGGAATTTTACCCAAAGATACCGTCCTTGAAGTCTCAAGAGCCGATCTTATTGCCGAATACGAGGGACAAAGTGAGATTAAAACCAAAAAAGTGATCCGCGATGCAATGGGCGGCGTTTTATTTGTCGATGAAGCTTATCAATTAAACGGCGCTGGCAAGGAAGACTACGGCAAAGTGGTGATCGAGACTTTTATCACTGAACTCGAAAACAACCGCGAGAAATTTATTACGATTTTTGCCGGATACACAAAGGAAATGGAAGAATTTTTGGGGACTAATCCCGGCTTACGCTCCAGAATTCCTTTGAAAATTGAATTTGATTCTTATTCGCCAGAAGACATCGCGGAGATTGTGACCCGCCAAATTACCAAAAATTGGCAAGTCAACGTTGATCTTTTGAAATCGATTGTTACTCAAAAATACGCTAATCTGCCCGTTAGCGATCAGAGTAATGGTCGTTGGGCCAGAAATTATTCCGAACAATTAATTAAAAATCACAAAATTTGGCTGGCTGATCACCCGGAAGTTACGAACTTCACCCAAATTTCTGATGAAGTTTTAACTAATAACTAAAAAACATCTAACGATAAATTTTGAAGTGAGGATTCGATTTCTTCAAAGCAAATTAAAATAAAAAACGACACCCCTGGTAACGGGCTCTATTTAACCTTTTCCCTGAAAGTTATAACGTTAAAGTAACAACTAAAAAAACTATAAGCAATGTCGATTCATTTTGAAGATAACTAATCATAGCAGCTTTTGATCACCAGCCTTCTTCAAGTGACAGCAACATATTCTGGTAATCGTGTTTAAAATGATGCATCTTTTGATATTGTTGAGATAACGTTTAACTGTCGATTCTGCATCGTTTTGGCGGCAAATTCCTGTTGATAAATTAGATTTTCGATAAAAGAAATTACCTGAATTGCAATAAGAAATCCAAAGATCAAAGTGCTAGAAGCCGCAAACTATTAGTGATTTTTAAAAAATCACTCAGAATCTTAAAGAGCCCCCTCCCATAATTTCTTGATACTTTCAAGCTTAACTGAGAATCTAGCTGGATGTTTTCGAAAATAAAACAAAATCACAAAGAACCTAAAAGATCGTATTAAAAATCGGGAGTGCGATTAACAAAGTAACCAGATTAAAGTTTGGCAAAATTACCCCCAACGACCCTAAAATGATCGTTATTACCAAAACAATCACCAGGTCTCAAAAAATAACCAAGCAAGATTATTAATCAGATTCGCATGAAGTACCATTCGGACCTTTTTTTAAAACAATCTTTCTACTGTAAAACAATAACTTAAACGCAAGTATTTTATCAATTAATGTAAAACACCTCCGAATTCGGAGGTGTTGATTATGGCGTTATATTAACTAAAGTAAAGGTTACTTCACCTACATATTGGCCTGAGGACGGAATATCACTTGGTTTGGCTTTAAAGCTTAACGTCCACGGATAATTACGTTCCTCTTTTATGGTACTCGAACCAGTCCCAGTAAAGATCGTCTGAGCGGTTGGAGTTAATTGGGTGATTGTTCCACCATTTTCGTGGTAATACAATGGATTACCCCTAATTGCTTTACTTGCATCATTTATCAGTTTAAAAGGTTTCGTTACTGCCGCTTCAATATACCAACGCTTCATAGTTCGATTATTCCGATTATCTGTTAACTTCAAATTTTGCGCTGAACTAGTGTACTCCTGATTTTTTAATGAGCCCTCGTGAACTCCAAAATCGATGCTTTCAGGAGTCGCTGCTAGCGTCTGAGTGCCAATCTGATCCCACACATACGTCCTGGTATCACTTCTCACCCCCGACTCATTCATTATCCTGGTCACATCTGCGGCAGGTCCAGCTGGCTCATGATCGTTTCCATTTGTTCCAACCTCACGCCACTGTGGATTAGTTACATAATACACTGGAGTAAGAAGATCAAGATCATTAATTGGGTGCTCGACTCTAGGATTGCTTAACTTATTCTCCGCAATGTAATCTTCCAAAATAAAGTTTGGCCCAAAAGTGATCTTCCATAGTTCTGGCGTATTCGCTAACATTGCTTTGCGATAATCACTATACACTCTCTTCGTATTGAAATTCGTTAAATCTAAGCTCGTTAACTTTGAACAATTCTTAAAAATTCCACCAAAATTTGCGACTTGTTCAGTCTTAAAATCTTTCACATCGATACGTGTTAGCTCAGCACAGCCACTAAACATGTTCTCCATATTTGTCACTTTGGTCGTATCAAATTTGCTCACATCAAGGCTCTTTAAGACAGTGCATCTTTCGAACATCGATTTCATGTTCCTAACATTAGTGGTTTTAAATTTATTTACATCAAATTTTAAATCAACCATTGACTCCATATCGTAAAACAGCATCGACATGTCAGTAACCTTGCTGGTATCAAAATTCGTAATTTCTAAATTTATGATTTTCTTACACCAAGCAAACATTCCCGTCATGTTTGTTACATTGCTTGTATCAAAACTACTTACATCAATACTCGTCAACGATTGACAGTTACTAAACATAATCCCCATATCTGTAACCTTACTGGTGTCAAAACCTGTCACATTGATCGATCTCAGAGCCTTACAACCGCCAAACATACTACTCATATTGATCACGTTGCTTGTATTAAATCGCGTTACATCAAGATTCGGCAAAATCGAACAGCCATAAAACATCGCTTGCAAATATATAACATTGGTTGTAACAAAGTTTGTCACATCTAAAGACTGAAGACCTGAACAATAGGAAAACATCGAGTCCATCGACGTAACTTGAGACGTGTCAAAATTGCTTACGTTGATGCTAGTTAAGCCGCGACAACTGGAAAACATCGAACTCATATCTGTCACTCGACTTGTATTTAACCGTTCGAGGCCGATAATCGAGGTCATATTAGTTAAATCATTAAACAATCCATGAATCGATCCCACAGCGGTTACGCCAGCAGAGATAACTGATTTGTTAACTGTTGCTGCACTTTGATACCAGGGCCAAGCATTTTGAGGCTGTCCATATTGATCGACGTAACTAACCCGATCGCGTTCCCAGTTTAGTTCGTGAGGATAAATTGTTAAAGTTCCTGCGCTGTCAATGTTCCACCAAAAATTTTCTGAAAGATTGATTGTTTTTACCGCTGAGACATTATTTGCATTGTCAACAGCTACAACATGGAAATATTTACCTGCCGAACCAGCTCGACTAAAACTAATGTTGGCCTGATTACTAGCAGAGGAATTTGGATTAAGATTGATATTAGAAACTAAACCCGTTGCTGGATCTATCGTAGCAGTTGGCACTCCATTAGGATTACTATCTACTGTATAAATATAGCCTCTTAATCCACTCAAAACCGGAAATTTTACCACATCAGAATATTTAGTTGTTGTTGAAGTTCTTGCTTTAACCCGATAATAGTAATCAGTTGCATTGTCATCGCTATTAACAGTAATATTAACCTGATCGTTGTTTGGTTGAGTTACGGCCGTAGTCGGTTGATTAGGTGCCGTTTTATCTTTTACAGTGTGATCATCCCCTGGTGAACTAGTCGTTAAGGTACTAGTATAGTAAATCATATTAGCGATAATTTTTGCTTCATCCGGCGAGCACGAACCTGTCGTATGCCCGGTTTGAATTTGCGCATAGTTATCTTTCGTCACCAAATACCAATTATTACTTCCCACAGCAGTACCAGTCGGATCATATAAAGGCGTTACCGGATAAGTTGCTCCCCCATTTCCAATCGCAGTCAGTGGAGCCTTAAATTCCATCCACTTAGTTGCATTACTTCTAGTAGAGTAAAACTGACCTACCGTATGGGCTGGCTTTATGAGATAAGTTTTTGTCGGATCTAAGTTGTATGGATAGCGGTTTAAAAACCCATCTTTAGTAAAAGCTACATTCGGTGAACCAATGTCAGTAAAATTAGTATTCATAAGTGGCGAACCCACATGATAACCTGCAGGTAAATTATCGCATAGAAATAAATCTAATTTACTTGCAAACGTGTTCATATAAGGATGACTAAATCCATGAGAAAAGATCGTGTCATGGCCAAAAATTACCGATCTTCCAGTCGCACCAAAATCTGCTACAACTGGTTGTGAAGCAGCAGTTAAATCATTAACTCCCGGGGTCTGGCCCCCGTTAACGTCCTCAGACCCAAAGTAAACCCCATCATATTGATAAGTTGAAGTGCCCTTTTTTAGATAATAATTCGCATTTTTATTAAATTCTGTCAACGAAACTGCTTCAACACTAATTAACCCCATCGATACTGGTTGACCGGTATTGGGGTCAATTTGATCCATCCATTGTTTAAGATAATTACAATTATCTGGATAAACATTTAGGATTTTAACATGCTTTCCATAGTTAACCGGTGGGGTGTCCCAAACTGGAGTTGATACATCATTTGTTCTTTCAATTACATAACCATCCAATAGATCTGGCACTGCATCCCATACCAGATGAACGGAATTTTTTCCAGCAACAACGTTACTTTCACCAGTTAATCTAAAATCTCTAGTTTGCACCAACTGATATAGGAATCGCGGACTAATTTCCGTTCGAGGTTGAAATTTAGGAGGATCATCCTTTTTTAAAGGATCTACAAAAAAACTTTCATTCTGAAGTTTATTCACAGAAGGACTAACAATCTTTTGTTCTGACAAATCAGCAGCCTTGCTCTTTTGTTTGAAGCTAAAAATAAAAAGCAAAACCAAAAATCCACTTATAAACATGAGAATATAGTTTAATTTCTTTGAAGGTTTCATCGTCATCTCCTCATAATTGTATTAGATTCTAATCAATTATGGTTAGTATATCAGACTTCTTATTGCATTTGATTTCTTTTTCCATAAATTTTTTTGAAATAAATGAAGTGATATTTCCAAACAATTTATAAAATGGAATCGTAATTACGGAACATTGACTAAAGTATATGTGATTGTCGCTTTATATTGACCCGGGACTGGGATAGTACTTGCTTGAGACTTAAAACTCATAGTCCAAGGAATCGCCAGTATATCTTGATAGCCACTACCCCCCGTTCCGCTATATAGCGTTTGAGCCGTTGACGTAAGGTTAGTTGTCGCCCCATTACTTTGATAGTAAATTGGATTACCTGAAATTTTCTTGGTGGTGTCATTTGCAAGTTCGAATTGCTTCGTTACGGCTCCTTCAATACGCCAAGACTTACCGCTACGTGCATTCCGATTATCAGTGATGTTGAATTCCTGCGCTGTACTCATGTAATCATGCTCCCGAATTGAGCCCCGATGGGTACCAAAATCAATATTGCCGGTGGTCGCTAGGGTTTGCTTACCCTGTTGATCCCAAACATAAATTCGTATTCCGGTGGCTGTCGCTGAATCACTTATAATCTGAGCAGCAGTTTGGGACAATCCTTTTGGATCGTGAACCGTTCCTCCTGATCCAATTTCACGCCACTGCGGATTCGTCACATAATACGTCACGCCTGCGTCTACAATCTCTGTTTCAACAGCTGGATTAGCTAACGCCGCATCAGAATTAAGTTTTGTATTTTCCCCTAGGATTAACTGCCAAAGAGAAGGCGTACTCCAAAACATATTGGAACTATTACTAACATTTCTCAAATCAAAATTTCTAAGATCTAAAACTTCGAGTGCTCGACAATTGTAAAACATCTCAGATGTATTCGTTAGTGCACTTGTCCCCAAACGACTCACATCGATATTTTTCAAAGACGTGCAGTTTTTTAAGAAACTTTGCATGCTGGTAGTTTGATCAGTATTAAGATTTTCCATTCCCTCAATTGAGACCAAAGCATTTAAATCCACGAAAAGATTATCTAATTTATTAACGGAAGACACCCCTGGTTTTATCACAACCTTTTCGATCAAAGTTCGATAGCTACTCCACCAAGGCCACTCTTTTAAGCCATTAGATCCTGTTTGGGTATCATTATCAAAATTTAGAGCATGAGAATAAATGGTCAGAGCTTTTGTCGCCGCTTTATAATCCCACCAGAAATAATCACTTAAATTGATTGTTTTAGTACCTGAAACATTATTAGCGTTATCAACCGCCACAATATGCAGGTATTTTCCTGCTCCATTTGAACGATTAACAGTCAGTGGCGCTTGATTATCAGTATTAGAGTTTGGATTTAAATTAATGTTAGTGATGTTTCCGGTTGTCGGATCTTTAGTTATCTCTGGCTCGCCTGCTGGATCATCATCTAAAGAATATACATATCCTTTCAGTCCACTGATAACAGGAACTTTCACATGATCAGAATATTTCGTAATCGTTGGCGTCTTAGCTTTAACCCGATAATAGTAATCAGTTTTATTGTCAGTAGAATTAATGTTCAAGTTAATCTGATCAGTGTTTTGAGAAGTTAGTGATAAATCTGGTGTGTCTGGCGCAGCAGAATCTTTGACCGTATGATCCTCGCCGTGCGGCAACACATTTAGAGTGCTGGTAAAATAAACCATATTAGCAATAATTTTGGCTTCGTCAGATGAACACGAACCCGTGCTATGCCCAGTTTGAATCATTGAATAATTATTTTTGGTGACCAAATACCAATTGTTATCTCCAGTTCGATCGCCAGAGTTTCCTAAAACCGGCACTCCGTTTGCATCTAAATAATGTTCTGATGGTGCAAAAACACCAAACGGTGGTAAATATTCCATCCACCTTTGAGTATCACTACCATATTGATAATACTGTCCACTATTATGAGAGAATCCAATGTGAAACTCTGCATTAGGATCAAGTTTGTACGGGAATTGGGTCAAATAACCCAGTTTCATTTTTTCGGTAAATTTAACAACTGTTGACCCCACCCGATCGTCATTAACTCCACCAGCAAAATTGGAGAACAATTTCAAATTTAAATTTAACGCTAATCTAGAAAACTGAGTATGATAAGAGAACATTGTATCATGACCGAAAATTACAGATCGACCAGTATCACCAAATCTTTGTGTCGCAAGAACCGACGCATCTACTAAATCTTTACCATCGTTATTATCGGCTGAACCAAAATAAATCCCATCATACTTATAATTACCATTATCATCTTTTAAATAGGAATCTGGAGTAACGTTAAAACTATCAATGGATACCGGATCTACCTCAATCAATCCCATTGAAACCGGCTGTCCCGTATTAGGATCCACTTGATCCATCCAAGATTTCAAAAAATTATTACTTCCTGGATAGACGTTTAATATTTTGATCTTTTTTCCATAATTGGTCGGTGGTACCATCCAGTTGGCCCCGTCAGTTGTGCGCTCCACGAGATAGCCGTCACTTACATCCACAACTGGATCCCAATCTAAAACGACGTAGCTTTGCCCATCTTCGAACTTACTTTCAGC
This sequence comes from Xylocopilactobacillus apicola, assembly GCF_033095985.1. Lineage (NCBI taxonomy): Bacteria > Bacillati > Bacillota > Bacilli > Lactobacillales > Lactobacillaceae > Xylocopilactobacillus > Xylocopilactobacillus apicola. Next base: position 1,752,946 of record NZ_AP026802.1, read on the forward strand.
ATTGAGTCTAAAATCACCAGTACTTACGACCGTTGACATATCACGAGGTTGGATATTTAAACGAGGTTGAAAAATATTAGTCTTCTTTTTCTGATTAACTAAATCCCCCCCCCCTGTAAACGCTACCATTTGTTAATGTCGCTACATTCGCTGGAAAATCAGCAGCTCTGTTATTCTGTTTAAAATTCAATGCAAAGTTAATTGCCCAAACTCCGCTTAAAACTGCCAGAATGTATCCCAACTTCTTTACTAGCTTCATCGTCATCTCCTTGTAATTGTGTTATCTATTCACTAATTATCGATAGTATATCAGACTTCTCATCAAATTTGATTCCGTTTTTTATAAAAAAAATTTGGAATAACCGAACGATGTTGCTGTGAGGCTGATAAAAAAAGCACTGATCATTTAGACCAGTACTCAGTTTTTGCTCGCGCAAATAGTAAAATAACTACAATTTTCTTTTGCCAATCCTCATACATTACGCAATTCAATATATTCTTGTAATTTAAGGAAATGGCGTTCAGAGATCCCGAAAACTTTTCCTAATCTGAGGGAGGTATCAATTGTTATCTAACGATGAACATCTAAAATATCATGAATTTCCGAAGTCGGAACTTTAATTTCATGAGCTAAACGGTCAGCTGTGGGATCTATAGGATACATGAATTCTCCTCACTAATTTTTGGGGTACACGTCTGATAAGTATTTTAAATCTCGTCGACATTAACCAAAGTAAAAGTAATTTGGCCGGTGTAGTGTCCTGGTGCTGGAATATTGATCGGTTCGGTTTTAAAGCCCAGCTTCCACGATACCGGAACTCGATCCTGATAATCAGTTCCAATGTATCCAGCTGTTCCGTTATAAACTGTCTGGGCAGTAGATGTTAAATTATATTTGTTGCCGGTCGCAGTATCATGAAACCACAACGGATTCCCCTTAATAATTTTGGTCGAATCAGTATCTAGCTGCAGGTCTTTACTAACTGCCGCTTCAACCTTCCAAGTCAAATCTTTGCGGCTATTCCGATTATCCGTTTCAGTGACATATTGCACGGAACTTAGAACTTCTCGGCCCGCAAACGTAAAGTTTTGATTTCCCAAATCGACAAGCGTATTAGAAACTGCTAAATCTTGCTTGCCATTTTGATCCCAAACATAAGTTCTGGTATCATGGCGCGTGACCGATTCTCTTCTCAGCTGCTCACTAGTAATGATGGGTCCCTTTGGATCATGAGGATCAGTGCCCGGACCCACTTCTTGCCAATTATAACTAGTCGCGAAATATTTTTTCGTCGGATGATCCAAGTCATTAATTTTTTTCCCAGGAAACCCGCTGCCGATATTACCAATATAATCATCAATCACCATATTTGGTCCAAGCGTTATCTTCCAAAGATCTGGCGTATTATAGAACATTCTTTCTCGCCCTGACAGTGAACTATAGCGGTTATTGAAATTTGTTAAATCCAAAGTGGTTAATTTGAGACAGTTTGAAAACATACTATTAACTTTTTTAAGATGGTTTCCATCGAAATGACTAACATCAATGGTTGTCAAATTCTTACATGATTCAAACATCCAATCCATATCTGATACATGTGTCGTCTCGAAATGAGTGACATCTAATTCAGTTAGGCTTTCACAACCACTAAACATCCCTGACATCTGAGTGACCTTAGCAGTATTGAATTTAGTAACGTCTAATTGTTTTAAAGACTCACAGTGAATAAACATGGAGGACATTCGCGTTACCTGATCGGTTTTAAATTTATCAGGATCAAAATACAAATCCGTCATTTTTATATCATAACAAAACATTGCAGCCATATCAGTCACCTGACTCGTATCAAAATTTCTAATATCAAGCGTTGTTATCTTGCGACAAGAGCCAAACATCCGACCTATATCAGTAACCTTACTGGTATTAAAATGGGTCACGTCAAGACTGGTGAATAATTCACAAAAATTAAACATCCCATTCATACTGGTCACCTGACTCGTATCAAAATGCGTCACATCAATGCTTAATAAGGAGCGACACATACTAAACATCGACATCATATTCGTCACTTTGGCAGTGTCAAAGTGACTGACGTCTAAATTAGGAACCTTGTAGCAACTATCAAACATCTGCGACATCGTGGTCACTTGAGACGTATCAAAATTTGTCACATTGATCGATGGCAAAACTCGACAATCTTGAAACATTTTACTCATACTGGTGACTCGACTCGTCACAAAATTGCTCACATCCAAGTTAGCTAACAAAAGGCAATTAGAAAATAGCTCCGACATATTGGTCACCTGCCGCGTATCGAAATGCGTTACATCTAAACTAGTTAATACTCGACAATTACTAAACATTGCAGACAGATCGGTAACCTGGCTGGTATCGAAATGACTGACATCTAAGCTAGTTAACGCATAACAATCCCGAAACATCCCCGCCATACTCGTCACCTGGCTCGTGTCTAATTGTTCAATTCCGGTAATCGTCGTCATGTTTTTTAATTTTGCAAATAAATTATAAATAGATCCATCTACCGTCACACCCGGCGAAATTACTACTTTCGTTATCTGATCAAAGCTCTGATACCACGGCCAATCTTGGTGTGGATAGCCGTATCCATCGAGCCAGGTAAAAAGGTCCCGATCCCAATTCAGGGCGTGGGGATAGATCGTGAGGACATTACTGCTATCTACCGTCCACCAGAGATAATCACCTAAACTAATTGTTTTAGTTCTGGTAAGATCGAAATTATTGTTCTGATCCACAGCGACGACATGTAAATACTTCTTAATTCCATCCGCGCGGTTAACGTTAATCGTGCCTAAACCCGTTGCATCTGCCGTTAAATTTAGATTAGTCACTTCTCCATTAGCATCTTTAACCGGCGTTACCACCCCATTAGGGTTATCATCAATCTGGTAAACAAACCCTTTGATCCCGCTTGTAATCGTCGATTTCACAACGTCTGAATATTTGGTCATCGAAGCCGTTTTTGCCTTCACCCGGTAAAAATAATCAGTTCCCACATCACTTGCCTTAATTTGGAGCGTTGCTTTATCACGGTCGGTCGTTCCGGCAACTGTTGGCATCTCAGGCGCAGCACTATCTTTAACCGTATGATCTTCGCCTTGAGTAGATAGATTCAGCGTACTGGTGTAATAAATCATATTTGCAATAATCTTCGCTTCATCGGGGGTACATGCACTCATCCCATTCCAAATTGAGTGCCCGGTTTGAATCATTGCATAATTATTTTTCGTCACCAGATAAAAGTTGTTATCACCAATCCGCTGACCATTATCGCCCGAAACCTGATTACTGTTTTCATCGAGATAATTAATTTCCTTTGCTTCATCGGCAAAAGAAAATGGCGGCTCATACTCCATCCACCTCTGTGCTCCTCCTTGGTACAAGTAATATTGCCCCGAAGAATGAGAAAATTTTATTTCCAACGTTTGATCTAAGCCAAATTTATACGGATACTGGTTTAAAAAGCCATTCATTGAAAACTTGACTTTTGTTGAACCTAACCCAACGTTGCCGCCCCAACTAGGAAACCCTGGTAAAATTTTTAAGCCTAAACTGGGTCCGAATTGCATCAAATACGGATGTTGATAGTAAACCGTATCATGGCCTAAGATAATCGAACGGCCAGTTTGCCCGTAAGCCACCGTTGCCGCATACGACGTGGCATTCAAATCGTTATTCGGTCCGTTCCCCCCGTTGCCATCCTCTGAACCAAAATAAATTCCGTCATATTGATAGTTTCCCGCAGCATCTTTTAAGTATTGATCCGGGTTACTGTTAAAATCTGCAAAAGAAACCGGCACCACATTGATTAGCCCCATTGAAACGGGCTGCCCCGTGGCTGGGTCTAGTTGATTCATCCATGTTTGCAAATAATTACAATTATCCGGATACACGTTAAGGATCGTTATCTGCTTACCATAATTAGTGGGGGGTAACTGCCAGGCAGCTTCATTACTTGGAAGAGCGGCATCATTTGTCCGCTGAATCACGTAACCATCTGAACTATCAACAACACTATCCCAATTTAAAACCTCGTATGGTTGATTAGAACTATTAATCTGACTATTCACAAATAAATGAAAATCATTAGTTTGAACGACGGTTCCTGCTATTTGTGGACCAATATTTCCCCTGGAGGATACCAGTTTCCCTTTGGTCTTAAATGGATCCGCTAATTCATTTAAACTCGGTGTCTTAAATTTACTCGAACTCCCATGAAGCGAGGCTTGGTCAGCGTGGGTATCCACATTTGGCATTACGTGCCAAAAAACAAAAAGCACTGCTATGACTGTTATCAAAAGTAAAAGTCGTTTTATTTTCCGCCAATTCATCTAAATTCCCTTCTATATGTTGAAAGCTTTTACTTAATGATATCATTAGATATATTCTTCGTTGATCGATTTATCATAATTTTTTTATCATTAATTGATATTTTAAAAAAACTTTTAGTCTAATAATGCCTATTAACAATTCCAGATATCTGAAAAATTAGATGTTAGCACCAAATAATCTTCCTAATCTGATCGAAGTATCGACTGTTATCTGACGACGGTCATATATTCTAGAAGTCGGGATTCTGATTTCATGCGCGCAGCACAAATTCTTCTGACAAAATTTGGCTAATTTCAGGAGTTGTAATTCATTCCACATCATCTATTCCTTTCAAGCATGATAGTCAACTATTTCCAAGTTCTCAGAATCTTTATTATTTTTTCTTCAAAACACGATTAATACTGTATTGATTTGTTCGCCCTTCAATTGTATTAGATCATTGATATTCCCTGAATTATCTAACAACTTGAGAGTAATTTCTTGGATAAAAGCTGATGATAAACTTTTTCAGCCACATGGAAACATCAGTAACTTTCTTTCGAATAAAATAATGATTTAAAACAAAAAAGAGCCAAGGCATGCTCAGCTCTCTTATTTACTTACAAAAACCAACTCTTTATCATTGAGTTCTGCGGTAACCTTTGTATCTGGTAGCACCTTACCTGCGATAATTTCTTTAGCAAGCGGAGTTTCCACGTTGTTCTTAATAAATCTTTGCACCGGACGGGCACCAAAGCTTGGATCGTAAGAACTCTTGCCAATCCATTCCAAGACAGCAGGAGTTACTTCCAATTCGATCCGCTGATCTTTCAAACGGTTCTTGAGATCTTGCATATCGATGCTAACAATTCTGACTACATCGTCTTCACTTAAAGCATTGAACTCTAAGATTGCATCCACCCGGTTTAAGAACTCTGGCTTAAAATGTGCTCTCATGATGTTCATTAACTGCTGATGTAGTTCTTCGCCTGATTCTTTTTGCTGTTGATCCAAAATCAAATCTGCGCCTAAATTACTGGTCATAATAATTAAAGTATTCTTGAAATCAACAGTCTGACCTTTACCATCAGTTAAACGGCCATCATCAAGTACTTGCAGTAAGACATTGAAGACATCCGGGTGAGCTTTCTCAATTTCGTCCAGCAAAATGATCGTATAAGGATTGCGTTTAACCGCTTCGGTTAACTGGCCACCTTCCTCGTAACCAATATATCCTGGTGCTGCTCCGATCAAACGTGAGACCGACTCTTTCTCCATGTACTCACTCATGTCAATTCTGACCATGTGTTTCTCAGAATCAAATAACAATTCAGCTAAACTTTTAGCAAGCTGAGTCTTACCAACTCCTGTTGGTCCTAGGAAAATAAAACTGCCCAACGGTCGATCAGGATCTTGAATTCCTGCCCGAGACCGAATAATAGCATCAGATACGACTTTGATTGCTTCGTCTTGCCCGATCACTTGTTTCTTCAAATCATCTTCAAGGTGCAAAAGCTTCTCCCGATCACTTTGAACTAATTTGGAGATCGGAATTCCCGTTTGTCGACTAATTACTTCAGCAATCTCATTTTCCGTCACCGATTCGTCAACCATCCAGTCAGTATGATTCTTCGAGTTGCTTTCGTCTTCTTCAAGTTCGCGTTCTAATTCAGGCAAAGTTCCGTGCTGAATTTTCGCCGCCATTTCAAAATCACTTCGATTTTGAGCTTCTTGCAGATCATGACGTGCTTTTTCGATTTGCTTCTTCTTTTCATTTAAGCTATTAATCGATTTCAACTCTTGATCCCAGCGCGCTTTCAGCTTGTTATTCTCTTCTTTCGCTTCGGCGATCGCCTTTTTGGTATCAGCCAACCGAATTTCCGAAGCCTTATCAGTTTCCTTCTTCAAAGATTCCTCTTCGATTTGCAGTTGAATCAATTTGCGGTTACTCTCATCAAGCTCTTCGGGCACGGAGTGCATCTCAACGTTGATATTAGCACTCGCCTCGTCCACTAGATCAATTGCCTTGTCGGGCAAATATCGATCGGTAATATAACGATTGGAAAGAGTTGCCGCAGCAACCAACGCACTATCATGGATTCTAACGCCATGATAAACTTCAAACCGCTCTCTTAACCCCCGCAAAATACTAATTGTGTCTTCAACGGTTGGTTCATCAACTGTAACTCGTTGGAATCTTCGCTCTAGCGCCTTATCTTTTTCGATGTAAAGCCGATATTCATCAAGCGTCGTAGCTCCAATTAAGCGCAGCTCGCCGCGGGCCAGCATTGGTTTTAAGAGATTTCCTGCATCCATACTGCCTTCGGTTTTGCCCGCACCAACAATATTGTGAATTTCGTCGATAAAAAGAATGATTCGTCCGTCAGCTTTTTTGACTTCTTTTAAAACCGCCTGCAGACGTTCTTCAAACTCACCACGATACTTAGCTCCTGCAATGAGTGCTCCCATATCAAGGTTGTAAACAATTTTATCTTTCAAATTATCTGGTACATCGCCGTTCACCATCCGCTGAACTAAACCTTCAACGATCGCCGTTTTTCCAACTCCCGGATCCCCGATTAAAATTGGATTATTCTTCGTCTTGCGAGAAAGTACCCGAATCACGTTCATAATTTCCGCATCACGCCCAATAATTGGATCCGCGTTTCCTTTGCGAGCTGCTGCGATCATATTGGTACCATATTTCTCTAGCGCCTTGTAATTTTTCTCAGCATCTTGGCTTGTAATCTTACTGCCGCCTCTAAGATCTTCAACAATTTTCTTCATCTTAGTCTGATTTAGTCCACGGCCTTCCAAGAACTTGGTAAAAGCTAGCTGGCGCAAATTGAATAAAGCCAAAAGGACTGTATCCACCGCCACAAACTCGTCTCCATAAGTCTTGGCGATTTTCTGAGCTTCAGTGAAAAGATTGAGTAAATCCCGCGAGATCGTTTGACCGTAATTTGAATTACTGCCAGAGACTTTAGGAAGATTGGCAATTTCTTGTGCCAACTCCGCGGATATAACCTCATTATCAATTTTCTCGCCGCTAAAGATCGTCGCTCCCAATGAGTCGTCTTGCTCCATAATAGCTTTAATTAAGTGTGGGACATCGATTTCGTAGTTTTGGTTTTCAATTGCTAATTGTTGTGCTGCCTGAATCGCTTCATTTAATGTATTAGTAAATTTATTCTGGTCCATAATTATTACCTCTAAATTCGTTTGCATATATTATAGTCAGGATTGGTCAAATTGTCAAAACATCTTTTTTGACTTTTGGTATAATGTTTATTGGTGAAAAAAATGATAAAAACAGAAAATAGTTATTCAAACTTCGAATGGATTCAAATCATTAACCCGAGCGACGAAGAAATTGGCCAAGTGAGAGCTGATTACAACCTCAGTTGGGAAATGATTCAATATGCAACAGATAATTTTGAGTCGCCGCGCTACGATCATTATGAAGATACTGATCTGGTGATCGTAAACGGGATTGCTGAAAAAGTTAAAAAAGGAGTGAAAATTCAACCAATTGCCTTTTTCATTCAGAATTCCACGCGGCTCATTACTTTTACTAACTACGCAACTAGCCAGATGCTCTCTGACATCATTCAAAAAATGCCCGAGGGTTATAAAGAGTCCATCCCACCTGAAAAAATGCAACCTTTCGATTTGGTTTTAAATGCCTTTTACAATCTGACAGCTCAATATTTAGATGCTCTTTCAGAGGTGGAGCGAAAACGCAACCTCCTGCAAAGCGAACTCTATCATAAACGCAATAGCGAATACTTAAGCGAGCTGCTAAATGTCAAAGTTGAACTTATTTATTATTTAAGTGCGCTCGAAAAAAATCGCGCAACGTTGCAGCAATTTCGAAAAGAATATCAACAAAAAATCGATACCCCCGAGATTAAATATCTAAGAGATATCGAAATTGAAATGAAGCAAGCTTTAGATATGGCCAATATTTCAACCAAGATCATGAATTTGCTTTCCGACGCTTACGAAAATATTGTAAACAACAAAACCAATCGTTCAATGAGCATTCTCACTGTTGCCTCAATTGTTCTGGCAATTCCTGCGATTATCGTCGGATTTTTCGGCATGAACGTCACTTTACCAGGAGAAGAGGAAGCCTCTGCCTGGCTTTTGATCACAATTGGCACGATCCTTTTGATGTTTTGGGTCTATATTATCCTGAAAAAGCGCGGATTCTTTAACTGATCACTTTTTGTTAAAAACTACGCCTGCCAAATAGTCGCCCAGATGCGGTACAAAGGGATAAAACTTAGCTGCCGCTTCCATGTACCATGGCAGATTTACTTCACGCTGATAGCGTTCCAGTAGGGACGCTATTTTCTTTGCCACGACTTTTGAGCTCAAAAGATAAGGTGCAACTGAATGTTCATAATTGCCGCTCGGGTCAGCTTTGGTGAGAAATGGTGTTGCAACTGGACCAGTGTTGACCGTCGACACCTTCACTCCCTTACTTCGAAGTTCAAGGCGCAAGCCATTAGAAAAAGCAATCACTGCCGCTTTTGAACTCCCATAAATCGTCGCTTTGGGCGTTGTAAGCTTGCCCGCCATTGAAGCAACATTAATGATCTGACCAAAGCCCTGAGCTACCATTAGCGCTGCAATTCCCTTTGTCAGATAGATCAGTCCTAACGTATTTGCTGCAAAAGTCTGAGCGATCTCATCATCACTTGTCTCAAGGACGGTTTTAAAATGTCCGCTTCCGGCAAGATTGATTAAGGCTGTGACTATATATTTATCGGAAACTATCTGCACCAAACGTTTAATGGCTTTTTGCTGCGACAAATCACAGCTCATAATTTCAGATGATTCACGCTTAGGATCAATTTTGGCTTGTGATTGCAAAAGTCGTTCAGAACTGCGTCCGACCATCACTACAAAATAATGTCTTTGGACCAAAAGTTTCGCTACAACAAATCCGATTCCCGAAGTTGCGCCCGTCACAATAACTACTCTTTTAGCCATTTAAACTCCTTTTTTTGGAGGAATTTTGAAGATACTGAAATCATTAGCAACTCGAACTCCCGGGAAAATTTTCTCCGCTTGTTTTTGGAGAATTTGAGCCGATTTACCCAGATAACGAGCTGAAATGTGCGTTAAGAGCAAGTGTTTCGCCTTAGCATCTTTTGCCATCTGCGCAACCTGAGTACTCGCCGAATGGTAATATTGGCGCGCAATATCACGCTCTTGGCTGGCAAAAGTACTCTCATGAACAATCACATCCGCGTTGTGAGCCAAAAGTTGGTGGTTCTTACTAATTCTTGTATCACCAAAAATTGCTACTACACGCCCTGGAATTGTCGGACCAACGTAATCATGCCCGTAGAGTGTCCGTCCATCCGGCAGGGTGACATCTTCTCCGCTTTTTAACTTACCATAAAGCGGGCCGGACGGTACATTTTCTTCACGCAACTTATCAACCAATAATTCGCCAGGCTTATCCGCCTCGGTGATTCGATAACCAAAACTCGCAATCCGATGGTCTAATAAAGCATATTCAACCCGAAAATTCTGATCATCAATCAAGACTCCTTGATCATTTTTCAACTCATGAAAATTAATGCGATATCCCAAATGGGTGCCCGAAAGTTTTAAACTCATCATCACGTAATCTTTGATCCCAACTGGTCCATAAATATCGATCGCTTCTTCTCCATTTTGAAAAGAACGACTCGACAAAAAACCAGGCAAACCAAAAATATGATCACCATGCATATGAGTAATAAATATTTTTGCAATTTTGCGCGGACGCAGATTAGTCTTTAATATTTGGTGTTGGGTCGCTTCGCCGACATCAAACAGCCAAACTTCATTAATTTCATCTAATAATTTTAAAGCCACACTCGTAACGTTACGACTTTTTGAAGGAGCTCCTGCTCCAGTTCCTAAAAATTCAATTTCCATTTAAATTTATCATTTCTGCTCCAAAAATTGGAGAATCTCCTTAGCAATAAATGTGCCGTACTGCACCGCCCCCGTTGGGGTCGGATGGGTTAAATCATCATACAACCAATCACGATGGTTGCCAACATGCTGATGCCAATCAATAATATGCATATTCGGATATTTTTTTGCCTCTTGCATAATAACCGCATTATTTGAATCTTGCCATGACCTGGTTGGAACATGATCGGTGATCCAAAAGACATCACGCTCAGCAGTGGCAATTTGCATCGCCTGCTCAATTAAATCGGGCGTCAACGTCCCGTTTGTCCCCAAACCAATCACAATCGTCGAAGCAATCACGCCTTGCTCAGCTTTTTTCTTTAGAAGATCAGGTAAACTGCTGGCCTGCCGACTCACTACTGCATCAATTACAATCTTAGGGAAAATTTTGGTCAGATCTGCCTGCCCATCAAGCATCACACTATCCCCGATTGCAGTCAGATTAGTCCTTTGAGCCAATTGAAGTTCAAATTGCGTCAGTCCATACTTCTCATATTCTTGATTCACCGGATTCTTTTTGGCAGCAAATGTTAAAGCACGCCGAGTCGATCGACTTACTGAACGTGAACGTTCCTGGTTTTTTTGTAATTGTTTTGCCTCACGATTTGCTTTTTGCGCATTCTTTTCAGCCAATTGATTATGAACTTTTTGGGCAGCAGCATTTTTCTTAATTTTGCGCGCCAAAGCTGTGTCATTGGGATTTTGAACTTTTGCAAAAACTGAGTACACATTGCTGCTAACACCCAACAAAACCAACGGTGCCAAAATCCAAAGACCGATTTTCCCCCGCAGCTTAAGGCCTTTTTGACCTTTAAAAACTAAAATATCTTTCAAATCAGCCTGGAAGTTTGACCAAGTAATTTTAGCAAAATATTGTTCGATAAAATAATACGAAAAAGCACTGATCACAAATATTATGAATAACTCAACTATCGAATAAAGAAACGGATGTTTGGCGATCAGCTTGACCTTGCTCTCAAAGAAAATCAGCACCGGAAACTGATAAATATAGATTCCATAACTAATTTTTCCCAAAAAGCTGCCTGTGCGCGTAGTTAAAATTCGGTTAAAACTGGCTCCAGGATGTGCGATAACCGCAACCAAGACCGTCGCCAAAGCTGAAAAAATCAGCATCCCATAATGATAGAGCCCACTTGATTGATCCCGCACGGTAAAAATCATCCCAAGCATTCCCAGTGCCGCAATCGCCCCAACGCTGTCGATCAAAATGCGGCTTTCTCGTTTTAAATTGGGATTTAGCCGATTAACTGGCCAAACAAATGCCAAGGCACTACCTAAAAGAATCGAAAAAGCCCGCGTATCAGTCCCATAATAAACTCGATTAATGTTAGCTGAACTATAAAGTAACGCCATTTCAAGTGCTGACAAAACTGCGAGTCCTAAAACAACAAGCGAACGTTTGCCATTTGTTTTCAGAAGCTTATACAGTAAAAAAATAACCAGCGGCCAGATCAAATAAAACTGCCCTTCAATTGAAAGGGTCCAAAGATGCGTAAATGGCGATTCATTGTCAGCAAATCTTTCGAAGTAAGATTGACCATTAAAGATCTGCCACCAATTATATAAATAACTCAAGTTAGTCAACACAATCTGCCAAAGCTTGGCAAGCAAATTACGTTGAAACAATAAAATATATGAGCTGCTAGCCAATAACATCGTTACTAATGCCGGATAAAGTCGCTTGGCCCGTCGAATAAAGAATGCGCGGTAGTCAATATGATGAGTTCTTTGAACTTCGCGTATCAAAGAACCTGTAATCAGGTAGCCAGAGAGAACCATGAAAATTGGCACTCCCAAATAGCCACCCGGGAATATCTGCGGATTCAAATGATAAAAGATTATTAATAAGACTCCAATGGTTCTAAGACCATCAAAACCCGTGATATAAGTCGAAACACCGTTGGTCCTCTTAGTGCTTCTTGCTTTTTGCCCCATTCTTAATCTCTAAACTCCAGTTCAAAATCCTTAATCACAACCGTGTCACCATCTTGAACCCCAAAATTACGCAACGCTTCATCAACACCCATTTTTCTTAACGAGCGCGCAAAACGCATCACGCCATCGTAGTAATCCAGATTAGAACGATCTAATAGTTTAATGACTTTCTCACTCTCAAGCTCGTAACGCCCTTCATCCAACTTCGTAATTTTGAAGCCCTCTTCCTCTGGCGTAAATTTGTAATCCACGTGTTTAAGTGCTGAATTTTTTTCTTCAACGACCCGTGGCACCTTCGACAACTCATTAAACATCGCCGCAACTAAGTCATCGATTCCCTTGTGAGTCTGATTAGATATTTCATAAACTGTGAAGCGATCGCCGTATTTCGCAGTTAAAGATTGTTTAAACTGTGCTAACTTCTCCGCTGCCCCTGGAAGATCAGATTTAGTTCCCACGACAATTGTTGGCTTATTGGCAACATCTTCCCCATAAGTTTTCAGCTCCGCTTCAATTACTTCAAAATCTTCAAAAGCATCGCGCCCGTTTTCCGGATCTAAATCTACTAAATGGACGAGCACTCGTGTTCGTTCGATATGGCGCAAGAAAACAAGGCCAAGGCCAACTCCTGTCGACGCTCCTTCAATAATTCCAGGGAGATCGGCAATTACTAACTCTCTTCCATCTTTAAACTGCAAAACTCCAAGATTAGGTCTTAAAGTGGTAAAAGCATAAGCCGCAATTTTAGGCTTCGCACTTGTGACAACCGAAAGAAATGTTGATTTTCCAACGGAAGGAAATCCAACTAAACCAACGTCTGCCAGCAACTTCATCTCTAAATAAAGTTCCCGTTCTTGGCCAGGTTCACCGTTTTCTGCCACTTCGGGTGCTTGATGGGTTGAAGTGGCAAAATGAATATTCCCGCGGCCACCACGACCACCCGTTGCAACCACAACTTTTTGGCCTGCGTGCGTTAAATCTCCCAAAATTTCATGAGTGTTGGCATCTTTAATAATCGTCCCAATTGGCACCTGCAAAATTAAATCTTTACCACCATGGCCATACATCGACTTAATTTGCCCGTCTTCGCCTTTTTCAGCTTTAAACTTGCGACGATATTTAAAATCCATTAAAGTCTTCAAGCCCGGATCGGCAACAGCGATAATATCACCGCCTTTGCCTCCGTCACCGCCAGCGGGACCGCCGTTGGGGACATATTTTTCGTGGCGAAAAGCAACTTTGCCGTTACCGCCGCTGCCAGCTACCACTTTGATATAAGTTTCATCTACAAACATTTTCTAACCTCTTACTAAGTACTAAAGATATCCTATTTGCGGCCAAACTTCAAATAACGAAAAAGGCGAGTAGATTCTCGCCTAATTATGTTAGAAGAGCCGCTGAAATAATTTGACCACCTCAACAACTACTACCATTAAGATCGCTCCAGCCACGACTACGCCCCATTGAGCAAGATTCAAAGTAGTAACATGAAAAAGTCCGTTAAATCCAGGAATTAAAACCGTAACTCCTAGAAGAATTAAAGATATTAAGATTGACCAATTGAAGGTCTTATTCGCAAAAATATTAGCTTGGAAAATTGATTTCTGAAATGACTTAACATTAAATGCATGGAAAAGTTGAATTAAAGCTAATGTCACATAAGCCATCGTTTGCGCATCTCCGTGAATCAACGCTGGATCTGAGTGAACTGGAAATTGGATTGCCCAATAGTAAACCCCAAGCGTTATCGCAGCTTCCACAATTCCTTGGTAAATTATCGCTGGTAAAACGCCACCGGTAAAGAACGTCGAATTTCTCCCTCGTGGCTTTTGGTCCATGATGCCTTTTTCCATTGGCTCCACTCCGAGGGCAATTGCTGGAAAAGTATCAGTTACTAAATTGATCCACAACAGCTGAACCGGAGCTAAAACATCCCAGCCCATTAAAGTTAAAACAAAAATGGTTATTACTTCACCAAGGTTAGCCGACATTAAGTACTGAATTGCCTTTTGGATATTGGCAAAAACCTTCCGGCCTTCTTTGACCGCTTGAACGATCGTGGCAAAATTATCATCTGCAAGTACAAGATCACTAGCTCCTTTTGAGACTTCGGTCCCAGTAATTCCCATGCCAATGCCAATATCAGCTGCTTTTAAAGCAGGCGCGTCGTTAACGCCGTCTCCCGTCATTGCAACAACTTTATTTTTAGCCTGCCAAGATTTAACAATACGAACCTTATCAGCTGGATTAACTCGCGCATAAACCGAGTATTGTTCAATTTTATCTGCTAATTCTTCATCACTAAGCTGGCTTAACTCGCTACCAGTGATCACGGCGTCTTTGGCATCATCAGAAACAATTCCTAAACGTTTAGCAATCGCCTGGGCGGTGATCTGGTGATCCCCTGTAATCATCACCGTTCTAATTCCGGCATGTTTAGCCTGAGCTACTGCATCCTTAGCCTCTGGGCGCTCAGGATCAATCATCCCAACCATCCCAGCAAATACGAGCTCATTTTCAATCGTTTCAGAATTAATGGGCGAAGGCATCTGATCAACTACTTTATAAGCAAAACCTAGAACTCGCAAGGCTTGCTCTGCCATCTCGCGGTTAACAGCTAAAATTTCTTCCCGATCAGCTTCCGTCAAATCAAAAAGTTCGTTATTTTTGAGATATTTCGTACAACGTTTTAGCACCAAATCAGGCGCACCTTTGGTCATCACCAAATTGGCGTTATCGCCAAAGCGATTCATAGACGTCATCATCTTGCGATCTGAATCAAAAGGCAGATCATTAAATCTTGGGGTTGTCTTTAACTCATCTTGGATATAGAAATCATTTTTCAGACCAAAATCGATCAGCGCCGTTTCCGTCGGATCGCCGAGAATTTTGCCATCGGCTGCAATTTGAGCATCGTTAGCGAAATTCATCACTCTTAAAGTCATATCCTGACGATCAATTGGAGCGTCGCTATTTAAAAGCTCACGATTGGTATAAATTTTTTCGACCGTCATTTGATTCATCGTCAAAGTTCCGGTTTTGTCAGAACCAATCACATCCGTACTCCCGAGTGTTTCCACTGCGGGCAGTTTACGAATAATTGCGTGATGTTTAGCAAGATTTTGGGTCCCGAGTGCCAAAATTATTGTAACAATCGCTGGCAGTCCTTCAGGAATTGCTGCTACTGCAATTGAAATCGCGATAATTAATAAATTAATCACGCTGGCTTCGTGCTTACTGAGACCGATTAGGAAAATGACAACCGAAATTACCAAAATAAGATAAGTTAAAACTTTCCCGAGTTGAGAAAGATTGCGCTGAAGCGGCGTAATATTTTCCTTTGCTCCTTCAATCATTGACGCAATTTGACCGATTTCAGTGTTCATTCCCGTGTTAACTACGATCCCGGTGCCCCGACCAAAAGTAACATTAGTCCCCGCAAAAGCCATATCAGCTTGATCACCTAACGCTACGTCATCTTCATTGATGGTCGTCGCTAATTTCTGAACCGAAATCGATTCCCCCGTTAGAGACGATTCTTCAATTTTTAAAGTCGAGGTTTCATACAGCCGAAGATCAGCTGGCACAACATCTCCAGCTTCCAGTGCAACGATATCGCCTGGTACCAATTCCGTGCTATCGATCTCATGAATCACTCCGTCGCGTTTAACCCGCGCCTTGGGGGTCGACATTTTTTTCAGCGCATCGATTGCCCCTTCCGCTTTTGATTCTTGAAAAACGCCAAACAGCGCATTTAAAATCACGACAGCCAAAATGATCACAGCATCAGCCCATTCATGAGCGACAAAACCTGCAACTAAGGCGGCAACCATCAAAACAATGATCATAAAATCTTTGAACTGATCAACAAACATCTCCAGATAGGTCTTTTGGTGACCCGCCTGAATTTCATTTTTTCCATATTTCATCTGTAAACGCTGAACTTGCGTTTTACTGATTCCATCATAAGAAGTGCGATACTCTTCTATTAAATCTTCAACCGAAATCGCATAAAATTTTTTCCTTTTTTCTGGCTTAATCTCCAAAATTTCCTCCAAAGAATAAAAAGAGACCTATTGCTTATTGCCATAAGTCTCACAGTTTATAACAGTCCGGGGGCAAGAACTGCTGCAACAAATATCTCCCCTTGGTCGCTTAAGAACACTTACAACAAAAATTTAAATTTACCTTGCGGCCATTTATGAAAATTATATCAAAGTTTTTCTTTTTTGCTAAATTTTTCGTAGCCCGTCATCAAATCTTCGAAAAATTGCTCAGCTCCAAAATGATCTCTTGCATAAGTACGACTGTTTTGTCCAAGCTGGGAAAGTCGTTCAACTCCCATTTGATAAGCCTGACTCAGTCCTTTTTCAATGCCCTCTTGACTGTTATTAACAACAATTCCCTTATCAGCATCCGGGATCAATTGCGATGTGACTGAAAGTTCAGTCATCAAAACTGGCACTGCATTGTTCGCTGCTTCTAAAAATACCAGCGGGAAACCTTCGCTTTTTGAAACAATCAACGCTAAATCCATTTGACAATATAGTTCATTGATCGCTCTCTGATCTAACGCCCCGTAAAATTGAACCTGCTCAGTTAGCTCATTTTCTGCTACCAAATTATTCAATTCATCTTTTAAGTCGCCCGCTCCAACCACATGTAAGAAAATGTGCGGATTATTAAGATGGGCCAAAGCTTTAATTAAGCGCGCGTGGCCCTTGACCGGATGCAATCTCGCCACTATTATAACCTGCATGAAATCGTGCTTGATTTTTGCTGGCACCTCCGCTGAAAAATCAATTGCGTTAATTATTTGACTAATCTTATCTGCTGGAATTTTGAGCTTCAAAAGCTCCTCTTTTAACTCCGTTGACACCACAAAAAGTCCGTCAGCACGCCGTAAACTCGCTAAATTTAATTTAGTTTGAATCTTACCTTTTAGCCCACCGCCCAAAAAATCATAACGGGGATCGCTGTGGACTGTAACAACTCGCGGGCAAAAAAGCTTCTTTTGCTGGAGTCCGACTAAAAAATTAGCTCTCGGCCCATGAGTTTGCACTAAATCAAAGCGCTTCTCATTTAGATATTTGATCCATTCTTCAGGTTTTCTTTGATTCACAACTTGATATTTAAGTCCGTTTTCTCTCGCTGCCTTTGCAACAGTTGAGTCAGTAAACAATATTAATTCATTATCAACTTGATGTTTTTTTAAAACTCGAGCCTGAAAAATCAAGTGAGTCAGCGCTCCACCCGTTTCTTGACCTGCATTAATGTTCGCGATTTTCAAGTAAATATTCCCAATATTTTCTAAGACCCGTTTTAAGGTCTACTTTAGCAACTAATCCTAAATCATTTAACTTCGACGGATCACCGTATGAATACTTGATATCGCCCTTTCGCTCAGGCAAAACATCTTTTTTCAGTTTGTGACCAGTAATATCTTCAATGATCGTAATCACTTCATTTAAGGTTGCTTTTTGACCAGTCCCAATATTGACAACTTCGCCTAATGCACGTGAATCTTCTAGCAAAGCCAAAATGCAATTAACAACGTCAGTTACATATGTAAAATCGCGAACTTGCTCTCCGTCACCAAACTGCTTAAAACTCTTGTCGTTCATCAAGCAATCCGTAATAATAGAAAGGACACCTGAATAAGGAGATTTGGGATTTTGCTTCGGGCCATAAATATTAAACAGCCTGACTGCGACTGTCGGCATTCCATAAAGATTATGATAATTGATGACATTTCGTTCAGTACTGTATTTATCAACTGCATATTGGGTTGCCGGTTCCACTGGCGATAACTCGTTTTTAGGAACTCCTGCTAAATTACCATAAACGGCTGCTGAAGAAATAAACAGCAAATTCTTCAAAGGTAATTTTTCTTTGCGTAGATGTTCTAAAATGTTAAAATTTGCTTCAGCATTCACTGCATGAGTGCGCCCAGGTTCGGCAATGCTATCTGCGACACTTGCCACTGCACCGACCAACAAAATATAATCAAATTTTTCTTGATCCAAAAGATCATTAATAAAATCATGATCAGTAATTGAATGTTTTAGAAAATGTAATTGATCACTTTGATTTAAATTTTGAACTTGACCCATCGAAAGGTCGTCCACCACAACAACTGTTTGTCCTTGTGCGAGTAATGTATTTGCAATTGTAGAGCCAATAAAACCTGCTCCGCCAGTTATTAAATATTTTGCCAATTTAATTAATCCCATCCTTTAAGATATTAATATTGTAGCATTCCAGAAAGGTCGAAAAAATATATCAATGAAAATACAAAAAATTTTAAACTTTAATTTTGTCAGTGCCACCAATCAAGAATTCGATTCAGTTTTAGTAAAACGTCTTGAAGACCGTCAAAATACTTTTGTTGTTACTGCAAACCCCGAAATTGTCATGTACGCCAGAAGCCATCCTGAATTCGCCAAATTAATTAGCAAATCAACTTATTTAACGCCAGACGGAATTGGAATCATTTATGCTGGCAAACAACTAAAAACACCGTTAAATGAGCGAATTACTGGCTACGATACATTCTTGTATCTCTTGCAGGTTGCCCAGGAAAAACACCTCAAAGTTTTGTTTTACGGAGCTAAACCTGAAGTAATCGCAGCCCTTGAGCAAAAAATCAAAACCGAATATCCCAATATTCAAATTGCTGGAGCTTTTGATGGATACTTGTCAGATTCCACTCCTGTTATTGAATGCATCAAAAATACTCAACCCGAACTCGTCTTTGTCGCTCTTGGTTCGCCTAAGCAAGAGGAGTTTATCGACCAAAATTTGACGCTCACAACTGCAATTTGGCTTGGAATTGGCGGGAGTTTTGACGCATTTACGGGCAAAGTAAAACGAGCTCCTAAAATCATTCAAAAAATTAATTTAGAATGGCTCTATCGGCTCGTTACTAATCCACGGCGTTTCAAACGATACTTAGCAATTCCTCGTTTCATGCGAGTGGTCAAACAAGCTAAGCGAGATGCTGCTCCAAAGTAATCAATTTACGATATTTTTTCTTATATTGATAGCTATTTCTAAAATAATCGCGATAAATTTTATCTTCAAGTAAAGGCATTAAGGCCTTTACGCCGCTAAACTTAAATCTCCGCAAATTACCTAGTGCTTCAGAAAAGCCGTTAACCACCCGGGAAAATTCGGCTTTTTTTTCTGGATTATAACCGTACTTATTCAAGAAGTTTTTATAATCGTCTTCATCAAAGTAGTCAAGAGTCCCTGCTCGAAATTTAGAACGTAAATATTGAGCCGTCAAAAACATTTGAAATTTATTACTTTGAGTCATCGAGTTTTTCCGAATTCGATATTTTATAAGCTCACTGCTCACTCCGGCAATTCTCTTTTGATGAGCTGCTAAACGCAACCACAAATCATAATCTTCGGCCGTCGGGTAAGGATGATAACCAAATTCTCGTAACACAGAGCCCCGAAAGAAAGCAGAGGGATGTACTAAATTACTGCCATAAGGCAACAATTTAGCAATATGCTCGGGCAGCCGCAAAATCGGATCATGTGAACCAATAATTTTCCCCTCTTCGTCAATAAACGTCGCCGAACTGGTGACTACATCATACTGATGCTCCTCAATTAAATTCAACTCAACAGCTAACCGATCGGAAAAAGAAATATCGTCTGCGTCCATCCGAGCGATGAACTCTCCTTGAGTTAAGCCGATCGCTTTATTAAGCGAAGGTGCAAGGCCTAGATTCTTTTCATTAACAAAAAATCTAATTCTTTGATCGACTTCTGCTAACGCATTGATTGTTTTCTTTAATTCAAGATTTTCTGGATTATCCAAAATTATAATCAGCTCAAAATTAGGATAAGTTTGATCTAAAATTGAATTAATTGCTTCGTTTAATTCTTCGATTCGTTCATTATATGTGGTCATAATGACCGAAATGAGTTTTTGCTCCATGCTAGAGGGTCCTAAGTAAAGGTTTATTTTTGGGGTCTGAATGCTTGAAAAAAACATTCGTTTGACCAACGAAAAATGCTAACAACACTGCTGAAGTCAGAAAATCGAGAATATTTCCGGCATATACCGAGAACCCGATAATTCCAACAATTGCTAAGGTCATTGACGCATTAAGGAAATTAAAGTAACTCTTAAATTTAAAGAGCAACAGATAAATAAATTTTAAAGTCAGAAATACCATTGGTCCGAGGAGAATTAAAACACCAAAGAATCCCATCGAATACCACTGAGAAAGAAAATCACGCTCTAAGTTAAAGATATTATTCATCCTAGTATAAGTAATGCCAAACCAATTATCTAAGTGATTATTATTAATTTTCTTCACTCGGTCTAGCATCGCTTTTTCTAAATAGCGATAATCCATTCTCTTTTTAAGTGGCGCTTTCATTACTTCAGACCAAAACTCGGGGTCAATAATATAAGAATATTTCCCATTAACAAATTCTGGATTTAGTGAATACTCTTGATAATTCGCCTGAATATAGCGCATCAATGGCGTAATTTTCCCATGAGCTTTATGTTCTAATTCACGCTTAAGAACCTGCTGCTGCTTTAAAAGAGCTGCTTTATTACTGTTTTTCTCAGTAATTGTCACATCGTTTGTTAGGCTGCGGTTTGACATCGGAGAAAACGGAATGATTGAACCTGCAATCAATAAAAGTAAGAAACTAAGCCCTATTGAACTACGATGAAGAGTCTTTTCTTTGCCAAGCGAATAAGTAAAAAGAAAAATTAATAAAGTGCCAAATAAAAGTGCCAAATAACCTAACATCGCTGTTTTGGTCCCCAGCATTAAACAGCTCAATAGCTGAACAACTGCCAAACTTAAGTTGTTCCATTTGGGCGCTGTAAAAATCAAGTAGAGAATAAATGGCACTAAAAGCAGAACAACTCCGGAAATTGAATTAGCATAATAGAAGAAACCTTTAGAAGCAAATCCGTAAAAACTTCCTGGGTCTCCATTAGTAAACCACTCAAAAATATTGCCGGAAATGAACCCATCGCCATAAGATGCCAGACTTAACTTAATCAAATTGAATAAAACGATACTGCCAGAAACAATCCAAGCTAATGTTTGGGTAAGCACACTAAACGTCGCAAAACCAAAATCAACATGCGTCGTCAGTAAAATGATAAAGACCGGAATCAGCATCCGAATTAGGTAAAATGCTTCACCAAAAAGTGAGAAATTGAAATTTGTGGTCGAGAATGAATTGAAATGCCGTGCATTTAACACATGCAAAGCAAAATAAACAATACACACACCTAAATAAATCAACACCCACTTTAAGACTTTTCGATCAGGCTTCTCCCGCAAATAAAAAATTGCCAAAACTGCCGTGAAAATAATCCTAATAATTGTTGAAATAGCAAAGGGAAAAATTTTCGATAACGGGGGTACATAAAAGAAATAAAAATCTAAAAATGGCTGCAGTAAAATGAAAATTACAAACGTTTTGCCTAAAAGGCTCATCTTTTTGAAATTGCTCATAGATTAAAAAGTGTTTCTCCTCTCTAAGTAAAACTCAAAACGATCACCTGCATATTGAGCAATTACTAGTTCGAACGGCTGATCATCATCTAAATATGAAACTTGTTGTAACTTTAAAATTGCAGAAGAATAAGGAATTTCAAGATAGCCCGAAATTTTTTCGTTGCTAAGTACCGCAGTAACATTCTGCTCCGCTCGCCCAATCCGCTGACCAGTACTTTGTTGCACTGCGCTATAAAGTGAATTTACGATTTCGGATTTTTTAGCCCCGGCAATAAAATTCAGTGGAACAGCCGCTACTTCAAAGCAAATCGGAATCTCATCGCCAAATCTAATTCTTTCAATCCGCATAATTTTATCGCTCGCTTTTAGTTGTAAAACTTCTTTTTCCGTATCGTTAGGTACAACTTCAACAAACGAAACCGTCTTGAACGATGGCGTTTTCCCCTGAGCCTTAATGATTTCTGAGAAACCAGTGACTCCTTCCATTTTCTCCTGAACTTTTTTATTGGCAACAAAAGTCCCTGCTCCCACACGGCGAACCAAAAGACCGTTGCGAACCAAAAATTGAATTGCCTGACGCAACGTCATGCGAGAAACTTGATATTCTTTTGCTAACGCTCTCTCTGAAGGCAATTTCTGCCCTACATGCCAATCGTTAACTTCTATTTTTTTTCTTATATCGTTATAAATGCGGATATACGCTGGTTCACTCATATTATACATAATTTATAAAAAAAAGCCCCGTGTTCGGAGCTAGTGAAATGGAGGAGAGTGGATTCGAACCACCGAACCCGAAGGAGCGGAT
Organism: Xylocopilactobacillus apicola; assembly: GCF_033095985.1. Taxonomy (NCBI): domain Bacteria; kingdom Bacillati; phylum Bacillota; class Bacilli; order Lactobacillales; family Lactobacillaceae; genus Xylocopilactobacillus; species Xylocopilactobacillus apicola. The sequence goes on from NZ_AP026802.1 coordinate 1,775,546, forward strand.
TTACAGTCCGCCGCGTTTAGCCACTTCGCTACTCCTCCGATACAGTTAATTATTTTACAGATTTTAATCGTATTTTGCAAGAGTGTGCTCGTAAAATATTTATGTAATTGACTTTTCTTTTGCCACCAAGCAAGCTACAATATAAGACAATAGAGGAGGTAGCCTATGGCACTAAAAATTCACCGGGAATTAAATTTGGAGAGTCTTTTCGATCAATTTGCAACTCTCCCTGAAGACGAGAAAAAGAAGGCCAAAGATCTTAAAAAACAAGATCAAACCTTAGATAAAAAAGACTAAATTTGCAACAAAAAAAGGCGCTCTTGCGTCTTTTTCTCTGCCTTAAAATCCAATTACTTCCTTAATCCAAGCATTTAAATTATCAATTCCTGTCTTGGTCACGGTACTCGTCAGTAAATACTCCACCAGCTCAACATTTTGACCAAAATCGGTTTCAATTCGACGTTCTAGCTTGCTTAGATCGCTTTTTTTAACTTTATCTGTTTTAGTCACAGCAATCATATGAGGGACCCCGACCCGATTTAGAAATTTCTCAAAGTCCAAATCAACTTGCTGAGTCGGAATTCTTCCGTCCACCAGCTGAACGATTCCCCGTAAATTCTCAAGATCTTGCACTGTCGTGCGAATCATCTGATCAATTTCTTGGCGTCTGGATTTTCCTACTTTTGCATACCCATAACCCGGATAATCGACCAATTGATAACTTTGATCAACTGGCAAGTAGAAATTAATTGTTTGAGTTTTTCCTGGAGTACTGGAAGTTCTTGCTAAATTTTTGCGATTCAAAAGTGTATTAATTAAACTTGATTTACCGACATTGGAACGACCAAAAAAAGCAATCCGTGCTAGATTACTTTTCGGAAAATCAACAGCTTTAACGGCACTTGTCACAAATTGTTGGTCTTTATTTGCCATTACGATGCCTCAGCTGTTTTTAAAACAATTTTTGGCTTTTGAGCGCCTTCAATCGAAGATTTGGTCACGATAACTTTTTCAACGTTACCTTGACTAGGGACATCATACATAACATCACGCATTGATCTTTCAATAATCGACCTTAATCCTCTAGCGCCAGTTTTTCGTTTAATTGCTTCTTCTGCAATGGCCTCTAACGCACCATCAGTGAATTCCAATTCAACATCGTCCATTTTCATCAAAGAACGATACTGTTTAACCAAAGCATTTTTTGGCTTAGTCAAAATACTAACTAAATCAGCCGTTGTTAATCTACTTAAAGTTTGAATGATAGGCAGACGACCGATAAATTCAGGAATTAAACCAAATTTCAGCAAATCTTCAGGAATCACTTGTTGCAAAACTTGATCTTCGCTTAGATCTTGATTACTAGCTCCAAAGCCGATAACTTTTCGCCCCAGCCGTTCTTTAATGATTGTTTCTAAGCCATCAAAAGCTCCACCAACGATAAAGAGAACATTTTTTGTATCAATTTGAATCATTTCTTGTTGAGGATGTTTACGCCCACCTTGAGGCGGAACACTAGCCACTGTTCCCTCTAAAATTTTTAAAAGGGCCTGTTGAACGCCTTCACCTGAAACATCTCTTGTAATAGATACATTTTCGGATTTTCGACCAATTTTATCGATCTCATCGATATAAATTATGCCTCGCTCAGCTAAATTAACATCATAATCAGCAGCCTGTAATAATTTTAGCAAAATATTCTCGACATCCTCGCCCACGTAACCTGCTTCGGTTAACGATGTAGCATCAGCAATCGCAAACGGAACATTCAAAATTTTGGCTAAAGTTTGGGCTAAATAGGTCTTTCCTGAACCTGTTGGTCCAATCAACGCTACATTACTCTTTTGAATCTCAACGTCACTTTCATTTTGCTGAGCAATTCTTTTGTAATGATTATAAACCGCCACTGATAAGGATTTTTTTGCTTCATCCTGGCCAACTACATAATCATCTAAATAACTATTAATTTCTGCTGGTTTTGGAAAATCCGTCAGCGAAAGCTCATCATCACCCTCGTCGATTTTAATTTGATCGTCAATGATACTTTTTGACAGGTTAACACATTCGTTACAAATGTAAACTCCTGGTCCCGCAATGATTTTCTCTACCTCATCTTGCGTTTTTCCGCAAAAAGAGCACCTAATAATTCCGTTTTCTTCGTTGTTCAATCATTAACCTCAAATTTCATAACTCTTTGATTGGGTCTATTTTTTGTCTTTACCTTCAACTTCTTTTGCAGAGTCAACAATGATATCAATTGCTTGTTTGATTCCAATATCATGAATCAGCATGTCGTCGCTTAAAGTTTGACGAACTCGCTCAGGTTCCATCTTGTATTCTTCAGCCAATTCTTTGATTTCTTCATCAATATCTTCTTGCGAAGGCTTGATATTTTCTGCTTTAACAACTGCTTCAAGAACTAAATTAGTCAAAACATTATCTTTAGCTTCTTCTTCGTATTGTTTACGCAAATCCTCTGTCGTAGTACCTGTAACTTGCTGATACATTGGCATACTGAAACCACGAGTTTGTAATGCTGCATTAAAGCGAGTTAGTTGTTGATCCACTTCTTTTTCAATCATTACTGGTGGAATTTCTTCAATTTCACTTGTTTCAAGAACTTGCTGAATTGCATTGTTCTGCATATCGCGATCAGCGTTATCGTTCTTCTCTTCTTCAAGTATTGAACGAATCTTATCTTTTAATTCAGTCAAATTCTCAACGCCAAGATCTAAATCTTTGGCAAAGTCATCGTCAAGTTCAGGCAATTCTTTAGCTTTAACTTCATGAATTTTAACAGCGAAATGAGCTTCTTTGCCAGCCAAATCCTTCGCTTGATAATCTTCAGGGAAAGTAACTTTAACGTCAACATCATCATCAGCTTTATGACCAACTAATTGATCTTCGAATCCTGGAATAAAACTATTTGAGCCCAATACCAAAGAATAATTCTTTGCAGAACCACCATCAAATTCTTCGCCATCAATCGTGCCGACATAATCGATTACAACAGTATCTCCATCTTCAGCTGCACCGTCTTTAATTGCCAATTCTGCTTCTTGTTCACGGCGTCTTTGAATTTCTTTATCAACATCTTCGTCAGTTACTGTACGGTCAATTTTCTCAACTTCGACACCTTTATACTTGCCAAGTTTAACTTCTGGTTTAACTGTCACTTTAGCTTCAAGAACCCAATCTTCGTCCGGATTCATCTTATCAATTGTCAAATCAGGATTGCTTACTGGTTCAATCCCAACTTCTTTAAAAGCTTTCTCAAAAGATTTTGGAAATACAACTTCTAAAGCATCTTGATAAAGACTCTCATCACCGTAAAATTGACGGTAAACAGTCCGATTTACTTTACCTTTACGAAATCCTGGTAATTGCACTCGATTTTTAATTCTATTAAAAGCCTGATCAACGGCTTTCGAAACTTCTTCTTTATCTATTGAGAACTTTAATGTTCCTTCGTTAGTTCCCGTTTTTTCCCATACTGGTTTCATTAATTTCCTCCATGATTTAAGTCATCACATAGAACTATATTATAGCAGACCTAGTTTGTAAATCTATTCAATTCTCAAAAAAAAAGAGGACTCTATTTAAAAGAGTCCCCATTTGAATTCAATAAATTAAAATTCAATTAGTCAAGAATTTCTGTTACCTGTCCAGCACCAACGGTCTTACCGCCTTCACGAACAGTAAACTTAGTTCCCTTTTCAATAGCAACTGGTGAGATCAATTCAACATCAAATGCAACGTTATCACCAGGCATAACCATCTCAACTCCGTCAGGAAGTTCAATTGTTCCAGTAACATCAGTAGTATGGAAGTAGAACTGAGGACGATAGTTTGAGAAGAATGGAGTATGACGTCCACCTTCGTCTTTAGAAAGAATGTAGACCTGACCACGGAACTTCTTGTGAGTACTGATTGAACCTGGCTTAGCTAAAACTTGTCCACGTTCGATCTGATCATGGTTAATACCACGAAGTAAGATACCAACGTTATCTCCAGCTTCACCAGTATCAAGTGTCTTATGGAACATTTCAACACCAGTAACTGTTGATTTCAAAATATCAGGTTTCAAACCGATGATTTCAACTTCGTCACCAACTGTAACTGTACCACGATCAACACGACCAGAAGCAACAGTTCCACGACCAGTAATTGTGAAGACATCTTCTACTGGCATCAAGAATGGCTTGTCAGTATCACGTTCTGGAGTTGGGATGTATTCATCAACCGTATCCATCAATTCTTCGATAACTTTTTCGTATTCAGCATCGCCTTCAAGAGCTTTCAATGCTGAGCCACGAAGTACTGGCAAATCATCTCCAGGGAAACCATATTCGCTTAATAATTCACGAACTTCCATTTCAACAAGGTCAACTAATTCAGGATCATCAACTAAATCAATCTTGTTAATGAAAACGATGATGTATTCAACACCAACCTGACGAGCAAGCAAGATATGTTCACGAGTCTGAGGCATTGGACCATCAGTTGCTGCAACTACCAAGATTGCACCGTCCATCTGAGCGGCACCAGTGATCATGTTCTTGATGTAATCTGCATGTCCTGGGGCATCCATATGAGCATAGTGACGTTTGTCTGTCTCATATTCGATGTGAGCAGTGTTGATTGTAATTCCACGTTCTTTTTCTTCAGGAGCAGCATCGATTCCTGCGTAATCAAGTTCTTTAGCTAGACCTTTCTTTGAAAGTACGTGAGTGATAGCAGCAGTTAATGTTGTCTTACCATGGTCAACGTGACCAATAGTACCAATGTTAACGTGCGGCTTAGTTCTTTCGTAATGTTCTTTTTCAGCCATTTAAAAATGGACCTCCTAGATTTTCTTAAATAATAATTATCGTTATTTAGCAGTAAATTGCTTGGAAGCGTTCCGAGTATATATTATACCGACTAAATCAATCTTTGTAAACACATATCGCTTGTTAGATTTACTGACGATTTGACTTATTTTGATTTACTTCCATGATTACCGGCAAAATTACCGGGTGCCGTTTGGTCTGATCAAACAAGAATTTACTTAAATCATCACGCACATCTTGCTTAATTTCTGACCAATCAAAATCATCTTTTTGCAAATATTCTAAAACCGATTTTTTAATAATTTCTTTACTATCGTTTAACAATTCTTGGTTTGTTTTATTATAAACAAATCCCTTTGCAACGATTTTCGGAGTTGAAATGATTTTGCGATTTCTCCGATCAATTGTTACCGTTGAAACAAAAACTCCATCCTCTGAAAGCATCTTACGATCTCTTAAAACGATGCTGCCAATATCTCCTACCCCGATTCCGTCAATCATCACATCGCCAGCAGGAACAGATTTGGCTTGGTGCATGGCGCCTTTTTTGATTTCTAAAACATCTCCAATATCACTAATGAATACATTTTTGCTTGAAATCCCTGCTTCTTCAGCAATCTCTTGATGAGCAGCAAGCTGGCGATATTCTCCTTGAATTGGAACCAAATATTTAGGATGAATCAACTTAATCAACATTTGTAAATCATGACGACTAGCATGACCAGTTGCATTAATATCATCATTTAAAGTTTTGACCTCACCACCTGCGCGGTAAATCAAATCTTTTGTTTTGGCCATTGCCGTCTCCATTGCGTATGAAGGAGAAGTGGTAATCATAATCAAATCTCCTGGCCTAATTCGAACATTCTTATAGCGGCCAATTGCCATACGCTGCAACGACTTCATTGGTTCACCCATTTTGCCAGTTTCCAAAATGACCAGCTGATCATCTGGATAATTCTTCAAATCCTTTAACGGAATCAGCAAACCTTCTGAAAGTTTTAAATACTTCAATTTCATCGCCGTGCGGACGATTTTTTCCAAATCCCGACCCGAAATTGCCAGCTTTCGATTGCTATACTCCGCCGCATTAATAATCTGTTGAATTCGTACAATATTGGATGCCACCGATGCGGCAATAATTCGACCCGGATGATACTTGAAGGTCTCATTGATGTAGGAAGTAACTTCTTGATCTGTGTTATAAGAAAGCATTGATTCGGCATTTGAAGAATCGCTTAAAAGAGCAACCACATTTTCTTCACCAATCCGAGCCAGCCGATTTAAATTGGTTTCATATGGTCCGGTTTGTGAAAAATCAAATTTAAAATCTCCCGTGTAAACAATCTTACCTTCTGAAGTGTTAAGGACAATTCCTAAACTATCAGGAATTGTATGAGTCGTCTTAAAAAACGAAATTGTCACCTTTTCAAAGTCGATCTCAGAGTTTTCATCAATAACATTAAAGTTATACTTATTCTTCATCTTGGTATCGATAATATTATTCTTAACCAACGAGATCGTCAGTTTGCTGCCAAAAATCGGAATATTATATCCTTTATGCAAAAAATAAGGCAATGCGCCAATTGCATCAGCATGTCCGTGAGTCAGAAAAACTCCTGCAATACGATCAATATTCTCTTCCAGATAAGTAAAATCTGGCACTACCACATCAATTCCTAACATTTCGTTTTCGGGGTATTTAAGGCCAAAGTCCAGCACAAAAATCTCCCCGTCGGCATCAACTGCGTAAATGTTTTTACCATTTTCTCGCACGCCGCCAAGTGAAATAATTTTCACATTTCCCAAATACAAATCACCTCTTTTTCTTTCATTTTTTTACTAAAAAACCTGCAATTATGCAGGCCATTAACTCTATCTTCTTAATCCTAATGAACTAATTAGCTTCCGATAACGGTCAAGATCATTTTCTCTTAGATATCTGAGCAAATTACGACGATGACCAATTTTCTTCATCTGACCCACATAAGAATGGTGATCCTTCTTATGCTTTGTTAAATGCTCATTTAATACATTAATTTCTTCAGTCAAGAGAGCAACTTGGACCTCAGCTGACCCAGTATCACCCTCGCTGCGTCCGTATTTTTTAATAATTTCGCTCTTTCGTTCTTTTGAAATAGCCATAAATCAATATTCCTTTTCATTTATTCCGTAAAGCGAAGTAAGAGGAAAGCCCTCAAACTTAGCAATAGGTGTTATCATAATAACATTAATCTCAGAAGAATTCAAAACTGCTAGCCAAATTAAACTTTAATTGGTATAATAGACGAGATTAATTTCACTATTTAAGGGAAGGAGTGGTTCTTAATGCCTCAAATCAAATCAGCTATCAAGCGAGTTAAGACGCAAAACAAGCGACGTTTAGCAAACAATTCTCAGCGTTCAGAGATGCGTACTGCAATTAAGAAGTTTAACAATGCAGCAGCTAAGGGCGAAAAAGATCAAATTGAAGTTCTTTACAAAAACGCAGCAAAATTGATCGACTCTGCTAAACACAAAAAATTGATTCACAGCAACAAAGCAGCACGTGATCTTTCTAAGATTACTTTACGTAAAAATAGTCTTTAAGAAGAACTTCGGTTCTTTTTTTTATACACCAAAAAAGCAAAATCTCAAATCCCGAGACTTTGCTTTTTTTATTGACCAATTGCTTCCCGCACGAAACCGCCCGCAGCAGCAAGTTTTAATCGTGCTTCTTTAGCATCAACCGAACTAAGAATCATCACAATCGCCACTTTAACTGAAGCACCCGCCGATTTTAAAGCAGCGGCGGCGGTCTGATAATCAACTCCCGTAACTGATATGATCATTTTAGTTGCCCGTTCTACTAATTTTTCATTGGTTGGTAAAACATCCACCATCAAATTTCCATAGGTTTTACCGATGCCAACCATTGAAGCCGTCGAAAGCATATTGAGAACCAACTTCTGACTCGTCCCGGCCTTTAATCTGGTTGAACCCGACAAAACTTCAGGCCCACAGACGACCTCAAGTGCAATTTCAGCATGACGGCTAATCTCAGCGTCATAATTGCAAGAAAGTGCAATTGTGCCTGCATTGAGCTCTTTGGCGTAATCGAGACCGCCGATCACATAAGGTGTCCGACCACTCGCAGCAATCCCGACCACTGTATCATTTTCGTTAAGATGCCTTGCAAAAAGATCTTCACGAGCCAATTGAGCGTTATCCTCAGCTCCTTCCACCGCAATTGTCATCGCTTTTATCCCGCCAGCAATTAGGCCTTGAACCATTTCAGGATCTGTACCAAACGTTGGAACGCACTCTGCGGCATCTAAAACACCTAAACGCCCGCTTGTTCCTGCACCTAGATAGAAAAGTCTGCCGCCCGATTTAAAGCTTTGAACAATTCGTTCAACTGCTTGAGCAATTTGGGGCAAAATCGATTCAATTGCTTGGGGCACCTTTTGATCTTCTTGATTCATTGCCGTCACTATCTCTAAGGCCGACATTTGATCTAGATTAGTCGTTCTCGAATTGCATTGTTCTGTTGCTAATTTTTCCAAATCCATCTTTAATCTATTCCTCTAATTTCAATCCCTTGTCCTGAATTACAAACGTCTAATAATCCAAGATCTTCTGACACTATTTGCCCGATTACATTCACTGTTTGATCACCTGGCAAATCTTTTTTCACAATTTCCAATTCTCCTGCGTAACGTTGAGCCAACTCATTATCAAGCGTAATACTGCCTCGTGGTCGAGCGCAGACACTTGCTGGCATAATCGGTGCTGTTTTGAATTTTCTTCCTTCGACAATTCGAATCACGTCACGCGCAAGATCAGCTCGTTGATGCAAAACTTGGCGAAAATACGCAGGCGTCAAAGAGCTAAATTTAGCGTGCAACATGACAACATCTTTTTTCAAAAATTTGGCAAACTGCTCAGTGGATTCAAGACTCAAAAAACCATCACCCACATAAACTAGATCAACTCCACTTTGCAGCATTTTAATGGCAGGAGCTAACGGGCGCTTGCCCCGATCTTCTTCCAAAGTCGGTAAAGTTGCAAAAACTGGCCCCCTCAAAGTTCCATCTCCTGGAACAAAAGCCGTTACCTTAAAGCCGTGATCAGCAAGCCAACGATTTCGCCCATTAAACCAAGCGCGCTCAAGCCCCGTATTTTTGCGCGGATAATAATTATGCCAGGCTTCTAAATTCGCGAAATTCGCCCCACTTGATTTTAAAATTTGGTACTCTTCTTCATTAAGTGTACTTGCGTTAAGGGCCAGCGAAATTTCCTGTGAAAGCTCGGCAATCGTTATAAAATCAATTCCGTCATCCAGCCTTAATTGACAGTTAAACAAATCCCGTGTGTCAATCTTTAGGCGCTTTAGTGCCGTACTCGAAATATCGACTGTCAATCGTAGTTTTAAGTTTTGGCAAATTTCGCCTAAATATTTCAAGCGCTCTAATAGATACGCTGGGTCATCTTCTGGTAAATTAATCGAAGTAAAAACTCCTCTAAAACCGGTTGCTGCCATTTTTTTAAGGTGGTCCACCGTTTCGTCCGTTAAATCATCATGCAAAAAAACTGAAAATCCAAACATCATTAACCCCTATTCAGGAAACAGTTCATCGATTCGATTTTCATCAAATCCAAAGAACCAAGTACAAACAAATCCACCCGCATAAGCAATTAAAAGGGATATTAGATAAGCTAGCTGTTGACCTGGCTGCATAATTAATAGGCCGAATAACCCGGAAACACCCTGAGAAACCGTTCCTAAATGGAAAAGCGACGCTGCAACACCTCCAAAACCAGCGCCCACGCAAGCCATCAAGAATGAACGACCTAATGGCAAGGTTACCGCGTACATTAAAGGTTCACCAACACCTAAAATTGCAACTGGGATCGAACTCATGACCATTTTCTTAAATCTTTGATTTTTCGAACGGAAAAATAATGCTAAACCAGAACCAACTTGTCCGCCACCTGCCATCATCAAAATTGGCAGCAAATAATTGATTCCTTTAGTTGGACCCGTTGGATCATTAAGCATGACATGGATTGGGGTCAAAGCCTGGTGTAAGCCGACCGAAACTAAACCTAAGAAAGTAGAAGATAGGATATAACCGCCGACCCAGCTTAATTTGTCGTATAAGAAGTCCATCACCAGATAAATTGCATTCGTCAACCAAGAGCCGATCGGCTGCAAGAAAACAACTGCAATCAAACAGCAGAAAATCAGCGTGAGTAAAGGCGTAAAGAATGTATCTAAGACGCTTGGCATCCATTTACGAACCATTCGCTCAGTCCAGGCAATAAACATGCCTAAGAATAAAGCAGTTAAAAGGCCTCCAACGCCCATCGAATATGGTTTATTGGTAATTGGCATTGAAATTGAAAGTGAAGCTAACGGAAATCCAGGCATTGCTGTGCCTAAGCAAAAAATTCCGCCAATTCCCCCAAGAATTGCGCTCCCTTTAAATTCACGAGCTGCATTCATTGCAACAAAGATTGGTAAAAAGGCAAAAAGTCCCCAACCAATCGTCTTTATTGACATGTACCACCAATCATTTGCCAAAGCGCTACCAGTTTGGTAATCTATGACGTTTGTTAACCCATTAATTAAACCTGCCGCAATAATTCCTGGCAAAAGTGGAATAAAGACGTTTGCAATGTGTTGCAATCCTCGCTGCAACGGCTTATCATGCTTTGCTTTATTTTTGGCTTTATTTTCTGAAGCTTGCTCCTTAACGGCTGCAAGATCAGCAGCCTTAGTATCACTAGCTGACGTTTGGGCATCTTCGTCTGCTGCTCCAAGCGGTTTACCTGTCAATTCTGCAAAAGGTTCTGCCACTTGATTTACTTTGCCTGGCCCCAAAACCACTTGCAAAGTATCAGCTTTAACAACTGCCAAAACTCCGTCAATGCGTTTAATTGCATCTAAATCGGCTTTATCCTGATCACGTAGACCGATTCTTAAACGGGTCATACAAGTTACATTTGACGTAACATTCTCCAGTCCTCCGACATTTTCAAGGATCTGTTTTGCAATATCTTCGTTGCTCATTTTTCTCTCCTTAGTTCATCTCTTTAAGCGCCCAACTATAAGCATTGGGTGCGGCTTTTGCCCAATAAGTCCAATTGTGATTGTCCCCAGAATCTTTCACAAATTTGACGTCAACTCCCTTGTCCTTCAAGTCCGCAACAAATTTATCAACGTCTTTAATCGGAACCGTGGTATCTGAGCTCGTCGATTCCACGAAGAATTTCACAGATTTTGAATCACTGTTAAGGTAGTTCGTCGGGAAAAGCTGATCATAAACTTTGTCTGACCAAGGTTTCTTGCCATCAGTAAAAGCGTGAAGCTGTCTAAATGGACTTTCCGCTGGTAATTTCTGCCAAACAGAAGGCGAAATCAAAACTGCTTTTGAGAATTGATCAGGATATTTTAAAGCCAACCGAGCAGCACCATAGCCGCCCATCGAAATGCCCCCGATTGCATGTTTTGCGGGATCCTTAGAGACTTTATAATTTTTCTCAATGGTTGGCACTAAATCTTTCATAATTGCTGACTCCATTTTTTGACCATCTTTTGCATCGATATAAAAGCTGTTGAAGCCATCGACGAAAACAACGATCGCTTGATTTTTGCTCCGATGGATAATCCCGTCAAGAATTTGCTGCGAGTTGAATCGCTCCAACAAATTGCGGTGATTGCCGTAAAGTCCGTGCATCATGTAAAGTACCGGATAAGTCTTATTAGACTTTGGATTATAACCTTCCGGTAAATAAACATCGTAATTCCAATCCAGCCCCAATTTTTTGGAATACATTGTCGTCGTTGCCACGGTGCTAAGATGACTCGCAGGCTTAGCTGGTTCTGCTTTAGACTTGGTTGTACAACCAGTTAAGACCAACAAGGTCATCAAAGTCGCAAGCAGAGCCGAAATTTTCAAAAAACGCTGTTTCATTGTTTCCTCCTTAATAAAAACGCTTTCCGTAGATATTTTATCATCTTTTTCCGTGATATGAAATAGAATTTCTAATATTTGTGAATTATCTAAAAAGAAAAGAAATGAAGTTTCAAAAAAGAGCTTCTAACCATCTCTAGTTAAAGCTCTCTTGGGATCCTATCATTTGTTTAAAGTCACAACTTAAAATATTTTCTATCATCACTATTACTTGAAATCTTCAATCAACGACTCAATTTGCGGCTTCCAATTGTTGTGCCAATCTGCTTCATCCTCAGGTCGATAATCTTCTATTTCAAACATATCTTTTGGATTATGATGGTCTTTAAAGTAACCATCTGCACTTTCAACCAACCATTCCATAACTTTTGCAACATCTTCATCATTCAGTTCTCTCTTACTATTTTATATTCACAATCCAAAAATTCACGAAATCTATTGATTAAATCATCTTTGACTGTTGGAGGTTCTTGAGGCATATAATTTATGAAAGTAGACATTTCAGGAGGATAATTATGTAAATCATAGTATTCAGCAATCTTGTTTAATAATTCATCATCATTTTTAATCTTTGTATTAATATCTTCAAGATAAATATACCTAAGCTTTCTTTCTTCAAATTTATAATCGTCGGAAGTTTCTTCCAAATCAGGAAAATATTTAACCTTTATTTTATTCAAAAATACTTGAACATTATTTGCATCTACATTCCAGGTCAACTCAACAACAAAATCGTCATCATTACCTTCCTCCATTAGTTCAACTGCATATTTAGAAATAACATTGAAATTGAAATAGTGATGTATAACTCCTACATAAATTGTTCTCCAATTGTAATTTATACCCTTTTCTTTAAAATCCGATAATTCCATTTTCCCCTCCTTATTTTTTTATAATTTGATTAGGTTTACCAGTCAAAATTCCGTTAGTTATAAATCTTCTATGGGTCATATTTCCATGAAAATCAATGATCCATTCGAATACTCCTTTTTTACCATTATAATGATCTTCGATTTGAAAAAATCTCAATTTCTTTCCATCTCCACCAACCAATGGAAATTCATCCTTTATTGTGGGATAGTTATCTATAATATTAGGAAAGCCATGCTCTTTTGGTGCGTAAGGAAATTCCTTTTCTGAATTTACTTTCCCGTTGAAATCCATAATTTTAGTAGACTTAATATTGTCAATTTGTATAGCGCTTCCTACTCGTTTACTCTCTAAAACCGGACTATATAATTTATGTATATTGTTGTTGGAGGAAGTTGTTTTTCTGCCAAAGACGGGATTTATACCGCATTTCCCAAAGTCAACCTGATCAACACCCTTTGCTGCTTTACCATTTATCGGTTTAGCACCGCTGATCTCGCCAATCTTTGCGTGCCCAATTTTCCCTTTTGATAGTTTAACACCTTTGCCTGCGTATCTTAAACCCGCTACGGATCCTATGGTCATCAAACCTGATTTTTGAGCAAACCATGCTACTGATTCTACATTTGCACTGATTTGTGTGCCTGTACGCCAACATTCGGCACCTGATATCGGGTCAAGTAATTCTTCCCGTCTCCTTTTCTTCTCGCTGCTTGGTCTAATTCTAAAAGCTCTTCCCAACTAATCTCTTTATAAACTCCCTTTAATTCTTCGCCGTGCTTCTTAAGAAAGTCCTCTAGTTCTTGATCAAAAATTCTTTCCCCATTTTTATCAATAAACCAATTAGTCGTCACTTTATTCGTCGATGGATCTTTAAACCGCCATGCGTATACTTTATACGGTTTTAACTTTTCCATCATCGACTTACGGTATGCTTCATCTTTCGCTTTCTGAAAGTTTTGAATCTTATTCGCCCATTCCAGATTATCTGGGATCAGAAATACTCCTCTTATGCCATCCCACGATGTTTTCGTCTGCTCTTTAATCTATTTGACTACAAAAGCCTTGTATAAGTTATATAATTTTTTCTAATATCATAATTTTTATCACTTTAATAAATTCAAAGTCTTCATCACTTCATTTCTAATTTGTTTTTCGCTATAGTAAACATTGGGTATTTTTAAATCTTCTGGATCATCAGAAAATCTAGCGGAAATATCTGAAATTTCTCCAAACATCTCATATTCTCTCTTTGACAGTTCATTGTAATCAATTTCCAAATCAAAAATCTTAACAAATTTTTTAGCAAAATCTTTTATCCCAATCTGTCTACTTTGAAGCATATTTAACAATTCATATAACTGTTCCTTTTCTGACACGGCTTACTCCTTCGGTTTGAATTTAGTTATTTCGGGTAATGGTCCCATTGGTCTTCTGCTGTATTTAAAATGATAAATCAAATTTTTATTTTTATCATATAATACTTCTAAATTATATTTACTTCCGTTAATTTCTATTTTGCTGTAAAACATTGCTGCACTTGATCCTCTAGGATCTGGCATTTGATTTCCAATTTCAATTGTCTCTTCAAGAAGTTGAATTGGAACATATCGGTCAGGATCATTTAGGTGTTCCGAGACTCTACTAGAAAAATCAACCTGGTTAATCTTGCTTGAAATTCCTTTGCCGCCTGCTACTTCTTTAACTCCGCTAGCAGTGGTAAGTTTATACGATGCATAGGCAAATCCCAACATCTCAAGCACCGTACCTAAGCCTGAATTATTCAGAAAATCAATGCCGTCTGCAACATTTTGGGAGGCTGATACCGTACCGCTTACTAATCTATTATAACGTTCACCAGTTGCATAATTTACACCTTTGCGCCACCCAGCTTTGACCTTATTTTCATAAGCGTCATAGCTCATTAATTCGATTAGTTCAGGACCTAAATATTTTCCTGATTTCTCAAGATACCGGTAAAGTTTATAATTATCAATCCCATTGCCGGTCTTCAAATCTTCAATCTGCCAAAGGATATCTGGCTCTCCTAGGTGATTTGTATAAGGAATTGCATACACTCGATACTTCTTTAATTCTTGATTCAACTTCGGATCAATCCCGTGAAGTTCATCTTGACTCATTTGCCAATGAGTCTGAATCGTATTTGCCCAATCCAAATTATCTGGGATCAGAAATACTCCTCTTATGCCGTCCCACGATGTTTTCGTCTGCTCCAAGCCTTGATCAACTGCTTGCTTTAGAACATCAATATCTTTAAAGATGCTTGAAGACTTCGCATTGAACGCCCTTAGCTTCCTCAATAAAATCTTGAGTTTCTCTAGGGTCTGTTCATAACCCGAAATCATTAGCTGAGTATTGGCTATTTCACGTTCTTTGATTAACGCTGGCAGAGAATTATTTGTTGTCGATACTCCCGGCAATCCTTGGACTGGAACATCTGATATCTGGTTTAGAATACTTTGTGCACTGCTGATTAAAGTTTTCAGCTCAGCGATCTTACTTTCAAGCTCGGCTTCATCTAAGTCTCCGTGATCTACTTCAGCCTGATACTGATCTGGAAACTTCTGAACTGCCTTTTCTACTGCTTCAGCTAGCAGCATTCCACCTTGTCCCAGCGGCT
Source organism: Xylocopilactobacillus apicola (assembly GCF_033095985.1). Lineage (NCBI taxonomy): Bacteria > Bacillati > Bacillota > Bacilli > Lactobacillales > Lactobacillaceae > Xylocopilactobacillus > Xylocopilactobacillus apicola. Next base: position 1,790,848 of record NZ_AP026802.1, read on the forward strand.
TTAAGACTTTATCAAAGTACGCTCTGGCTGACTTATAGGCTTCGCCTTTTAAAGTATCTGTCGTCAACAAGAAATCATTTATTGCAGATTGTAGATTGCGATAATCTTCAATCTGTTTACGACAGAGAGCCCTTGTACTTGCTGCTTGGGCTTTGGAAGCTCCAACTCGCATTCTTATACTCATTGACTTTCCTCCCTCAGGGCCTGTTTCTTAGCGGCAACAACTTCATCTAGCTCTGTTTCAAGTTTGCGATTCATTGACCTTAAATTTGTTTCGTAATCACTGAAACGTTGTCTGGTATTACGAGCTTGTCTGGCTTGATCTTCTCTCATTGAGTTGAATATATTAGATTGATCACTTCCTCTAAATTCAAATCCTATTTCTTCAAAGAAGCGATTGGCACGTTGAAAGTGCTCATCATACGATTCTTGGAGCTGGCGAACTTTTCGCATTGTTTGTTCCACGTTCTCTGACTCAATCCGCTTATCGTGTTCCGTTTGTGTTAATTCGTCGTATTTACTCATCTTCGCCACCCCGCTGCCTCGAATAACTTTTGGCTAATTTCTTGGTCCGCAGCTTCAAAGTCTTTTGCGACACTACGTAGGTGTTGCGATGCACTATTCACTACTTGACTAATCTTTTGTGCCGAATGTTTTGTTGCCGCAATCGCCTTATGAGCACTAGCGTTGCCGAGCATTTTTGTGCTTTTATCCTGATTTACTGACGAAGAGCTGTTTAAGTTATCGGTAGCCGTCTTGATTCTTGTTGCTTTATTACTAGCGACGTTAAAGTCGGTTAGAATTTGATTCATTCCGATTCCTCCTATATTGTTTATGTTTTTAACTTTAACATAGTCAGAATACAAAGACAAAATTTTGCAATTAAAGAAAGTTCGGAATTAATAATCAGTAATTTTTACTTGATTTAGAATCACTATAAACAAGTTTGAAATAATACAATAATTTTCTTCGATTTTAATCAACTTTTTAATTAACTAGCCGAGTTTTCTGTAATTCCTCAGTCTATAAATCTGCTACAATATTCCTAAATAATACTTGGGAGACAACAAATGATCAAAGCAATTGCGTTAGACATGGACAACACCTTACTAAACAACCAAAAACAAATTAGTGCGGTCAACAAAAAAGCCCTCAAAGAGCTGCACGAACAAGGAGTTAAGATTATTCTTTGTTCGGGGCGGCCTTACAAGGGCTTAAAGCCTTATCTGGTGGAGCTGGAATTGCTAAACCCTGGTGACGTCTGCATTTGCTTTAATGGCGGACTTGTTGAAACCAGCAAAGATCAAACCAAAATCGCCAGTCACACGCTTACTAAAAGTCAGCTAGCTGGTCTTTACGAGGCAGCTCGTAGCAATCAATTTCCACTGGACTTGGTCGCTGAAAATCACGTCTATTCGCTTGTAGAGCTTGGTAAATCAAGCTACGAAGAACGATTAGGTAAATTGATTTCATTTGAAAATACTAATTTCGCTGACGTGCCAGAAGATGAAGTCTTCTATAAAGCAATTATGCTAAAAGATCTCACAACTGCGCAATTTGCCAGCGAATTAATCAAACAAAGTGGAAATTTTCACGTGACGGGCTCTTATCCGGAAATGCTCGAAATCCTCCCGCCTGATATTAATAAAGCTGTTGGATTAAAAGCTGCTTTAAAATATTTCGACCTCAAGCCAAGTGAATTAGTTGCCTTTGGCGATGAAGCTAACGATCAAGAAATGTTGGAATTTGCTGGAATTGGCGTTGCGATGGGCAACGCGACTGCAAAACTTAAAGCCGTTGCCAACGAGATCACTTTAAGTAACGTTGAAGACGGAGTTGCGGTCTTTTTACAAAAAATCAGCGACCAATTTTAAGCTCCAAAATTAAATCACTAAATAACTCGTCATAATTGACCGTGCTAGTTTTAATTTTCTGGTCCATTTCAAGTAAAAGATGATTCAGCCTCATTAACTGACGCATCGAAAAGCGTTGTGAATTTTGCAAGGCAAGTTTAATCCGGTAAGGATGAATCCCGAGCTTCTTTTGAATCAAGCCTTGATCGTAAGCGGCGTCGCTTAAAATTTTGACTTGGAGCAGCAGTTGAAAATTACTGATTAAAGCCCCATTAAGAACGTACGGCTGACCGTAAAAATCTAGCAGTTCCCGGTAAAGCGGCATAATTGTCGTCAAGCTTTTGCTGCTCAAAGCGCCAATTAAACCAAAAACATTATCATCCGGGTTAGCACTGATCAGCTCTTTGACGTCTTTAACTGTCAATTCGGTTGTCGTCGTCAAAAACAGCTCAAGCTTCGGGATTTCAGCTCTTAAAGCTGTATAATCAAAATTGGTGCGCGTCAAAATTTCTTCAATGACTGGCCTTTCAAGCTTTACCTCAGGATTTCGCTTAAAATATTGGACTAACTTGGCCCGAACCTCATTAGGCTTTAACTTGCTCAGATCCACTTGGGAAGCATTACGCGTGATTAACTTGTTGATCCCAATACGCCGATCGATTGTTTCTCCTTGCCCGCTGAAAATCAGCGTGACTCCTGCCAAGCTGCCCTTTAACCTGCTTTCAAGAAACTTAGCTTGCTTTGCGTTAAACTGCTTTTTAAAAGCGGAGAAAAAGTGCTCTACATAAAGATACCTTTTGCTCGCAAAAAGGCTTGAGTTGTCGAGCTCAACTAGAAAATTCTCGGCCGAATCCTCGGCTAAATCCAAAACCGTAAACGAAGCTTGCTGCAAATTGGCAACTTGCTTCGTTTTCCGGCGCAGATCATTAAATAAAGCTGTCTCATCCCCCGTCGCTAAATAAATAACGGCGGGGACTTTTTTGATTTCTTTTATGTAACTATTTAGATCCATGTTTAAAACTCTTCATTTCATTTTTAAATGCGTTGTATTCATAATAAACCATTCCGACGTCTAGTGTCGCCAACCAGGGAATATTTTTTTGAGTTAGCTTGTTCAAAGTTTCAGGACTCGGATGACCATAACGATTATTGCGCCCCGCAGAAATCCAGGCAATTTTTGGAGAAACTGCCTCCAAAAATTCTTTGCTGGTGGAAGTCTTGCTCCCGTGGTGCCCAGCTTTTAGTACGTCCGCCTGAACGGAAAATTGCTTCAAGACCTGTTTTTCCCCGTCCCTTTCCAGATCGCCGGTAAACAAAAAAGTTAATTGACCTAAATGCGTCAAAAACGTTACCGAATCATTATTCTCCCCTGGTCCAGGAGTTGATGGATGCAATATTTTTAATTCTTGCCCCTTGATTTTGACCGTTTGGCCCGCCAAAACTGGAATAAACTTGGCTGTGTTTTTTAACGGCTCTACTTTTTTGCGATAGTTCTTATTTTGAAGAATTCCCTCACCATAAATCAACCGATCAATCCGCATATTCTTAATCAACACTGGCAGATCCCCAATATGATCGGCATCTTGATGCGTGGTTATTACTGCGTCCAAGTGATTAATTCCGCGACTATGCAAATAATTTAGCGTCACCGTCTCCACCCTTGATTTACTTGTGCGCTCCTGCCATGGTTCTTTATCAAGTCCAACTTTTCCACCGGTATCGATCAAAATCACTTGTTTGTGAAACGGGGTTTCAATCAAAAATGAATCGCCTTGGCCAATATCAAACATCACCACACGTCCGGTCAACGGAAAGTGAATATAAAGAAAAAGCACTAAATAACAGCTCGCAAGTCCAGTCAGCGCAAGTTTGGACCAACCTTTTTTACTAAAAATCAAAAGGCCTGATAAAACTAACATTAGCGCTACAGTTACTGATATTTGTCCAAACACAATCTCGAAAAATTGCAAATTAGAAAGTTGATCTAATATGCGGTACAAAATCCAACAGATAAAATTCACTCCCTGATCAAAGAGCGGGAAATGAAGGATCAAGTTGAGGCAAAATAGTGGAAACAGAAACGAGATCACCGGAAAAAAGAGAAAATTTAGGAAAATGCTCAGAAAGTTCCAGACAAAGACCTGCTGCAAAATTACCGGCAGCATCAACAAATTTATTTTGACATTGGTCACTAAGCGATTTTCTGGCTTCTTGACCTGCATAAAAAAAGTGATCAAGAAACTCAAAATTCCGCCTAAACTTTCAAGCAGAAATGGTCGTTCAACCAAAAATGCGATGAACGTAAAGGACCAAACGTCAAGGCGGGCATAGCGACGTTTTAAAATCATCATGAGGCGACTCACCGCCAAAAATATTGCACTGCGCGTCAGACCGACGTTCCCCTGATTGAAAAAAATAATCAAAATCAGGAAACACAAACAAAAAATGTTAACTTTTGTCGCTGTGATTCTCATTCTCGCTCCCAAACTCTGCCACATTGACAGCCAGAAATACAGCTGCATCCCGCTTAGTGCAAAGAGACTTAACAATCCCAATCGGCTGAGTCGATCTTTACCTAACAGATCATCCTGCTGACCGATTAATAGCTTTAAAAAATATTGAGAATAACGAGGAAAAGTCGTTAGGTACAAACTAAATTTCTTCTTTAACCCCAACAAGCGCTGTCCAAAATTTTCGTTAACTTTATTAATCTCAAATTCACCCAGCGATACCCTTAGATTGCAACCCTTTTGACGGTGCTCAAATTTTTGATAATTAAACTCTGCTTCATTGCGTGGTGCATCGATGCCCTTATAATCCTGATATACTGTCACAGTAAACCAATATGTAATTTGAGCAAATCCTTTTTTCTCAGCTTCTGATTGAAGCTTAGCGGTCATCAAAACCGGAATTTTACCAGCAGTTCCCCGCATCTGCAACAGATCGCCGTTAACTTTCACGTCGTTTGGATTGACTAGAACCTCAGTTGTCTTAGGAAGTTGAATCTGAGAATCAACATATCGACTGTAACATCCCCAGCTCAAAGCAAAAATGGCAAAAATAAAACTCCAAAACCAAATCAAACGATTTCTCAGAAAATAAATCCGGACCAGACAACAAATAACTAAGATTCCAAGTAAAATCTGCGGACTTAAAACCAAATAAAGCAATGAAATGAACAGCAAAGTTGGAAAAATCCAATAGCCTCTCATCTAATCACTAACGGTGATCTGATCTTCTAAGGCTTCAAATGTCTTGTCCCCGATGCCACCGATATTTTTCAGATCTTCAATGTTCCTAAACCCACCATTTGCCTCTCGGTACTCAATTATTTTCTCAGCTTTTTTTGCTCCAACCCCGTTAATCTTTTGTAACTCGGCCAAATCAGCGGTATTCAAATTGATCCTTTCTTTTTCCTGGCCCGTCTCTGGTGATGATCCAGCGGTTTCAGTTTGAGCAACTGGCGCTTCACCTTTTTGGGGAATATAAAAAGAATCCTGATCGCGAGCGACTTTCGCTAAATTAACTGTCTTTAAATCGGCCTCTGGGGTCGCTCCGCCAGCTTTTTTCAAAATCTCCGCTAAGCGGGTGTTTTTACCAATTGGATAAATTCCTGGTTTAACCACCGCTCCTTTGATTTCTACAAATTGCTCGCCACTTGATTTTTTCTCGCTACTTTTTTCCGACTTCGACTCAAACAATTGATCATTTTTTGAGGAACTCTTTGACGGGCGCATCAACAAGAACCCTAACCCGACAACAAGTACGAGCACCACGGCGATCAACGCCAGATAATATTTCTTTAGAACTTTTTTGAATTTCATTGTAATTTACCTCCTCAAGATAAATTACGCAAAAAAATCTCAAAAACGAAAAAAAATTTTAAATTCCGTAAATCAAAATCAGGCAAATCAGCAAAACAACCGTCAAAAGTCTAAAAGTAACCGATGGTCGACCGACATTATAACTGTTAAGAAGAAAGTCAATGCGGATATTCAAGTAATTTTTTCCCAAGAAAAAATTAGCATCTGACATGCGACGATCTGCTTCTTTAGCGCGTTTTGCTACTGATAACAAGTTTTCCACATAACCAAAATAATAATTCTGGCCCCGATTCTTCACCACCTGGCGATCGACAGTGATCTCATTTATCAAGTTCAAATCATCGATGAGAAAATAAGCTGGCGGAAAACACCAATAAAGCGCCAACAATAGCTCGCCTAAAAACTTTTTTAAAGGATCATGATTTTTCAGATGATTGAGTTCATGAGCAAGCACATAATCCTCTTCACCTGGCAAAAGCGGCATTAGCGGGAAAATGAGCGCTGGATGCAAAATCCCAACCACACAAGGGGAATCAACTGCTGCTGACTGATAAATTTTCACGTTAGGCGCAATTTGCTCTTTGGCCGCCTTGGACAAATAATCTTTTGGTAATGATTTCAAAAAACGGCGACTGCGATAAAGCCGATAATAGCGGCTAAACAGGAAACAAAAAGCGACCATTGTCCCAATTAACCAAATCACCTGGACGAAAAACCAAAAAGAGAAATCGAACAAATTTGGCACTGCCAAAAGACCCCAATATAAAATCAAACGTAAGCAAATTAAGATAATTAAAACTTTAAAGAAAATAAAGAGGTTTTTCTGGTGAGCAAATTTGCGATGTAAAAGCCAATCCAAGCCCAAAATTAAAAAGCCATCAATTAAAAGCAGCAAAAATAAAGGGGGGATCGATAAATTCATTATTCTCTGATTTCTTTGAGCTTCTTTTGGACCATGTCTTCAATTTTTTTGAGCTCTTCTTCGCTATTTTCCTGGGTCACAAAACTGACAACCATTTTTTTGAAAATTTTCTTAGGAATTATTTCCTGGAAATATTCTTCTTCTGAAATAATTGCCTTATAAACTCGCGCAATCGCTGTGCGGGCAATACTTGTCCCGTCAAATTCAAGGCATTTTTTCTCGACCAAATTCTTTAAAACAACTTGTACTGTATTTTGACTTAATTCGGGATTGTGTTTCACAACATCTCGGATTGTCAAAGATTTTTTTAATTCCCAAAAAACCGTCATTACATCTTCTTCACGCTTCGTTAATCTTTTCATTTGAAACTCCTCATAGGTATATATGTTATACATTATAACAATAAAATCTCTTTTTTTCTTCCATTTTCAATAATCCGGTTGCTTTATCTGTAATATTATAATAGAATAACCGAAGTAAGCTTCAACTATATAACATTACATTTACAAGAAAGGTAGTTAACGATGTCTAATCAAACGATCCTCAGCGTTAAACATCTCAATAAATCTTTTGGCGCCAAGCAAATCCTTTTTGATCTTAGCTTTAAGGTTCAATCTGGCCACATTGTTGGTTTAGTTGGTCCCAATGGTGCAGGCAAGACCACAATTTTAAAAGCGATTTTAGGCCTCATCAAAAGCTCAGGCGAAATTCTGATCGACGGACAGTTGATGAGTTTTAACCATTCAGCTCCTTTAAAATCAGTTGGTGCTTTGATTGAGTATCCTGGAATTTATCCTTATTTAACGGGGCGCCAACATTTACAACTTTTTGCACATAACGGAGATATTCAAACAACAATCGATGAGCTAGCGCTTAATGATTTTATCGACCAGAAGGCCAAAAAATATTCGCTGGGCATGAAACAAAAGCTGGGCATCGCACTTGCCCTAATCAACAACCCCCAACTAGTCATTCTTGACGAACCACTAAATGGCTTGGACCCTCAGGCGACCCGCGATTTACGCGAGCTGATTATCACAAAAGCTCAGGCGGGCACGACTTTCCTTGTTTCTAGCCACTTGCTGTCAGAACTCCAAAAACTTGCTGACGACTTAATCGTGATCGACCACGGCCGCTTAATCGCAAGTGCAGCAATGAATGAAATTCTGGCAAGTAATCGCCATTACGTGGTAATCTCAACAAATAATGATTCTTTGGCTGAACAAACTCTGAGCCAGAACAACTACCCTGTTGTGAGTTCTGACCCACTCAAAGTCATGATTGACGCTGCTCATCCGGTCGAAAAATTACTGACAGTTTTAAATGAACAGCGTGTAACAGTTAAAGATTTAATTCACGAAGACGACGACTTAGAACAATCTATTCTAACTATTTTGGAGGAAAAAAATGCTTAAACAAGAAATTTTCAAGCTCAGCCAAAAAACGAGCACCTGGCTCACAATAATTTGCTTAATTATCGTCAACTTTAGCGTTGCCCTAATTGGCCATCTCATGCCAAAACACTTTATTGCGCGCGAACTCTTCATCGCTAACTTTGCCACCAATTCGATCATTCCCCTGATTTTAATTGCTGCAAGTGCTTCAATTATTACTTCTGAGTTTGAATATAACACAATCAAAAACTTGATCTACGAGGCAAAATCCCGCCAAGCAATTTTAATCAGCAAGTGGCTGACAATTTTCTTGTACTCCTTATTTCTCTATGGCTTAATGGCGCTAACTACGCTAATCAACAAATCCATCTTCTATAAAGGTCCGATCAGATCCCAGTATTGGTTGGAGCAAAACAGCGCCTCACTTCTAAACGTGTGGCTCTTACTCAGCCTCGTGTTTCTCATTGCCACAATGATAAAAAAGAGCAGCATGGCGATCACCGTTGGGATTGTTGGTGAATTTGCGCTTAGTATTATTGGCGTCCTAATGTTTAACTTGATCAAAAAATGGGAATTTCTCAAATGGAATCCGCTCAATTTCTTAAACTTACCAGCGCAGTTGAGCCAGCCTGCTTTCTATCATCCATTGACGCGCCTCACTGATCTTCAGCTAATTGGCGGAAACATTTGCTATATCGCTTTGTTTTTGGCACTCGGTCTTGTACTTTTTGCCCAAAAAGAGGTCTAAAAAAACTGACCTCAACCGATCAGTCCTAAATTAATTCTAATAAAGTAGCCACATTTTTTGCGGTCGTGGCCCAAGAAGTCGCAAACCGGACCACCTGATGCTCAGCATCAAGATCTTCCCAAGGAGAAAATCTAACTTTTTGCGCCAACTCAGCCGCCTTAGTTTTAGTAAGCACCACAAACTGCTGGTTAGTCGGCGAGTCAAGATACATTTGATAGCCTCTTGCCTGAAATCCCGCTTTTAATTTGAGCGCCAGCTCAACGGCATGACGACTAATGTCAAAATAAAGATTATTGGAGAACAACTCTAGAAACTGAACTCCAATCAGGCGACCTTTGGCCAGTAAAGCGCCGTGCTGTTTAATCTGCGTGAGAAAATGCTTCGGTTCGTTGTTCTTCGTAAAAACCACTGC